>CAWEGL010000012.1:0-9392 GCA_963808795.1 uncultured Acidobacteriota bacterium
AAAAGGCAATCACGCTGACCGAAGAAGAGCGGGCCGAGGCGCTGGCTCTGCTGCGCGATCCGCGCCTGCTCGACCGCATCGTGGAAGCACTTCGCCAGGTGCGGCGTTGTGGGTGAGGAGACCAACAAACTCGTCAGCTATCTGGGCGTGGTGTCGCGGCATCTGTCGAAGCCCCTGGCGGTGATGGTGCAGTCTTCATCGGCAGCGGGCAAAAGTTCGCTGATGGATGCTGTGCTGGCCTTCGTGCCGGAGGAGCAGCGTGTCCAATACTCCGCGATGACGGGGCAATCGCTGTTCTACATGGGCGAGAACGATCTCCAGCACAAGGTGCTGGCCATCGTGGAGGAAGAGGGCGCGCAGCGCGGCCTATGCCTTGAAGCTGTTGCAGTCGGAGGGTGAGTTAACTATCGCCAGCACGGGCAAGGACCCGGCAACGGGGCGGCTTCTCACGCATCAGTACCGCGTCGAAGGGTCCGGTGATGATCTTCCTGACCACGACGGCGATCGACATCGACGAGGAACTGCTGAATCGTTGCCTTGTGCTGACGGTGAACGAAGAGCGGGAGCAGACCCAGGCTATCCATCGGATACAGCGCGAATCCCAGACGCTCGAGGGTCTGTTGCGCCGCAAGGACCGCGACGAGATGCTGCGCTTGCATCGCAACGCACAGCGGCTCTTCAAGCCCGTCTCGGTCGTCGAATCCCTACGCGCCAGGAGCTGACCTTCCTCGACAGCCAGACGCGGACCAGGCGCGACCACACGAAGTATCTGACGCTCATCCGCACCATCGCCCTGTTGCATCAGCATCAGCGGCCCCGGCAGACGGTCGAGCACCATGGCAAGACCATCGAATACATCGAAGTCGCGCTCGACGACATCGCGGTTGCCAACCGGCTGACGGCGGAGGTTCTGGGCCGTTCGCTCGACGAGCTGCCGCCGCAGACGCGGCGGCTGTTGCTGCTTGTCGATGCGATGGTCACGGCGGAGTGCAAGCGGCAGCGGATCGAGCGGGCCGATTACCGCTTCTCGCGGCGCGACGTGCGCGAGGCGACCGGCTGGGGCGATACGCAGTTGCGCCTGCATCTGGGGCGGCTGGAGGAACTGGAATATCTGCTGGCTCATCGCGGCGGACGCGGCCAGAGCTTCGTTTACGAGCTTGCCTTCGCCAGTCGAGGCCGACGTCGGCAAGCCTGTAATGGCGGGTCTGATCGACATCGAAAATCTGGGGGTGGCGAAGCTGGGCGGGTACAAGTACTATGGCAACTTCGCGGGGCCAGAGCGGGAGAACGCGGGGTCAAAACGGGGCCAAAACGGCCCGGTAGCGGGGGAATCGCGGGGAGACGAATCGCCAGTATCCATCGGGGGTAAAGGCTCTTTTTACGAGAAAGAGCTGAAAAGCACTGTTGGGGAAGAGACGGAAAAAGATGCCGTCGTAGCCGCGCTGCATCGTAACAACGGCAGCAAGAAAGAGGGCAAGTAATGGCCCGCGTCGTCACGCCACGCAAACAGAAAGCGCCGCCAGCAATCCCGCTGGAGATCATGATGCGCGATTACCTCGAAGCCCTCGCCATCCAGAACTACTCCGAGCAGACCATCGGCAACCGCGAGTTCCTGCTTCGCCAGTTCATCCAATGGTGCCGGGAGCGCGGCATCGCCGATCCGGTCGAGGTCACGCGGCCCATCCTCGAACGCTATCAGCGTTACCTGTTCCTCTACCGCAAGAAGAACGGCGAGCCGATGAGCTTCCGTTCGCAGCACTCGCGCCTGGTCCCGCTGCGCATGTGGTTCCGGTGGATGACACGGCGTAATCATCTCTTGCACAACCCGGCATCGGAACTGGAACTGCCCAAGCTGGGGCAACCGCTGCCCAAAAACATCTTCTCCGCCCAGGAGGTCGAACAAATCCTCCAGCTCTGCGACGTGGCCGATTCCATCGGCCTGCGCGACCGGGCCCTCATCGAGGTGCTGTACTCGACCGGCATCCGTCGCGGGGAGATCGTCGCGCTCAAGCTCTACGACCTCTCGCTCGACCGGGGCGTGGTGCTGGTTCGCCAGGGCAAGGGCAAGAAGGACCGCTACGTTCCCATCGGCGAACGGGCCATCGCATGGCTTGAGAAATACATCCGCGAGGCGCGTCCACAACTCGCAATCGAGCCGGACGACATGACCGTATTCCTCACGGCGCAGGGCGAGCCGTTCTGCCTCGATCACATGACCTCGAACGTCAAGGCGCGGATCGACGCCGCCAAGCTGGGCAAAACCGGGGCCTGCCATCTCTTCCGTCACACGATGGCCACGCTGATGCACGAGAACGGAGCCGACATCCGCTTCATCCAGGAAATCCTCGGCCACGTGAAGCTGGAGACGACGCAAATCTATACCCACGTCGCCATCCGAACGCTGCAACAGGTCCACGCCGCAACCCATCCCGCAGCCCATCTCGGACACAACGAAAACGCTCCCCGGAAGGCTCCCGATCCAGAGGCGGAAAAGCTCTTCCAGATGCTCGCCGAAGAGGCCGAAGACGACCGCGAATAGACCTTCCAATGTTCTTCTCTTAGCTGCTGTTTTTAGCGGCTAAAGAAAAATCAACTCTGCCTGGAATCGGCCTTGCTCCCGGCGCGGAATCCGCCTCCGATCCGCTGCCCAATCCCTCACAGAATCCGCTCGGCTTCCCGGCTCCCGAAGCCGTACAATCTGAGCAACATGCAGCCAGCCTTTTCGACACCGTTCCCGGAGCCGCTTCCAGCCGCGATGCCGCAGCTAAGCGAAAAACCGCGTCATGGGGTTCACAGTTGGAATCCTGCATCGCATCCGGGGCAGTTCGTCTGTAACTCCAGAACCGCAATAGGCTTGCAGTTCGGGTGGTCTGAAATCGTGTCGGGCACGGTTGTTGCCCCAAATAACGGGACCGTGAAATGCAGTGGATCGGCAAGGGTTCTCCAGGGTAATTCAGCAACCATCGGGCATCCGGGTGGATTCTCCGGGGCGAGTGTTGGCAACTTCCCGGTGACTGCGAATGGAGCTGCTGTCATTCCGAGCCAATGGGGGCCGAGTAAGGCATTCTTACGACCGTATCTCAATCAAATCAGCGGAGTCTTTCCGAGCGTCAATTATTCGTTCACAGGGATTGTTGACGTGATGGGTGGAGCACCGCCGACGGGTTTCCCCGCAAACTCAAATGTTCAGACGGACCTGATGCAGTTGAATCCCGGAAAGCTGATTCTGGAGTTGCCGGGAGCACCACAGGACTTTGGAACCACTGCCGTAACGATTACGGCTCCCAGCGCCGTCGGTTGCCCGGCGGGGACAGTGCAGGTGCCGTAATGAAGACGACACTTAAAATCGGTTCTCTTGCCCTTGTTCTGGTATCTGCGGCGAACCTGTTCGCCCAGTCAAGCAAATGGCCGACCATCCGACCGTTGGAGGAAAAGAAGGTTTTCATCAATCCCGGACAGAACAACGCGGATACGCCGTTCGTCGCGTTCATCAAGGCCAGCGACGGCGTTCCGACCTACAAGCTGGAATGCCACAACGGGAACTATGAAGACGAATCAGAGATGAACTTCTCGGGGGATTTCCAGTGCGCGTTGTTTGCGGTCAAAGGGACAACCCGCACGAGTGGCAATCTGCTGGCCGCAGACACCAAGAACGAGTTGAGCACGGACTGGTGGAATCGGGGCAGGATGCGTGCGGCCCAGCTTCGAGGGGAATGCCTCAACTACCCGGAGTACAGCACCGACCGGCGCTTTAAGCTCCGCGGAATGCTCCTCACGCTACGCTTCGCTGACGTGAAGTGGAGTCCACGTAAGGATCAGCAAGGGGAGCCGATGTTAGCGGGGTTTACCTTCCTGGTCAAAGTCGCCCCGGATGAATCGGCGCAGAGCTCCAGAGCAGAGCTGCCAGCCGGTCCGAAGCCGCCGTCGGCTTGCTACCCATGAGTCGATGGTCATCCGCCCGCAGGCCGTCTCTTCGAGGCGGCCTTGCTGTCTGTGGCGGCGCGCAGTTCCGTGTCCGGGCCGTTATCCGAAGAGCGTCGCTGCCTACGGCATCGGGTGTACGCTGCGACACGTCACCCCCAGCGGGTTGCTGCAGAGGAACCTTCGGTTCCTCTGCGGTTAACGTGAGCAGCGCCAGTTGGATGCAGCCCGGACCTGCGAAAACACTGGCGTTTACGTGTTTACGCGCGTCAACGCGAGCAGAATCAAGCAGTTCAATCGAAGCCGGGCGGCTTGCGGTTACCGGCGCGGTAACCAAGGTTGCTCTGGCGTAAACGTGTTGAAAACAAAAGATCGAAGCTGGAACCGGCATCGGGGGCGCGGCTGACGCCGCGTAGCCTCCGCTGCGGTGGCCGTCAAGGGTCTCCGCTTCGCTTCGATGAACGCGCTGGAGAGCGGCGCGCCCTTGACTGCCATCCTCGCTGCGGCTGTTTTACAGCTATGAGAAAAATGTCTTTTTCTCATGTTCCACATGAGGAGCATGACGGCGGCGTGTCGGGATAGCATCGTGCCAAGGAGCCGGGGCATGGACTACGACCAGGACAAGGTGGACGAGATGGTGCTGGCGCTGCTGTGGCTGACGCAGACCGGCGATGGCCGCGCGTGGAAGGGGCACGACTGGGTTGCAATGGACCGGCTGCACGCCAAGGGCTACATCTCCGATCCGAAGAGCAAGGCCAAGTCTGTCGTGCTGAGCGCAGAGGGCGAGCGGCTATCGCGGGAACTGTTCGAGCGGCACTTCGGGCGCAAGGGCTGAATCCCGGCCAGGAGCGGCATCAGCACGGCCAGCAGCGCAGTGTTGAACGTAGACACCATCCCTAAGCCTGACGGCTTAGCGGGGCCGCTGCGCGGCCCGTCCTCGAACCGAAATCGAATGCAAGCCGGACGCTGTGCAGCCCTGTGCAGCATCGGTTCGAGTCAGGTCCGGCCATCGTTCGGGGCCGGATCGAGGACCGTTCAGCGGTAGGCTTCGCGGCGATGCTTGACAGCCAGGACGAGGATGGAGTCGCCGTAGTCGTAGAAGCGCACGCGGTAGTCGCCGACGCGCAGCCGCATCTCGGGCGGCTTGATGTCCTGGAGGCGCTTCACGTCGCCTTCGCCGGAAGCGAGGTAGCGGGCGATGACGCGCAGGATATGCAGCGCCGTGGGCTGGTCGATGGCGCGCAGATCGGCCTTGGCCTGGTCGGTCCAGGCAACGCTCTTCTTGCCCATGCTCACTGTCCGGGGTGGTGCGGTTCAGGTTCGAGCGGCGTCTGTCCCATGCGCTCAAAGTCTTCGGCGGTCAGGCCGAACTCGGCCAGGACTTCCTCGTTGGGGATGGGATCGTGATCCTTGAGCCAGGCCTTGGAAGCGGCCACGGCGCGGTTCTCTTCGTCGCTGATCGGTTCGTCCTCGAAGGGGGCGTTGGCGATGGCGCGGTCCACCGGATCGAGCATGGTTGTAATCAGGGTGACGACGGCGGAGGCCTGCGCGGTGGATATGCGATCGATGAGTTCGTGGGCCTGCTGCTTCGGGTTGGTTGCGACGGTTGCCATCGGGAAAATCTCTCTTCTCTATCGTGCGCCGTGGCGCGTGCGCGGTCAATGGTTGTGAGGGCTAACGGGCCTCCGCCTGCGCACTGCCAGCCAGCGAGTTAATCAGCCGAATCACGGCTCTCTGGTCCTTCGTCGGCAGCACTTCCATCTTCTGAAATCTCTTCCAAAGCCGCTGCTTGTTGGATGGCGCGCGCTCTGTGGGCGTGGCGGGCTGTACGCCGAGCAGTTCGTCTGTTGTGACCTCAAGAGCCTGGGCAAGCGTGATGAGCGCCGGAGCGGGCGGGAACTCGGCCTCGATCTCGTAGTAGGAGATGGCCCTCTGAGTCATGCCCGTAGCCTTGGCAAGCTGGACCTGAGTGAGGCCGCGCGCTTGTCTGAGAGCAACGAGGCGTTGACCGAACGCGTTTTGCGAAGGCTTCTTGGCTGGCATGACAGGGGTAATTGTAAGGTCCATTTTTTTGCTCTCCCTGAATCCGCTGCAAGTATACACGTATCGCGTGTATACTTGCGAACGGTATGAAAAACGCAAAAAACTGAAAAAACTGCTTGACAGGTTTTTTCGGCGGAGGGCGGAAAATGGCGCGAATCCCGGAGCAGGAAGTCGAGCGGCTAAAGAAGGAAATCTCTGTGCAGCGGCTGGCCGAGGCGCAGGGCGTGAAGCTGACGCGGCACGGGGCCGACCTTGTGGGCAAGTGCCCGTTCCACGACGACCGCAACCCGTCGCTGGTTATCACTCCGGCCAAAAATCTCTGGCACTGCCTGGGCGCGTGCAACATGGGCGGAACGGCCATCGACTGGGTGATGAAAGCGCAGGGGGTGAGCTTCCGCCATGCGGTCGAGCTTCTCAAAGAGGATCATTTTTCTTTAGCCGCCGCTCCGGTGCAGCCGGTGAAAAAGAGCACGGTGCCCAAGCTGCCGCCGCCGGTCGAGCGGGAGGCGGACGACCGGGCGCTGCTGTTGCAGGTGGTGGACTACTACAACGAGTCGTTGAAGCAGTCGCCGGAGGCGCTGAAATATCTGGAGTCGCGCGGCCTCCAGTCTTCGGAGATGATCGACCGCTTCCGGCTGGGCTTCGCCAACCGGACGCTGGGGTATCGCCTGCCGGCGAAGAACCGCGCCGCCGGCGCGGAGATGCGCGGGCGTCTGCAACGGCTGGGCATCTACCGGGAGAGCGGGCACGAGCACTTCAACGGATCAATCGTTATCCCGGTGTTCAATGCTTCCGGCGAGGCCGTCGAGGTGTATGGCCGGAAGATCACGC
Organism: uncultured Acidobacteriota bacterium; assembly: GCA_963808795.1. Taxonomy (GTDB): domain Bacteria; phylum Acidobacteriota; class Terriglobia; order Terriglobales; family Acidobacteriaceae; genus Telmatobacter. The sequence goes on from CAWEGL010000012.1 coordinate 6,796, forward strand.
CGAACCTGCGCGAAGGGACGCCGGACCATCTCTATCTGCCAGGGGTGCACCGGGGCGTGTGGAACGAAGAGGCGCTGTCCGCGTCGAAGGAAATCATCCTGTGCGAGGCGCTAATCGATGCGCTCACGTTCTGGGTCGCGGGCATCCGCAACGTAACGGCCAGCTACGGCGTGAACGGCTTCACAGACGATCATCGCGCGGCCTTCGAGAAGCACGGCACGGAGCGGGTGTACATCGCCTACGACCGCGACGAAGCGGGCGACGGCGCAGCGGCAAAGCTGGCCGAGGAACTGATCGAGATGGGAATCGAGTGCTTCCGGGTGCAGTTCCCGAAGGGCATGGACGCGAACGAATACGCGCGCAAGGTGACGCCCGCGGCCAAGAGCCTGGGTGTGTTGCTGAACAAGGCCGAGTGGCTGGGCAAGGGTCAGCGGGCAATGGGGCGCGTGGCGCCGCGCGTATTGGAGCCTGTCATCGTGGCCGAGCCGGTGATCGAGCCAGAGCCAGCAAAAGCAGCGGCTAAAGAAAAAAGATCGAGAACGAGTTGCCGGAGCCAGATCCAATCGCGGCGACCATGCCGACGGCCGACGCGCCCGCCGTTGCCGTGCCGACAGAAGAGGTTTTTTCCTTAGCCGCCGAACCGGAGCCGGTTGTGCCGACAGAGCCAGCGGCAGCGCCCGCGCCGCCCGTGATCGATGTGCCCGTGGAAATGCGCGGCGAAGACATCTTCCTGCAGCAGGGCAACCGCCGTTACCGGGTGCGCGGGCTGGCCAAGAATATGAGTTACGAACTGTTGAAGGTCAATGTTCTTGTCTCGGGCGCGACGCCGCGCGGCGAGCAAGCCTTCCACGTGGACACGCTGGACCTTTACTCGGCGCGGCAGCGCGGCGTGTTCATGAAACAGGCCGCCGAGGAACTGGGAATCAAGGAAGAAGTCATCCGGCGCGACCTGGGCCGGGTGTTGATGAAGCTCGAAGAGATGCAGGACGAGCAGATCAAGCAGGCGCTCGCACCGAAGGAAAAGGCAATCACGCTGACCGAAGAAGAGCGGGCCGAGGCGCTGGCTCTGCTGCGCGATCCGCGCCTGCTCGACCGCATCGTGGAAGACTTCGCCAGGTGCGGCGTTGTGGGTGAGGAGACCAACAAACTCGTCAGCTATCTGGGCGTGGTGTCGCGGCATCTGTCGGAGCCCCTGGCGGTGATGGTGCAGTCTTCATCGGCAGCGGGCAAAAGTTCGCTGATGGATGCTGTGCTGGCCTTCGTGCCGGAGGAGCAGCGTGTCCAATACTCCGCGATGACGGGGCAATCGCTGTTCTACATGGGCGAGAACGATCTCCAGCACAAGGTGCTGGCCATCGTGGAGGAAGAGGGCGCGCACAGCGCGGCCTATGCCTTGAAGCTGTTGCAGTCGGAGGGTGAGTTAACTATCGCCAGCACGGGCAAGGACCCGGCAACGGGGCGGCTTCTCACGCATCAGTACCGCGTCAAGGGTCCGGTGATGATCTTCCTGACCACGACGGCGATCGACATCGACGAGGAACTGCTGAATCGCTGCCTTGTGCTGACGGTGAACGAAGAGCGGGCGCAGACCCAGGCTATCCACCGGATACAGCGCGAATCCCAGACCATCGAGGGTCTGTTGCGCCGCAAGGACCGCGACGAGTTGCTGCGCTTGCATCGCAACGCACAGCGGCTGTTGAAGCCCGTCTCGGTCGTGAATCCCTACGCGCCAGGGCTGACCTTCCTCGACAGCCAGACGCGGACCAGGCGCGACCACACCAAGTATCTGACCCTCATCCGCACCATCGCCCTGTTGCATCAGCATCAGCGGCCCCGGCAGACGGTCGAGCACAATGGCAAGACCATCGAATACATCGAAGTCGCGCTCGGCGACATCGCGGTTGCCAACCGGCTGACGGCGGAGGTTCTCGGGCCGTTCGCTCGACGAGCTGCCGCCGCAGACGCGGCGGCTGTTGCTGCTTGTCGATGCGATGGTCACGGCGAGTGCAAGCCGCAGCGGATCGAGCGGGCCGATTACCGCTTCTCGCGGCGCGACGTGCGCGAGGCGACCGGCTGGGGCGATACGCAGTTGCGCCTGCATCTGGGGCGGCTGGAGGAACTGGAGTATCTGCTGGCTCATCGCGGCGGAGACGGCCAGAGCTTCGTTTACGAGCTTGCCTTCGCCATCGAGGCCGACGTCGGCAAGCCTGTAATGGCGGGTCTGATCGACATCGAAAATCTGGGGGTGGCGAAGCTGGGCGGGTACAAGTACTATGGCAACTTCGCGGGGCCAGAGCGGGAAAACGCGGGGTCAAAAACGGGGCCAAAACGGCCCGGTAGCGGGGGAATCGCGGGGAGACGAATCGCCAGTATCCATCGGGGGTAAAGGCTCTTTTTACGAGAAAGAGCTGAAAAGCACTGTTGGGGAAAGACGCAAAAAGATGCCGTCGTAGCCGCGCTGCATCGTAACAACGGCAGCAAGAAAGAGGGCATAATGGCCCGCGTTGTCACGCCACGCAAACAGAAAGCGCCGCCAGCAATCCCGCTGGAGATCATGATGCGCGATTACCTCGAAGCCCTCGCCATCCAGAACTACT
>CAWEGL010000013.1:0-75328 GCA_963808795.1 uncultured Acidobacteriota bacterium
CCGCGCGCCGCGTTCACCAGGTAGGAGCCCTTCTTCATGCGCGCCAGGAACTCGGCATTCACCAAGCCCCTTGTCTCTGGGATCAGCGGCGCGTGCAGCGAGAGAAAATCCGCCTCGCGAATCAGCTCGTCCAGCCCCACCAGCCGAACATTCAGCGAGCCCGCCAGGTTCTCATCGCCAAACGGATCGTAGGCCAGAATCGTGGCTCGCCACGGCTGCAACCGCCGCGCCACTTCTTTTCCGATGGCGCCAAAACCCAGCAGGCCGATGACCGAACCCTCGATACACCTGCCGCGCAGCCGCGGCCACTTGCCTTCGCGCACCTGCGCGCTCGACTGGGGAATCGAGCGCGCCAGACTGAGCAGCAATCCGATCGCCAGTTCCGCCACCGAAGACGTCATGGCGTGCGGCGTGTAGGTCACCGTGATCCCTTTCGCGGCCGCCGCTTCCAGATCTACGCTGTCTACGCCCACCCCGTAGCGCGAGATCACTTGGAGCCGGTCCGCCGATTCGATAGCGGCGCGGTCCAGCTTGTCCACTCCGGCGATCATTCCGTCGTAACCCGGCAGCAGTTCCTTCAGCTCGACGGAGGTGAGCGCGCGTCCGCGGTCGTTATACGTCACCTTGCCAACCGCCTCCTCCAGCTCCGTGCAGAGGCTCTTGTCATAAGCCCCGTACGAGGTCGGCGTTACCAAAACCCGGAATTGCTTCAGATTGCGCTCCATTTGAGATCCTTTCTTTGTAAGCTCTACGGCATTTTCGGAAACACTGTGGACTGTTGAGAACCGAGGATGTGGATTTTTTTGGGAAAAATCCACTCGGCAGTCGTGGTTTCGGTCTACACCATTTCCGAAAATGCTATATCGTTTGCGCCCCAGGCAGTTTCCCTTGAGCGCGCCTCATCCACAACCCTTGGCCCGCGCGGTCTTTACAGCCTGTAGTGAAAGTCAGCGCGCGTTAAAAGCATCCCTCAGGGGCTAAAGCCCTGGTCGATTTTGCGACTTTTACGGCACGGATAAATCCGTGCCCTTTCAAAACCTCGCTCCTGGTAGAGCTTTTCCGCAGCCTGTGAATCCGTGCCCTTTCAAAACTCGACTTACGCCGCGGACTGTTGAGCTTTGGCCTGCGCTACTCTTTGAGCGTCACCGTAATCTTGCGCACGTCTCCGCCTTCTGAAGTAATGGCGATCTCGCCGGTCGCGCGCTTGCGGATGCTTTTGAACTTCTCGCCCCACTCCACCAGCACCAGCGCCTCGGGCGTCAGCAGCTCATCCAGACCCAGCGTCTCCAGTTGCCGCTCGCCTTCAAGCCGGTATACATCCAGGTGATAGAGCTTCACGGGCTGGCCGTCCAACGATCCGTCATACTCGTGAATCAGCGTAAACGTGGGACTGGTTACCTCGTCGGGCTCGGCGGCGTCAAGCTCCTGCACGATGCCCTTCACCAGGGTGGTCTTGCCGGTGCCCAGCTCGCCGCGCACCAGCAGCAGTTGCGGCGGCTTGAGCAGCCGCGCCAGCTTGCGCCCCACCGCGATGGTGTCCGCGCCGCTCTCAGTGGTGAACTCGTACATCCTGCCTTGCGCGGTTGCTGCATTCGTCATTCCCAGCCCTCGTGGAGCGCCGCTGCGCGCGATGCCCCTGCAACCAAACATATCCGTTCGAGCCGCCCTTCGGAAAGCCGCAGCCCTCAAAGCGGAAGGCGCGCGCCAGAAAGCGAAGGCTGTCAGTGGCCAGCAGGGCGTGTTCGCCGGTTTTGCGCACGGCCAAATCGGCCGCCAGCCCGTGCAGATAAACCGCCGCCTCCACCGCGCGCGCGGGCTCGTCTGGGTACTGCGCCAGCAGCCCGGCAATCAATCCCGTCAGCACGTCGCCGCTGCCGCCTTTAGCCATGCCCGGATTGCCGCTGGTGTTCACGGCCACGCGGCCGTCGGGATGCGCGACGAGCGTGCGCGCGCCTTTGAGCACCAGCGTGACGCCCATGCGCTGAGCAAATCCGCGCGCCGCCTCCAGCCGGTTGGCCTGCACCTCGGCGACGGTGATTCCCGCCAGCCGCGCCATCTCGCCGGGGTGCGGCGTGAGCACCAGCGTGCGGCCTTTGGCGAGTTTTGCGAGCAGAACGGGCTTGGCGGCGAGAATATTCAACGCATCCGCGTCGATGACCGCGGGGATTTTCATGGCCGAGAGCAGTCCCGTGGTGAATTTGATGGTCTCCGCGCTCTGTCCCATTCCTGGGCCAATGGCAAGCACCGTCTTTCCGGCCAAGAGAGTGCTCAGGAATTCGGGCGCTAGATTTTTCGCCGCGATCTGTCCGCTCGCGGCCGGTTCCAGCGGCCAGGTCATTAGCTCGGGCGCCACTGCGGCCACCGCCGCCAGCGCCGGCTCGGGAACCGCCGCGGTGACCAGTCCCGCCCCGGCCCGCAACGCCGCCAGAGCCGCCATCGCCGGCGCGCCGGACTTTCCGCCTGCCGAGCCAAAGCTTCCGCCCACCACCAGCACGTGGCCAAAGTTGCCCTTGTTGGCCGCGGCCACGCGCGGCGTCTGCGCCAGCGCCAGCGCCGAGCCGGCCCAATCGATCCCCAGCGTCGAGCCCATCGCCTCATCCGGCGAGCCGATGGGCGCCACCACGATGGGCTGGTCCCATCTCCGCGTCAACTGCCCAAAGACGTGCGCCGGTTTGGGCGCGGTGAAAGTCACCACCGCATCGGCGGGAAAGACCAGGTCGCCCACCGTGGCGCTGGTCTCGTCGGCGGGCCAGCCTGAGGGCAGATCGATAGCCAGGATGGGGGCCAGAATCGGCGATCGCCGCGGCGACCTCGCCCGCACCCATTCGAGCGCCGCCAGCGCCATGCCCTTGAGCGGCGGCTTGAACCCCGTGCCCAGCAGCGCGTCCACAATCAGATCGGCGTCGAGCGCGTCCTTGTGCCGTTCAAGCTCGGCCTCGCTGGTCACCGCGCACACGCGGCCGTGCATGGGGCTTGTCAGCTCGTTCCACGCCACGCCGGCATCGCCTTTCGGAATGCCCGCGGCGCCAATCAGCAGCGTGGTCACGTCCAACCCCGCGTCCACAAGCAGCCGCGCCGCCATCATGCCGTCGCCGCCGTTATTGCCCCGGCCGCACAGCACGGTCACGCGCCGCGCCCGGGGAAACTGCTGCCGCGCCACGGCCGCCACGGCCGCCGCCGCCGCGCGCATCAGGTCGAGCGACGGAATCCCGTACCGCTCCGTGGTGGCGCGGTCGCAAGCCTCCATCTCGGCTGCGGAGAGAACGTGCATCGCAACCATGGTAAACCAGTGGTCGGTGGTCAGTGATCGGTTGGCAGTTGCCGGCGCCTACGGTTCGTTTAGGCTGACGGCTGAAACCTGAAAGCACATTCCTGAATCACTTCGTGCTGACCACTGACCACTGACTACTGATCGCTGTCATTTCAGCAGACGCGCCTGCAGGACCGTGTCCGAACGGGTTCGGGTGAGGATGCAGAATCCTTTCTTGTCGCAGCGATAGTGAATGGGGGCGGGGAAGATCTGCCACCCGGCCGAGCGGTTGCGCGCGGCGCCAGGTTTGACGAGAAAAACCAAGCCCCCGCTGGTACTCAGGGTTCCGTTTGAAGGGTTGTCGCCGACGATCACGTCGTCGCCCTCAATGGGAGCAGGCAGGTTGAGGATCGGCTGGGCGAACCGGCGGGCGTGGTGGGATTTCAGGCTCTCCGCCCGCTTACCCTTGTGCTTGAGCCAATCCTGCTGCTCTTGAACCGTGGGGAAGTTGGTGGAGAAATCCCATCCGGCGAGCAGCCGGTATGCCTTTTCCGAACAAGGCAGCGAGCCGGTAAGATCGATCTCATCGATTTTTCCATCGTTGCCGGTCACATTGACCGCTGTGTCTCCGGAAGGCGTGATCTGGGGCGCTAAAGCCTGCGCGGGGTCCCGCAGAGTCCCTTGCGGCGCGGGAGCGGGAAGAAGAATCATCTTCTCGCAGGCCACGCCACCCGAAGAATCGAGCAAGCGGATGGTGAGCGTAAGCTGGCGGGGCGGGTCCTGGGCCACGGCCTCAAAACCGGGATCCCCGTCCTGATCCAGGGGATCTAGAAAGAGCTCATATGCGGGACTACCCGTCCATCGCGCAATCAGACGGCCTCCCAGCCCAGCTGCGTCGAACCTCGCGGTGCCCAGATCGATGTAAAGAGCCGGTGGCTTGGGCTTGCTGAGGGTCGCGACGGCAAGACCGAGGAGAGCCGCGCACGCGATTCCGATTACGGCAAACAGCAGGTTGGCTCTGAGCCTGGAGGGTGCCGATTTCGGCCTGGAGGGCGGCGGCGCCGCGGGCGGTTCCAATGGGGCGTGAAATTCATAGAGATCCGCCGGATTGACTTTCTCCGCGCTGGGCACAACTTGATAGCTAGACTGTGGGGTTGGCTGCTCATTCGGCTCGGGTTTGCTGGCGTCGCTCATGGTTCGTGCACCCGATTCCTCGTAGGCGTCCGCCCCATCGGCGGTGGGGGCCGGGCGCGAGGAAGTCAATGCAATTGAAGCACGACGCGGAGCGCGCCGCAAGAAAAAGAATGACGGGTGAGCGCCGCGCTTGGCTTCGGTAACGCCGCGTGCAAACCCTGGTCCACGCGTATCGCAGGCGCCGTCAGAACTCGATTCTGGCCTGAAAGGCGATCATGCGCGGCGAGCTGTCTCCGCCCAGCCCCACGCCGAGCAGCCCCGTCGGCGGCATCGTTACACTCTGCAGCGTTCCGAATTTTGCCGGAACCGAACCGGGCACTCCGGCCTCGACCGTGGTAGGCAGAGCAAAATTGGGGTGATTGAATGCATTGAACATCTGACCGTCGATGCGCAGCTTGACTCCCTCCCGGATCGGAAACTCCTTGGTGATGTACATATCCGAATACGTGAAGTGCGGTCCGCGCACTGAGTTGCGGCCCGAGTCGCCGAACTGGCAGATGGTTGGATTGTCGTTCTGCACGCCCAGCACGCCGGTATAACATGCGCCGGTGGTGGGATCGACCACGGAGACGAACGCATCGGGGTTGAGCCACTGTTTCGTTCCGTCTATGGTGACGCCGGGATAGGGAGTCTTTCGATAGAGCGGCACGCCGGGCACCCGGTCGGCATAGTTCGGCACGGCGAACTGGATGGTCTGCGCGGGGTTCGACGCCTGCAGCACGCCGTTGCCGTTGGCGCTGTATTGCTGGCTCAGCACGCTGAAGGGCAATCCGGAGTGCAGAAAGCCCGTCTCCGAAAAAGACCATCCCCCGAGCACCTGGCGCAGGAATGGGTGACTGGAGTGGAACGGCACCTGATAGATTCCGTAGGCGGAGATGTTATTCCGCACATCGTAGTCGCAACTGGCATATTGTTTGCTCAATTCTCCCGGTAACGGAGATTCCAGCCCCTGCGTAGAGAAGGCGAGCAGTCCTCCGTTCGATACTTCGTCCAGGCAGTGGCTGAAGGTGTAGTTGGCGCGCAGCGTCAAGCCGCCCCATTGCTGCGTGTAGACGGTCTGCAATCCGTTGTAGATGCTGTTGGCGCCGGTCTGGAACTCGGTGACGTTCCCAAAGCGCTGATCGAGCGGCCGCTGGTAGGGGAACGGCGCGAAGCACCCGTCGCAGACGTTCTGGTAGCCGTTGAGCTGCACCTGGTAGGGCTCGTGCAGTCCGCGCGTGCCCACGTAGTCGGCGCGCAGGTCGCCGCGCGAGCCGATCTGCTGCTCGACGCCGAGATTGTACTGGTAGTAGTACGGGGTCTTGAGGGTTCCCGTGGGGAAGGTATTCAGGCTGACGGCCAGCGGACAAGTGGGAGCGCCCGGCTGGATGCCCGCGCAGGGCGCGCCGCCGGAGCTGAAAGTTGTCTGAAACGACGTGTTGGCGCTGGCTGCCGCGTCCACGGCGCTGCCGGGAACGCCGGGAGCGATCCCCAGGCCGCCCACCTGTCCTCCGATACCGCCGGTAAAGGAGGGATCGTTGGGAGCGTTTATCAGGCCGTTATCCGCAATCTGCTGCGGGATGATGTCGTTGAAGACCCCGAACCCGGCATGGACCACGGTATGCGGAAGAAGCTGGTAGGCGATCGAAGCGCGCGGCTGGTAGATGAACAGCGGCGTCGCTGCAAAGAGGTTGTGAACGTTGCCCAGGATGACCTGATTCAGCGGCTGATTGGCTTCATGCGAAGCATCCAGGAAGGAGCCGGCCATGCGGCCAAAGAGCCCTTGCGGACTGGTGACGTTGGTGTTCCAGGTCACGCGCATGCCGTAGGTCAGGGTCGTCTTCGCCGAAGGCTTGTAGGTGTCCATCCCGTAGTATTCGAGGTTGCCGACGGCCACCCGATCCTTCAGAGAGACCGGGAAGCTCTGCTGGGCGGTATATGCGGCTCCATAAGTGAACTCCGCCAGGTCGTTGAAGGCAACGGTGGGCACAATGCCTTCTCCCAGGTCGTAGTCGCTGGTATCAACACGGCGCGTATTGATGCCGAAGTTCAAGGTGTGCTTCCCGCGCGTCCAGGTCAGGTTGTCGTTGATCTGCCACTGCGTGACCTTGCGCCCCTGCGGAAACGTATCGTTCAGGCCGCCGATGGCCGTGAAGGGCACGCTGTCGCTGCCCGAGGTAAGCATGATGGGAAACGTCTCGAGCGCCTGCGCGTAGTTATTCGGCTCGAAGATGCTGGAGTACCAGCTCGCGCCGGGATTGAATTGATTCACGAGGGTTCGGGCTGAAGATGTGCGTGTAGCCCACAACCAGCGTGCGCTGCGGCTGCGGCGAATAGGAGTTGAAGATGGAGTTGATGGGATCGGTCCACTCTGCCTGCAGGCCCGTGTCCTGCTGGAAGCGGTACCATACGCTGTCTTTGGCGTTGATGGTGTGATCGATCTTCACCACGATGAGGTTCTCGCTGTCGCTGTTGTTCAGAGACCGCTGCTGCTGGGATGCGCAGCCGCTGCCGTCGAGCAAAGCGCCATTTGCCGGAGCGGGCAACAGGTTCCCGGAGACGTCCAGCGGGCAGGCTGTGATCGCCACCGGCGACCCGCCGGGAGGCGGCAGCAGCGAGAACATGTTCTTATAGAAAGGAATCTCTGCCGGTTGCGCCGGAAGACTGGTTCCCGTGACCGGATCATATCCGCCGGTGGCAAGCTGCCCCAGCACATATTGCTGATAGGCGGGCGTCGGCAGGGTGGTTGGCGTGACGATGGGCAATGCGATGCGAATGCCCTCATAGTGCGCGAAGAAGAACAGCTTGTTTTTGCGGATGGGCCCGCCCATGCTCACGCCGAACTCATTCACGACAGACCGCGGCTTTTTGGCAATGTTTCCCGGTGAGTCGTTGGCGTGGAGAAAATAATCCTCCGCGTTGAACAGCGAGCCATTCCACAGCTCATATGCATCGCCGTGAAACGCGTTGGTGCCGGACTTGGTGAAGTAGTTCACCTGCGCCACGGCATAACGGCCCTGATCGACGGCGAACGAGTTGGTGTTGACGGTCGACTCCTGGACTGCATCCAGCCCGATGACAAGGTTTGTGGAAAGGCCGATATTCAGACCCAGCCAGGGATCGTTGGAGTCGTAGCCGTCGAGAATGTAGCCGTTCGAGGTCGCCGGGAGCCCGTTGAACTCCACGTTGCCATAGCCGCCCGGGGCTTTGGCATCGCTCGAGGAGCCGGCCGTATTCATCAGAGCGCCCTGCGCGAATTGCGCGACATACGTAAGATCCTGCCCTGGATTGGGCAGGTTTTCGATGGTCTTGGCGGCGATCGTCGTGGTGGTGTTGGGATTAGCGAGGGTCAACAGGCCCTGGTGCCCGGTGACCTCCACGGTCTGCGTCGCGGAACTGATTTGGAGCGAGAAGTTCAGCGTGACGGTCCGGCCCACGCCGACAGGCGTTGGTGCGGATGTTGAGACAGCAAAGCCTTTCGCCTGCACCCTAACCTCATACGTGCCGGGATTCACCTGGGAAAACAAAAAGCCTCCGTCGCGATCCGTCAGCATGGTGCGCGCGGCCCTGGTGTCGATGTCGGTTGCCGAGACTTCGGCATTGACCACCACCGCTCCGGTCGCATCCGCCACCGTACCTGAGATCGCGCTCGAGGTGCCGCTTTGCGCGGCTAACTTAGAGCAGTTAACTGACGTTAACAAGAGAAGATAGATAAGGAAATGCCGGCTTGTCTGTTGATATTTCAAAAACCAATCTCCGGAAAATGTTTGAACCTAGCGGCCCATGGCGGTTTGGATCAGCAGCCACGCATTGAGCGCAGCAATCAGAGCGGCCGTAAACCAGGCCAGCCCTTGCAGCCAGCGGCCATTCACAAACTCGCCCATCTTGGCGCGGTCGCCGGTGAAGATCACCAGCGGAACCACGGCGAAGCTCAATTGCAGCGAGAGAATCACCTGGCTCAGGATGAGCAGCTTCTCGGTTCCCTGCTCGCCGCTAATCGCGACCACGATGATGGTGGGAATGATGGCCAGGGAGCGCGTGATCAGCCGGCGCAGCCAGGGCGAGAGCCGGATGTGGATGAAGCCTTCCATCACCACCTGCCCGGCCAGCGTGCCGGTGATCGAGGAGTTCTGTCCGCTGGCCAGCAGGGCGATGGCGAACAGCGTGCTCGCGCCCGCCGCGCCCAGCAGCGGGCTGAGCAGCTTGTAGGCGTCCTGAATGGCGGCCACATTCGAAGAGTCCCGCTGCGATGGAAGACCGCCGCTGCCACGATCAGAATGGCCGCGTTCACAAACAGCGCGATCATGAGCGCCAGCGCCGAGTCGACGTTGGCCATATGGATGGCCTCGCGCTTGCCTTGCGGCGTGCGCTTGTATTTGCGGCTCTGCACGATCGAGGAGTGCAGGTAGAGGTTGTGCGGCATCACCGTCGCGCCCAGAATGCCAATGGCGATGTAGAGCATGGCGGGGTTGGTGACGATGGCGGGCGAGGGAATGAACAAGGTTGCGCAACACCGGCCAGTAATCCGGCCGGGAGAGAAACATCTGCACGCCGAACATGGCGATGATGGTGCCGATCAGCGTAATGACCAGCGCCTCCACGTAGCGGAAGCCCCAGCGCTGCAACAGGAGAATCAGCAGCACGTCCAGCGCCGGTAATCAGCACGCCGTAGAAGAGCGGAATGTGGAACAGCAGGTTCAGCGCGATGGCCGAGCCGATCACCTCGGCCAGGTCGCAGGCCGCGATGGCGATCTCCGCCAGGATCCACAGCGCAAAGCTCGCCACGCGCCCGTAGCTCTCGTGGCAAAGCTGCGCCAGGTCGCGTTCCGTGGCCACGCCCAGCTTCAGGCTCAGGCTCTGCAGCAGAATCGCCATCAGGTTCGAGGCCATGATGACGAACAGCAGCGTGTAGCCGAACCGCGAGCCGCCGGCAATGTCGGTGGCCCAGTTGCCGGGGTCCATGTAGCCCACGGAGATCAGAAATCCCGGTCCCAGAAACCCCAGCAGCCGCCGCCAGTACCACGGCGAGCGCGAGATGCTCACACTGGCATGCACCTCCGGCAAAGAGGGCTCGGTGGCCACGGTTCGGGAAATGACTTCAGTTGTGGACATAGCTTTCGGCAAGGGATCGCGAGGATCCATCAACCCCAGTATGCCACAACTTCTTAATTGCGGTTAATGCAATTCTTTTATGTTAAATTACGATGAACGTTCCGGCCGCAGCCACACCGCCTCCGCGGCCGGCCTTCCCAAAATCGAATTTCCCGTAGGCAGCTCAATCGAAACGGTTTGGTCGTAGTTCTGACTCATCACGCGCAGGCTCTTGCCGGGCCCGATGCCAGCGCCGTGCAGAAACAGCAGCAGCTTGGGATCGCGCTCCTGCAGGCTGGCCACGGTGTAACGCCGGCCCTCGGCCGCCTCGGAGAGCGGCATTTCGCCGCGCTTTTTGCGCTCCGCGGGGCTCTCCGGCAGCACCGCGTTTCCGTGCGGGCACGCCCCACCCTCGCCCAGTTTCTCCTTCAGCTTGGCCTCGAAGGCCGGCGAAACCGCGTGCTCCAGCCGCTCCGCCTCCTCGTGAATCTCGTGCCACTCCATCCCGAAGACCTCGCTCAGCATGCGTTCAACCAGATGGTGGCGCAAGGCGGTGCGATAAGCCGTCTCGCGTCCCGCCGCGGTCAGTCGCACAATGCCGTCCGCGCCCACCTCCACGAAGCCGTCGCGCTTCAGCCGCTTCAACGCCATGGTCACCGCCGGCGCCGACACCTCCAGCCAATGCGCCAGCATGGCCGGAATCACCTGGCGCCCTTCGGCCTCAGCCTCCAGAATGGCCTTCAGGTAATTTTCTTTCGAAACGTAGATGGAGTCTTTCATGGCGGTGCTGCAATCAAGTGTATATGGCGCAGCAGCTTTCGGCCCCTCCACTCTAGCCCACGGCGTCAGCGCCGGTTCCGCGCACAAGAAAAGACTCGGCTTCTGCCCTGGAGCGGTGTCCAAACGAAACCCTGTTTGCGTTTAGTGACACTATATGAAAAACTGATTGCATATGGTCGCGAGGCATTATTGGCGCAACTTGCTGGAAAAGGCGTGGGCGCGGCGTTCGATTCTCTGGCTTTCGGGTGTGCGCCGAGTGGGAAAGACCTGCTTATGCCGCAGCCTGCCACAGATCGAATACTTCGACTGCGAATTGCCGCGCGTCCGGCGCATGATGCAGGACCCGGAAGCCTTCCTGGACGAGTTGCGCGGCAAACGAGCCGTTCTGGACGAAATCCACCGCCTCGGCAACCCATCCGAACTGCTTAAAATCGCCGCCGACCATTATCGCGACATTCACATCATTGCCACCGGCTCCTCGACGCTCGGCGCTTCGCGCAAGTTTCGCGACACGCTTGACCGGGCGCAAACACGACGTATGGCTGACGCCGATGTGCACTGGCAGACCTAGCCGACGCCAAGGCTGACCAATTTGGAGCACCGCTTGCTTCACGGCGGTTTACCCGCCTTTCTTCTGGAACCGAGATCGACGAACGCGAATTTTCAGGAATGGATGGATGCTTATTGGGCAAAGGACATCCAGGAAATGTTTCGCCTTGGAGCGCAAGGATTCATTTCAGAAGTTGACCGAACTCGTCCTAACGCAAAGTGGCGGAATCTTTGAAGCGACCCATTTTGCCGGTCCATGTGAAGTCAGCCGCCCCACGATCGCCAATTATCTTCGCGCTCTGGAAGCCACGTTTGTGGCCCACGTCATCCGCCCTTACAGTGCTCGCAAGCCAAGCGAGATCGTCTCCGCCCCCAAGGTCTACGGATTCGACACGGGATTCATCTGTTATTACCGCGGCTGGCGTAAGTTGCGCAGCGAAGACCTCGGGAGCCTGTGGGAGCACTTCGTGCTCAACGAGATCATGGCCCGCATGCAGACACGCGATCTCCGCTATTGGCGCGACAAGCGGGGACATGAAATCGATTTTGTCCTGGCTTCCCGCGGCCGAAATCCCATCGCCATCGAATGCAAATGGTCCGCGGACGGATTCGATTCCACGAATCTTGAAGCCTTTCGGCGCCAGCACCCTCAAGGTGAAAATTTCGTACTGGCGGCCGATGTGAAGGCTTCCTATCAGCGGAACTACGGATCGCTAAAAGTTCGTTTTGAGGAGCTCGATTCGTTCGTCTCCCGCCTGGCGGTATCGGCGACCCCTAAAAGCTAGGGGGCTCGAAGCGGTTTTTCTCACTTCACCCACACCTTCGGCTCGACCGAAAACCCCGGCCGCAGTTCGTGGTTGGGGTCCTCCTTGGCCAGATTGGTGAAGTCGATCCGCACCGGAACTCGCTGCACTACCTTCACGTAGTTGCCGGTCGCATTCTCCGGCGGAAACAGGCTCAGCACCGACCCCGTGGCGCCGCCGATCTGGGTCACGCGTCCGCTCAAGTCCTTGCCCGTCGCATCCACATGGATGACGACCTTCTGTCCCGCCTCCATGTGCCGCAACTGCGTCTCCTTGAAGTTGGCCGTCACCCACAAATCTTCGAGCGAGACCAGCGTGAGCAGGTTCTGCCCCGCGGAGACGTTCTGGTCCACCTCCACGCTCTTGCGGGTAATGATGCCCGCCACCGGAGCCACGATATTCGTATAGCTCAGGTTCAATTTGGCCTGATCGAACGCGGCCTGCGCCTGCTCCACCTGCGCCTCGGCCTGCTTGGCGCGGGCGTTCTGCGCGGCCACCTGTTGCGGAGCGGTCTGCGCATACCGGAGCAAGGCTTGCGCCTGCGTCTCGCGCTCGCGGGCCGCGCGCACGCCGTCTTCAGCGGCCTGCTGGCTGGCCTGCGCATCGGCCAGCGCGGCCTTGGTGGCGTCCGCCGCCGCCAACGCCGCATCGAACTGCTGCTTGCTGATCACGTCTTTTTCGAACCAGCGGCCGGTAGCGCGTCCAGATCCGATTGCGCTTTGAAGTTGTTGGCCACGGCCTGGGCCACGCGCGCGCGCGCCGCGTCGAGTTGCTGCTCGGCCTGCGCAACGGTGGCGTGCGCCCCAGCTCACGTTGGCATAGGCCGCGCTCAGATTGCTGCCGGTGTTGACGGTGGTGATGGGCACGTTCACGTTGGCCGCCACGGCATTGGCCTTGGCGCTGGCCAGCGCGGCTTCGGCATTCTCCACCGCAACCTCGTAGTCGCTGGGGTCCAGTTCGACGATCGGATCGCCCTTGCTTCACCATCTGGTTCTCTTCCACGTACACCTTGGCTACGTGGCCGTTGATGCGCGAGCTGATCTGGATCAGGTGGCCGTTGACCTGTGCGTCGTCGGTGTCCTCGGTGTAGGTCGAGCGCCACCAGATTCCCGCCGCCGCCAGCACCAGAACCACGATCGCGGCTATGAGGAGACCTCTGCGTCGCGACGGCGGACGCGCCATCTCCGTTGCCGCTTCCGGCTCCATTCCCTCCGGGGTTGGATTGCTGTCCGCCACGTCACTTCCCTCCCAGATACTGCTTGTAATCCTGCCCCGCGCCCAGGGCGCGCGCCAGGCTCAGCTTGGCTAAATTGTCCTGGTACAGGCTGACCACGTATTGCTCGTTGGCCTGCGCCACCGATTGCTGCGCCTGGCTCACCGCCAGGTTGTCGCTCACTCCGCTGGCATAGCGCTCCTGGGCTTCGGTGAGCGCCTCGTTGGCCAGCGCCACGCTGGAACGCGCCACTTCCACCTGCTTCTGCGCCGAGGCGATGTCCAGCAGGGCATCGCGCACATCGGCGTCGATCTGCGCTTTCTTATCACTCAACTGCGCCCGCTCGGCGTCCAGTTGCGCCTGCGCCACCTGCGCATCGCCACGCAGCGCGAACTCCTTGAACACCGGAACGCTCAGGGTTCCGGTGGCGTCCACGGTGCCGTGGGAGTGGTTTACATTCACGCCGATGTCGCCGTAATCGGCCTCCGCCTTCACGGTCGGCAGCCGCTCCGCCGTTGCTGCTTTGCGCTCTTGTTCGGCGGCCTCGGTCTGCTCCACCAGCGCCGCCAGGTCCTTGCGGTTGGTCTCGGCCTGGTGAATCAGCGCCGCCGCGTCCAGCTCGCCCAGCGCGGCGTAAGGCGTCTGGTCGGTCAACATAAACTTTTGCGCCAGGGGCAGCCCGATAGCCCGCGCCAGCGCCAGCTTGTCCTTTTCCAGAGCGTCGCGCGCCACAATCAACTGCTGCTCCTGCGACTGGTAGTCCACGCGCGCTCTCAGTTCGTCCAGCAGCGGCGACGTTCCCGCCTGGTGCCTGGCCACGGCCTGATCCAGCGAAACCTTGGCCGTCGCCACCTGCGCTTCCACGCTGCTCACCCGCGTTTCGTCGGCCAGCACCACCAGGTAGGCGTTGCCCACCGTCAGCACCACCAGGTTGCGCGCGTCTTCCGCGCTCAACTGCGCAGCCTTAAAATTGTCCTGCGCGGCCAGGTAGTCGCGCAGCGACGGCACATCCACCAGCGACCAGTTCAGCGCAGCCCGCAGATCGGTATATCCAAACGGCCCGATAATGGTGGGAAAGCCCTGAATGCGCAACCCCTCAGCGGGCAGGTCTGTCTGCTGCACGGCTTCACTAGCGTTGAAGTCCACCGAAGGCAGCATCGATTGCAATTCGCTCAGCCGTTGGCCCCGCGCCGCCGCCGTTTGCGTGCTGCTTAGAATGATCCCCAGGTTGGTCTTCAACCCGCGCTGGATGGCGTCGTCCAGCGACAGCCCGATGGTTTCGGCCGAGACCTCTCCCGTGGCCACGCTGCCCTGAAAGCTGGACGCCGTGGGCGCCGTCTCATTCGCAGCCTGTGGCGTCTGCGCCGCCAGCGCGCTGGCAACGAACAAACTCGCACCTAAGACCGCGAGCTCGAGCAGCAAGCGGCAAGCATGGGAACAGATCGCGCTCCCCCTCGGATATTCTGGTGCAATCAAAGTCGTTGGACTCGTTTCGAAGTGCTTCTGCCGGAAAGTGTCTGCACCTAATGGATGCATGAAGCAGGCGCCAGGGTTCCTGAATGGATTGTATCGTTTCCGCACCCCGCGCCGGCTTGGGAATCAAGCCCAAGATGGCGCCCCGGCGCAAACGGTCGCATGCGCTTTCGCGGCACGACTTCATGCCATGTGTCGAGACGAAAACGGGGGCGAAAACGCGCGCGGTGCGGCAGCGCCACGGAATTCGAGCGGTGCGAACACGTAAGGACACGCGATCTCCTGAAGCACCTGAAGCGAAGAGCCCGTAAAACATGGCGATTGAGGAAGCAAAGGCCAGACTCCAATGACCCTGGGGTGCGTTTTTACCCGCAATAGAATGGACGCGCGCTGCCGCCCAGGGTAACCGGGGGCGCATGACGGTATCGCGGTATGAGACGAGGGCTGCCTTTCCATAGGATGTACTGTGGAATGGATATCACTTAGCAGGAGGAACGGAGATGGCGCGGGTTGCAGTAGTGGGAGTGGGGGCGATCGGCGGAGCCCTGGCCGGGTTCCTGGAAACCGCGGGCGGCCACCAGATTACCTTATGCACGCGCCGGCCGATGCCCGGGTTGACCGTGCAGACGCCGGAGGGAACGTTGCGGGTGAAGGCGCGCAATGTGACCGCGCCCGCGCAGGCGCAGGCCGTCGATTGGGTCTTGGTAGCCACCAAGGCCTACGACGCCGAAGGGGCCGCGCAGTGGTTCCCAGCCCTCTGCGCGGAGGGTGCGCCCGTGGCTATAGTCCAGAACGGCGTGGAGCACCGCGAGCGCTTCGCCCGCTACTTGAGCGCGGAACGCCTGCTGCCTGTGGTCATCGATTGCCCGGTGGAGCGGACGCCGGACGGCCTTGTCCTGGTCCGCGGTCCGGCCCGGATAAAGGTGGAAGATTCGCCGCTGGGACGCGATTTTGCCGCCCTCTTCAAGGGCAGCAATGTGACCATCGGACTGGTGGAGGACTTTACCACCGCGGCCTGGGGGAAGCTGTGCGTCAACTCCGTGGGCGCGCTGAATGCGTTAACCCTCAAGCCCAGCGGCGTACTGCGCGGCGCGGCCATGAGCCGCCTGGCCCTCGAAATAGTGGCCGAAACTGTAGCCGTGGCAAGGGCAGAAGGCGCTCAGCTCAGCGACTCGCTCCCAGAAGAAGTGCTTGCCCACTGTCACAACCACCCTCCCGACTCAGTGAATTCTCTGCTCGCCGACCGCCTCGCCGGTCACCGCACCGAGTGGGACGCCCGCAACGGCGCCATCGTGCGCTTCGGCCAGGAGCACGGAATCCCCACGCCCTTGAACCGCATGGCCGCGGCGCTGCTGGAGGCGGCCGAAAGCAAAGCAGTGTAATCAATTGATTCGGAATGCATTACGCGCATTCTGCTGGTTGACGGGGGGAAGATCCGCAAAAATTTGCAGGAGGAATTTGCAAAATCGGGTGTCGGCGGGTTATTTTACTAACCAGTTAGTTAATTATGCCGCCCCACACCAGCAGCGAAGCCCACGCCGAACGTTCAGCCGAGACCCGCACCCGCATCCTCGAAGCCGCCCTCGGCGAGTTCAGCGGCCACGGTCTCGCGGGCGCCCGCACCGAGCACATCGCCGCCGCCGCCGGCGTCAACAAAGCCCTCCTTTACTACTACTTCGACAGCAAGGAAAAGCTTTATCTGGCGGCCTTTGAGATGGTGGCCGCGCGTGTCCGCGATAGCACCATGGCCGTTTTTCTGCGCGAGATCAGCCCCGGCGAAAAGCTGCTGCGCACGGCCTTGAACCACTTTGACCGCATCCTCACCCAGCGCGAGTTCCAGAGCCTGATGCAGCAGGAGATGATGCGCCTCCACAAGGGCGAACAGGGCGCCCTGCCCATCCTGGTCAAGCGGGTCTTCGGGCCGCTGCAAACCATGTTGCAGGCCATGGTGCGGGAGGGAATCGCCACCGGCGAGCTGATCGAGGCGGACTGGATGCAGATTGCCCTGGCCGCTCTCGGAGCCAACGTCTTTTACTTCCTGAGCGCGCCCATCTGGCGGCTCAGTATGCCCTTCGATCCCTTCGATTCTGAAGTCCTGCGGGCGCGGAGGGTCGCCCTAGTGGAGTTTCTAGGGCGCGCGATCTTCACCGACCGGCGCCATGGCGCGGCCCTTGCCGCGCGTGTGCTCGCCGATACGCCCATGCCCGCCGGCAAATTCAGGACCGGCGAATTCCGAGGATTCGAGGTAGAAAGCGAATGAGCCCGCGCAATCGAGTTTTTCTCATTCTGGGTCTGCTCACCCTGGCGTCGCTGATCTTTTATCTGGTCACCGTGCCGCGCGCCGGAGAGCTCGAAATCATCGGCACGGTAGACGCCAACGAGGTCGTCGTCAGCTCCAAGATTCCTGGCCGCATCCAGAAGCTGACCGTCGTGGAGGGTCAAAAAGTAGACGCCGGAGAGCTGATCGCGGTGATCGAAAGCCACGATTTGCAGGCCGCCCTGCAGGCCGCTCAGGCCACCGTGGCCGGCGACCGATACAAGCTGAGTGAGACCCAGGAAACCGTGCGCCAGAACCGCGGCGAGACCGGCAGCGCCACCCTGGCCGCGGAGGCCCAGGTGCGCACGGCCCAGGCCGCGCTGGCCGAGGCGCGGGCGCAATACGACCGCCAGCAGGCCGACACCAGCCGCGACGTCGCGCTGGCCAAGATGGGCATCGTAAGCGCGCAGATTAGGGATGAGGAAGTGGCCAGCCTGCAACAGGACAAAGCCGCCGTGGATGCGGCGCGCGAAAGCCTGTCCGCGGCCCAGGGCAGCCTGCGCCAGGCGCGCGCCCACGAGCTGCTGACCACGGTCTCGGCGCGCACCGTGGACCAAACCCGCTACGAACTCCAGAACGCCGTCGATCTGGCTCATCAGGCGCAGGTGGAGGAGGGCTATGCGCGCATCGCGGCCCCGGTCAGCGGCATCGTCAACGAATGGGCGGCTCGCCAGGGCGAAGTGGTGGGCGAAGGAACGCCCATCGTGACCATCATGGACCTGAAACAAACCTGGGTCTATGCGCCGGTGCCGGAGACTGACGCCGACGCCGTGAAACTGGGCGACAAGCTGCGCGTGGTCATGCCCAGCGGCGCCGCCGTCTACGGCCAGGTCATCGCCAAGGCGCCGGAGGCCGACTTTGCCACCGAGCGCGACGTGAGCCGGACCAAGCGCGACATCAAAACCGTGCAGTTCAAGCTCCTCATCCCCAATCCCGGTGAGGAGTTCGTGCCCGGCATGACGGCCCAAGTTTTCATCCCCACCAGCTGGCTGGTGAAAAAGTGACCGCGCCCGCGCAAAACGGCAACGGCGCGGCGGCGCCCGTGGCCGTGGCCGTCGAGCGCATCGTCAAGCGCTACGGCGACTTCGAGGCGGTCAAAGGCGTGAGCTTCAGCGTCGCCGAGGGCGAGATCTTTGGCCTGCTCGGCCCCAACGGCGCGGGCAAAAGCACCCTCATCCGCATGATGACCACGCTCGTCCCCATCACCGCGGGCAAAGCCGTGGTGGCCGGGCATGATGTGACCAAAGACCCCGACGACGTGCGGCGCATGATCGGCGTCATTCCCCAGGCCCTCACCAGCGATCCCGACCTCACCGTCGAGGAGAACCTCTCTATCTACGCCAAGCTCTACAGCGTGCCGCGCGCCCAGCGCGTGAAAAACATCGCCGAGGTGCTGGAGGCGGTGGACCTGGTCAAGTGGCGCAAGGCTCCGACCAAAACCCTCTCCGGCGGCATGAGGCGCAGGCTCGAAATCGCCCGCGGCCTGGTCCACGATCCCCGCATCTTCTTTCTCGATGAGCCCACCACGGGCCTCGATCCGGTCTCGCGCATCGCGGTTTGGGAGATGCTGAACAACCTGAAAAAGACCCGCAACCTGACGATTTTGCTGACCACCCACTACATGGAAGAGGCCAACAAGCTCTGTGACCGCATCGCCATTGTGGACCACGGCAACCTGGTGGCTCTGGGCACGCCCGTCGAGCTCAAGAACAGCGTGGCGGGCGCCAACGTGGTCGAGGTGCAATTCGACCGCGAGGCGGAAGAGTGGCAGGAACGGCTGGAAAAGCTTACCGGCGTGACCAGCGTGCAGCCTGAGAGCGCCGGATTTTACCGCGTCATCACCACCTCCGGCTCCAAGACCACGATGGAGCTGGTGGAGCTGGCCGCGCAGCTCGGCGAGACCCTCACCTCTCTCAGCGTCCAGAACACCACCCTCGACGACGTCTTCGTCCACTACACGGGCCGTCAATTGCGCGATGAGCAGGTTAAACCGCAGATGGCCTCCTGGGCCATGCTGCACCGGCCGGGGACGCAGCCATGAACAGAATGCTGGCCATCATCGAGCGCGAGATGCGCAAGTTCTTCCGCTCGCCCGTCCTCATGCTCATGTCCATGATGCTGCCTCTGGTGCAACTCGTCATTCTGGGCAACGCCTTCGGCGGCAAGATTGTCAACGCACGCGTGGGCGTGGTCGATTACGATCATGGCCCCGAAGCCGTTCAGGTCGAGGAAGATTTCGCCGCCGTCGCCGCCACCATCAAGACCTTCAAAACCGTCCCTTACGATAATGAGCGGCTGGCGCGCCTGGCCGTGCAGACCGGCAAGCTCGACGCCATGGTCATCATCCCCGCGCAGTACTCGCGGCGCGTCGAGGCCGGCGAAGACCCCGAGATCGGCCTGGTCGTCGACAACTCCGACCAGTTCATGTCCAGCAGCATCGAGGCGGAGATGCAATCCATCGTCGAAGCCCTCAACGCCCCCCTCATTCCCGCGCCCATTAACAACAAGATCGCCCTCGGGATCGTCGAGCTCTACCCTTACATCTCCTACATGAAGTACCTGCTCGCCGGCCTCGTAGCGCTGGCTATGTACGTCTCGGTGATGATCGGCGGCGGCATGTTGTACATCGACGACAAGGCCCGCGGCGTCCACGAGGGCTATCTGGTTACGCCCATCACGCGCCTGGAGCTGGTGATGGGCATGAACATCGCCGGCTCCATGAAGGCGGTGCTGTCGGGCATCTGCCTCGCCGTCATCGGCTCCCTGCTGGCCGGCCTGGGAACCATCTTTCACCCCCTGCAAGACCTGCAGTTGCTGTGCATCATCGTGGTCACCTCGGTGGCCTTCAACGGCATGATGTTCCTGATGATGGTGCGCGTGGACGATCCCCTGGTGCCGCGCGCCATGTTCGGCGTGCTCAACACGCTGCTGTTCTTTCCCTCAGGGGCCATCTATCCCATCGCGGCTTTCCCGCCCTGGCTGCACGCCATCGCCGTCGCCGATCCCTTTACCTACGCCGTTCACGGCTTGCAGGAGATTCTCATCAAAAACGGCGGCTTCGTCTCCATCTCTTGGGACCTTCTGTTTCTATCTCTCTTTGGAATGGGCACGTTGCTGATCGCCACGTCGCTGTTCAAGAGAACTCTTTAATAGCTTCTAGCTTTTAGCTTTTAGCTTCAAGGCCTCTTACAGCTGTTCTTGTACCAAGCGGGGTGTCCCAGGCCCTGGGGTCCCCAGGGACAAGTCTTTTTCTGTGGGGTGGGAGATCCATTCGCTGGGACTGGGATGGCATGACTCTGGGACTGGGATTGCATGAGTAACGTCCACAATCCCGCGGCCAGAAAGCCGGTTCCTCGCTCGCCCATCTTCTGACGGCGCCGGGGCTCGCCCCGCAATGCAAACCTGAGCACAACGGGCTAGAAGCTAGCAGCTAAAAGCTAGAAGCTGCTTATCACGCGAAGTAGCTGATGCTGCGGATGGGGCTGTCGCCGGGCGGCTCTGGATTGGATTCCCTTTCTTCGCCGGCTACTTCGTCCGCCTCCTCTTCCTCGGCGCCCGCCGCCTTCTTGGCGCCCCCCGAATAGCTGTCATCGTCGGGCTTGGCCGTTCCCTCGATGTCGAACAGCGCCGATAGCTGCGGGTCCACCGGCGGCGCCTTCACGGCCGGCAGTACGCGGATCTCAGCAATGGGGCCGATCTGCATAATGAATCCTCGACGAATCCTCGTGCGGGGCTTCTCCTGCTGGTTCTTATCGGCTCAACGATGCGACGCTTTAATCTTTCGCCGGGCTTTTTGTCCAATTTTGGTACACTTGGGCCAGAAGCAATCTTTTACCGTCAGATCAGAGCATCCCAGGGCCTGGTGGTTCATGCTGTTCACGGCTGGCCGCCGAAAGCAACCGCATACCGGTCCACTGCGAAGGGTCTAAGAAATGCTGCCGATGAAGCCTTTGCAGGGGCTGCGTGGAGGGGGACTATGCCGGCCGATGACGGGATCGATTACAAATTTCTCGTCGAGCAGAGCGTCGATGTCATCTGCTGTTCCGGCTTTGACCGGCTGGTCCGCTATATCTCCCCCTCTTGCTACCAACTCCTCGGCTGGAAGCCGGAGGAGCTGGTGGGCAAAGGGCCGGAGACGTATATCCTGGCTGTAGATCTGCCCCTTCTGGATACCGCGGGCGTGAGGATTCTCGCTGCCGGCGATCATAGCGACGTCACCACCATCCGCATGCAAAGGAAGGATGGCTCCATCGTGTGGGTGGAGATCAATGTCCGCCTGGTGCACGATTCCGTCACCGGCGAGCCCAACGAATTCATCATCATCATGCGTGACATCACCGAGCGCAAGAAGCTGGAACAAAGACTCACCGAGCTCGCGCGTACCGATGAACTGACCGGGATATTGAATCGCCGCGCGTTCGTTGAGGCCCTGGAGCGGGAGTGGAAGCTCACCCTGCGCGACGCTACGCAACTGTCGCTGCTGCTCGTCGATATCGATCATTTCAAGGAGTTCAACGACTGCTATGGACATCTGGCGGGAGACGACTGCGTGCGCACGGTCGTGGCCGCTATAAGCCGCACCGTGCGCGCCACCGATATCGTTGCCCGCTATGGCGGTGACGAGTTCGCGGTCGTTTTGCCCGGCACCAGTGCCGCAGATGCCGCCGGCGTGGCCGCAAAGGTGCACTCTGCCATAGAAGGTCTCCGGCTTCGCCACCACGGAGGCCCCGACGGTGAAAGCTGGGTTACCGTCAGTGTGGGCGTGGCGACCGCTGTCGCCCGCCAGGGCGCTTCCGTCGCGATGCCTGAGAGCCTGATCCTTGCGGCCGATAGCGCCTTGTATAAAGCCAAGCGGGAAGGCCGGAATCGCATGGTGGAAGCTATGCTCCTTGCGACGGCGTAGACCTGGGCGGAGCATGACGCCGAAGGGGTAAAGGACCGGCAAAAAATCCCGCGAAAAGGTGGATAGAATCCGCAATCGCACGGCCAACCGCAAACCGGCTGGACAAGGCCGGAGAAACCATCGTGCGGGACTTGCTACACTGGGGCCATGCTGGATGAACACGAGTTCCGGCGCGCGGCCGAAAGCGCCTTGGCCGCGCTCAAGCAGCATCTGATCGCGCGCGTGGAAGACGAAGACCCCGGCTTCGATGTCGAGGAACAGAGCGGCGCGCTCAACGTGCTCTTCGAGGAACTCGGCGACAAGTTTGTGGTTACGCCCAACACGCCCGTGCGCCAGATCTGGATTTCCGCCCAGGCCACGAGTTTCAAGCTGGATTGGGATGCGGCGGCGATGGCCTTCGTTCTGCCCCGCACCGGCGAGGCCCTCATCCCCCTCGTCGACCGGCTGATTGGCGAGCATCTCAAAGACTAACCGCTCATCTTTTCGAGCGGCGCGTAAAGCGTAAACATAAAGCGCAAATTCTGCGCGGCACAGACGCTCAAGGCGTCGCCGCCGGAGCCTCCTGCTCCGGTTGCAGCGGATTCTCTACCGCCGGCTCCAGCGGCAGCGTGAAATGGAAGCTGGCGCCGTTGCCCAGCTCGCTTTCCACCCACACCCGGCCGCCATGCGCCTGCACGATGTGTTTCACGATGGCCAGCCCCAGGCCGGTGCCGCCGGACTCGCGTGAGCGCGCCTTGTCGACGCGATAGAAGCGCTCGAAGATGCGCTCCAGATGTTCCGAGGCGATGCCGGGGCCGAAGTCCTGCACAGTGAACTGTACCTCTGAATCGGATAGCCGCGCGCCGACGCGGATGCGTTGGCCGCCGTTGGCGTACTTGATCGAGTTCTCGATGAGGTTCCCGAAAACCTGGTGCATGGCGTCGGGATCGGCCATAACCTGCGCGTCGGGAGCGCCCGCGGACTGAAGCTTCACGCCGGAATCGACCACCATCCCACCCAGCGACTGCACCGCGTCCTCGACCAGCGTGCTGGCCCGCGTGGATTGCAGGGCGAGCTTGTAATCGGGGCTTTCCACGCTGGCCAGCGCCAGCAGGTCCTCGGTGAGCCGGTGCATGCGCGCGGCGTTCTTGAGAATGATGCCGAGAAATTCAAGCGTGGTCTCCGGGCTGGGATTGGGGTCCTCGATCAGGGTTTCCACGTAGCCTTGGATGGAGGTGAGCGGGGTGCGCAGCTCATGGCTCACGTTGGCCACGAACTCGCGCCGGGACTTGTGCGCGGCCTCGATGCCGGTTACGTCGTGGAGCACGGCCAGCGCGCCGCCCGAGGGCAGGGGCGCGGCGTTGACCTCAAAGACACGGCCGGGCGCCAGCGAGCTGGAACGGCCAAAGCGCAGCTCGCGCCGTTCCAGGGCCTCGCGCACGCACGCCAGCAGCTCGGGGTCGCGCACGGAGTGAACCAGCGGGCGGCCGGGGTGAATTTGGCCGCCGGCAATCCGCTGCATGACCTCATTGGACCAGCGCACGACCCCCTCGGGAGTCACCGCGACAACCGCTTCCTGCATGGAATCCAGCATCACCGCCAGCTCGCGGCGGGCGCGTTCCAGCTCGCCCAGATGTTCGCCGAGCCGCTCGGCGGTTTGATTCAGGGCCTTTTCCATGGCGGAGATCTCGTCTTGGCCGCTGGTCTCGAGACGGGCGGTAAGGTCGCCGCCGGCGATGCGCCGGGCGAAAGCCTCCGCGCGCCGCAACCGTGAGGCGATGCGGCCGGCCAGCCAGGCTGCCAGCGGCAAGACCAGAGCCAGAGCGATGAGCCCGGACCAGAGCACCTCGCGGCCCGGCGGCCACGCCGCCCCTCCCGCCGCGTGCTCCACGAAGAGGAGTAGGGCAAGCTCCAGCACCAGGATGTAGACGGCAAGCAGGAGGACAAACAGGCCGAGAAGCTTGGTGAAGACGCGGGCAGTCAAGGCATTTACTCGCCTTTGGGAAGCTCGAAGCGGTAACCGGCGCCGCGCACCGTCTTTAGATAGCGCGGATTCTCCGGGTCGATCTCGATTTTCTCACGGATGCGCCGCACGTACACGTCTACCGACCGCGGGGTCACGAAGCGTGCATCGCCCCACACCGCGTCCAGCAGATGATCGCGGCTGAAGACGCGCCCCGGATGGCGCGCCAGGTATTCGAGCAGGCGGAACTCGGTGGCCGTGGTGGTGGCTGCTTGTCCGCGCACCTGCAACTGCATGGCGCCGCCATCGATAATCACGTCTTCAAAGGTGATGACCAGGGACGAGGCCGGGCGCTCAAAGCGCCGCAGCACGGCCTTCACCCTCGCCACCAGCTCGCGGGTGGAAAACGGCTTGGTGATGTAGTCGTCCGCGCCCAGCTCCAGCCCCAGCACGCGGTCGTTTTCGCTCGCCCGCGCCGTCAAAAAGATGATGGGAACGGTGGAAAGCCCGGTGTGATTGCGCAGCCGCCGGCACACATCCAGCCCGTCGCCGCCGGGAACCATGATGTCCAGCAGAAACAGAGCCGGCGGCGTGCGCTCGGCTTCCGGAATGAGATTGGCGGGGGTGTAAAACAGGTGCGCCTCAAAGCCGGCCGCTTCAAGGTGGTGCTGCACCAGCCGTGCTATATCGGCGTCGTCTTCCAGAACGAATACGATTTGGCTCAAACGATCGGTCCTCGCCCGGCGGCCATTCAGGTCTTGCCCAAGTACTCTGGCCGCGGGAACCATTACAGCGGTTCCAGAGTTGCTGTACGCAAAAAGCAATGCTGCCAAGTGGCATTTTCCTTAAGAAAATGCCACCTTGCTCGACTCTGCAAAGGGCACGGAAACTCTGGAACTGCTTTAACAGAGTAATGCAAGCCGGTAAAGGGATTGCAAACGTTTGATGAATTTGACGCGCAACCGATTGCCTGGGGGCCGCGCCGCCGCAGCCGGATCCCGCCTGCGCGCTTCTATCAGGCGATGGCCATAAACCGCAGCCGCATGTAGTCGGCGGTCCAGTTGCCTTCTTCGTCGCGCAGGGCGGGCGCCAGCAGCTCGGCGGTTTCAGCGGCTACGGTTTCCCGCATCGATTCCGGCAGGGCGTCGAGTACTCCACGACGAAATGTCTTCAACCATTCGCTCACGCCGCTCTCACCGAGCGGCGTGGGCCGAGGAATCAGCGCCATGCGCGCCACGCGGAATCCGTGCTCCCGCAGCCGCCGACCATACACATCGGGGGTGGGAAAGTAGGTGTCGCTCTCCTCGAGGCCGGAAAGGCCGCGCCGCTTAAGCACGGCCGTCAGCGCCACGCGAATGGCCGCCAGGTTGCCGTGCCCGCCCATCTCGGCCACAAACCGGCCTCCCGGCCTCAGCACGCGATGCACCTCGGCCAGCATAGCGTCGTGGTCGCGCACCCAGTGCAGAACGGCGTTCGAGAAGACCGCGTCGAAGATCCCGTCGCCATAGGGCAGCGCTTCGGCGTTGGCCTGGTCGGCCTCCACGCCGCGCCCGCGCGCCGCCGCCACCATCTGCGGCGAAGCGTCGGCCGCCGTGACCTGGGCGCCCGTCGCGGCCAGGCGCAAGGTCAATTGCCCGTCCCCGCAGCCCAGGTCCAGAATGCGCTCGCCGGGCTGCGCGTCCAGCCACTCCAGCACGCCGCCCGCCATCTGATGCACGAACGCGCCGTTCTGCGCATAGGCCTCGGGGTTCCAAACCTGCGTCATAGGCCGCCTCCGCTGCCCGCGTGAAAGAAGTATGAATATAAGAAAAAATGAACCGCGCTTCAGTTTACTATAACGAATTCTTATATCATGGGCGCGCGCCTCAGATCGACTGCACAGGCAACAACGTCAAATCGTCCACCAGTCCCACTTCCTTCTGCACAAACGGCTCGCCGTAGCGGACGCCGGCCAGCAATCCGTAGTGCCGCGCCTCGGCCAAGGTGCGCTCCCGAATCTCCTCTTCAGCAACGAACAGCCCGCCGCCCGCCGTCTGGTTTGCGTACTGCGAGCGGTAGGCCATCAGCGCCAGGTGCCGCTGCTCGATGAACGGCGTGATGTCCACAATGAAGCTGGGGCGCACGTCGGCGTAGAGGCTGGCGTAGACGATCTTGAAGGGGCGATGCGGCTCGGTCTCCGCGGACCGGAGCCCGCCCGTTTTTCCCCCGGCGCCGATCTTCTTCAGGCCCGAGAGAAAGCACGCGTCGTAGCCCAGCGTGGCCGTGATGGCGTGGTCCGGGTGCCGCGCCTGCCAATAGGGCAGGATCACCACCCGCGGCCGCAGCAGCCGCAGCACGCCGGCAATGGCCAGACGATTTTCCAGCGTGTTTTCGAGCGCGCCGTCGGGCAGCGGGAGCGCCTGCCGCCAGCCCGCGCCCAGGATGCGCGCGGCTTCCTGGGCCTCGCGGGCGCGGTCTTCGGCGCTGCCCCGCGTCCCCGCCTCGCCCTGGGTCAGGTCCAGGATGGCCGTACGCAGCCCTCGCGCCGCCATGCGCAGCAGCGTGCCTCCGCAGGTCTGTTCCACGTCGTCGCGGTGAGCCGCGATGGCCAGAACATGGGCCCGGAAATCTACACTCTCGGCGGGCATGGGAATCAGTAAACGGTATTGTCGGCGTCGCTGACCGCATCCATGTACGCCACGTCCCACGCGGTGCCGGTTACGGTCACGAACTGATTGTCAATCGCCGAGCCATCTACGGTGGAGTAAATGTACACCTGGCCGCCCTCGGCGGTGTAAATCTTGTCCAGGCCGGTGACCGCTGTGACGCCGGTGGCGTCGCCCAGATACGGCTCCAGCGTGACCGTTTGGGAGGCGGTGTTGTACATGGTCAGGCAGCCGAATCCGCCCGGCGCGTCGGTTGCATAGCGCACCCCGTTCGTGCATCCGGTCATGGCGATCCAGAGCGTATTGTCGTCGGCTTCCACCATGCGGCTCACCGCCCCTGGCAGCCCGTCGCTGATGGAAACCGGAGCGGAGACCGTATTGTTGGTCAGATTTACCACCGTGAGATGGCCGCCGAACAGCGTTAGTCCGCCGATGTCCTGCGGCTCCTGCCCGACCACATACATGGTGGTGGAATCGACCAGCGCATTGCTGGCCCCACCGGGGACGGGAAAATTGGGGATGGGCAGGGCGCTGGAGTTAGCGCATGGACCGGTGTTGCAGGGCAACAAACCGGAATGCTGGCCGGGCAGAAAGATCATGGGCGCCGTCGGCAACAGCGAGACTGAAGCCTGGGTCCCGCCGCACTCCGGCCCGCAGTTCAGAATATAGGCAGTGCTTCCATCCGCTGAGAAGACGGCCTTCACAGGCCGGTCGAAGACCAGCGGGGCGCCGTAGTAATTACCCGTGGAGTCGATGTAGTCGGGACTCTGCACCTGAAACAGGCACCAGCTCGGCCCATTCTGCGGCTCGCAATCCACCGCCGCTTTGGGCCAAGTGGACGGGCCTCCCGAATACGCCAGCGATTCCGCGGTCGTCAGTTGGCGCGCGTAATAGGCGTAGTTCGAATCCTGCACGAAGGCCAACGCCACCGAACCGCCGGTGTTCACGCTCACCCGATACACGCCGGGAAGACTCAGCGATACCGGTATGCTGGAGGCGTGGTTGACAACGGTGAACAAATGCGACGCCTGGTTGGCGGCGAACACATAGTTCTCGTTACGCGTGATAAAGATGCTGGAAGAGAGCCCGACTGAGCCGCTCACGTTGCTTGAGCTCTCCTTCTGATAGTCGATCAGCGAGTAACTGCCGTCGCCGGAGTTGTAGACCCCGCCCACCTGCTCCTCGGGCATGTTCTGGATGCTGACCGGCAAAGCGCCGCTAAACCCGTTGATGAAAAACGCCTTCGGCGTGCCGTTGTAGGCGGCGCGCTCGTCGTAGTAGGCGTCCATAATTTGCAGTTCGCCCTTGCTCAGGGCGTTGGGGTTCTGGATGGCGACCAGAACGCGGTATTGCTCTTTGCTGGGAGGAAGAACGCGGCCGGCAAAGTAGTAGGTGCTGCCACAGCCCGCGAGCGCAACCGCGGCCCCCAAAGCGGCCGCAGCGCTTATCCAAAGACCTTTTCTCTTCAAAATCCTTTACCTCGATCGAAAGCGCGGAGCTGGCCCCAGCGGATGCAAGTTGATGGCATCGGGTCCACCGGGCTGGCCCAAATCCTGGGCGCCGCAGCCCGTTTTTCCCAGCTTATGACTCCCGAAGTATAACAAAGCGCCCTTGCCCTCTGGCGCCGCGCGCCGCTGTGCCGTAGCATGACAAGTGAATGACGCAATTGTCCGAGATTCTCCGCAGCCGTCCCATGCTCGCCGACGGGGCCATGGGGACGGTGCTCTACGCCCGCGGGGTGTTCATCAACCGCTGCTACGACGAGTTGAACCTCTCTGACCCTGCGCTCATTGTTTCCGTCCACGAAGAGTATCTGCAAGCCGGCGCCGAGATTGTGGAGACCAACACCTTCGGCGCCAACCGCTTCCGGCTCATCCGGCACGGACTGGACAGCAAAATGCGGGAGATCAACTCGGCCGGCGTGAGGCTGGCCCGCCAAGCCGTCGAGCATCTCCGCGAAAAGCAGGCGGGCGAAGCCTGGGTGGCCGGCTCCGTCGGCCCGCTGGGCGTGCGCCTGGAACCGCTGGGCAAAACCGGACTCGACGAGGCCCGCGCCGCCTTCGCCGAGCAGATCGCGGTGCTCGCCGGGGGCGGCCCTGGCGCCGGCGTCGACCTGATTGTCATCGAAACCATGCCCGCGCTCAACGAGGCGCACGAGGCTCTCGAAGCTGCCCGCGCGGTGGCGCCCGAGCTGCCCGTGCTGGTCATGGTCACCGTGGACGAGGAAAGCAACTGCCTGGACGGCTCCTCGCCCGCCCAGGCGGCGGCGCTGCTTACGGAGTGGGGAGCAACCGCCGTGGGCGTCAACTGCTCCGCCGGCCCCACCTCGGTGCTCACCGCCATTGAAGCCATGCGCGGGGCCACCACCCTGCCCCTGGCCGCCATGCCCAACGCCGGCATTCCCCGCGCCGTCGAAGGGCGCAACATTTACCTTTGCTCGCCCGAGTTCATGGCCGGTTTCGCGCGCAGGGCCATCGCCGCCGGCGTGCAGATTGTGGGCGGATGCTGCGGCACCACTCCCAACCATATCCGCGCCATGCGCTCCGCCATGCGCGCCATGGATGCGCAGACGCGCGTCGAGGCAGCGGGCGCGGCGCCCGCACCCAACCCCGAAACGCCTCCCGCTCCTCTCGGCCGGCGCTCGCACCTCGGTTCCTTGCTCGCCGACGGCAAATTCATCACCCTGGTCGAGTTCCTTCCCCCCAGGGGCATCGACTGCTCGAAAGAGATCGAGGCCGCCACTCTCATGGCGCGGCTGGGGGTCGACGCCATCGACGTCTACGATGCGGCCCAGGCCTCGGCGCGCATGAGCGCCCAGAGCCTCTGCATCCAGATTCAGCAACACACCGGGATGGAGACCGTTCTCCACTACACCTGCCGCGACCGCAACATTCTTTCCATCGAGTCGGATTTGCTGGGCGCCGCGTCGATCGGCCTGCGCAATATCCTTTGCCTCACCGGCGACCCGCCCAAGCTGAGCAACTATCCTGACGCTACTGCTGTGTTTGACGTTGACTCCATCGGTCTGGTGAACATGGTGCAGCGCCTCAATCACGGCCTCGACGTGGGCGCCAACGCCATCGGCGCCAGCGCCAACTTCACCATCGGCGTGGCCGCCAACCACGCCGCCCCCGACCTCGAAAACGAGCTGCGCCGCTTCGCCTACAAGGTCGAGGCCGGCGCCGAATACGCCATCACCCAGGCGGTCTTCGACCTGCGCCTCCTCGAAAGCTTTCTGGAGCGCATCCGGGATCACCGCATTCCCATCATCGCCGGCATCTGGCCCCTCATCAGCCTGCGCAACGCCGAGTACATGAAGAACGACCTGCGCGTCTCCATGCCCGAGGAGATCATGCTGCGCATGGCCCAGGCGGATTCGCCTGAAGCCGCGCAGCGAGAAGGAATCAAAATCGCCCAGGAGATGATGGAAGCGGTGCGGCCCTATGTGCAGGGCGTGCAGGTCAGCGCCCCCTTCGGCCACTTCGATGCCGCCGCCGAGGTCATCCACGGCGCGCTGCCGCCGGGAAACCACAAAAGAGAGTAAGCGCCATGCCCTCGTTTGAAGAATCGCTCAAAAAGCTCGAATCCATCGTCGATCAACTGGAAAAAGGCGATCTGGCCCTCGAAGATTCCCTCAAGCTGTTCGAAGAGGGAGTGAGTTTGTCGGCGGCCTGCAAGCAGGAACTGGACGCCGCCGAGGGCAAGGTGCAGATGCTCGTCAAGCAGCGAGACGGCTCACTCAAGCCGGAGCCTTTTCTGACCGAGAAGCCGCTTTGAAAGCAGTTGTCAGTGGTCAGTTGTCAGTTGTCAGTGGTCAGTGGTCAGTGGGTGTGGGCCAAGGGATTGGCAATTGCGCAGCAGCGAGCGCGTCTGAAATCTCCTTTTTAAAGCTTCAATCACCGCAATCTTCTATTCCCTGTTCCCTTTTTCCCTCGTTCCCTGCTTCTTCGCCAGCCTCGCCAGCACCGCCTGCTCTCTTAAAACCTGCCGCAGCGGCCGCGCAGGAGTACCGTAAAGCACGGTCCCCGGCTTCAGGCCCTCGTTGGTGACCTCGGCGCCGCTGAAGACCCCTGCTTGCCCGCCCAGTATCACCCCTGGCCCGATATGCACGTGGTCGCCGACGCCCACCTGCCCGGCCAGAACCGCGCCCTTGCCAATCGAGCTCGAGCCCGAGATTCCCGTCAGCGCCACCAGGATCACGTCCTCGCCGATCTCGCAGTTGTGCCCCACGTGAACCAGGTTGTCGATCTTGGCGCCGCGCCCGATGCGCGTCTCTCCCAGCGCCCCCCGGTCGACCGTGGAGTTGGCTCCGATCTCGACGTCGTCCTCGATCACCAGCGTGCCCTGCTGCGGAAACTGCGTGTAGGTCCCGGTTTCCGCGTCGCGCACGTACCCAAACCCGTCCGCTCCCACCACCGCTCCGGCGTGAATGGCGACGCGGTTGCCGAGCGTGGTTCCGGGATACAGAACTACGCGCGGATAAATGTGGCAATGCTCGCCGATGCTCAAGCCCTCGCCGATCACCGCGCCGGCGTCGATGCGGGTTCCCGCACCGATCGAGGCGCCATCGCCGACCACCGCGCAGGCCGCAATGGTCACGTCCGCGCCGAGTTCGACCTGCGCGCCAAGAACAGCGGAGGGATGCACGCCCGCGGCGGGCAGCTTGGCGCGCAGCAGCTTGGCCGCGCGCGCGAACCAGAGGCGCGGCTGCTCCGACTCGATGACCGCGATGGATGGGTTCGACGCATAGGACGCCGACGCGCCGGGCTTCAAGACCACGGCCGCCGCAGGACTGGCCAGCGCCTCGGCGGCAGACTTCGCGTCCTCGGCGAAGACCACCTCCGAGGAACCGGCCCTCTGAGAAGAGTTGACGCCGGTGACGGATGTCTCCGCACTGCCCTGCGCCAGCTTGCCGCCGAGTTTCTCGATCAGTTCCGCTAGCGTCATCGATTACTCGCGGTGAGCGGCGATGGCGCATTCAACATCGCGGGCGAAGTCTTCGTCCATGACCAGCGAGGAGTCTTCCGGCAGCAGGGCGATGCACTCCTCGATGGTGCGGCGCGGCGGATCGGGGCTGTGGAGCACAGCCACGGGGCGCGCACCGGATTCGATGACGACCTCCTCGCCCGCGCGCACGCGCGCCAGCAGACCGGCGAAGTCGCGGGCAGCCTCGGTTTCGGAAATGTGAAAGGTCGCCATCCCTTGATGATACCTCGATTCCGGAAGAGATTTTCGGCTGCCTCTCAGTAGAGCCCCGGTTCCCCCGCCGGCCGCGTTTTCCAGCGCCGGTGAATCCACAGCCACTGGTCAGGATAGCGCCGGATCCACGCCTCGATTACCCCGGTGCAACGCGCGGTGCCTTTGAGAATATCGCCGGCCACGTCGTCGGTCCGCGGAATTTCGATCTCCGGCCCGAAATGCAGCACATACTTGCGCTCCGCCGCCTCCCATACCATGAACCCCGGCAGAACCGCCGCGCCCGTTTTGCGCGCCACGTGGGCCGGCCCCGTGGCCGTGCAGGCCTCGATCCCGAAGAATTCCACAAACACCCCTTGCGGCGGCGTCATGTTGGTGTCCATGAGGATGCCCACCGTCCCGCCTGCGTGCATAGCAGCCAGCAGCCCGCGCCCGAAATCGTCTTTGTGCAGCACGAAGTTACCGTGCAGGCAGCGGATGGCGTTCACATATTCATCGAGGGGGCGATTGTCGAGCCGGCGGATCACCATCCCCATGGGGTAACCCATCAGCGAGTGATAAAAGCTCGAAAGCTCCCACGCCCCCAGATGGCCGGTGACGATCAGTACGCCTTTGCCGCGCTCCTTGGCGGCCAGAAAGTGTTCCAGCCCCTCCGTGCGCACCCACTGGCGGGTGCTTTCCGGCGTGTAGCGGCTCATCCGGCAAAACTCCACCAGGTGCCACCCCAGATGCACGTAGACGCGCCGCAGAATTTTTCTTCTGGTTTTGGACGAAAGCTCGGGCAGAGCCATCTCCAGGTTGCGCACACCCACCCGCCGCAGCCGCCCGAACAGCCAGTACACCTTGAAAGCCAGGATGCAGGCCCACCCGCGCGCCAGCCTGCGCGGCAAGCGGCCCAGGCAGCGCGCCACGGCCACCACCACCCAATACTCGATCCTTTCCCGCATGGTTGAAGGCAAAACCCAGTTTACGGCGGTTCTCCGGTTCCTGCGGAGTACTGAGAGGCGTGCAATGTGGCGTTTTCTTGAGGAAAACGCCACGCAGAGGTTGCGCTTCGCTCTGCACCAATCGGAGCACCGCTATGGCGTGCGGGAACCGGCTTTGCGCGCGTGCGGAAGGGACCCATGCAATGAGGGACGATCCGTCATCTGCCGGACCACCCCTCGTACACGCTTACTCTCGGCCGGGGTTGCGTCTCATTCTCCGCCTTGATTAACGATTGGCCTCTGCAAAGCTATGCGCCACGTCGCGCACAAACGCGATCGCGCCCGCCGGCACGGCCACCTGGCCACTGAGAATGCCCTCGAAGCTGTGGTCTCCGCCGTAGTAAACCTCCGTGTCCTCGGCGTTCTGGCTCACGCTGGTGCCGTCCAGGTCGATGCCCGCGAACAGACCCTTGTTGCGCGAGTAACTGAGCAGTTCGGCGTTCATCTTCCAGTCCGTGGAGGCTTGGCCGGCGCGGCCCACCGGACCGGCGGCCGCCGACGCGTCCCCGCCGATCTTGAACTTGCTCTTGAGCAGGTCCTGGAAGCCGCGCTGGTTGACGGCCACCAACACCAGGTCGGTCGACTGCGCGCCGATCTGGAAGCCGAATGACCCGCCCGCCATCCGTATGAACACCGGCCCGCTCCAGCCGTGGCCGGTGCGGCAGGTTACCACGCCTTGGCCGTACTGGCCGCCGAAGCCAAACGCCGCTTTCTTCATCGCCGGAACCACCCCTACGCAAGTCGCCGAGGCCAGAATGTTAGTGGGGACGGTCCGGTCCGGTGTCGCCATGATCTCGTCAATCACCGCCTTGGCCGCGTCGACGCGGTCTTGCAGGCTCTGGCGCGGCGATGCTGCAAAGGCGGCACAGACGCACGTGAGCATCAAACAAAAGCAGATCGAAGCCACAATTTTCTTCATCATCCGTATCCTTTCTGCTCCGCGTCCACATAACGGCGCGGGTGTTATTGAAGGGTTAGGGGAAATGCGGCGCCGTGGGGCGCCAGCGAATTGAAGGCCACGCGCCTCCGGTCACCTACCTCAAACAGCGTACCGCATCGGGAGCCGTTCTCCAATCCACGGAGCCTTGCTCTTACCGCTCCTTGCCTTGACGGATCCCAGGCCGTCCGCAAGCTGGCTGCTCCTTCCACGCTCTTTCCAACTTGATTCTCCGCGGCCGCACGGGGGGCATAGCCATGGCCGGCCTTCCCGCTCCCCAGGCACGGGTATTCACAGCCGACTATCCACCTTCACGGTGAGATGCGCCGGCTGGAGTTGGGGAGGGCTGATGGGAGGAAATCAAATCTGGTTTTGTTTGAGGAGCCCCACGCTTCCTGGAGTCGTAACGCGAGGAAAAAAGAGGAGTTCTTAAGCGTAATCCTGAGACGCCGCCTAGGAACTCCTTCCCCAGATCTGCGTTGTTTCTGTCAATATCTTTGCGGAAAACGGACAAATTACACAAGAGTACTTAAGGACACTGCCTTTAAGTAACCAAAAAAATAACTAGTTAGTAACGGCCTAAAGTCAAACACCTGCATTGTGACTCTGGCCGCCGGAGTTCGGAGGGGGCGGCGAGAGACTGAGCGCAAATATGGAGAGCTTGATGCGATTGTCGGCGCCGGTCTTCCGCATCAGCCGGCCCACGTAGGTCTTCACGGTGCGCTCCTCGATACCTAGCTCGGCGGCAATCTCACGGTTGGACCGCGCCGTGAGGATCAGTGCGAGAACCTGCCGCTCGCGCGCGGTGAGCGGCCGGCTGGCGGCGGTGAGGGTGCTTGCGCCGGGAGCCCTGAGCAGGCGGTCGATGAGCTGTGAGAGCAGGCGGCGCGGCGCCCAGATGGAGCCCGAGGTGACCACATCGATGGCCCTGCGCACCATTTCGGGGCCCGCCGTCAAATCCAGATAGGCCCTGGCTCCGGCAACAATCGAGTTCATGACCAATTCATCGTCGCCCTCCGGGCCGATCACGATCAGGCGGACATCGGGACGGGCGCGGAGCACGGTCTGGAGGGCCTCCAGCCCCGAGGGGGCGTGGAGATCGATGACCAGGTATTCGAGAGTGCCGTTGGCCACCAACTCGGCCGTGCTGCCACTGACCGGGAGAAGCTGGGGCTGGTCTTTCTCGGCAGGTTGGTCGAAGATGGTGATGAGCCCCGCCATGCGGATGGGCTCGTCCGCCACCAATCCGATACGGATAGGCTCGGATTTCTTGATCGCGGACATCGCGCCACTCCCGTCAGCGGTGGAGAGAACCGTAGGCAATCGAGCGCGGGTTGCGCCCCGCGCCATCAAAAGAGAGTTCTAACCTACTTACGCGCGCGACCAGTTCGCTGCCAACGGCTCCTCAGAGTTTGGGAAGGACGATCCCTTGTTGCTTCTGATATTTGCCTTTGCGATCCGCATAGCTGATCTCGCAGGCCTCGTCGGAGCGGAAGAATAGTATCTGGCACAGTCCTTCGTTGGCGTAGATCTTGGCCGGTAATGGCGTGGTATTGGAAATCTCGAGGGTCACAAAACCCTCCCACTCCGGCTCAAAGGGCGTTACGTTCACTATGATCCCGCAGCGCGCGTATGTAGACTTGCCAACGCAGATCGTCAGTACATCTCTGGGAATACGAAAATATTCAACCGAACGCGCCAATGCAAACGAATTAGGTGGAATAATCACCGATTCCGCCTGCACCGAGACGAACGACCGCTCGTCGAAGGCTTTGGGATCGATGATGGCGCTGTTCACATTCGTAAAGATTTTAAACTCATCGGAGACCCTCAGGTCGTATCCGTAAGAGGAAAGTCCATAAGAGATCACCCCCGCAGCCACCTGCTTTTCGCTGAAAGGCTCGATCATCCGGTGCCTGATGGCCTGCTCCCGAATCCACCGGTCGCTCTGAATGGACATGCATCTCCTCTCGCAGGGTACGTGGAAGGCGTCTCAAGGGAAAAGCCGGCTGTGGTTTCAACTTTAAGATTCATCTTACGAAAGGCCTCTGCGATTGACAACGGAAATCGCCCGCCGGCCTTCCGTAGAAGCCCCATCCATCCTGAAAAGCGCGCTTTCCGCCGCGAATTCCTCAGCCGCCTCCGTCAGGTAGTTCCATAATCGCAGCAAAATCTGTACTATGACCCCAGAAGGGCGTTGCGTATTCCAGACCAGTCGCGCCCCTGAGGATACTCCATTGATCAAACAGGACATCGTTCATCACGTGGTGGAGCGCACCGGCCTACCGCGCACCAAGGCCGAAGCGGCGGTAGATACGGTCTTCGAGGGCCTCAAGCAGGCTCTGGCCGCCGGCGAGCGCATCGAACTGCGCGGATTTGGCGTTTTCAGCGTCCGCGCCCGCAAAACCGGGATCGGCCGCAATCCCCGCACCGGAACCGAGGTCAGCATTGCCCCCGGCAAGGCCGTGCGCTTTAAGCCGGGAAAAGAACTGCACGCGCTTGAAGCGGGCGGCCCGGCCCACTCCTAGCCGGGTCCCTGCCGGGCCCGTTCCCCAGCCGGTCAGGGTGGTGCGCCAGGACGCTTGAGGACTGCGCGCCTCCGGCCGGACCTTCGGCAGCGCCCCGCCGCCCCGGGAAGTCGAGGAAAGAGAGTTCCATTGCGTTCAGCCTTTCGGGAGTATGGCCTGCCGGCGGTGCTGTTCGCCGCCACCGTGGTGACCACCACCGCCGATGGCGCCCGCTTCATGCAGAACTTCCTTGAGGGCATGCCGCCGGTGGTCCGCGACGCCGACCTCTGGCCTTGGCCCTGGCTCGCGCGCCATCCCCATCTGTTCGTCTCCGGCTTTGCATTCTCCCTTACTCTCCTGGGCATTCTCCTTATCCACGAGTTCGGCCACTACTTTGCCTGCCGCGCCCACCGCATCAAGGCCACACTGCCCTGGGTGCTGCCCGCGCCCACCCTCGGCGGCACGGCCGGCGCGGTCATTCAAATCCGTTCCCGCATCCCCAGCCGGGATGCGCTCATGGACGTGGGCATCTACGGCCCTCTGGCCGGCTATATCGCCTCGCTTGTGGCCGTGGCCGTGGGCTTCTCGCTCAGCGTCCTCGCACCGGCCAACGCGCCCCCAGCCATCTTCCGCTTCGGAGGCGCGCCGCTTACCCTCCGCCTGGTGCACGCCCTGCTCGTGCGCTGGAACCCCGCGATTCCGTCCTTCAACCAGTGCACGCCCCATCCGGTCCTGCTAGCCGGCTGGATCGGCCTCTTCATCACCTCGCTCAACCTCATCCCCGGCGGCCAGCTCGACGGCGGACACATCCTCTACGCCATCTCCCCGCGCGTGCACAAAATCTTCACTCGCGGTCTGCCCTTCGTGCTCTTCTTCGCCGGCGTCTTCTACTGGGTGGGCTGGTTCTTGTGGGGAGGTTTCCTGCTGCTCCCCGCCATGCGCCATCCCAAGGTTCCACTCGACGCCAAACTCACCCGCGGCCGGGTGGTGCTGGGCGTCATCGGCCTCCTCATTCTCCTGCTCACCTTCACGCCCACCCCCTTCTACCGCAGCTCCCTCATACACGTCCTGCGATGAGCGGGCCGGTGTGTCGGCGGGTCGGCAGGCCGGCAGGTCGGCGGCATCTTTGGGCGGAGGAGAGGATTAGGTTCCCTCTCGCAATCTTTCTTCGCGGCCTCCGTTCCTAAGCAGCCCTATTGAACGGCTCGATCTTCGGCTGTTTCTTCCGGGATGCGCGCCACAGATCGTAATCGGTCTGCAACTCATACCAGATTGCCGCGTGGGTGCCGAACGCGGCGGAAAGACGCAGCGACATATCGGCCGAGATACCGGCCTTGCCGTTGAGGATGCGGGAGAGCGTTGCGCGGGAAACCTTCAAATGCCTGGCGGCGGTGGTTACGTCCACGTCGCCCAGAAACTCCCGTAGCACTTTGCCTGGGTGGGGCGGGTTGTGCATGCGCATATCGTATCTCCTAGTGGTAATCCTAGCAGCCGACAAGAATCGCTGACCCGCTAACTCGCTGACTTGCTCATCTCCCGCAGGCTAACACCGCTAACCCCGCTAGCTCCGCTCGCCTCACATCAGCCGCAGCGCGTCCACATCCACAATCAGGTTGCGCCGCGGCACGCCCGCCTCGTCGGCGTGCGCCAGCATTCCCCTGAGCGCCGTGTTCAGCGCCTTGCGCGACGCCGCCTTCAGGATCAAATGAAACCGGTACACGCCCTTGATGCGCGCAATCGGCGCTGTGCACGGCCCCAGCACCCGCACGGCTCCGGAGTTCGGGTAGGCGTTTTGGTTTTGGACGAAGTATTTGCCCAGCACCGCCGACCACCCCGCCGCCTCTTCGAGCTTCTGCGACTGCACCAGCACATTGGCTAGCGCGCCGAAGGGCGGGTAGTGCATCCAGCGCCGGTACTTCAGCTCGCGCTCGGCGAAGGCCGCGTAGTCGTGCGTGGTCGCGGCCAGGATCGCGTAGTGGTCAGGGTAATATGTCTGCACCACCACGCGCCCGCGCAGTTCCCCGCGCCCGGCCCGCCCGCTCACCTGGGTCATTAGCTGGAAGACCCGCTCCGCGGCGCGGAAATCCGGCAGCGAGAGCGCGTAGTCGCAGCCCACCACTCCCACCAGCGTTACGCCGTGAATGTCGTGCCCCTTGGCGATCATCTGCGTGCCCACCAGCAGATTGATCTCGCCCGCGTGCAGCCGCGCCAGCAGCCGCTCCAGGTCGTAGCGTCCGCGCACTGTGTCCCTGTCCATGCGCCCGATCCTCGCGCCCGGAAAAATCTCCGCCAGCCGCTCCTCGCCCTGCTGCGAGCCCGCGCCCAGGTAGTACAAGTGCTCGCTCTCGCACTTCGGGCACCGCGCCGGCACCGTGCGCCTGTAACCGCAATAGTGGCACTCCAGCCGCTCGCCCGCGCGCGCAATCTCCGCGCCGGCCTCACCTATCCCGGCGGCCGCCTTGTGGTGGGTCAACGCGATGGCGCAGTTCTGGCACTCGAGCTTCTCTCCGCAGGCCCGGCAGATCACCGCAAACGAGTAGCCCCTCCGGTTGAGCAGGATCAGCGCCTGCTCGCCGCGCTCGAGCGCCGCCCGCGTCTGCTCCACCAGCGGCCGCGAAAAAAGCTGCTCCTGCCCCGTCTGCTGAAACTCGCGGCGCATATCCACGAGCTCCACCTCGGGCAGCGGCCGATTCATCACCCGTTCGCGCAGCTCGATGCGCCTGTACTTGCCGGCGCCCGAGTTCTGCCAGCTTTCAAGCGACGGCGTCGCCGACCCCAGCACCACCGCCGCTCCCGCCAGCTTGGCGCGCATCACGGCCACGTCGCGCGCGTTGTAGCGCGGCGTCTCCTCCTGTTTGTAGCTCTGGTCGTGTTCCTCATCCACCAGAATCAACCCCAGCTTGGGCGCGGGCGCGAAGATCGCCGACCGCGTTCCAACCACAATCGGCGCCTCCCCGCGCCGTATCCTCCGCCACTGCTCGCTGCGCTCCTCGGGCGTCAGCGCCGAGTGCAGCAGCGCCACCCGTTGCCCGAAGGCCTGATCCAACAGACCGGCCATCTGCGGCGTGAGTCCGATCTCGGGAACCAGCAGAATCGACGACAGTCCCCTGTCCAGCGCCTGTTGCATGGCCGCCAGATAAACGGCGGTCTTCCCCGAGCCCGTGACTCCAAAGAGCAAAAAAGCGTGGAACGCCCCCAGCGCAGCTACGATCGTGTCCAGCGCATTCTCTTGCGCCGCGTTCAGCCGGAACTGCGCCGCCGCCGGCGTCAAGCCTCCCAGGTGAAACTTCGCCGGCCGCTCGTCGATGCGCACCAGCTCCCGGCGCACCAACGTTTGCAGCGTCGATGCAGGGAAATCCCCGCGCCGCAGTTCCTTGAGCGGCATCTCCCCTCCGCACGCCGCCAGCTCCGCCAGAATGGCCTGCTGCTTCTCGGTCAAACTGGGCAGGCGCGTCTCGGGAATCAGCACCGCGAAGCGCTCCATGCGCCGCGCGTCGCGTTCCGCCGCCGCCGTCTCGCGCGCAATCCACTTTTTGCGCACCAGCGCGGCCAGCACGGACAATGGTGCCGCCGTGGCCGTGCGCAAGGTCGAAACCTTCACCGGCTCGCCCGCCGCCAGCCGCGCCAGCACGCGATGCTCCATGTCCTGCTCTTCCTTAGAGAGTTTGGCGCGGCGCCTGGAGGCCGCAATGCTCTTTCCTCGATCGCCGTCGAGCGAGCCGGCCAGCACGTCGCGGCCCATGTCGGTAATCCGGTAGTACACCGTCCTGCGCACCTCGGCCATCAGCGGCAGCATGGCGCGCAGCACTTCGCCCAGCGGCGCCAGATAGTACTGCGCAATCCATTCCGCCAGCGTCAGCAGCGGGTCGCCGAGCAGCGGTTCCTCATCCAGCACCGCCTCCACATACCGCACCTCGAAATCCGCGGGCGCTTTCACGTCCAGCGCCGTCACCACTCCGATCAGCTTCTCGTTGCGGAAGGGCGCGATCACCCGCGCTCCTCGCCCCGGCGACTGCCCCTGCCGCAGCGCGTAGGTAAACGTGCGGTCCAGCGGCACGGGCAGAGCGACTTTGCAGTAGGCGGGCATGAGAGACATGAATCAGTGTACTGGGATGGCCGCCGCGAAGAATGCGGGCGGATTTTGCCTTCCGCGCTTTTTTTGAAATCTGTGCGCGGGATGAAATACTTTCACCGTAAGAGGCAAATGGAGAGGTTCCTATTGGAAAACAAAACCGATGCAGCCGGGTCCGCGATCTTGCCGCGTGAAACCTTCGATCAGGTAGCCCAACTCTACGACCAGATGCGCCCTTCCTATCCGCAGGCGGTCTTCGCCGATGTAATCGCCTGGTCGGGAATTGAGACGGACTCGCACCTGCTCGAGATCGGCTGCGGAACCGGCCACGCTACTCTCGTCTTTGCCCGCCGCGGCTTTTCGATCGATTGCGTCGAGCTGGGCGAAAACATGGCCGCCGTCGCGCGCCAAAATCTGGCCGCCTTCGCCCGCGTAACCATCGAGGTCGCCGATTTTGACCGCTGGACCACCTCCAATCGCTTCGACCTCGCCTACTCCGCCAGCGCCTATCACTGGCTCAACCCCGCCACGCGCGAGCCGCGCATCGCCGCCTTGCTCCGTCCCGCCGGCTCGTTCGCCGTCTGGCGCAATCATCACGTGCGCAACGGCTCCTCGGACGAGTTCCTAGACGCCGCGGCGCCCATCTACTTGCGCGAAGCCCCCGCGCTCGTGGCCAAGCGCATCCGCCTGCCCCGTCCTGACGAGGTCTCGCAGGCGGGGCGGGAGTCTCTCATGGCCTCCGGCCTCTTCACTGAGCCGCGCACCTCCATGTATCTCTGGCGGATGACCTACACCGCCACCGAGCACGTGCGCATGATGAACACGCACTCCGACCACCGCATGGTGCCCGAGCCCCAGCGCCGGCGCCTCCTCGACAGCCTCGAACAGTTGATCGAAGACCGCTTCGGCGGCTCCGTTACCAACGACTACGCCACCATCCTGCACATCGCCCGCAAGAAAAGCTGACCGCGCACTGCCCCTGGCGTCTGCCCGAGTCCCGCGAATCCGCGCCATCGGAAGTGTGTATCGCCGCAGGCTCGCGCTTCACCGCGCCGCTCCTACCCGCGCTCCCGCCCTCTGGCGCGGGCGATAAACTCGCGCACCTTTGCGGCATTCTTCTTGCCGGGCGCGTCTTCTACGCCTGAAACCACGTCCACACCCCACGGACGCAGCACGGCGACGGCTTCGGCGACATTCTGCGGATTCAGTCCGCCGGCGGCGATCAGGTGGCGCTCGCGCGCTTTT
The DNA here is from genome assembly GCA_963808795.1 of uncultured Acidobacteriota bacterium. GTDB lineage: Bacteria > Acidobacteriota > Terriglobia > Terriglobales > Acidobacteriaceae > Telmatobacter. The sequence goes on from CAWEGL010000013.1 coordinate 41,083, forward strand.
GGATTTTGGAAGAGCGTCTTGCTGGCTGCGAGCCAGTCGAAGGCCATGCCCGTCCCGCCCACGGCCATCGTCGTGCGCGAGTCCACCAGCACCCCATCTATGTTTGGATCTGAAAAGCATGCCTCAGGGGCTAAAGCCCCGGCCGGATTCGGAGCGCTGATGCCGGGACTGAAGTCCCGGCCTACCACTCGTACATCCTGTGCGCCCGCGTGCCGCGCGTCGAAGTGCGTCACGCGCAGGATGCGCAACTCCGCGCCAAAGCGCTCGCGCAGCCGCCCGGTGAGCCCGGCGGGAGGGTCGAAGTGCAGTTGCACGCCGGTCAGGGCGGAGGCTTCAACGAAGGAGACGATCTCGTCGAACCCGGCGTCCACAAAGACGCCGATCTTCTCGACTGAGGCGGGCAGTTGGGGCACGATGGCGGCTACCTGAGCCGCCGTCACGCGGCGTGGACTGGGCGCAAAGACAAAACCCACTGCGTCGGCCCCGGCCTCGGCGGCCATGCGCGCATCTTCAAGCGAGGTGTTGGCGCAGATTTTGATCCAGAGAGACATAGACGGCTCGCATCAGATGGTCCGTTGGCCAGGTGGCGGATCGGCAACAAACGGATTCAACAGTCGCACGCCGGTGCCGGCAAAGTGAGTTGTGTTGCGCGTAACAACTGTCAGGTCATAGTGCAGTGCGATGGCGGCAATCTGCCTGTCGATGATCTGCTGATCGTTGATCCCCATCAAAACTCCCCATATTTGCGCGCACTGCAAATCAAACGCCAGAATGCGGAATGAATATTTTTCCAGAATGAACTGTAGCCAGGACTCCAGCCGCAGCGCCTGGGGAAGATCTCCGCGCCGCCGAAGGCTCTCGATTCCGCTGCGAAGCTCGCCGACAACCTGCACGGGCAGAAAGAGTTCATGCTCTTCCTGCTCCATGAAGCCCACAACGCCGGGGTCCGCGTTTGGCCCCTTGCGCCTCTCGCTGAGTACGTTCGTATCGAGGAGGAACACGGCTAACTCCGGTTGCGCTCAAAATCCGAGTCCAAACCAACGTTGGGAATGGAAGCCAGCGCCTCGTTGAACGAAAGCTTCCTGGGCCGCAGCAATGCTGCCTGCAGGATGGCGCGATGCTCGGCTTCAGCGCTGCGGCCATTGCGGGCAGCCAATTGTTTCAGCGCCTTTACGACCTCGGCGTCCACGTTGCGAACGATGAGATTGGTTGCCATACGGAGCCTCCGCATGATTGCAATGATTGCATTCTACCCGTGGCGTGCAATCATTGCAATCACCGGTGCAGCGGGGATCCTTTCGCAGCTCCGACAAGCAACTCCGCCAGCGCAGCGCCGGGGTCGGGCTGGCGCATGAAGCTTTCTCCGATCAGGAAGGCGTCAAACCCGGCCTGGCGCAGGCGGGCAATGTCTTGCCCGCTCCCGATGCCGCTCTCGGTCACGCGCACCACGCTTGCGGGAATCCGCCCCGCGAGCTCGAGCGAAGTCTCGAGGCTGACGTTGAAGGTACGCAGGTCGCGGTTGTTCACCCCGATAGCGAGTGCGCCGTCTTCGCCCACAGCGTCAATTCCCGTGGCAAGTCCCAAATCCAGCACGCGGTCCAATTCCCCGCCCGTGTGCACCTCGACGAGCACGTCGAGCGCCAGCGCGCGGGCCGCCTGGGATAAGCGCTTAAGTTCTTCATCGGTGAGCGCGGCGGCGATCAGCAGGATGGCGTCGGCGCGGTGAGCTCGCGCCTCCACGATCTGGTACTCGTCGAGGGTGAAGTCCTTGCGCAGGCAGGGCAAGGGCGTCGAGTCCGAGGCCAGCTCCAGGTTGCGCAAGCTGCCCTGGAAATACGGCTCGTCGGTGAGCACGCTGAGCGCCGCGGCCCCTCCCGCGCGATAACGCCGCGCCAGCCACTCCACGTCGAAATCGGCACGAATCACGCCCTTCGATGGCGAAGCTTTTTTGATCTCGGCGATGATGGCGGGGCCAAGGGCGGCCTGACGACGCAGCGCCGCAGCCCATCCCCGCGGCCGGTGCCGGGCGGCGCGCTGCTCCAGCTCCGCCACGGGCACACTCCCTTTGCTCGCGGCCACCGCCGCCCGCGTCGTCGCCAAAATCGTATCCAGAACTGTGTCAGTGTGCGTGGACATGCTCTGGGTTGAGTATACGGAAATGAACGCAAAGAATGGCGCATCCGGCCTAGGAGTTAGGAGCTAGGAGCTAGGAGCTCCCGCGCCGCCCGCCGTCCCAGCCGGATGCAGTCGGGAACGCCGATGCCCTCATAGGCATTGCCGGCCAGGCGCAGGCCGGGCAGCGCGGCCACGCGCGCACGGATGCGCTCCATGCGCTCCTGGTGGCCCACGGCGTACTGGGCCATGGCGCGGCGCCAGCGCGAGACGCGCACGAACTCCGGCTCGATCGCGAGACTCATCGTCTTTGCACCCAAAATCGCAGCCAGCTCGCGGCGCACGATGGCCGCCAGCGTTTCGTCCGACTCGGCCAGCAGAGCCTCGTTCCGCGATCCCCCCAAGAACGCGCGGAAGACCGCTTTGCCCGGCGGCGTGCGCCCCAGAAACTTGCGATGGGCGAAGGTGCAGGCCAGCAAGGCGCGGCCCTCCACGGCTGGAACCAGGAATCCGAACCCGTCAGGCAGCCGTCCCAGCCGTGCTTCGTCGTAGACCAGGTTGACGGTGATCGACGAAGAGTAAGGAATGGCGCTCAATTCCTCGCCCAGCTCCTTATCCACCGCGCTGAGCAGCACGCCCGCGCCCCAGGCCGGTACGGCCATGAGCACGCCGTCGTACATCTCGCTTGCGCCGCCGGCCTCGATCCTCCAGCCTTCGCCCGTCTTTGCGAGCGCGCTGACTGGCGTGGCCATCCGCACCGACGCTGCATCCAGCCGCGCCGTGAGCGCGTCGGCCAACTGCTGCATGCCGCCGCGCAGCGCGGTAAAGACCGCCCCGCGGTTTTGCGTTTTGGACGAGTTCTTTGCCAGGGAGCGCATGCGGCGGTGCGCGGCCAGCATGCCCCGCGTCAGTGAGCCGTACTCGCTCTCCATCTCCACCAGCCGCGGCAGCACGGCGCGGGCGCTCAGTTGCGCGGCGTCGCCGCCATAGATCCCGCTGAGCAGCGGATCGGCCAGCCGGTCCACCGTCTCGGCCCCAAAGTGGCGCTCCACCAGCGCCGCCACGGTTTCGTCGCCTTCATGGTCCGGGCGCGGCGGGTGCAACAGCTCCAGCGCCATACGCGCCTTGGTGGAGAAGCTGAACAGGCGCGTGAACGCCGTCGGAACCAGCTTGGTGGGCACCAAAAACATCAGTCCGTCGGGCAGCGCCACCAGCCGGTTGCGCACCAGAATGTATGTCTTGCGCGCCGCGTCGTTCGAGGGCAGAAGCTCCCCGCCCAAGCCCAGTTCGCGGCAGAGCTCGGCCGCCGCCGGCTTTTCCGTGAGGAAAGAATCCGGTCCGCACTCCAGAATCGCGCCATCCACGGTCTCCGAGGCCAGCGATCCACCCAGCCGCTCGCCCGCCTCAAACAGCGTGTACTCGGCCGCTGCGCCCGCCGCGCGCGCCCTTTCCAGCTCATAGGCAGCCGCCATCCCCGCGATGCCGCCCCCGATGATCGCAATCCGCATCTTGGATATCATCCCATGACCACAGCAATCTAAAGGTTATCGCCTGCGCTTGGAAGGGAAATGTGCGGCCTCGCCAGGAATGCGCCCCTCACAATTAGAATCGAGGGGATGGCCGCATGTCGCATGTGATTCATGTCACTCGAAGAGTGCCATCCGGGGCCAGACTCGAGGCGGGTTAGATTCCCCCGCACAGTCGAGGCGGGTTTCCTCTTGTGTCTTCCTGGCCCCAGTCTTCGGCTCCGGGCGGCCTGCTTCTTCTCTCGGGCATCGCCGGCGACAGGAGGCGCTGCATGAGCAGTGAATTGATCCATCGGCTGCAATTTGCCTTCACCGTTACCTATCACTATCTTTTTCCCCAGCTCACCATGGGCCTGGGCCTGTTGATCGTGGTTCTCAAGACCGTGGCCCTCCGGACCGGGGACGAGAAGTGGGAACAGTCGGCGCGTTTCTGGGGCCGCATCTTCGCTATCAACTTCGTCTTCGGCGTGGTCACCGGCATTCCCTTGGAGTTCGAGTTCGGCACCAATTGGGCGCGCTTCTCGCGGCTCTCGGGCGGCGTCATCGGCCAGCCGCTGGCCATGGAGGGAGTCTTCAGCTTCTTTCTCGAGTCGGCCTTTCTGGGCCTCTTCCTCTACGGCGAAAAACGCATCTCCCCGCTCATGCACTGGTTCTCCGCGCTGATGGTCTTCCTGGGCTCGTGGATCTCCGGCTTCTTCATCATCGTCACCGACGCCTGGATGCAGCATCCGGTGGCCTACGCGCGGCTGCCCGACGGGCAGTTCGAGGTGGTCAGCTTCTGGCGCTTGCTGCTCAACCCCTGGGCGCTGCTCCAATACGCCCACAACATGACCGGCGCGGTGGTTACCGGCGCCTTTGTCATGGCCGCCGTGGGCGCTTTTTACCTGCTCGAGGGCCGCAACCAAAGCTACGCGCGCATCTTCCTCAAAGTGGGCGTCATTGCCGGCGTCATCGCGTCGATTGCGATCATCTTTCCGACCGGCGACCTGGCGGGCAAGTACGTGGCCCGCAATCAGCCCGTCGCCATCGCGGCCATGGAGGGCCTCTTCAAGTCCGTAACAGGAGCGCCTATTGTGCTCATGGGCCAGCCCAATGAGCAAACCGGCCAGATCGACAATCCCATCGCCGTCAACGACGTGCTCAGCTATCTCATCTATGGAACCACCAGGGCTGAGGTGAAGGGGCTCGATCAGTTTCCGCGCGATCAATGGCCCAGCGCGCTGGAGCTGCTCTTCTACAGCTACCACATCATGGCCGGCCTCGGAACCTGGTTCGTGCTGCTCATGCTGGTGGCAGCGTTTCTGTTGTGGCGCGGACGGCTTTACACGGCGCGCTGGACGCTGTGGGCGCTCCTGCTCAGCTTCCCGCTGCCCTACATCGCCAACACCGCCGGCTGGTCGACCGCCGAGCTGGGGCGCCAGCCCTGGCTGATCTACGGCCTCATGCGCACCAGCGCGGGCTACTCCAGCACCGTTTCGGCCGGCAACGGTCTATTCACCCTGCTCGGTTTTATGGGCCTCTACACGCTGCTCGGCCTGCTGTTCACGGTTTTGATCTACCGCGAGATCGCCCGCGGCCCCGAGCCCGCGGTTCACGCCGCCGAAACCGCGCACGCTGACTAATGCTCGTTGCGAAGAACTGAAAGAAAGGAGCGCCCCATGATGGGTTTCATCTGGTTCTGGCTGGTCGCCATAATGATCGTCGCCTACGTTGTCCTCGACGGTTTCGACCTGGGCGTGGGCGCGCTCTTGCTGTTTTTGGCGCGCACCGAGCCGGATCGCCGCACCATGCTGGCCAGCATCGGCCCGGTGTGGGACGGCAACGAGGTCTGGCTGCTGGCCGGCGGCGGCACGCTCTACTTCGCCTTTCCGCTGCTTTATGCCTCCGCCTTCAGCGGCTTCTATCTCCCCCTCATGATCGTGCTCTGGCTGCTGATCCTGCGCGGCATCAGCCTGGAGCTGCGCAACCACCTTGACATGGGCGTGTGGCGCGCGCTGCTGGACGGCGTCTTCGCCTGGGCCAGCGCCCTGCTCGCCGTCTTCTTCGGCGCCGCCCTCGCCAATGTCCTGCGCGGCGTGCCCCTTCAGCCTGACGGCTACTTCTTCCTGCCCTTGTGGACCAACTGGCGGCCCGGCGCGAACCCCGGCATTCTCGACTGGTACACCGTCATCGGCGGCCTACTGGCGCTGGCCGCGCTGGCATTGCACGGCGCCCTGTGGCTGACCCTCAAAACCTCCGGCGCGCTCGAACAGCGCGCGCGCAAGATCGCGGCGCCGCTCTGGGCGCTTGTAGCCGCGCTCACGGTCGCCAGCCTCATCGCCACCATGGCCGTGCGTCCGGCCACGCTGAATAACTATTTCAACTATCCGGTGACGTTCATCGTGCCCACGGGCGTGGTTGCATCGCTGGCCGCCATCTGGCTTTGCAACCGCAAAAAACAGCCCTTCAAAGCCTTCCTGGCCTCGTGCTCTTACCTTTTCTTCATGCTCGCCGGCGCGTGCTGGGGACTTTATCCCACGCTGCTCCCAGCCACCACCGGCGCGGCCAATGACATCACGCTCAGCCGCGCGCTCTCCGGCCCGCATACCCTCGCCGTCGGCCTAGTCTGGTGGAGCTTCGGAATGGCCCTGGCCGCCGCCTACGTGGTCTTCGTCTATACCCGCTTCCGCGGCAAGGTGGACGCGGGAAAAGCACATTGAAGATAAGCGACATGCGTAAATTAGAGTTTGCTGCCGACTGGCGCCTGAAGAGAACATCTCCAAATTGGGTGGTATTCCAACAAAGGTCTCAGGTTGTCGCGTCCGCGGCGCGCTGTCCCAGCAAAAGTCTCTATCCGTGAGATGAAGCGAAATAGTCCTCCTGAGTTGTGCTCGAACCTTTCCTATCTGCAACTGGTGTTTCCAGAAGCGGTCGCCATGTCGCTTTTCCCCGTGATCGCAACCGATATAAGTAACTTTTCCATTGCATAAGATGCCATTGTGCGGTTATCGTAGGTCAAATGAACGGTTGGCTCTGTGTGACGTGTAACTTATTCGCGCTGTGGCCTGGCCGTTGATCCGAACCATGGAGGATATATGGGAGTTTCGGAAATCTTGGCCGCTGTAGATCGTGAGATTGCATTGCTGCAACAGGCGCGCGCGCTATTGGGCGGCGCTTCCGCCGCCGCGCCCCGCAGGAAAGCGGGCCGGCCCAGAAAGGCCGTAGCAGCTGTGAAACCCGCCGCTGCCAAACCCGCGATGAAGAGAAAAAAGAAGAGACACCTTTCCGCAGAAGGCAGGAGGCGCATCGTCGAGGCCGTCAAGCGCCGCTGGGAAGCGCAAAAGAAAGCCGCCGCCAAGTAACTTCAGCGCAAATCGGAATTTTGACTGCCGGGAACTGAAGCACCCGCGTTGATCGAGTGTCTTTAAGTTGCAGTGCAACCCAGCTTGAGCAACCGCGCAGCTTCTTCCGCGGGAAAGAGGCGGCACGGCTACAGCGTTTTCGATTCTGCTCTTTACAGAAGCCATGCAGTCGAGCGGCTTTTTCCCTTAAGAAAAGGCCGCGTTGCACAATGCTGCAATGCCAACAGGTGAATCGAAAATGCTCTAAGAGCGGGAATCTCCAACCCGCCTTACGCGCCGCAGCAGCCTCAGCGGCGCGGAATCTCCCATTGTCCCGAGTTCGCCGACCTGAAGATGGCTTCGATGACCGCCATGTTGCCGATCGAGTCTTCCAGGGTGACCGGAACCTCCGTATCTTCACGGATGGCTTTGGCGAATGCATCGCCCTGCATGGTGTACTGATCGCCCATCGGAAAGATCTCGGTTGTAATCCCACTGCCGCTCAACTCGCCGGTGGTGTCGATAAAGATGCGCGTGGGCCGGTCGTTGGGCGCGTTGAAGGGAATCTCCAGCTCGATGCGCCCGCGCGTGCCCAGAAAGTTCATGCGCTGGCAAGGAATCAGTTGCGTGCTGCACGTGAAGATAGCTTGGCCGCCGGCAAATTCGAGAATCGCCGAGGCCAGCCGGTCGGTGCCTAACTCAGGATCGCGGTCCAGCAGCGCAACCACCCGCCGGGGCTCCTGCCGGAAGGCGTAGCGCGAGCCATGAATCAGATAGCAACCGATGTCATACACGCCGCCGCCGCCCGTCTCCACCTTGTTACGAATGTTCTCCGCGTTGACGTTGAAGTAACTGAAAACTCCGGTCACCGCGCGCAACTCGCCCACCCGGCCCGCGTCCAGCAGCTCGCGCAGCCGCAGCCATTGCGGAAAACTGCGGATCATGAAAGCTTCGCATATCTTCACCCCCGTGCGGTCTCTCACTTCGAGCAGCGTCTTGGCCTCGGCCGCCGTCATGCTCAGCGGCTTTTCGCACAAGACATGCTTGCCGGCCTCGGCCGCCTTGATCGTCCACGGCACATGAAGCGGATTGGGAAGCGGATTGTAGATGGCATCGATGTTGGGGTCCGCGAGCAGCTCCTCGTAAGACCCGTATGCCGTGGCAATTCCCAGCGCATCCGCAGCTTGCCTGGCTTTGGCTAGCTCTCGCGAGGCGATGGCGGCGACCTCGGTGTTTTCCCCCTGCTGCATGGCGGGAATCACCTTCTTCAATCCGATATTCGCGGTGCTCAGCACTCCAAAACGAATCTTCGTTGACATACCGGAATCATAACCCCCCGAATCGGAAACCTATCTCATTGTCGAACGGCCCGTGACCGGACGATTTCATTGGCCTTCCGCGCCTCACCCTCGCCGTCTTTGCCGCGCTCACTCCCTGTGTCACGGCGGGCCAGCAGCAGCCTCAATCAGAACTTGCGCAATCAAGCCATCAGAAACCCACAGATTGCTCCGCGTCATCGCGCCCGCAGAACAGGAATCAATTCCACTCACTCGCGATCATCTTCACCGCCTCCGCGGCATGGCTGGCCACGCGCAGCAGCTCGCGGTTTTCGACCTTGAGAAATCCCGCGTTGACCGCGGAATCGAGAAACGTCAGCAATCCATTCCAGTAACCCAGCGTATTCACCAGCACGCAGGGCTTCTCGTGCAGCCGCAGTTGCGCCCAGGTCACCGCCTCCAGCAGCTCGTCCAGCGTCCCGTAGCCGCCCGGCAGCGCGATGAATCCATCGGCCAGTACGTTCATACGCGCCTTGCGCTCGTGCATGGTGGGCACCATTTCCAGCACCGTCAACCCCGTGTGCGCAATCTCCTTGCCGTTGAGCACGTGGGGCAGCACTCCGATCACCTCCCCGCCCGCCGCCAGCGCCGCGTCGGCCAGCGCGCCCATCAGGCCTGCGATGGCCCCGCCATACACCAGCCCTATCCCCGCCTTGGCGATCGACTCGCCTAGCGCCGCGGCTTCGGCACGAAAAGCTGGATGACTTCCGTTGGACGAACCGCAATAAACCGCGACGCGGCGCGGCGAATGATCATTTGCATTCATGATGCCTTCAGAATAACGCGCCACCGCATCCTGTTCGCCGCCCCACGCCCCGCGTACGTAATCCTTTGCTGCGCGGCGCGGGAGTGGCTCTTTGCCGCACGGCCCGGAAAGACTCTTTGCCGCGCTCATTATTTCTGCCCCAGATAATCCGCCGGCGTAAGAATCCAAATTCCCCGGAAGGGATCGAGCGCCAGCAGGTCCGCGTCGCCCGTCACAATCGCGCCGGCCCGGCCATGCACGGCCACCTCCAGAAATTTGTCGTCGCGGGGGTCGCGGCACGCATGGATGGTCGAGGGAATCGGAACCAACGCGGCAATGCCTCGGAGCTTCTCAAGGAATTGGTCCACGCTGGCCGGTTCAAGATAAAGGGCAAACTTTGACCGCTTCAGAACCGCCTGCACCTCCGCCCATGTATCCGCCGAAAGCAGCGTAATATCTTCTAGCCACGCCTTGTCCACGGCTCTCCCCGGCACGGATTTGCCTCGCAACGCCCGGCTTACGTACACATTGGTGTCGATGACGATCCGATGGCTCATCGTTCATCGGCCAGGAGTTGCTCAAGCAATTCATCGGTCATGCCTTTCGATTCAGCGTAGCGGGTCATTTCATCGCCCAATCGGATCAGTTCCTGGGCGCGCAGCTTGCGGATTTCCTCGTATTCCTCGGCAGAGACCAGAACGGCGAGGTCCCGCTCGTGCCGGCGAATGCGAACCGGCTCGCGCTGAGCGGCGTCGATCATGGCCGCAAAGTTCTGCTTGGCGTAAGTGGCGGAAACAGTCGTCATATCCGGATTATAGTCAAAATGATCATTTTGTACAAATTGATTATTTTGAACATTTTGTACAAATTGTACATTATTCGGCCCAGGAACCATCAACCCTCTCCCAAGTTCTCTTCAAGGACGCCCCTCGACCCGCCTCACCGCCCCAACGGTACACTAGACACAGTATCTTTCTTTCCGGAAGCGCGCCGTGCACCCCCTCCTTGCCAACCTGAATCCCGAGCAGCGCGCCGCCGTGGAGGCCGCTGAAGGCCCCCTGCTCATCCTGGCCGGAGCCGGCTCCGGCAAAACCCGCGTCATCACCCATCGCATCGCCTGGCTCATCCGCGAGAAAAACGTCGCCCCCGACTCCATCCTCGCCGTCACCTTCACCAACAAGGCCGCCGGCGAGATGGCCGAGCGCGTCGATCAGCTTCTCGGTCACGCGTCGCTGTCCAAACCCCTGATCTCTACCTTCCACTCCTTCTGCGTGCGCATCCTCCGCCGCGACATCGAGGCCCTGAAGGTAGGCGACAAGGGCCTCACCCGCGCCTTCGCCATCTACGACGAGAACGACCAGCAGGGCATCGTCAAGCAGGTCATGAAGCGCATGGGCCTGGACACCAAGCAGCTCACCCCGCGCACCGTCCTCGGCCGCATCTCCTGGGCCAAAAACCACATGGTCGATCCCCAGGAGTACTTCCTCGGATCGAAGGATCCCACCAGCGAGCGCGTCGCGCACATCTACAAGGCCTACCAGGCCGAGCTCCTCAAAAACAACGCCATGGACTTCGACGATCTGCTGCTCGAAGCCGTCCGCCTGCTCAAAGTCTCCGCCGAGGTCCGCGAGCGCTACCAGCGCCGCTACCGCTATCTGCTCGTCGATGAGTACCAGGACACCAACCGCCCGCAGTACGAGCTCATGAAGCTGCTTGCCGGCGAGCACAAAAACGTCTGCGCGGTGGGCGACGAGGACCAGAGCATCTACTCCTGGCGCGGCGCGGACATCCGCAACATCCTCGAGTTCGAGAAGGACTTTCCCAACGCCCGCATCGTCCGGCTGGAGCAGAACTACCGCTCCACGCAGATCATCCTCGAAGCCGCGGGCGCCGTGGTCCAAAACAACCTCCGGCGCAAGGGCAAAAAGCTCTGGACCGAGCGCCAGGGCGGCTCGCCCATCGGCTTCTACGAGGCCCCCGACGGCGAAAACGAGGCCCTCTTCATCGCCGACCGCATCCAGGCCTTTTTGCGTCAGCAACAAAACTCCTCCGAAACGCAAAACCCCGGAGGGGCGGGACACTGCGCCGTGCTCTACCGCACCAACTCGCAGTCGCGCCTCATGGAGGAAGCCCTGCGCCGCTCGAATATCTCCTACACCATGGTGGGCGGCTTCAGCTTTTACGAGCGCGCCGAGATCAAGGACCTGCTCGCCTATCTGCGCCTGGTCCGCAACCCTCACGACTCCATGGCCCTCCAGCGCGTCATCAACACGCCGGCCCGCGGCATCGGCAAAACCACCCTGGAAACCCTCGAGCGCCTGGCCCTTGAAACCGGCGTCTCGACGTGGGATGCGGCTGCCGCCGCCATCGCCAGTCGCCTCGTCCCGCCGCGCGCCCTCCTGGCCCTCGAATCCTTCCGCCAGCTCATCCTCGACGCTCAGGCCATGATGGACCCGGACTTCGCCGGCAAGCTGGCCGCCGACGTCGCCGAAGCGCAATCCGAAGACGCCGATACGGGCTTTGCCTTCGGCGCGTCAGAGGCGAGCCAACTCGAGAAGCATCCGCAACCGACGCCGGACTTCAACTCGGACGCGGAAGAGATAGCAAATGACGAGAAGAAGGAAGTGAGCGCCTTCCGCTCCCCCGGCAGCGCGGCCACCCTCCCCGAGCTGATCCGTTTCCTCATCGACCGCACCGGCTACATCAAGGCCCTCGAAGCCGAGGGCTCGCCCGAGGCCTTCAGCCGCATCGAGAACCTGAAGGAACTGGCCAACGCCGCCCACGACGCCGAGGTGCGCGGCGAAACCCTGGCCGAATTCCTCGACCACGCGGCTCTGGCCTCCGACACCGATCAGTTCGATCCCGACGCCCGCGTCACCCTCATGACGCTGCACTCCGCCAAGGGCCTCGAGTTCCCGCTGGTCTTTCTCGCCGGCCTCGAGGAGGGCCTCTTCCCTCACTCGCGCACGCTGAACAGCCCCGAGGAGCTCGAAGAGGAGCGCCGCCTCTGCTACGTGGGCATGACCCGCGCCATGAACTCGCTCATCCTCACCCGCGCCCACTATCGCCGCCGCTACGGCAACGACGCCCCCGAGCCCAGCATTCCCTCGCGCTTCCTTGAAGAGGTGCCCAGCCAGTTGATCGAGAACCTCGGCAGCCGCACTTTGTGGGGTGATAGTTCAGGGTCCCCACGGACAGGTCTTCGTGCGCCGGGTGAGAGTCCGGCGTGGTCCACGCCTGCCTACGGCGCAGCCCGCCGCCGTCAGCGTTCCTCCGGCTCCGGCGCCTCCCACTTCAACTACGAGGACGAGAGCCAGGAAATTCCGCAGGGCGGCGCTGCGCGTTCCTCATCAAGGCTCTCCTCAACCCGCGGCTCTTCTCCAAAGAGCAAAAGCGCGGAGCGCCCGGAGAACGCCAACTCCATCGATAACATTGCCCGGTTCTTTAGCGGGAGGCCGGGCGGCCGTCCCGGCGCTTTCCCCCGCCCGGTCATAAACATTCCCCAGCCCAACGGCGCCTCCGGCCTCAAAAAAGGCCAGCGGGTCCGTCACGCGAAGTACGGCGAGGGCACCATCCTGGTGCGCGAAGGCGACGGCGAAGACGCCAAGCTCACCGTCCTCTTTGAGCGCCACGGCATAAAAAAGCTCATGGAAAAATTCGCTAATTTGAAGAAGATTTGACGGTCTACGCCGGCCAAACAGGAGGATGCTGTGACACCGAAGCGCGCCATTGCGCGAGCATGCGCTCCCCGCCGCGCTCCCGGCGCCATAAGGTTCCGTTATTGTCCTGTCTTCCTACTTCTTTATGGCGCCCGGTTTGCCCCAGAAGATGAAGGTTCCCAGTTTACTGGAGGTCACGATATCCAGGGCCCCATCGTGGTTGAGGTCCGTGGCTAACACAGTGGAACCCACGCCGGAGCGGTTGTCAACGAATTCGGGCACGAACCGCGCGCCTCCCGGCGCCTTTGGATCCCGGACCGTCTTATACCAGTAAAGAACCGGAGGGCCGAATGGATTGGGATCCAGATAATCGGAGTTATGCGACCAATATCGCTTGCCTACGATGAAGTCCGGAATGCCATCGCCGTTGATATCCGCAAAGGCGGCCGCATGAGGCTCCGAGAAAAGCACTCCTCCCGCGTTCTCCTTCGGATCCCCCGGACCGTCCATGATGATGTGCCGCACGAATGAAATGTTGCCCTGCGCGTCGCGCTTTTGCTCGAACCACGCCAGGCCCCACCCGTGAGCGTTCAGCGCGGTCACCACATCGTTCAGGCCGTCGCCATTGACGTCGTAGACGCCCATCAGCGCGCCGCCTGCGATGCCGCGGCCATAGCGGCCAAAGACCTCGGGGTGGTACTTCCATGGCCCATCGCTACCCTTGGGAGGATGCTGCCACCAGCCGTACATATTTACGATGTCCGGCAGCCCGTCGCCGTTGATGTCGCCCACGCCGATGCCATGCGCGGTGCCATAACCTTGCTCAGAAACATTGTGCACGACCCACGGGCCAGTCGGATTGGCCGGGTCCGGCTCCGCGTAGCTGACGTATCCATCCCCCATGTAGACGATGGCGGGCTTGCCGGGGCCATCGATGTCGGCTATCGTGGCAATTTCGCTTTGCACGCCCGACACCACTTTATATACGTCCCAACGGCGGATCGCTCCCTTGGGATTCACGTAGAGATAGATGCCGCTGGAGGGCCCGCCATAGGTCACATTGACCACATCGGGCCAGCCGTCGCCGGTGAAATCCGCCACAAACTCGGTCCACCAATCGTTGAATGTGACGCCGGGGCTGGTCGTCTCGGCAAGGGCGATTTCGCTTCTCTTCGTGAAGTCAGGCCCGTAGTAGATATAGGGTCCGGCAACAATGTCCAAATGGCCGTCGTGGTTGAAATCGGCCACCGCCGCGCTCATGGAATAGTAAAAATCGCTGATCTGCTGCCGGCGGAAATCGGGCGACGTTCTGTCCGGAATGCGAACCTTCAGTCCGAGGTCTTTGTAGGCAACGTTCCTGAACTGCACCTGGCCGGTCCCGCCCACATAGAGCGCGAAAGGCCCGTATCCATCGTCCCCCACGCCGCCGCTCTGGGGGCCATGGTTGAGGACGGTGCGGATGATGTTGGCATCAAACAGAAACTCGACATCGTTCCACTCATCGGGGCGCAGGCTGGTGTCGGGGCGCTCGAAGGGCAGCGTCACATTGTAGTGGGGAAAGGCAAAGCGGAACGGCCGCGCATTGGGATTGGGCGGAGGAGCAATCCGGATCAGGCCGCCGCCGAAGCGCAGCGGCTCGCGGGTGATGATCTTCCCCTGTGCATCCAGGGTCACTTTATAAGACGGGTTTCGCGGCTCCGTGAGCGATACGTAGATTCCCTCCCAGCCATCGGCGGTCTTTTCCACGCGGAACAGCACTCCGGCGTCACAGCCGCCCGTGCAGCGGAACTCGGCATAGAGCCCTACATCCTGATAGGACTTATCGAGCATCAGCAAGCCGCCGTCCGCCGCTTGCGGCGTTCCGGTCAGCTCGCCGTTCTCGGCCCGCCAACTCGCCTGGCCCAGCGTGTGCCAGCCGGCCAGGCTTGAACCCGTGAAGGTGGCATCGGGGTGAAAGGAGGGGGCAGCCAAAATCGGCGCTGTGCCAAGCAGCGCGAAGGCCGCTGAGAGCAGAAAACGCTTTTTAAACATGAGCTTTTCCTATTCGCATAGCTTTCAGGCTTGGCCTGAAGCAGAGTTGACGGTGGTTAATGGGTGGATGGAGCGGTCCGGCCGCTATACGGTTTTGCGCCGGGGACGTTCGCAATCCCTGCGTCCATGAGGATTTGTTGCCTGCTTCACAAGGGACCTCCCCGACAGGCAAAAATGCTACCGTTGCATTCTACACCCGGCTCTGTGCTTCATGCGCAACGGCGGAATCGGAGAAAAAACCCTCCTCGCGGTACGGCATTTTCGATTCCACTCTTTACAGAAGGTAAGGGGCTAAGTGGCGTTTTCCTTAAGAAAACGCCATCCGCCGCGGCGGACTCGATACCACGATGGCGCGACTCGAATCGAAAATGTCCTAGCCGTGGCGCCGGCTCGCCGCCCGGCTGGCCCTTACTTCACGCCCAATTGCTTTTCCGCAAATTGTATAAAGTACGGCCAGTTGGGCGCCGGCGTATGCCCCCAGTGGTGCTGCCGGAACGCCAGACGCCCGGAATCGATTAGCGTCCTCATGGGCGGAAACTTCGTCGTTCCCAACCCCTTCGATCCCAGCACCTTCCACGCCGGGCTCGCCGCCGCCTCCGCCATAAACATTCCCCGCGCATCCTGCCACGCATCGCCGGGCACATATTCGGGCGTCGGTGATCAGCGCGCCCCCGCTGATGAACAACGGCCGCGGCGCAACCAGCGCGATGAATTCATGGCTGTCCACCGGCATATCGTTGGCCGAGTGCCCCACCGCCCCGTAGCGCAGAAAGTTGCCCGCAAACCAGTGAAACTCCTCCACGCCGCGTGATGTTTCCCGTCTTCTCGCCGTAATTGCGCCGGTACAGATCCGCTCCGCCCGCCCCCGACGACGAAATGTATCCGATCGCAAACCGCGGATCGTCCGCCATCGCCACCAGCGCCTCCTTGCCTCCGCGCGAGTGGCCCATCACGCCTACCTTGGTCCCGTCCACGTCGGGATCGGTCTGGAGATAATCCAAGATGCGGCTGTCCCCCCACGCCCAGGCTCGCAGCACGCCCCACTCGTCCAACGGCCGCGGCTGCCCATGGTTCACCAGCCCGATAATCCCCTGGTCCAGACCGGCTCCGTTATCCGCCTGCACATCGGTTGAGTTGCGCGCTACAAATCCCCACCCCGCCTGGAGCAGCAGCTTGGACGAGTCCGGCGGATTGGCCGGCATGGCAAGGCGGTGCACCACCTGCCCCGGCCGCGGCGCCGGAAAACGGAACGTAAACGGGCGCACCGTGCCTCCGCCGACGATCACCGGCACCTTCTTTCCCTCCATGCTCGCCGGCGTCACCACGTCCGCCTGAATGTTCACCGTGATGGCCGGATCCGCCGAGTTATCCACGTGCCCGGTAATGTGCTTTACGATCGCCGGAATCCCCGCCACCGTCATATTCTGGACGCTGTCCACCGTCCACGTCACCGGCGGAATGTTCGCGGGTAGCTTCCCGTACACATCCTCGTCAAACATGGCCATGATTTGTTGGCGCCGCACGGCCCACTGCGCCGCCGTCGTCACTTTTTGGCCGTCGTCGAGCACCATCAGCGCCGGCAGCTTGGGATAGGGGTTGGCCTTGGCCTCGTCGTAGTTGGCGTTGCCCGGCTTGCCGATGTCATAGGCCGTCGCCGGCGGTTGCATTTCCTTGGCTGTGAGCCCCAGCAGCTTCAGCTCCCGGTCCCGCTCCTGGGCCGATGCCGCCATAATCTTGGCGCGTTCCGCGGGCGTGGGAAAACGGAATCCGGATTCCGCCGCCGCCGGAGCTTTTGCGGGCGCCGCTTTCTGCTTGCATCCCGCCATGCCCAACGCCAGCGCCGCCATCGCCGCCGGCACAAAAAACATCCTTGTCAGAAAATTCCATTGCCGCAATCTCATGGGATTCCTCTCCGGGTTCGCTTGGAACGATCGCGAATGGAAACAGATGCGCATCCGGTCACGGGCGCCTTGGGCTGGCTTGCCCCAATCAAAAACGCTTTTCTTCGTCTTCCCGCTCGCCGCTATTCTCTGCTTACACTCGTGCGCAGCAAAAAATATAGTGCGCCACGATCTGTTGTCAACTGGCCGCCCTCCAACGCAGTGTCTCAGTTTGAAGCGGTTTTGAATTGAAGCTGTTTTGAAAGGGCACGGCTTCAGCCGTGCCGCTCACCGCCCAAAGACCGCTGGGCTTTAGCCCCTGAGGAAATCTTTTTTCAATAACATGCATTCCCGCAGCGGCTAAAGCCGCGGATTGTTTCCGCTTCTACGGCACGGCTGAAGCCGTGCCCTTTCAAAGCACACTCTCGAAGCGCCCCTTCGCACACGCGTTCTTAAACAGGCTCCCGGTGAATGGCGGCTTGTAGACTGGTCGCATGAGAAAGAGGATTGGAGTGCATCTGGGCACCGCGGGCGGGGTTTCCGCTGCCGTGGAGCGGGCGGGGGAGATCGGCGCCAATACTTTGCAGATTTTTTCGTCGAGCCCGCGCATGTGGCGCGCGGCCAGGGTGGAACCGAAGCAGGCGGAGCGGATGCGCGAGCTTCGCGCCGCTCTCGACGTAGGCCCCTTGGTCATTCATACAAGCTATCTGGTGAACGTGTGCAGCCAGTCGGATGAGGTGCGCGAGAAGAGCGTGGCGGCGTTTCGCGGGGAGATCGAACGGGCGCTGGCCCTGGGCGCGGAGTACCTGGTCCTGCACCCCGGATCGTGGAAGGGGCTGACGCGGGATGAGGGGCTGAGGCTGGCGGCGGAATCCATCGCGCGCGCCATCAGCGGGCTGCCCTGGCAGGGAACGGGCTTCCACATTCTGATTGAAAACACGGCGGGGGCGGAGTTTTCATTGGGCGGCAGCTTTGAGCAGGTGGCGGAGCTGGTGGAGCGGCTCAGGTCCGCCGCGCCGGTGGGCGTGTGCCTCGACACCTGTCATACGCACGTGGCCGGCTACGACCTGGTGAGCGCCGAGGGCTATGAGGAGACGATGAGGCAGGCCGCCGCAAGCGTCGGGTTCGACGCGGTGAGGGTGTGGCACTGCAACGACGCCAAGGCCGCGCGCGGATCGAAGCTCGACCGGCACCAGCACATCGGGCAAGGAACCATGGGGGTCGAGCCGTTCCGGCGGCTGCTGAACGACGCGCGCTTCGATCATGCAGCGTTCATCGCCGAAACGCCCGTGGACGAGCCCGGCGACGAGGAACGGAACGTGCGCGTGCTCAAGAGCCTGGTGAAAGCGGGCTGACCTGTTTCCCCTCCTGCTGCGGGCGCGAGCCGGAGGGCGCTGGTTTCTTGAGGGAAAGGGCGCTCAGCCGCATCGGCTTCCCCGGCGCCAGCTCTGATTTTGCTCTATCCGTTGGTGCGCACCAGCAGGCAGGTAAGGTTGTCGTGGCCGCCAGCCTTATTGCCGGCGCCCACCAGGCGCTCACACAGCTCATCGAGAGGCAGATCGACGGATAGCAGCGACTCGATGAGCGGGTCGGAGATCTCGCGCGTGAGGCCGTCAGTCGAGAGCAGGAACAGATCGCCGGGCTCGGCCTTCAGTTCGAAGATATCGGCCGTAACCTCGCTTTGCGTGCCCAGCGCCCTGGTGATCACATTCTTCAGCGGAGAACGCGCGGCCTCGGCGCGGCTCATGCGGCCCATCTGGATCTGCTCCTCCACCAGCGAGTGATCCTGCGTAATCTGCTCCAGGCGCCCTTTGCGCAGCCGGTAGCCGCGGCTGTCGCCGACGTTGAGCATCCATGCGCGGCGTTCGTCCACCACCAGCGCCACCAGCGTGGTGCCCATGCCGCTGAGCTGGCGATTGCGCTGGGAGCGGGAAAGGATGGCCTGGTTGGCGGCGCGAATGGCTTGCTGGGCCGCCTCCGGCAGCGGGACGGCAGCGGGGCGGCGCGTGAGCAGCCGCATGACTTCGCTCACCGCCAGCGCGCTGGCCACCTCACCGGCCGCCGCGCCGCCCATTCCGTCGCAAACCACGTACACTCCGTGCTCGACGGACAAGGCGAATGCATCTTCGTTGGAGGGGCGTTTGCGGCCGCGATCGGTGACCGCCGCAGCCGCGTAGTGGACTAGAGCGGTGGCCAAGAAAGTTCTCCCCTTGCCCAGTTTACACAGGTGCGCGCCGTTCCCATGGCCAAAATGGCCGCTCTAATGCGCTGGCTGGCCGTCAGCCGCGCGCGGCGGCTGCCGTAGAGGCGGAGGCAGAGGCGGAGGCGCGGGCAAGTCGAAGACCTGGATGGCGCCGCCGTTCAGCACCGCAACCCGCCGCCCCGAAGGTGAAATAGCCACGTTGCCGCCGCCGTCGAACACTGGACTGGCGGGCGTCTCCAGAACCACGTCTCCGGTGGCGGCGTCAAACACGCGCACTAACTGTCCCCTGAGGTTGCCGGGGCCTAAGGGAGCGGTAGGGCCGACTGCATAGTCTGTAACCAGCGTCTCGCGCGCGATCCGCAGGCCGTCCGGCGCCATCACCAGTTGCGGCCAGACCTGCGTTCCCGGAGTCAGGTACGCCCAAAGATCGCGCCCATCGGTGGTCATGGCTGTCAACCGGTCGCCGCCCACGGCGGAGCAGGCGGTCACCAGCAGCTCGCGCGTGGAGACAAACTCGTCATCGGGCATGCAGGTGGATTCTATGTCGCCGAGAATCCGGCTGCCGCCGCTGAAGTCGTTGAAGTTCAGGACCCACTCTGAAGCCTTGCCGCGCAGGTTTTCCACGTACCCGCTGGAATTGATGGGGAGGTGTATAGTCACCCGGAGCCGGTTTACCACCATCACCTGGCCGGTGCTGCGGCGCAGAATGCGCAGGACGTATTGGGGCGCGGCGGGACCCGGCCCCGCGGTACTGGCGGAATCTGAAGCCGTGGACGAAGCGGTTGCCGCGCCGGCCTTGCTTGCCTCGGCAAGCGGCTCACGGGAAAGAGTCACCATAAACTGCTGGGTGGGATCAAGCTCCACCCGGAGCAGCGGTCCCGGAAAGATCAGGAAGGGCTTTAACTCGAGCGAAGGGCCGCCCGCAAACAGTTCGTCTCTGTTGCGCAGCAGAAAACGGCCGTTCTGGAGCATCCACAGGTAGCGCGCGTAGTCGTGGACCGTCCATGACGCCTCGGCTTCCACGGTTCCTGACGGCAGCGCCAGCAGCACGGCGCGAATCCGGCGCTCATCCCCGTCTTGGCCATCACGGCGCAGCAGGGCGGGTATGTGGAAGGTGAACAGCAGCCGATTCTCGCCCATAAAATCCAGCGAAACCTGGCTGTAGCGCTCGCCTAAATAGATCGGTCCGGGCGCCCCGAAACCCAGCGGGGCCACGGGGATCTTGAACGCCGGCGCGCGGGATGGCTTGCCGGGAAACCGGCCGGAAAGTTCCCGCTCGGAAAGCTGCCGCCCCTTGACGGGTTGCGTTTGCTCTGGCGTGCGCCCGCCCCTGCCCTGCGCCTGCGCGATTGCAACCGGCCCCGGCGGCGCGCCGGCCGCGGCCATCCAGAGAACTGCGCATAACCATAGGCTCGATGCTCTCAGGCGCATTACCATCGCTTTCAATTCTCGTTCAATTCTCGCTGATGGGAAGCGTTTTGGGCGCTCATTCCGGCGGCGGGGCCTATGTGCGACATTAAAGATGGAATGGCGGAGTCAGCGGCGGTAGACAGGCGCCTTCGGCTACTCGGTTACGGCGCCTGCGCCTTGGCCGGAACCCTGTGGGGAACGGGCTTTTTCTTCGGCAGGCTGGCGCTGGACGAGATGAGCGTCCGGTACATGGTGCTCTACCGCTTCCTGTTCGCCTCGCTGGGCATCCTGCCGGTGGCGCTGTCGAGCCGCGTGCGGCTCACCGCCGGAGAACTGCGGATGCTGCTCTTTGCCGCGGCCTTCGGCGTTCCCATCCAGTTCCTGCTCCAATTTCACGGCCTGGTCTTGACCACGGTGAGCCACGCCTCGCTGATGGTGGGCGCCATGCCGGTGCTGCTGGCCGTGGCCGCCACGCTGTTTGCCGGCGAATCCCTGGACTGGTTCTGCTGGCTGGCCCTGTGCGGCTCCACGGCGGGCGCGGCGCTGGTGGTTCTGGGCGGCAGCCGCGCCACCACCGGAAACGAAACCCCCTCCCTCGCCGGAGATCTGCTGGTGATCCTCTCGCTCATCATCGCGCTGGCCTGGATTCTGCTCAGCAAGAAGCTGATGGAGACGCACAGCCCGCCGGTGGTCACCGCTTACACCATCCTGGCGGGAACGGCCATGCTGGCGCTTTGGGACCTCGCGCTCTGGCTGCTCACGCCCCTCACCCACGCGCGCATTGAGCCCATGCCCTTCGCCCACGTGAGCCTGACCGCCTGGGTGGCGCTGGCCATCGGCGGGCTGTTCTGCACGGCTACCACCACGCTGCTTTGGAATTGGGGCATCCATCACGTGCCCGCCTCGCGCGCCGGCGTTTTCCTCAACATTGAGCCGGCCCTGGGCGCGGTGCTGGGCGTGGAACTGCTGGGCGAGCACCTGGGCCGCTACGCGTGGCTGGGCGGCGCGCTCATTGTGGGCGCGGCCGTAGCCATGACCATCCGCGGACGCGAGCCGGGGCCGGCCGTCCTCCTCGAATAACAGTCCTGGAACAGCCGCCGGAGATTGCTTTACCATCTCTTCAATGGCAGAGCCCGGAACCGCCTCATCCGGGAAGGAAAACTCCGCCGCAGGACGGAGCAAACGGCGTGCGCTGATTGAGATCGCCATTGCCTATGGGCTGATCCTGCTCGTGATCTGGACGCCGCGCCTCTGGCAGAAATTGCTTTGGTGGGTGGCAGCGGCCGCGGTCGTCCTCATCACCTGCATCTCCTTTGACGGCCTCAAGGCCATGGGCCTGCGCGCGGCCAACTTTTTCCGCTCATTGTGGGTGGTAGGCATGGCGCTGGCTATCGCCGTGGCCGCCGCGCTGCTTGCCGCGCGCCTCCATACGCTGCGCCTGCCCGGCAGCCTCCTCCTGTTCGTAAAGACCTATTGGGCCTACGCGGTGTGGGCCGCCGTCCAGCAGTTTCTACTGCAATGCTTCTTTTTGGCGCGGCTACTGCGCGTGTTCCCGCGCCCGCGGCAGGCCGCCGTGGCCGCGGCCGGATTGTTCGCGCTTGCGCACCTGCCCAGTCCCATCCTCGCCTCCGCCACCATCGTCTGGGGCATCGCTTCATGCTTGATCTTTCTCCATTACCGCAACCTTTATCCCCTGGCCATCGCGCACGCCATCTTCGGCATCGCCATCGCCATCGCCATACCGGGCCGCGTGGACCACAACATGCGCGTGGGGCTGGGTTACCTGAGGTACGGACATGAATACATGCGCTCGCATCAGCGCAGCCACAGCGACCAGATGGCGTCCACGGTGGCGTGGGTGACGGCGGATGCGCCCACCCTGCGCTCCCGCATCCAGGCCCGGCCATAGAAGACGCCGGCCACGGCGGCCAGCAGCACGTAGCGCCAGTTGAAATGGACGGCGCGCTTGTTGAAGTGAGCCAGGCCGAACAGAGCCGCGGTCACAAACAGCGCCGGGATTCGTCCCATGCGCCGTTCCAGCAGGTTCTGGAGCCATCCGCGAAAAAACGTCTCCTCCGGAACCGCAATGAAGAAAAAGGTGAAGAACCAGGCCAAGGCGATGGACGCCAAGGCGGGCCAGGTGCGGTGCGCGTGCAGAAAGCCCAGGCCGAGGCCGAGGGCCAGCGCAATGGGCGTGTACAAAACCACCTCCCGCAGGCCGATCCCGGCGTCGCGGAGGCGCAGGCGCAGGTCGAAGCCCACGCCGTCGAGCTGCCGGATGGCGAGGAAACCGTAGAGGCCGGCGTCCAGCAGCAGAACCTTGCCAAAGATGTCCAGGCGGGCGGGCCACGCGCCTTGGAACCAACGCAGATCCACCGCCAGGCCCAGTGTGGCGAGAACCAGAAAATCCCGCCAGTTGCCGCGGTGCGCCATATCGGCCTGCGCGGCCTGCCGCAGCAGGATCGCCACGGCTGCGGGCAGCGCCGCGTAGAGCGCCAACCACCCCCAGCGAAAGACTCCTGCGCCGCACGCCACCAGCGCATAGGGAATGCACAGCGCCGCCGGGCACGCCAGCCGCGCCCACTGCGGCAGCGCGCGCGTCCATCCGGCTACGCTGCGCGGGAAAAACGCCGCCGCCATATACGGGATGAGCGTGAGCACGGCCGCGATCACATTGGTGGGAGTGACGAGATGCATCCCCTCCATTGTGCGCCCGCAGGTGTGAATTCAGCTCCGGCGGCGGCCCTCCGGCGCGAACATGATCCGGTGTTTGCGGCGATTTCCGCGCGGCGCCGCGAAACCTTGGTCCGCCCGGCTATCAGACTTTGGTCACCCCTTGGTTACCATGGCTCGCTCATGGCCGGTAACCTACCGCCGGGCTGAGCCGATACCTTCCTTAGAGGAGCTTAACGTGACCCTCCTAACCTGGAATCATGCCTGTGAGGTTGGCGTCCGCGCCATGGACGATCAGCATGGCATTCTCATGGACGCCATGAACGAACTGCGTCTGGCCGTGGTGCACGGCTGCGGCCAGGAACACGTCAGCCAACTGCTGGAGCAGCTGATCGACTTCACGAGCATGCACTTCGCCAGCGAAGAACAACTGATGGAGCGGGCCCGCTTTCCCGGCCTCGCCGCTCACTGCGCCGCCCACCGCGAAATTCTGGAACAGATTCGCCATACCGCCCAGCGCCTGCAACGCGGCGAGGGGCTGAAGATGCGTCCTTTGCTGTGTAATCTGCGCGACTGGTATATCGCGCACATCGAGGAGATGGACCGCGAGTATGGCCCCTGGCTGAATGAGCGCGGGGTAAGCTAGGTTCTTACGGCGCTTTAAGAAATACTGTGGTATTTTTTGCGGCGTGCCAGGTCGTCGCTCCCTGCTGGTCGCGCCGGCTTTGCAGCATCGGCTTCGCCCCTGCGTATTTCCCTAAGCGGGTGAGCGGCCGGCCCCGCGGCCTTCGCTCAGCTTTTCCGTTCCCCTGCCGATAGGGTCTTTGCCGGCCCGCGCCGGCAGGAGTGAACGAATGGCGCTTTTAACCTGGGATAACAGTTACTCGGTGGGCGTGAAGACCCTCGACGGCCAGAATACCGTGCTCTTCAATCTCCTCAACGACCTTCACGCCGCCATGATGAAGGGCCAGACGCAGAACGTCGCCAGCCTCTTGCTGCGCAGGCTCGTGCGATATACGCGCGACCATTTCTCGTCCGAAGAGGCCCTGATGGCGGCCTCAGGCTATCCCAGTCTCACCCGGCACCGCATCCTGCACCACGATTTGACCAAGCAGGTGGAAGAATACGTGGCCAAGTTCGAGAGGGGCGAAAGCGCCATCAACATTGAGCTGCTGAGCTTTCTGCGGGACTGGCTCACCAACCACATCCAACGCTCCGACAAGGAGTACGGGCCCTGGATGAATGAGCACGGGGTGCGGTAATCATTCCGGGCGGAGAATGCCTGGATATCAGACCTCGAAGGAGAGCTGCGCCGAAGCCCACGCCGGCGCCGATGGCTTCGGCTCCGAGGCCAGCTCGTAGACCAGCCGCTCCAGCACCAGGCGCTTGTCGGGCGGCGAGGAGCGCAGTTCCAGATCGGCGCGGGCCACCAGCCGCAGCGCCCGCGTCAGCTCGCGGCGGCTCTTGTAGCGGCGTGCCTGGCGGATGAGGTCGTCGGCGGCGAAGGGCGGCATGCGGAAGCCCTGCCACAGCGCCTGCCAGATGGCGCGCGAGTCGCGCACGTTCTTTTCCAGGATCACCAGCATCTGCCGGAAGGTGCGGGCCAGCATGTAGAGATGGCCGATGGCCGCGTCCTCGCCGGCGTCGGAGCTGTTCAGCAGGCCGTGGAGCAGCGCCAGCGCGCGCACGCGGTCGCGGGAACTGATGGCGTCGGTCAGCTCGTAGAGGGAGCGCTGCTTGGCGGCCAGCACCATGGTCTCCACGTCGCCCAGCGTAATCCGGCTCCTCAACCCCGCGGACGAAGACCTGTCCGCCCACCCCAACGAGCCAGAACCGCTCGTTGGGGGCCCCGTGTCCGCGGGGACCCCTGCCCGCCCGCTGGCGTAGAGCACCAGCTTTTCCAGCTCCGACGAAATCAGCATCAAGTCCGCGCCCAGCGCGTCCACCAGCTCGCGCGCCCCGTCCGGCTCCAGGCGCACGCCGGCAGCCTGCGCCGTTCCCACCGCCCAGCGCATGGCGTCTTCCTCGTTCACCCGCGCCAGCTCCACCATGCCGCAGTGCTCGCCCAGGGTTTCCCTCAGCCGCTCGAAGCGGTTCTTGTCGTCCAGCTCCATGCGCCGCACGTCGGAGGGGATGCGCAGAAAATCGGCGATGAACAGGAGCACCGCCTGCGGGTTGGGCGAGCGGAAATAGTGGTCCAGGGCCGCGAACTCGTTCTTCTTGGCGCCGCGCGTGTAGAGCTGCCGCAGGTTGCGCACAAAGATGACCTGGAAAGGCGCCATCAGCGAGGGGGTTTGCGCGCTGTCAAGCACCGCGAAGATCGAGGTTTCGGCCAGGTCGAACTCGGAGAGACAAAAATCCTTGAGGTCCGCGGGGACAAATGCCTTGAGCACGGCCTCGCGGCAGCGGTCGAGCAGGAAGATCTCGTCGCCTGCCAGCACATAGCCGGCCCGGAGCCGGCCCTTGCCCGCCGCGGCGCTTTCGATCTCGGCCACAAAACGGCTCACCGCGGCGAATCCTGGGGCTCCCGCCGCCCCCGGCCGCGGCGCGGCGGGCGAAGAGCCTCCGCTCCAGCGCGAGCCGGTCAAAAGAGCGGCTCCCGCGGGAAATCCCGCTTCCTGAAAATGCGGCCGGTGAATGCGTGGATCATGCGGCTCCAGAATACCCTTCCCCGCCCCACCAGGCCAGTTCTATTCATGGTGCCCCATAGCCCGGCTCATAAACCATCTGCATCGATTCGCGGAATGCATAAGCCCCGCTCTGTTGGCGGGTCTCAGAGCGACGCAATCGGCCTCTCGCCATTTATGAGACCGATTGTATCGGCGGCGCACTCCTCAAAAGCTTTCAAGCACGTCGGCCACAAGCTGGCGCGCGAAATCGCCGGAAAGCCGCTGAATGGCCGCCGGATCTTCGGAGAGAAATGTGGGCAGATCGGTGGTGGACTGGTACTGCTGGCGGTAAACGTAATTCCTGTTCTGGTAGAGGATTTTGCCGTTCCGGTCTTTAAGCGTCACGGAAACCACCAAGGTAATTAGGAAGCTCGACGACTGCTGCGTGGCGGTGTTGTAGGTGAGCGGCGTGACCGACTCCTTAAGAATCGTTCCGTCGAGAACCGCATCGGCGTCCGGGCTGGCCTCGGGAATGACGCGGAAGCTCGTGCGCGCCAGGAACTCGCGGATTACCGCCTCGGTCATGGCCGTTTCCACGCCGTTGCGCACGGTGTCATTGGCGAACACAGGAATGGCCAGCGTCTTCACATCGGGCGGTAGATGGGTAGCGGCGCCCAGCGTGTGATAGCCGCATCCGCAGAGCCCAAGCAGCGCGGCGGCCAAAGCCAGAGTCAACGGGCGCATGTCTTCATGGTAGCGCGGCCACGCCCTTGAGCGGCTCGCCCGATCACTCCCTAGGCAGCGGAAGGTGATTGAGCCGCAGGAAGGTCAGCTTGTCCCAGTAGCCTCGTTGAAACACGATCTTCCCGTTCTGAATCTGAAAGAACCCGCATCCGCGCAGGCCGGTTGGATCGCGCCATTCGAGAATTGCCCATTCTCCGTCTTCAAACAGGTTCTCCGGGATGCAGACCATCTCAGCCAGCGCAAAGCCCTGCTCGAACATGGCGCGGATTGCCGGCCGCCCGGTAATTGGCGACTCGGGTGTCTGGTAATTGGTCGCATCTTCGCTGTAGAACGACGCAAGCCGGTCGACCTCGCGCCGGTTGAATGCTTCAACCCAGGCCTGTACAAGTTCGCGGGGTCTCATTCTGCTGCTCCTCTCAACCGGGTTTCGCGGCGGCCGCAAGCTCGCGCGTACCGCCATTATCAGCCCGGGCCCGGCCTGCCGCCAGCCTGTTTTCCGCGGCGCCGGGCTCAGGCAGAGCAGCCCGCGCGCATACCATGAACGCATGACCTGGGTTGGATGGGCTATTCTCGCCGCTGTTTTTGCCGCCGCCACGGCGCTCTGCGCCAAGGTGGGCGTGGCGCACGTGGACTCGAACCTGGCCACGGCGCTGCGCACCACCGTGGTGGTGGTCTTTACATGGGGCATTGCGCTGGCGCTGGGCAAACACGGCGAAATTCGCTCCCTGGACCGCCGCACCGTGTTCTTCCTCACCCTCTCCGGCGTGGCCACCGGCCTGTCCTGGCTCTGCTACTTCCGCGCCTTGCAGTTGGGGCCGGTCTCGCGCGTGGCCCCGCTCGACAAGCTTTCCGTGCCCCTGGTCATGCTCTTTGCCTGGCTGCTGCTGGGCGAAAAGCTCAGCGGCTGGGAGCTGGTCGGCGGCCTGCTCATCACCGCCGGCGCCGTGGTGATGGTCCTGGGCTGAGGATCGCAACGGCGCGCGCAGATCGACGGACGATTAGGACTGATCCATTTCGCAGCACCAATTCACAACATTTGACACACCGTCGCCGCTCGCACATACTTTGCCCATGAACATCACTATTTCCGTCGAAGATCAGGTTGTCGAGCGTGCACGCGAGAGGGCGGGCGAGATGGGCGAGACTCTGGAGCGAGCGGTCGAAGATTACATCAGGGAACTGGCCGATAAACCCATGCGAGTTGGAGTGGTTCCTAAGCGGAGGACACTCCGGGAGCAAATCTACCGGCTGGGGTAGAGGCCCCGTTTTGCGCTAGAATGAAACTTGCAGTGACCCTTCACCAGCCCATCCCGGCCCTCCTCTAGCGGCGCCCGCCGCACATACTTGTTTTGCGCATCTTTCCCCTTTGCAATCCACTCGTCCAAAACCTGAAAGCCCGGAGGGGCGCACATGATAGACCGCCTGGAACAAATGGAGCAGCGCTACGAAGAGCTCTCTGCACAGCTCTCGCAACCTGAAATCCTCAACGACCGCGAAAAATATCAGAGGGCCGGCAAGGCACTCAGCGACCTGGAGACTCCAGTGATGAAATTCCGCGAGCTGAAGCAAGTGCAGCAGGGCCTGGCGGACGCGCGCCAAATGCTGGCCGAGAGCGACCTGGACCTGCGCGCCATGGCCCACGAAGAGATTGCCGCGCTGGAGCCGCGCGCCGCTGCCCTCGAAGAAGAATTGAAGGTCCTGCTGCTGCCCAAGGACCCCAACGACGAGAAGAACGTGATCCTCGAAATCCGCGCCGGCACCGGCGGCGACGAGGCCTCGCTCTTTGCCGCCGAGATCTTCCGCATGTACACGCGCTTTGCCGAGCAGAAGCGCTGGAAGGTGGAAGTGCTGTCAGTCTCCGAGTCCGGCGTAGGCGGCTATAAGGAAGTCATCGCCATCATCGAGGGTGAGCGCGTCTACTTGCAGCTCAAGTGGGAGAGCGGCGTGCACCGCGTGCAGCGCGTTCCCGCCACGGAGACCCAGGGCCGGGTGCACACCTCCGCGGTCACCGTCGCCGTGCTGCCCGAGGCCGAGGAGGTGGACATCAAGATCGAGGCCAAAGACCTGCGCATCGACACGTTCTGCTCGTCGGGCCCCGGCGGACAATCCGTCAACACCACCTACTCCGCCGTGCGCATCACCCACCTGCCCACCAACACCGTGGTCAGTTGCCAGGATGAGAAATCGCAGATCAAGAACCGCGACAAAGGCATGCGCGTGCTGCGCTCCCGCCTCTATGAGATGGAGATGGAGAAACAGAATGCCGCGCTGGCCAAGGAGCGCCGCCAGATGGTCGGCTCCGGCGACCGCAGCGAGAAGATCCGCACCTACAACTTCCCTCAAAACCGCCTCACCGACCACCGCATCGGCCTCACCCTGCACCAGCTTGACCAGGTGATGGAAGGCCGCCTGCAGCCGATCATCGATGCGCTGATCGCGCACGACCAGGCCCAGCAATTGAAGGGCGATGCGACACAGGCGGCGTAGTTGTGGTGCGGCGCTCTCCACCTGACCAACGCACCGTTGCCGACCTGCTTGCCAGGGCCGAGTTTCGTCTTTCCGCCGGCGCGCATCCCGAACGTGCGCGCGAGGATGCCGAGTGGCTTCTGCTCCACATCCTTCAACAACACGACCCGGAAAAAAACAAGGCCTGGCTGATGGCAAATCGAGCCTCTGTGCTGCTTCCGCGGACAGAGAGCCGATTCGATGCTCTAATCGAGCGGCGGGCGACAGGCGAACCAGTTCAATATATCGTCGGCGAAGCCGAGTTTTACGGCCTGCCCTTTCGCGTCACGCGCGATGTGCTCATTCCTCGCCCCGAGACCGAGCACTTGGTCGAAAAGGTCATCGAGCTGGCCGCGGGCTTTGCCGCGCCGCGCATTGTGGATGTGGGCACAGGCTCGGGCGCGATTGCCGTTGCGCTGGCCGCGAATTTGCCTCCGGCCGCGATTGCGGCGACCGACGTTTCGGCTGCGGCGCTGGCCATCGCCCGCGAAAACTCTACACGCAACGGCGTGGCCGACCGCATTCGTTTCTTCGTGGGCGATCTTCTCGCGCCCGTTGCCGGCGAGCAATTTGATTTAGCCGTCTCCAACCCGCCTTATGTGCCGGAGGGCGACCGCGATTCGCTAGCCGTTGAAGTGCGCGGCTACGAGCCGGCGCAAGCTCTCTTCGCCGGCGTCGATGGCCTTGCGATCTACCGTCGTCTCATCTCGCAAGCGTTTGCCGCCCTCGCGCCCGGCGGCTTTGTGGTGCTCGAAATCGGCTACGGTCAGCAGGCTGCGGTCCGCGCGCTCCTGGCGGACGCAGGCTTTGCGCAAGTCGCCTTCGCCGCCGACCTCCAGGGCATTCCCCGCGTGGCCTTTGCTCTGCGCGGCTGAATCTCATTCGATCCCGGATGAATCCGACAAATAGCGCCTGGCCCGCGCCAAATCAAACGCGCCCGGGCTATTGAAGACTGCATAAGTCCTGTCCTGTCCTGTCCTGTCCTGTCCTGTCCTGTCCTGTCCTGTCCTGTCCTGTCCTGTCCTGTCCATCGCGCCGGAGGCGCAGTGGTTGTTAGCCCCGCGCTTCAGCGTGGGGAAACGAGGTTCCACAACCTCGCTACGGAGTCCCGTAGGGACGAAGCAAGGATATTTCTTTTGCAGGAATCAATAAACGCACATGGACCGAACGCAACCGGCCGAACGCAACCTCTTCAACCTCATGCTGTAAACTCTCTCCCAAAAGGAACTTCCTATGCCATCTTCCAAAGGCTACGCCGCACACAACGCAAAGTCCGCGCTTGTTCCCTTTACCTTCAGCCGCCGCGAACCCGGCCCCACGGAGATTGCCGTCGAGATCCTCTACTGCGGCGTCTGCCACTCTGACCTGCACATGGCCCGCAACGAGTGGGGCGAGTCCATCTATCCCATGGTGCCGGGGCACGAGATCGCGGGCCGCGTGGCTGCGGTGGGCGGCGCGGTGAAAAAATTCAAAACCGGCGACGTCGCGGCCATCGGCGTAATCGTGGACTCCTGCCGCCATTGCCCGCCGTGCCGGCGCGGCGAGGAGCACTACTGCGACGAAGGCGCTACGCTCACCTACGCCGCCACGGACCGCGTGGACGGCTCCATCACCATGGGCGGCTACTCGAATAATTACGTCGTGGACGAGCGCTTCGCCCATCGCGTGCCCGAGGGCCTCGATCTGGCCGCCGTGGCGCCGCTGCTCTGCGCCGGCATCACCACCTACTCGCCCCTGCGCCACTGGAAGGCCGGCCCCGGCAAAAAGGTAGGCATTGTGGGCTTGGGCGGCCTCGGCCACATGGCTCTCAAGTTCGCTCACTCCTTCGGCGCTCACGCGGTTCAGTTCACCACTTCGCCTAAGAAGAAAGAGGACGCGCTGCGCCTGGGCGCCAACGAGGTCGTCCTCTCCACAGACGCCAACGCCATGCAGGCTCAGGCGCACTCCTTCGACTTCATTCTCGACACCGTCTCCGCGCCCCACTCCCTCGACCCCTACCTCACCCTCCTCAAGCAGGACGCCACCATGACCCTCGTCGGCCTGCCCGAAAAGCCGCCCTCCTTCGCCGTCTTCAACCTCATCCTCCGCCGCACGGCCATCGCTGGCTCCTCCATAGGCGGCATGCCTGAGACGCAGGAGATGCTCGACTACTGCGGCCAGCACAACATCACTTCCGACGTGGAAGTGATTCCCATCCAGAAGATCAACGAAGCCTTCGAGCGCATGTTGAAGCAGGACGTCAAGTATCGCTTCGTGATCGATATGAGCTCGCTGAAGTAGACGTGCATCCCGCCCGCGCCCATGCCGCCGCAGCCGGCGCAGGCGGGATAAGTTCCGCCCTAGGACCCCGGTCCTTCCTGTCTTGTATCTCTGGCCGACTTCACTAGTACCGCGACTATGTGATTGCGTAATTGACCGGCTGTAGCGCCGGTCTCCCGACCGGCTGTGGTGCGGGCCTCCCGGCCCGCACAAGCCCCGAAGCGATTACGAAATCAGGTGGATTGAGCTCTAGGGCGCCAATTCACTCAATGGTGCGGGGCTGCTTCCCGCAAACCACCGCCTTTGCAGCCCCAGCGCAACCTGCACCAGCAGAATCAAGGCCGGAACTTCAACCAGCGGGCCGATGACCGCGGCGAAAGCCGCCCCGGAGTTTAGCCCGAAGACGGCCACGGCGACCGCGATGGCCAGCTCGAAGTTGTTGCTGGCTGCGGTGAAGGAGAGCGTGGCCGTCTGCGCGTAATCGGCGCCCACCTTGCGGCCCATCCAGAAACTCACGAAGAACATGATGGCGAAGTAGAGCGCCAACGGCACGGCGATGCGCAGGACATCCAAAGGCAACTTTACGATGAGATTGCCCTTCAGGCTGAACATGACCACGATGGTGAACAACAGCGCGGCCAGCGTCAGAGGGCTGACGGCGGGCACAAAGCGCGTCTGGTACCAGGCGCGTCCCTTGGCCCGCAGCAACACAAAGCGCGTCAGCATTCCGCCCACAAACGGAATGCCGAGATAAATGAAGACGCTGGCGGCGATCTGGCTCATGCGAATATCCACGACCACCGACCTTAGCCCCACCAGCGGCGGCAGCACGGCCAAGAAGAACCACGCGTACACGCTATAGAAGAGCACCTGGAAGACGCTGTTGAAGGCCACCAAACCGGCCGCGTAGTCGGTGTCGCCGCGCGCCAGCTCGTTCCACACGATCACCATGGCGATGCAGCGCGCCAGCCCGATGAGAATCAGCCCGGTCCTGTACTCCGGGTAGCCGCGCAGGAAAACGACGGCGAGCACAAACATCAGCGCCGGCCCGATAATCCAGTTCTCGACCAGCGAAAGCACCAGCACGCGGCGATTATGGAAGACCCGGCCCAGCCGTTCATACTGCACTTTGGCCAGCGGCGGATACATCATCAGGATCAGTCCCACCGCGATGGGAATGTTCGTGGTGCCCGCCTGGAAGCGCTGGAAGAAGACGGGAACGCCGGGCACAAACCGCCCCAGGGCTACGCCGGCCGCCATGGCGAGAAAGATCCACAGCGTCAGGTAGCGGTCAACGAACGAAAGGCGCGAAGCGCGCTCCGGCACGGGGATTGGGCAGCAAACTTCCGGCTCGGCGTTCATGCAATCAGACTCCTTACGGCATCTTCAGAAATACTGTGGGCTGTTGAGAACCGTGGATGTGGATTTTTTCGGGGAAAAACCACTCGGCAGCCGTGGTTTCGGTCTACACCATTTCCGAAAGTGCTAAAGCGGCAATGCACGTCCCTATAGCGGCTCCTGCCCGATGGCGCGCATTTGTCTCTCGATGGCCAGGCGGTCAAGCGCTTCCAGCGGCAGGCTGAGGAAGAGTTGCACGCGGTTCCGCATCTGGCGCAGCGTCCGCGCGAAGACCGCGCGCTTCTCATCGTCGCTGCCTTCTACGGCTGCCGGGTCGGGGAAGCCCCAGTGCGCGGTCATGGGCTGGCCCGGCCACAAGGGGCACATTTCACCGGCGGCCTTGTCGCAGACGGTGATCACAAAGTCCAGCTCCGGCGCGCCGGGCGCGGCAAACTCATCCCAGCTCTTGCTGCGCAGGTTCTCGACCGGGTAACCCAGCGCCCGCACTTGCTCAATGGCGAACGGGTTCACGCGCCCCGTGGGGTGGCTGCCGGCGCTGTACGCCTTGAAGCGGCCCGCGCCGAGCATGTTGAAGAGCGCCTCGCCGATGATGCTGCGCGCCGAGTTGCCGGTGCACAGAACGAGGATGTTGTAGGGCTTGTGCATGATCGCTCCCTTGTTCGAAGTTCCGGTTGTAGCGCCGGACTCCAGTCCGGCTGTGGCGTGGGCCTCCAGGCCCACACGCAACCCCTGCCGGCGTGAACGCCGGCGGAACAGCCGGTCTGGAGACCGGCGCTACTCTTGGCCACAGCAGCCCGGCGAACAGCACCCGGCCGGCTTGGCGGCGCGCACGAAGGCGCTCATCAGCGTGCCCGCGGCCTCGGCGGCGATGGCATCCACATCCACGCCCGCCGACTCAAGAAATTGCCGCGCGTCCTCGATCTCGTACACCCGCGTCGGTTCCACCGAAATCCGAGCGAACCCGGCCGCCGCCAGCTTGGCAATGTACTCCTGCTCCTCGAGCGCGCCCGCGATGCAGCCCACCCACAGCGCCATGCTCTGGCGCACCGCGCCGGGCACTTGGCCGCGCGCCACCACGTCGGAAACCGCGAACCGCCCGCCCGGCTTGAGCACCCGGAACGCCTCCCGCAGCACACGGCTCTTGTCGGTGGAGAGATTGATCACGCAGTTCGAAATCACCACGTCCACCGAGTTGTCCGGCAACGGAATGTCTTCCATCTCGCCCTTCAGGAACTCCACGTTCTCCACGCCCGCCTGGCGCTGATTTTCGCGCGCCAGCGCCAGCATCTCGTCGGTCATGTCCAGCCCGTAGGCCTTGCCCGCCGGTCCTACGCGCCGGGCCGAGAGCAGCACGTCGATGCCGCCGCCCGAGCCCAGGTCGAGCACCGTCTCGCCGGCCTTGAGATCGATCAGGGCCGTGGGGTTGCCGCAGCCCAGCGACGCCCGCACCGCGCCCTCCGGCAGCGCGCTCTTCTCCGCCTCGTTGTACAGGTTGCCCGTGATCGGGTCGCAACAGGTAAATGCCGGGCTCGAGCAGGCGCACGCGCTCGTCTCCCGCACCTGCCGCGCCGCCGCCCCATATTTTTCCTGGACCAGGGTTTTGGTATCCATCCTCAACTCCTCACATTCGTTTATGCAAATATAATGACCGCGTTCATATTTGTCAAGCCGTATATTATGGCCCTTGAGGCGCGTCTCCCGATGCGCCCGCTGGGCCGCCCTGTTGGCCGCCCTGGCCGGCTCCACGCGGCTGCGCCTGCTCAACCTCATGACCAGGCGCGAGGTCTGCGTCTGCTACTTTGCCCGTATTCTCCGCCCGAGCCAGCCCCAGATCTCGCGCCGCTTGGCCTACCGATTCGCAATCACAAAAGCCA
>CAWEGL010000014.1:0-10049 GCA_963808795.1 uncultured Acidobacteriota bacterium
ATGGGCGCGGCGCCTTTGAGGAAAGAGAGCAGCAGGACGCGCAGCACGTGCAGATACTCGTTCTCCTCCTCGGCGATCTTGCGCATGTTGGCGCTGAGGGGCCCGACCACGCCATAGCAGAGCAGGATGCCGAGAAAAGTTCCCACCAGGGCCGCGGCTACGTGTTTGCCGATTTCGTCGGGCGGGCCGCCCAGGGCGCCCATGGTGATGACCACGCCCAGCACCGCGGCCACAATGCCCAGGCCGGGCAGCGAGTCGGCCACGGTGGTAAGCGAGTCCGAGGGCTGCATGGCGGCGTGATGGTGCACCTCCATGTCGATCTCCATCATCTGGTCCATGTCGAACGGGTCCACGCCTCCGGTAATGGCGGTGCGCAGCGTGTCGCACACAAAGTCCAGAGCATGATGGTCGGCGAGAAACTGGGGATACTCCTTGAAGATGGCGCTCTCGGCGGGCTTTTCAACGTCCATTTCCACGCACAGCAGTCCCTCTTTGCGCACCTTGTTGAGGAACTGGTACATCATCTTGAGGGTGGCGAGGTAGCGATCCTGGGTGAAAGGCGAGCCTTTGAGCGTGCCCATCAGGCCGGCGACAATGGCTTTGAGAACGCGAATGGGATTGGCCACCAGCACTGTGCCCGCGGCTCCGCCGGCGATGATGAGCAGTTCGGCGGGCTGGAGCAGAACCGCGATGTGCCCCTTCTCCATCAAAAAGCCGCTGAGGACGGCGACAAAGACCGTGACAATGCCTACGATGGCAAACATGTCTGCCTCCCTGGCGCGGACGTGACGCAGTTGCCGCTGGCGTGGATGCTGGATTCCATGGCTTCGCGTGCGCGCTGGAGCAGTTGCGCAAGGGTTTCGCCGCCGTCCTGGGCGGCCTGAGCCGCGCCGATGCTGACGGTGAGGGAAACGCGGTCGCCCCACCAGCGGAAGTCGGCGGTCCGGGTGAGACCGGCGAGGACCCGGGCGTGGGCGTCGAGCATCTCCGGCGTGCGCTCGTGGGCGATGACCAGGAATTCATCGTCGCCCCAGCGGCACAGTTCTTCAGCCGGGCGCAGGCCTACGGCGAGTGCGTGCCGGACCTTTTCCAGCATGGCCTGGCAGGCACCGGCGCCGTGGGTTTTGCGCAGCTCGGGGGCCTGATCGACGCCGATCCAGAGCACGCCCAAGGGCTCATCGCCGCGCAAAAAATCATCAAACTCGTTTCTGAGCCGCTCTTCGAGATCGGCCTGGCTAGCTATCACGTCTTGGTCCTGGTCCGTCTCTCCGTGAGGTAGCGCGTCCAGGCTTTCCGCGGGATGAAAGACTGAAGCCGCGCCGATGCGCCCGCCCAACTCATCGCGCAGGACCAGAACGCGCGCGATGGCCGGCACCTCGTGGCCCAACTTGTGCCGCGCGCGGACCAGGGATCCGCGTCCCTCTTGCGGGGCCGCGAACATATGCGGATCGCCGTCGAGCGCGCATTCGAGCAGCGGCCGCAGGGCCTCGGGAATGAGCCTGGCCAACAGGTCCACGGCAGCGAAGCCCGTGATGGCTTCGGCGGCCTGGTTCCAGAACGTCACTTCGCCCTCCCCGCCGAGAACAGCAATGCCATCCGGCAGGCCGTTCAGCGTGGCTTCAAGGAGTTCGATGCGATCCGTCATGTATGCCTCTTGGGAGCGGAATTGTCTCTGCGCGCAATCCTGCCGGCGCCATGCGCGGGGATGGTGCTCCACGCGAGCAAGTGGTGGGTCCTTCCTTTTGTCATATCGGCGCGCGGGCGGCTTCCTTCATTCACAAGCCGCGATGAGATAGTTGGGGTTTCCTCATGAAGGAAGCGCGGCCTGGAAAGCGCCTGGGCCGGAGGGGAAGCGGAAAACCGCTTGGGATCGAAGAGCCGGCGAGCGACGGACAGCAAAAGCCGGGCGGCAGTGGCGAAGTGCTATTTTTTCTTGAGTTTGGAGCACGGCGTCCGCACAGTAGCCGTCTGCTGCGCTGACGGCGTTATGAGGAGCTCGCTCCGCTCCGGCGTCCTCTGCGCGGATCGCGCGCTGCCGCGGCTTTGCGAGCGCGGAGGTTGCGCCTCGCAAAGCCGCAGAGCGCAAAGACCGATAGGCCGTTCCTTACCAGTTCGTAATCGAGCCGTCGGGCCGGAAGTAGACTTGGGCGCGGTTCGTATTCGCCTCGGTGATCTCGGCGATCTGGGTGAGATGTTTGTAGTCCAACTCCACGCCCAGTCCGGGGCGCTCATTCGGATACAGCTTGCCCTGCTTGAAATCGAGGCACACGGGCAAGTGGGGCAGCGTGCGGCCCTGGTAGTTGTATTCCATCAGGACAGGGCCGGAAAAAGTGCCCAGGCAGTTGACCAGGGCGGCGGTAGCGATGGGGCCGGTAAAATGCGGCACGATGCCCACAAAATGGGTGTCGCAGATGGCGGCGATCTTCATCATCTCTGTGATGCCGCCCACATTGGGCAGCGTGCAGCGAACATAGTCGAGGGCGTGACCCTCGACCAGCGTGTTGAAGTCCCATTTGTTGCCCCATTCCTCGCCCGCGGCCAAAGGAACGTTGACCTTCTCGCGCAGGATGGGCAGATCCTGATGAAACGCCTCCGTGCGCACCGGGTCTTCGACGAAAAAGGGCGCGAACTCCTCGATCTCGTTGCAACCGCGAACGGCGTCGGAGAGCTCGAAGCGCTGATGGAAATCGACCACCCAGTCGCCGTCTTTGCCCACCCCCGCGCGCGCTGCCGCGCACTCCGCGCGCAAGGCCGTGATGCGCTCCCGCGTGTTGTAGGTGGTGTTCGCGGGCAAGTCGGCGGCTCCGAAGCGGTAGGCGCGATACCCGGCCTCGATGGTGGCGCGGGCGCGCTCCTCGGTGGTGGACTGGCGTGTGATTCCGGGGATGATGCCGGCGGTGTTGTAGCACTCGCAATGGTTGCGCACCATGCCGCCCAGAACCTGGTGCACCGGGATTCCTAAGGCCTTGCCCCGGATGTCCCAGAGGGCCAGGTCCAGCGCGCCGATGGCGTCTTCCCGCTCCCGGCCGGCGGGGTAGAAGAAGGAGCGGTTCATGTCCTGCCACAGCATCTCGATGTACTGCGGATCGCGGCCGATGAGCCGGCCCGCCTCGGGCGTCAAAGTGTCTACCGCTCCGCCCTCGCCGATGCCCGTGATGCCGGCGTCGGTTTCGATGGTGACAACGATATTGCTCTGATTGAAGAGCGGGTTGAGATCGGGCGGGCGATAGGCTCGCACGCGGGTAACCTTCATTTTGGGAAGGGCGGCGTGCGCGAGCGGGGCGCTGATGGCGGCGGCGGCCGCGGCCGCGGGTAAGGATTGGAGAAAGGTGCGCCGGTGCATGAATTTAGTCTCCTTTGGTGGTGTGGACTTGCTCTTCCGAGAGGCGCTGCGGGGATTTTCCGCCGCCGCTGTCACAGAAAACCGCGGCAGCGGGGCCATGAGCCACGCAGGATGCCCACTATAGCACTTTCTGAAATCGTCTGTCCCTGGATTGCGAGGCCGAGACCGGCGCCGGCCGGAGAAGGCCCGAAGACTCGCGGCTTAGTCAGTGGGGACGGCCGGGCAGTACAAAATGCTCGGCGCAGCGCGGCTCGTAGGAGTCGCCCGGCATTTTGATGGGGCTATCGTAGGGCGCGGGCTGGCCCTCGATCAACCGCTGCGAGTAAAGGGCGCGCGCGCCGCAGGCGCAGTAGGCCATGCACTCGGTGATGCTGCCGCCAAAGGCGGTGACGAGCCAGGTCAGGTTCAGCATCTCGCCGAAAGGGATGGCGCGGAAGTCGAGGTCCAGGCCCGCCACCAGAACATCGTGGTCGGTTTCGAGTAGATGCTTAGTGAAGAGGAAAAGTCCATCGACAAACTGGCCCTCGTCGATGGCGATGCATTCCACGCGCTTGCCAATTTCGCGTTCCGTTTCGGCGATGGCGCGCAGCACCTCCCAAGGATTGTTGGATTTGAACTCCAGGGCATGCATCTTGGCGTGGCCATTGGGATTGCGGCTCTCCACCACTCCCGGTCCGCCCTTGGTGTCGTCGCTGGGCTTGAGGACCAGGACGCATTGCTTGGCGTACTGACGCCGCATCTCGGCACGGCGCAGCAGTTCCGCGGTCTTGTTGCTGCGCATCGGACCCAGCAGTAATTCCAGCTTGCCTTGCACACGGTCCTCCCGGCCTTCTGGGTTTTCATGATAACGCGAGGGAGGGACCGGAGGCGCTTAGCGCTTCCCAGGTCCCAAAAGCGGGACCTGGGGCACCCACATCGGGAGAGCTAGTGGGCGGCCTGGAGGGTTGCGTCGACCGCGACCTTCATGACCCCGCAGCTCTCAATGAAGCGGACCAGGCCCGCCGAGAGCGGCTCAGCCGCCGGCTGCGCAGAAACCGGGCGCGGTGGGTCCGAGGCCGCCATGCGCATATCGCCGGCGCCCTGTGCGTCCAGGATGAGCTCGGTGAGTTTGCGGGCCAGATCCAGCGGAAAGCTCTCCGAAACAAAGACCATGTTACCGCGGGTGGTGATCACGACCGGGCCTTCCTCGGTGGAGTAGACCTGTTCCACTTCTCCGTCTATGGAGGGGGCGGAGCTCTGCGCCGCTTGGTCGGGCTTGAGGCTTGTATACTCGCGGCCCAGGTTATTGGCGAAGAGGCTGGCAAAGTTCTGCGCAATGGGGGCGTTTTTCCATATCGAGAGATAGAAGAGGGCCAGGGATTTGGTCGTGTCCTGTTCGGCGGGGGTCTTGGCGCTGCGCATTTGGCCGGCCCAATAGATGCCGCCGTCCCATGCCGGAGTCAGATCGCGCGAGGCCTGGTCGCCGCCGAAGAGTTCGGTCAAAATGCGCACGTCGAGCTGGCCCACCTGGCCAATGTCGTAGGGCCGGTAGAGCTTGTCGACAAGGGGATGAATGTTGGGCAACAGGGGCACGGGCGGGATAAGATGCTGCTCGTAATCGCGGGGGTTCAAGATCTCCCAGCTCGAAGACGGCGGCCGGTCGAGCGCGCCCGCAAAGGCGGCGGCACGGCCTTCGTCCATCCAGATGTCCTGCTCGAAGCTCAGGCCCTGGCGGTAGGGAAAGAGCAGGGACTCAGAGAGCACGAGCGGGGCGCGCGCCATCACCGGCGAGCTGGAGCTGTTCATGTGCTGCTGGACGATGCTCAAGATCTCGGGATCCTTGATCAGGCTCTTGCCCATGGGCTTGAGGACGTAATCCATCATGACGGCGGTAGCCTGGCCTTCGGCCACGGCGTCGCGGGCCGTGTCCATTTCGTCCTTGGCCAGATGCTCCTGGTCGCCGGCGGCGTTGAGGGAGACGTCATCGGGGGTCTGGTCGTCCCACTTTTCCAGGCCCACGCGCTGATCCTGGAGGGCGTGCGTCAACTCGTGGGCCAGCACCTGCTTTTGCTCGTCGGGGTCGACCCAGTTCAGCAGGTAGATGGTTTTGGTCTTGGTGTCGTAATAAGCCTCGATCTGATCTTTGAGGAGAACCAGCAGAAATGGCTTGAGCGCAAAGTCGTGGTCCAGCAAGCCGAACTTCTTGAGGACGATCTCGTCGCGCTCCATGCGCTTGGCGTCCTTGTCGTCGTCGAACTTTTGCTCCAGGTATTTTTCCACCGCGGCGCGGGTGGTGAGCTGGCGCTTGACCTGGCTCTTGATTGGCAGTCCCGTCTCCTCAGAGGCGAACTTCATAATCGGATCGACGGAGGCGAAGAGCTGCTGGGCTTGCTCGGGAGTGATTACGGTTGGCGCCTGGGCGCTTGGCGGGGCCTGGGCCGCACCGGATTGCGGAGCGCTTGGGGAGGGCTGCTGAGGGCGCGCCGGCGCCGGAGACTGCGCCCAAGCCGCCGTTGCCGCCAGGCAGAGCGCTGCCGCCCACATCCATCCCTGCCCCGTCCATCTTGCTCTTCCGCGCCGCTTGCTCATCGATTCTCCCTTAGGGTCTCCCTCAGAGTGTCCGTTTAGTTGGGTGTGCTTCGCCAAGCCCCCGCCCCCACTTCCAAGGCTATAATCAGGAAGCGGTCCGGCGCCAAGTTTGACAGGAAAAAGTGCCAGACCGCGGGAAATCAGCCCTATGACAGAAACCGGTCTTACCCAAACGATACAGGCCACGGCGCTGGCCGCAATGCTGGAATCCGCCCAAACACCTCATGAACTTCAAGTCTATCGGGGAGTGCTGACTCCCCAGAGATTGGACGCGCCGGAGATAGAAATAGAGGCGCTGGCCGCGGGCGCGGCCATTCATGATCTGGGCTGGCTGCGGCGCGTGGCCGTGCGCGGGGAGGACCGCTTTCGCTGGCTGAGCGGGATGGTGACCAATACCGTCAACGACCTGTTTCCGAACACCGGGGCATGGAACCTGGTGCTGAACGCCCAGGGGCGGATACACGGCGATCTGACGGTCTGGCGCGAGGGTGAGGAGATGTCGCCGCAAAGGCGCAAAACAGTTGCTGCCCCGCAAAAGGACGAGGAGCGGGAGACGGATCGTCTTTTGGGAACTCCATTTGCCGGCGAATCCGGCCTGGAGCTGGAGATTGCGGCCGACCTGTACGACAAGCTGATGAGCCACCTGAACCACTTCATCATCATGGACGACGTGGAGCTGGTTCCGCTGGGCGGGGATGCGGCGGGTGAGGCGGGATCGGAGACGGCCGTGGGGCTTACCGGGCCGTTAGCCGGCGAGGTTCTGGAGCGCGTGGGCCTGCCCGTGATCAGTCAGCCGATGGCGGGAACCAGCGTGGAGTGGAACGGGTGGGAGCTGAGGATCTTGCGCGGTTACGGAGCGCTGGCGCCCCACTACGAGTTTTGGCTGCCGTCGGCGGGGTTGAAGAAGCTGTGGTCGTGCCTGCGCACCGGCGGGGCCACGCCGGTAGGCTCGGCCGCACTGGAAGCCTTTCGAGTCGCGGAGGGAATCCCGGCCTACGGGATCGATATCGTGGAGCGCGACCTGCCTCAGGAGACTTCGCAGATGAGGGCGCTGCACTTTAACAAGGGCTGCTATCTGGGCCAGGAGATTGTGGAGCGCATCCACTCGCGCGGCAGCGTGCACCGGCACCTGCGCCCGCTGGAACTGGAAGGTCCGGCGCCTGCCGCCGGCACGGAGCTGACGCTCGAAGACGGGACGGTTGCCGGCCAGGTCACCAGCGCGGCCGAGTTGCCGTTGATGAAAGG
Organism: uncultured Acidobacteriota bacterium; assembly: GCA_963808795.1. Taxonomy (GTDB): domain Bacteria; phylum Acidobacteriota; class Terriglobia; order Terriglobales; family Acidobacteriaceae; genus Telmatobacter. Next base: position 7,157 of record CAWEGL010000014.1, read on the forward strand.
GCGGCGGGGGTTTGCGCTGGCCATGATCCGCGCGGAAGCCGAGGCGGGCAGCCGGCCTTTCGCTTACAAGGCAGCAACAGCCACGGGCACGGCCCGCATTCTAGCCGCGCCGCCAATTCTTTGAACGGGAGCAGAGACCAGCAACCATGAGCGAGACACCAAAGTTTGAAGTGATTGACCGCCGCAAGATCAAGGCGGACCAGGAAAAGGAGAGCGCGCAAACGCCCGCGCCTGAGGTTCCGGCCGCGCCGCCCGAGCCCGCCGCCGGGCCGAGGTTGGTGGTCAACGAGAACCGGCACGAGGCGGCTACAGCGGAGGCGCCACGAGGCTCGCCCGAGGAGGAGTTGGAGCCGGAGTTGCCGCCCACGCCAACGGTCCAAGAGAGCCACGAGCAGAAGACCGCCTATGACGCGTCGGCGCGGCGGCTTGAAGACCTGCTACGGGCGCAGAATCCCGGCGCCGGCGCGCTGCCGCCTGCGAGCTTCGACCAACTGGTGCAGCAGTTTTATCTCACCGCCATGATTCAGATGGGAGCGGGGACGCGGGAGGGCCAGCAGCCGCAGATTGACATCCTGGGGGCGCGCAGCACCATCGACCTGCTAGGAGTGCTGGCGGAAAAAACCCGCGGCAATCTCACTGAAGCCGAGGATCGCACCCTGCAAGCGGTGCTTTTTGACGCGCGCATGGCCTTTTTGGAGCTGACCAGCATGATCAACATGCAGAGCGTGCAGGCTCCGCCGCCTCCGCCGCCGGGCAAGCGCTAGGCACAAAGCAGCTTTCAGCCTTCAGCTTTCAGCTTGTGGCTGAGAGAACGGGAGGCACGGCGCAAGGCGACAATCCGGGCGCGAACGGGGATCAGAGAACCGGTTTTTGGACCGGCAGAAATGTTTCCTCTCCAGAACCGAAGCTGAGAGCTGAAGGCTAAGATCTTCCATGGACGCAACGCTTACATTCCTGGGGACGGGAACCTCGATGGGGGTTCCGACGCTGGGGTGCGGCTGCGCCGTATGCACGTCGGCCGATCCTCGCGACCGGCGCTTGCGCCCGTCGGGGGCGGTGCGCTGGACGGAGCCGGAGACCGGGATCGAGCGCGTGGTGGTGATCGACACCGGTCCGGACTTCCGCGAGCAGGTGCTGAGCGCCGGGATCCAGCGCGTGGACGCGGTCTTTTATACGCACGCGCACGCCGACCACATTCTGGGGATGGACGATTTGCGTCCGCTCAGCTTTAAGGCCTTCCGGGAGAGCAGCGCGCCCATCCCGCTCTACGCCGCGCCGGATGCGGCCGAGGTGCTCAAGCGCATCTTCGATTACACCTTTTCTCCGCAGGCCACCTATCCCAACCGCGCCCGCGTGCAACTCGAGCCTTTGGGCGAGCGCAATGCGGTGCATGGAGTGGAGTTTCTTCGTATTCCCATCCTGCACGGGGAGATGGAGATCGCGGGCTTTCGCTTCGGAAACGCGGCTTACCTGACTGACGTGAGCGCGATTCCCGAGCCGAGTTTTGCGCTGCTGGAAGGGCTGGACCAACTAGTGCTTTCCGCGCTGCGCTACAAACCCCACCCCAGCCACGCCACGGTGGAGCAGGCGCTAAGTTGGGCGCGGCGCATCGGCGCGCGCCAAACCTGGCTGATCCACATCGCCCACGACCTGGGCCATGAAGAAACCAACCGCGCGCTGCCCGCGGCCTTTCAACTGGCCTACGACGGGCAGAGTGTGCCGGTGAGCCTATGAGCGAGGAGCGCGCTGGGGGGGCGCAGGCGAGGCGGAGTGTGCCGGTTTTTCAGTCGCTCAAGGAGATTCCCGCCGGATTTGGCCCCACGGTAGCCGTAGTGGGTAACTTCGACGGCGTGCACCTGGGGCACCGGCGGATTCTTGCCGCCGCGGTGGACGAAGCGCGCAGCTTGAGCGCGCGCGCCGCCGCCATCACCTTCGATCCTCACCCCGAGCAGTTCCTGCGCCCCGCGCGCGCGCCGCGCATGCTTACGCCGCTGGCCGAGCGGCTGCGCCTGCTGGCCCGCACAGGCCTCGACGCGGTGCTGGTGCTGCCCTTCGACGCGGCGTTGGCGAGCCTGCCGGCGCAGGAGTTTGCGCGCCGCATTTTGGTGGATGCGCTCGGCGTGCGCAGCATGCACGAGGGCCATAGCTTCCGGTTCGGCCACCGCGCCGCGGCCGGGGTGAAGGAACTGGCCGCGATGGGCGCTGAATTTGGGTTCACAGTGCGCGTTCATGAGGCGGTGCACGTGCGCGGGATGGAGGTTTCCAGCTCCGCCGTCAGGGCGCTGGTGGCGGCCGGCGACGTGCGCCGCGCGCGCTGGATGCTGGGACGGCCCTTCGCCGTGCTCTCCACGCAAGCGCGCGGGCGCGGCATCGGATCGCGCCTCGTGGTGCCCACGGTGAATATGGCGCCCTATGAGGGCTTGCTGCCGGGCTTTGGGGTATACGTGACGCGGCTGCGCCTGAACGGGCGTAACTCGGCCGTCGAGCTCGGCTATCAGGGCGGGCAGACGATCTCCGAGTTGTACAGCGCGGTTGCGGATTCGGCTTTTTCCGTGATACTAACGTGAACCAGTCGTCTCTGTTGGTTCGCCGTACACGCTTGATCTCGGTACGTACCGTGAACTCAAGCAACAGTTGGTCAGCCACAACGTGCTTCCTTGCAAAAAGGGGAAGTTCATGGGCGGGCGGTCTCCCCCAACGTGTTGGGCGATATTTACAATGCGACCACGGTCAACAACTCAATCGTTGACTTCTGGGAAGTATGGTATGCAGGACAAGTTCGAAAAGATGGCCGGCAGCGATCAGAAGGCCGAAATCGACTTTCCGGTACCAATATCGTCATTAAGCAAACTTCGTTCGTGACCACGACTGCGAATTATCAGTCGGCCGGTCT
>CAWEGL010000015.1:0-8842 GCA_963808795.1 uncultured Acidobacteriota bacterium
CCATGGTGCCGATCACGCCCACCGTTCCGTAAGCTGGAATTGCCAGCAGCAATGCGGCCAACGATGGGATGAATGCGCGAATCCGAATGCCTTACCCGCGGAATCCGCAAAATCGTGGAACCCAAACGATCCGTGATACAGCACCCACACGCCAGGATCAACCGGCAGAGCGTCAAGATAGGAATCACGTACGACCACACCTGATACCGCGTGGGACGCCGGTTCGGCCCAGGCTCGCGACATTCGGTCAGAGAGAGCACGCAGGTGACGATCGCGGCGAATCCCGGGCGCCGCATGATCAACGCGCCGCCCATGCCGTTGCCGACGCGAAGATGTCCGCTGTGAATGATCAGGTAATAGGGAGGGCGGGAAAAGGCGAAGATCGTTCAAGGCCCAGGAAGACGAGGGTGCTGCTTTCCCGCGGGAAGCCATGAGCGCGACAGCGCCCTGATCGCCAGCGCGGACGACGTTCTGGCGTGGAGCCACGACGACGGCCCCGGGCGGACCAACGCGATTGCTCGACGTGCGGACGGTAGACAAGTCCTCGGAGACGACGTCCGGGCAGCGCGGCGGACGCGTCCCGGGCGCCCAGCATCGGCTATTCAGCGACTTCGTGGCCGGCGACGGCCGCCTTCGACCCCAAGGCCGAGTTCTTGCAATCCTCAATGGTTCGGGAATCGACCCGGCTGAGCTGCGGGCCACGTACTGCCGGGCGGAGTTCGGGCGGCGCTGGCCTGGTTCGCGCTGTCGGAGGTGGCCGGCCTGACGAAGGTCCGGCGACTACGCAGGAAGATAGTGGGAGGAGTGGGGAGATAAGCGACCTGCCGATCGAGTCGTCGGTCGGCCTCCGCAGGATTGCCGAGCCGCATTGCCCAGCTGCGCCGCCGGCCACTTTCGGCCGTGTCGGACCGCCCGTCACCAGCCCGGCGAAGCCGAGCAATACATTTTTTTTTTTTTTTTTTTTTTTTTTTCCTCGCCGCTGTTCCTTGGTTCAGTTCGTGTTGCTCTCGTAGGGCATCCTATTCGGCACGGGACCGGCGTGGCTGTCGTTCCATGCCCAGCCGGTGGAAGCCTTGCGCGGCGCTAGCCGGAGCAGCGGCGGCGCGCGCGACCGCTCCTCGCTGCCCCAGAAAGCGCTGGTCGTCTTCCAGGCCGCTTTGTCGGTGGTGCTGCTCGCCGGGGCCATCCTGATGACCCAATCGCTCGTCAACCTGGAGCATCAGAACTTCGGCGTGGCTACGGCCAACCGCTACGTGGTGGACTTCGATCCGTTCGGCGCGGGCTACACGGTGAACCGGCTGCCCGCGCTCTACCGCCAGATCGAGGACCGCTTCGGCGCGCTGCCCGGCGTGGCCAGCGTAGGACTGGCAATGTATAGCCCTCTCGGAGGCGACAACTGGAGCGAGTGCGTGATCCAACAGGGCCATCCGGCTCCGGGGCCGCACAGCAACTGCGGCTCAACCTGGGACCGCGCGAGCACCGGCTTCCTCGATTCCATCGGCGTGCCCATCGTCCGCGGCCGCGGATTCACCGAACAGGATACGGCGACATCGCCGATGGTGGCCCTCGTTAATCAGACGTTTGTGAAGAGGTTCTTTCCCAACCAGGACCCGATCGGCCAGCACTTCGGAATCGACTTCCCGAAGTACTCGGGAACTTTCGAGATTGTCGGCGTCTTCCGCGATTTCAAGATCAACAATCCACGCGATCGCGTGCGCCCCGTCTATCTGCGCCCGCTTAAACAGCAGTTCCTGGGCTACACGGAGCCGATGATGACCACGGGCGAGACGCAATCCATGTATATGAACGCAATGGTCCTCGATTTCCATGCGCCGCCGCCCAATGTGGACGCGCTCGTTCGCCACACTTTGGCCGGCATCGATCCCAATCTGACCGTGATGGGCCTGCGCTCCTTTAACGCGCAGGTGGCCGGCAACTTCAGTGAGGAGCGGCTGATCGCGCGGCTTACAGGCCTGTTTGGCATTCTGGCGCTGGTTCTTGCGTCCATCGGCCTCTATGGCGTGATGTCTTACTTTGTGGCCCGCCGCACCAGCGAGATCGGCATCCGCATGGCGCTGGGGGCCACGCGGCAGAGTGTGGTGGCAATGGTGATGCGCGGGGCGCTTTGGCAGGTTCTCATCGGACTGGCCCTGGGCATTCCCGCCGCACTGCTCGCGGGGCATCTGATGGCCAGCCAGCTCTACGGAATCGGCGGGTACGATCCGCTGGCCCTGGCCGGCGCCACGCTGGTGCTCGGCGCTTGCGCCGCCGCCGCGGGCTTCATCCCCGCCCGCCGCGCCGCTTCCGTTGAACCTATGCAGGCCTTGCGCATTGAATAAGGACAGAGAGCAGAGACTAGGGACTAGGGAATAGGGAACAGGGGACGGCAAGCATGATCGAACTGAAAAGCGTAGAACGAAGTTATAAGACCGGCCACACCGAAGAATGGGTGTTGCGGCGCATCGGGCTCACCATCCGTGAGGGCGAGTTCGTGACAGTCATGGGGCCTTCGGGAGCGGGAAAGTCGTCACTGCTCAACGTGCTGGCCCTGCTCGACGACGGCTGGCGGGGCGAGTACTGGTTTGACGCGACGCCCGTGCACACGCTCAACCGCAAGCAGCGCGCCGATCTGGCTCGCCAGCGCACCGGCATGGTCTTCCAGAGCTATCACCTGCTCGACGACCTCACCGTGGCCGAGAACATCGACCTGCCGCTCTCCTACAAGAACATGCCCGTGAAAGAGAGGCAGGGGATGGTGGCCGACATTCTCGACCGCTTCCGGATCGTGGCCAAGAAGGATCTGTTTCCGTCGCAGCTTTCCGGCGGCCAGCAGCAACTCGTGGGCATTGCGCGCGCAGTGGTTCACGCGCCGGCGCTTTTGCTGGCCGACGAGCCCACCGGCAACCTGCACTCCGCGCAGGCGCGGGAGATCATGGAACTCTTTTGCGAACTCAACCGCCAGGGCACGACCATCGTGCAGGTGACGCACTCCGAAGAGAACGCGCGCTACGGCAGGCGCATCGTGGAGCTGCGCGACGGCTGGCTCACGGACGATCGAACGTTGACGGAAAAAACCAAGGAGGTAAACTCCAAATGAAAAAGTCGAAGACAAGTTTAGGTAAATACGTCGAGACCGCCGCTGCGATTCTTTTATTGCAGGTGAACCTGGCCCTGGCCGCAGAGCCGGCAGCGCCACAACCTGCGGCTACCAGTGTAGCGTCCGTGCTGCCTCCAGCGGCGCCGGCGCCGGCAACCAGCCGCGCCGCCGCGGCGCCGCTTTCGCTGGCGCAAGAGATGAGGCAGGAGCAGCAGCAGCCGGTTATGCCACAAAATTCGTTTTACGTACCGATGAAGCATTCGCATAATCCGCTCTCAGCTTATATGCCCAGCACGGTGCCTCCTCCGAACCTGAACAACTCGCCGCTCCTGCAAACCCTGATCCGCGATGGAAAGCTGTATCTTTCGTTGCACGATACCATCGCTCTGGCCATCGAGAACAACCTCGATCTCGCTTATTTCCGCTATAACTTTCCCATTGCGCAAACGGACCTCTCGCGCACCAAGGCCGGCGGGGCCGCGAACGGCGTCAATACCGCGGTTGTGCAATCGTCCACGCAGGGCGGTTTCGGCTCCTCGAGTTCCGGCTCCGCTTCTGGAAGTTCGGGATCGGCCGGTGCGGGCACGGGCGGCATTGTGACCTCAACGCTGGGCGCCGGAGCCTCGGTGCCGTCCTTCGATCCGTATCTGAATTTCAACGGTTTCGTGAATCACACGGTCACCCAGGAAGACAACGTCTTCCAGTCGGGTGTTCCCGTCTTCAAGCAGAACAACATCGAGGCCGCGGCAAACTTTTCGCAATCGTTTGCATTGGGCACCAATCTTAGCGTCAATTATGTGGGGCAACGCTTTGCGAATAACGGCCCTTACTATGCCATCAATCCCACGCTCTACTCGAGTTTCCAGTTGGAGCTCAGCCAGCCGCTGCTGGCCGGTTTCGGTTTTGCAAGCAATGAGCGCTTCATTCAAATCGCAAAGAAGGACCTCACGGTGACCAACCTTGCGTTTAGCGCCCAGGTCATCGCCACCGTCACCACGGTGGAAGACATTTATTGGGACCTGGTGAATGCCTATGAAGACGAGCAGGTGAAGGAGCGCTCGCTGGCCTTTGCGCAAAAGACCCTCCAGGACGACCAGGAGGAACTTAAGCTGCACGCCATTCCGGCCGTACAAGTCATGAAGGACGAGTCGGACGTGGCCAGCAGCGAAGGCGACCTCACCATTGCGCGCGCCAATCTCCGTCTGAACGAACTGCTCATGAAGAACGCCATCACCAGGAGCGACGATCCCACCATCGATGAAATGCCGGTCATTCCCCTGGATCGCATCGGCCCGCCCGATCCCAACGCCTCCAAATCGGTTGACGCTCTGATTGCCGAGGCGGAAAAGAACCGTCCTGACGTCGCGGAGGACGAGATCGCCATGCAGAAGGCGCAGGCCAGTCTGAGGTCCATCCGGAGCGAGCTATTGCCCAGCTTGAATCTCTACGGCATTTATGCCGGAGCCGGTACCGCGGGTCCCAAAAACCCGTACTGCAGCCTGGGGCCGGCAGATTGCAACTCCGATCTCCCCACGGGCTTCGGCAGCATGTTCGTAAATACATTTAATTACTCCTCGCCGGCGTATCAGGTGGGAATGACCTTGTCGATCAACCTTCGCAACCGCGTCGCCAAGGCAGATCAGCTTCGAGCCGCGCTGGAATTCCGGCAGAAGCAGATCACCTTCGAGGAGCAGAAGAAGAGCATCCGCTTCGACGTGCGCAACTCGCTGTTCGCGCTGCAACAGGCCCAGGCCCGCGTCCAGGCCTCGCAGGACGCCCGCGATCTTGCGCAGCGCACGTTTGAAATCACCACGCAGGAACAGAAACTCGGCGCCGCTTCCAGTTACGATACGCTGGTTTCGCAACACCAACTGGCCATTGCCCAATCGGCTCTGGTGGCCGCACAGACCGCGTATGAGGAGGCGAAAGTGAATCTCGATCAAGCCACCGGAGAAACACTGGAGCAGACGGGCGTATCGATCGAGGCTGCGAAAGCGGGCTTCATGAGTCATGCGCCGTAGAATCGGTGGAGGGATCGAGAGCGGTTTTCCAGTTCGCTTGTGACATTTCTAGTGTCGTGGAGTGTGGCTTTTTCTTCCACCCCACGGACGAAGACCTGTCCGTGGGGGCCCCGGTTGAGGAAAAAGCCACGCAGCGACTGTGGCTTCGGCTTATAGTAACTGGAAAACCGCTGTATGCCGGCCATAGAACCAAGCGTTTCGAGTGCCGACGCCGGCATCTCCAGTGCAAACGCCCACGCTGGCGCTGTGGAGGCGAATCATCGCTAAGCAGGAGCGAATTCGGGTCTTGGCGGGCGACGATCAGCCCCACATCCTGGAGGCGGTCGAGCTGCTGCTCGCCCCGCAGGGAATCACCGTGGACCGCGCGCGCTCGCCGCGGCTGCTGATGGAGGCGCTGGAGCAGACCGAATACGACGTGGTGCTCGTCGATCTGAATTACACCCGCGACACCACCTCCGGCCAGGAGGGTCTGGAGTTGCTGGCCCGCATCCGTGAGTTCGACCCGCGCCTGCCCGTGATCGTGATGACGGCCTGGGGCAACATCGACCTGGCCGTGGAGTGTGTCAAGCGCGGCGCCCGCGACTTTATCCAGAAGCCCTGGGAGAACGAGCGCCTGCTCTCGCTGGTGCGCGTGCACGCCGAGCTGCATCAGGCCCTGCGCCGCGCCCGCCAGCTCGAACTCGAAAACCGCCTGCTGCGCGCCGAAGGCATGCCGGAGTTCGTGGCCGGCGCCGCCTCCATGCGGCCGGTACTCGATCTGATCGCACAGGTGGGGCCCTCGGACGCCAACGTGCTCGTCACCGGCGAGCACGGCACCGGCAAGGAGATCGTGGCGCGGCTGCTCCACGCCGCCTCGCCGCGCGCGCGCATGTCGCTGGTGACTGTCAACGCCGGCGGCCTGCCCGAGGGCACCTTCGAGAGCGAGATCTTCGGCCACGTCAAGGGCGCCTTCACCGATGCGCGCAGCGACCGCGTGGGCCGCTTCGAGCTGGCCAACGGCGGCACGCTCTTTCTGGACGAGATCGCCAACGTTCCCCTGCGCCAGCAGGCCAAGCTGCTGCGCGTTCTGGAGACCGGCGAGCTGGAGCGCGTGGGCTCGTCGCAGACGCGGCGCGTGGATGTGCGCCTTCTTTGCGCCACCAATGCCCAGCTCGGCGAGGAGGTGAAGGCCGGCAATTTCCGCGAAGACCTGCTCTTCCGCATCAACACCGTGGAGATTCACCTGCCCGCGTTGCGTGACCGGCGCGAGGACATTCCCTTGCTCGCCGAGCACTTTTTGGCCCGCAACCGCAACCGTTATCGCAAGCAGGTCGGCGGCTTTTCCCCGGAGGCGACGCGGCAGTTGATGCAGTACGCCTGGCCGGGCAACGTGCGTGAACTGGAGCACGCCGTGGAGCGCGCCGTGTTGCTGTGCCGCAGCGGCGAGGTGGAGCCGGCTGATCTGGCCATTGCGTCCGCGCGGCCGTCCGCGCCCTCATTTGAAAACATGAGCATCGATGAGGTCGAAGCGTTGCTCATCCGCAAGGTCCTGCGCCGCTGCGAAGGCAACATCTCGCAGGCCGCCGAGGCGCTGGGCCTGAGCCGCGCCGCGCTCTACCGGCGCATGGAAAAGTATGGCCTATGAGCGGGGCAGGCGGCGACGCCGTCTCTCGGCGATGGGCCGGGTGCGGCTCTACTGCCTGCTGCTGGCGCTGCCCGCGCTGGTTCTCGCCGGCGTCCTCTTCTACCTGCGCCGCATGGCCCTTCTGCCCGCACTGCTGCTTGGCGCCTTCCTGCTGATCTATCTCGCCCTGGTGGCCTCGGCCCTGATGGAAGGCCTGGTGCGCCGCTTACAGACGCTCGCCAACGCCGTTTCCTCACTGCGCGAGGGCGATTATTCCTCGCGCGCGCGCGGCGCCGGCTCCGAAGACGCGTTGGGAGAGCTGGCCGCGGAGGTCAACGCGCTCGCCAATCTCCTGGAAAAGCAGCAGGTGCGGTCCCTCGAAGCCACCGCGTTGCTGGCGCGCATCCTGGAAGTAATGCACGCGCCGCTTTTCGCCTTCGACCGCGATCATCTGCTGCAACTGGTCAACGACGCCGGTTTGAAACTCCTTGGCCTGCCCTATAACCGCTGCTACCGCCGTCCGGCGCGCGAGCTGGGGCTGGAAGCGCTGCTCCTGGCGCCCGACCAGACCATCCACTCCTTTGCGTCCCAACCGGCGCGCTGGCTGCTGCGCAAGGCCGCTTTCCGCCAGGAGGGCGCGCCGCACACATTGCTGCTGCTGGCCGACGTGAGCCTGCCGCTCCAGGAAGAGGAACAATTGGCCTGGAAGCGGCTCATCCGGGTGCTGGGCCACGAGCTGTCGAACTCGCTGGCCCCCATTAAGTCCATCGCCGGCAGCCTGTTGGAGCGCGTTGACAACCTGCGCGGCGAGGAGGCCACGCTCGGCGACTTTCGCCGCGGCCTGGGCGTGGTCCAGAGCCGCGCCGGCGTGCTGCACCGCTTTGTACAGTCCTACCGCGCGCTGGCGCAGTTGCCGCCGCCGCAGCCGCGCCCCGTGGCCGTCGGCCCGCTCCTGGAGCGCGTGGCGCTGCTCGAACAGCGTTTGCCCGTCGCCCTCGATCCTGGCCCGCCGCTCACGCTCAACGCCGATCCCGATCAGTTGGAGCAGATGTTCATTAATCTCGTGGCCAATGCCGTGGACGCCTCGCTGGAGCGGTTGCAGAGTTCAAGTGCCGATTTCAGCCTAGCGAGAGGCGGTATTGTCCTTGAGAAAATGCCGCTCGGCGGCGCGGTTTCAGCCAACAGCAGCTCTGCAACCGCTCCCGCCAACGGCGCGCAGCCGGTGCGCGTAAGTTGGAAGGTCGATGCCTACACCCTGCTGGTCGTCATCGAGGACCGCGGCCTGGGCATCGCCAACAGCGAGAACCTGTTCGTGCCCTTCTATACCACCAAGCCCGCGGGCAGCGGCGTGGGGCTGGCGCTGGCTCAGCAGATCGCCCGCGCCCACGGCGGCGAAATCCAGCTCGTGAATCGCGAGGACGGCGAAGGCGCCCGCGCCACCATCCGCCTGCCGCTCGCAACCAGCGAATCGACGCCGGCGTAAGCTCCGGCCAACAGCACGTTGAGGTTCGGGTAGCACACCGGGACGCGGAGCTGATCGAGGTTGCGCGCCGCAGTTGCGACTCTCTACGTTCTCTGCACCTTCACAACATCTAACGAGGAAACTTGCTTTTCGATCAGGCTGGCTGATCGCTCTTTTTGGGGGAGTTGTCACACCGCCTCTCAAAATGGCGCACTCACGACGAGAGTAAACAGCCCACTCGACTAACCGATCGCTCTGCGCTGATCGGCCATGCGCAGCTCGCGTTCGTTTGCGAATCGCTCCACGCCTGCGAAAATCGAGTCGGGATCGAGGTGCGCTTCCGCGATCACTTCCGCTTCGAGGCCGCCGCTTCTCCACGAATTGTCAAAGTCGGACGTGAGCGAATACTCATCCGTCAACGGACCCAGGTTGCGCAGCGGCCACATGCGCCGCGTGCCTGTTGATACCACCATCGAATTGTAGCGAGCCTCGAGGGGCAGCACGGATTCGCGATACGCTTGCGACTGGCGATCGAATAACTCCTCGCTGATGGCCGCGATCACCTTCACGTTCACACCGGCCGCCTCAAGTCTCGGCAGCACTTTCACCAGATTCACCGTAGAACTCGATCCTTGCGCGATCACGTAGCCGCGGCGCGG
>CAWEGL010000016.1:0-57385 GCA_963808795.1 uncultured Acidobacteriota bacterium
TAAGCCTCTATGGCAAGCAGGCGAAGTTCCGGCTGCGGATGTACACCTCGGGCGGCATGACCCCCAACGGCGTCACCCCGCTGCTGCCGACCAAGTACGACAAGTACTTCCGGGTCATCGCCGTGACCTCGTCCGGAAAGAAGGTCGCGCTCACCAAGGCCGGCAAGACCTATTACATCGACGGGCACCCGCTCCGGGTCGTCGGGCTCGCCGACCTTGGCGTGAAACAGGCTACATACGACGCCTGCTACACCGAGCTGAGGAACAACTACATCGACATCATCCTTGACGGCAGCGTCGCCGCGGCCCGGCGGATCACCACGGTGCAGATCCCGTCAACGGGCCGCTACAAGCCCCTGTACAACCCGGGCGGCCCCGGCAACGATCCCGCCCCTGGCGTGCACTACAGCGCGCCGAGCCCGCCGATCTCGGAGCCCGTGATCGACGCCCTGAACAACCCGATGACCGTCACCTACGTGCGCTGCCCTCGCCACTCGGTCAGTCTTTGCGGCCGGTGACGGCCGCGCAGGAGGCATCACCCGCGCGGCGTGCCCCGGTCCACGGCGCCGGTCACCGACAGGACGTACCACAGGCCCATGTCGTCGGCCTGGCCGGATCTCCGCATCATGGCCTGGGCGCCGCTTCCCCGCGTCAACAGCGGGACCATGCCGTTTCGAGTGGTGGCCAAAGCGGCGTTTGAGAACACCGCCTCGGTCGGCACATTGCCGCCGACGATCACCGGCTGGGGCAGGCGCGACGCGGTATCGAACGCGCTCGTGGTCAAACGCACATCGAGCTCGCTAAGCAACGGGTCTTGACCGTCGCTGGACGCACTGTTCCCGAACGCGTCGGCGCCGCTCTCGCCGGTCGCATAGACAAGCGTGTTGCCCTCGGCCACCCAGCCCATGATTTGGTCGACCTCATCGCTTGACAGCGCCCGCTTCCCGGGCAGCACGATCAGCGCGCGGGTGTCGCTGTCGAGCGCGGTCAGCGGCTTGGTGCGCGGATGGGCGGCATACCCGAGCGACTCGAGCCGGACGATCAGCCCGCGCGCGCCGTCGCGGGCGGCCGAGCTTGAGGCGTAGGCGGGGGCTGATCGCCCTGAAGCTGACCCTGCACATACGCCGAGGCCGCGATCAGGCCGCCAAGCATGACGCCGCCTCAATCACCAGCAGCGCGTCGGAGGAGAACCGCCGTTTCGGCTTCATAGGGACCTCACGCTTTCGACCCGGGCGCGATACGCGTCGAAGTTGACGGTGGCACGGCCAGGAAGCCGTACCAGACCTCGTCGTAATAGTCCACAATCGGCCGCATGGCCTCGGCCAGCCCAGCCGCGCCGGCGGCGCGCAGCGCCCGCAGGGTTTCTGTGATTGGTCAGGGTCTTGTCGAAGCGCAGCTTGCCACGCTCATCCAGGATCAAGAGCGTACCGAGATACAGCTGGCGCACCGCGGCGCGATAGTCGCCCGCGCCGGCGAGGCGCTGGGCGTTGTCCAGGGCCTGGGTCGAACTCTGCGGCCGTTCATCCTGCTCAACGGGCGGCAAGGCGCTCTCGGCGACAAAGACACGCCGGGCATGCCGCCAAAAATACAGCAGGGCGATCACCAAAATGACGCCGCCAATAATGAGCCAGATCCAGCGGGTGTCCGAGGCACCGCCGGCCCACAGATCCTTCAACACCCGGTCCAGCAATTCGGACAACCAGCGGAGAATCGGATTCACTTGCGGCGGCTCGGCCCGCAGCGAGTCGAGCGCCTGGCTCAGTTTCTCGCGGGCGGCCTGGTGGTCGGCTGCGGATAGCGCGCCAGCGCGTCGTCCAGCGCCTCGAGCTGGCTCAGCGCGCCGGCGGTGGGTTGGTCCTTCGAGCGCAGCGCGGCCAAAAGCGCGGCGTTGTCGGGGGTGAGCGCTTCGCCGTCCGGCAAGGCGACTGATTTGACGCGTTCGATCTCGGCGGCCGCCTCCAGTTGCAGTGTCGCGCTCGGCCTGCGGATCGGATTCGTCAGCCGCGCGGCGCACCAGCGCCAATGCCTTGTGGATCGCGGCGCGGTAGTCTTCGGGTGAAGGCGCGGCCGCGGCGGCCGGGCGCGCAAAGATAAGCGCGCACAGCGCAGCCAACAGCACGATCCCGGCGCGGCGGATGATCATTCGACGGCCGGCTCCGGCGCCTGCGCCGCGCGCAGCTCCCTGGCGCGCTGGTTCTCGGCGCGGATGGCCGCGGTGACCGACTGCACGTCCAGGCCCTCCTTGCGGATGCGCAGATCGGTGTGCAAAAAGATAAAGACGATGGTGCTGATCGGCGACACCGCGTAGGCCGCCACCGGGGTTCTACACCAGATACAGCGACGCCGCGACCTTTGGATACGGGATCAGCAGCGGCGGGAGCGCGGCCAGCAGGAGCGGGACAATCTGCAGGGCGTAGACCAGCAGCGCGAACGCGATCCAGAACCCCAACACTCGCCAGTAGTTACCTCGCGTCAGATTCCAGCTGCGGCCGATCGCGGCGATCGGGCCGCAGCCGTCGACCACAATGGCGGCCGTCGAAACCGAGAAGCGCACAGCCAGCATGATCATAGGTTGTATTTGGACTGGGCACTGAGGCTGCTGGCGGCAACGCGGGCGCGGAGGTCGAGGAGGCGGCGGTAGATGGGCGCGAGCTTGTGGGCGGCGGCGGCAGGGTCCTGGCAGGGGCAGGTGGCCTGGAGGCTTTTGAGGCCTGCGTCGATCTGGCGCAGGCCGCCGGTGAGCCAGGTGGGAGGATTGCCGTTGACGAGGCTGGCCAGGCCTTCGAGGCTGGTGTCGATGTTGACCTTGCTGTTGTGGAAGAGGCTGTCGTTGGCTGAGTTGGCGGCCGCAGCGCCGGCTTGGGCGGCGGGTGCGACGGCCCAGAGGTGATAGTCGGAGTCGGACGGGCCGCTGAGAGTGGGATTAGCGCCGCCGTTCTGGGACTTTTGCATGCCCCAGCCCTGGCGCGCGATCTGGACGTAGCTGCGGCCGAGGGCGGGGTCGTAGGTTCCCGTGGGGATGGTGACGTCAGCGGAGAGCTGGCCGTTGATCCACGCGCCGGTGACGTAGTTGCGAAAACCGGCCGGGGCCCAATTGCCGGTGGCGTAGTCGAACATTCTGCCGTTGGTGATGCGCGCGAAGGGAGCGCGGGAGTAGACGGCCAGCGCCTGCCAGGGCTCTAAGCCATTCTTGAGCTGATCGGGAAAGACGCTGGGATCGGCGGCGGCTTTGAAGGCCTCCTGGGCGATTTCGCCGGAGACCTGGTGCTGGCCGTGGCCGTCGGTGATGCCGCCGACAAAGGTGGCTACGATGATCTGGGGCCGCACGCGGCGCACTGCCAGCACGGCGTCATAGAGCACGCGCTGGTGGCCCCACTGGGCGAAGGATTCCTGCTGGGTTTTGGAGAAGCCGAAGTCAATCTCGGTGCCAAAGAGCTCGCGAACGCCGTAATAGCGGTCAGCGTCGAGGAGCTCGTTAGTGCGGATGAGGCCGAGGGCGTCGTTCTCGTCGGCGGACATGAGGTTCTGGCCGCCCTCGCCGCGGTTGAGCGTGAAGAGCGTGGCGCGCGCGCCGAGGCCGCGCGAGAGATAGGTGAGCAGCGCGCCGTCTTCATCGTCAGGGTGAGCCACGACGTAGAGGACATTGGCGGTGGTGTCGAGGCGCTTGAGCGCCTGCTCCAGGCCGGCATAGCCGCGGTCTTCCGGCAATGGAAGCGCGTAGTTGACGGGGCTGGGCAGCGGAACCGCGGCGAGCACGCTTTGGGCCGAGGGCTGGGCCGAGGGCTGGACGGCCTGTTGCGCACGAAGGAAAATTAGGCTTGCGCCGGCCAGGAGCAAGGCTCCCAGGGCGGCGCGCACAGCGATGCGATGGATTCTCGGGTCGGGGAACATACTCTTGGTCAGTGTACAATCCGGGGAGCGCATTCGAGCGGCTAGGCAGCGGGTGAGTTTGAAAGTAATTTGCCCTCAGGAGCTGAAGCCCGCGTTCATTTTGCTCGATTCATGTACGGGCTGAAGCTCGTACCCTTCAAACTGAGCCACAACTAGCGGCTTCCCATGGCAGTTCATTCGTCCAGCACCGGCAGCGGCACCGCGACGCTTGAGCGCCGCATCGGGTTGCGTTCGGCGGTGCTGTTCAACATGCTGGAGATGATCGGCGTGGGTCCGTTCATCACGCTGCCGCTGGTGATTGCGGCGGCGGGCTACCGGCTGTCAGTGTGGGCGTGGGTGCTGGGCGCGGTGCTGGCGGTGGCCGACGGCCTGGTGTGGGCGGAGCTGGGCGCGATGTTTCCGCGCGCGGGCGGATCGTATGCGTTTCTGCGGGAGATTTACGGCCCCGAGGGCGCGGGCAACTGGCTGAGCTTTCTGTTTGTGTGGCAGGTGAGCTTTACCGCGCCGCTGTCGATCGCCTCGGGGTGCATCGGACTGTCGGGATTTCTGGCGGTTTTTTGGCCGGGGCTGGAAACGGCGCCGATCGCGGCGTGGCCGGGACTGCACTATGCGAACCTGGCCGCAGCAGGGGCTTGCGTTCTGGTGACGGCGCTGCTCTACCGGAACCTGAGCTCGATTACGCGCCTAGCCTGGGTGCTGTTTGCCGGAGTGATCGCCGCGCTGACCGGGGTCATCGTCTCCGGTTTTACTCATGCGGCGGCCACCGGGGGCTGGCATATGCCGGCCGCGCCTGCGCTGCCCGCGGCTTTGGCGCTCGGAGGGTTGGCGCAGGCCACGCTGATCGCCACCTACGATTATTGGGGCTACTACAACATCTGCTTCCTGGGCAGCGAGGTACGCCAGCCGGAGCGGACGATTCCACGGTCCATTCTGCTCTCCGTGCTGTTCGTCTCGGCGTTTTACATCACCATGAACATGGCCGCGCTGCCGTCTTTGCGCGAGGCCGCGGGGCACGCCGCGGAGAGCGCCGCGCTGCGCGTGCAACTGGTGGCCGAGATCGCACGCTCGGCCTTCGGCCGCTGGGCCGGGTACACGATTGCCGCGCTGATTGTGTGGACGGCGTTTGCGTCGGTGTTTTCGCTGCTGCTGGGCTACTCGCGCGTGCCCTACGCGGCGGCGCGCGACGGCAACTACTTTCACTTTCTGGCCGCGGTTCATCCCAAGCACGGGATTCCCCATCGCTCGCTGGTGGCGCTGGGGATGGTGGGGGTGGTGTTCTGCTTCTTTTCGCTGGTGGAGGTGATCACGATGCTGGTCATCACCCGCATTTTGCTGCAGTTTTTACTGCAACAGGCGGGGGTGATCCTGCTGAGGATCCGGCGGCCGGAGCTGAAGCGGCCATTCAAGATTCCGCTGTATCCGCTGCCGCCGCTGGCGGCAATGGCGGGGTTTATCTTCATACTCGCGAGCCGCTCGCACGCGCTGGGAGAGCTGGCCGTGGCGGGGGGGATCGGAGCCTCGGGAACGTTGATTTATCTATGGCGGGCGCGGCGGCTGGGGGAGTGGCCGTTTGCGCGGGCCAGTTAACCGCTGACTGCGGGTGACGCCGGCCCGATTCCAGGACGTGAAACAGCGCTCCTGTTAACCAAACAATCACTCGTACGCAGGCGCGGGCACCCACCCCGCAGGCGCAGGAATACCACAAATTCTGTAACGCGCAACCCCTCCAGCGTGTCTAATAGGTGCAGAAGAAGCTTCCCCAAGCGAGGTCAATCCCATGCTCATCGGCAAACCACCCGATGTACCTTCGTCGGAGATCACATCCCAGAGCGAGTACCTGAAGTACCTGAGCCGGCGGCGGTTTTTGCGCAATGCTGCAGCCGGCGCGGCGGCTGTGGGGGCTGCGGCTTTGGGCGCGGAGCGGCTGGCGCGGGTTTTGGAGCCGTGCGCGACCGTGCTGGCCGACGCCGCCGACACCAAGCTCCAGACCGTCTATAGCCCGCTGACCACCACCGGCGAGAAGCTGACGCCGTTCGAGGACATCACCCACTACAACAACTTTTACGAGTTCGGCGTGAACAAGGACGAGCCCTATAAGAACGCCGGCGGGCTGCCCACACGGCCGTGGAACGTGGAGGTGGAGGGGCTGGTGAAGAAGCCGCTCACCTTCGGCATCGACGACCTGCTCAAGCTGCGGCCGCTGGAAGACCGCGTGTACCGCCATCGCTGCGTGGAGGCGTGGAGCATGGTGATACCGTGGGTGGGCTATTCGCTTTCGGAGTTCATCAAGCAGTGCGAGCCGCTCTCGACGGCGAAGTATGTGCAGTTTCTCTCCTACTACGATCAGCGCGTGGAGAAGTGGTCGGGCGAGGACGCCACCATCTTCTGGCCCTACCGCGAAGGGCTGCGCATGGACGAGGCCATGAACCCGCTGACGCTGCTTACGTTCGGACTCTACGGCCAGA
This sequence comes from uncultured Acidobacteriota bacterium, assembly GCA_963808795.1. Lineage (GTDB taxonomy): Bacteria > Acidobacteriota > Terriglobia > Terriglobales > Acidobacteriaceae > Telmatobacter. The sequence continues at coordinate 6,357 of CAWEGL010000016.1, forward strand.
CGCTGCCCAACCAGGACGGGGCGCCGGTGCGCATCGTGGTGCCGTGGAAGTACGGGTACAAGTCCGCGAAGTCGATTGTGAAGGTGCGCTTTGTGGAAAAGGAGCCGCACACCACATGGAACAACCAGTCGGCCGAGGAGTACGGCTTCTATTCAAACGTGAACCCGGACGTGGACCGGGTGCCCTGGAGCCAGAAGACGGAGCGGCGGATCGGGCTGCCCTTCTACGATCAGCTCCGCATGACTCTCATGTTCAACGGCTACGGGGATCAGGTGGCGTCGATGTATGCGGGGATGAACCTGAAGAAGTATTACTGAGGCGGAGTCAGAAATGAGCGGAGTTAGCGGGGTTAGCCGCGCTTCGCGCGTGTTAGCGGAGCTAGTAACTTCCGTGCGAGGGGGGCTTATTCATCGAGCGGGAGCTGCGCCGTGTTCCTAGCTTCGCAAGCGCCGCTTGTAGAGATTTCATGACACGCACGTCACTTATCCTTCTCAAAATTGCGGTCTGGCTGGCCTGCCTATCGCCGTTGGGCTGGCTGGCATGGGGAGCGGTGATGAACGACCTGGGGCCGGACCCCACGGCCACCATCGCCTTCACCACGGGCCGGACCACGCTGCGCCTGCTGGCCATAACGCTGGCGATTTCGCCGCTGCGGCGGCTCTGGCCGAGGCTGGGCTGGCTGATCAGGTTCCGGCGTTTGCTGGGGCTGTTCGCATTTTTCTACGCGACAGTGCATATGTTGACCTATGTGGGGCTGTATGCGGGCTTCAATGTGGGACTGATGATCTCCGACATAGCCAAGCGGCGGTACATCACCATGGGGATGGCCGCATGGCTGATGCTGCTGCCGCTGGCGGCTACATCGACGAGATGGTCGATCCGCAAGCTGGGCGGCAAGCGCTGGAACCGGCTGCACATGCTCATCTATCCGGCCATTCTCTGCGGGGTGATTCATTTCTGGTGGCAGATGAAGCCGGGGGTGCTGACGCCGCTGCGGCTCACCGTCATTGTGGCCGTGTTGCTGCTGGCGCGGCCGGCGCTCAATTGGGCGCAACGGCGCAAAGCCCGCGCGGCGGCGGCCTGATTCCGCGCGCGAGCATTCCGGCAGTCAATGGAACGGCAATAGCATCCGCGCCACGGGCTGAAAGCTCCTGCGGTGCAGCGGAGTAGGGCCCAGGCGCTCAAGCGCGGCCAGGTGCTCCGGACAGCCGTAGCCCTTGTGGCGCGCCAAGCCGTAGCCGGGGAAGTCGCGGTCCAGCTCAACGAGCAGGCGGTCGCGGTGGACCTTGGCCAGCACGCTGGCCGCGGCGATGGAGACGCTCTGCGCGTCGCCACCCACGATGGCCTGCTGAGGGCACGGCCAGTCAATCGTGTCGCGCCCGTCAATGAGGAGAAAATCGGGGAGCAGAAAATCGGGGGTCACGCCGAGCTGTTCCACGGCGCGGCGCATGGCCTGGAGCGAGGCGCGGCGAATATTGATGCGGTCGATGGTCTCGGCATCCACCACGGCGACGGCCCACGCCAGGGAGCAGGCGCGAATCTCGCGGTCGAGCTGGTTGCGCTTTTTTTCGGAAAGCTTCTTCGAGTCGGTCAGGCCTTGTAGGCCTTGTAATCCATGCAGGCCTTGCAGCGGGCAGGCCTGGGGAAGGATGACGGCGGCGGCCACGACGGGCCCGAAGAGGGGACCGCGGCCGGCTTCGTCGAGGCCGGCAATCGACTGCGCGCCGCGCCGCCACGCGGACTCCTCGAAGGTCCAACCGCAGACCGGCCCCTTGATCATGGCTTGAGTATAGTGAGGGCGGGCGCTGGGCGGATGGCGCGGGAGTGGAGGAAGGCATCGAGGAAGGAACCGCGGCGGAAGGAACCAGCGAAAGCTCTCCCGAATTGGCACATGCGGGAATGCGTCTCGCAAGGGGAACGGCAGACGGGGATTCCGTTCATTTTCAGACAGTTTCTCTTGACGCGGCTGCTTAGACTTACCTCAGGCCCGCGGAACGGCAGGTAAGCATGGTCGTCAAGACACAAAGCAAGGGACGCGAATACATCGGATTGCAAGTAGGCGCGAACAACGTCAGGCGGTATTTTCCCAGAGACATGGCGGTGGTCGAGTTACAACTGGATCATCTTGAGATCCAGTGCGGGTTGACGCCCGATTTTTGGGATGGGCAGGCGGAGATTCACGATGCGCGGCTGTGCGCATGGTTGGAGTCGAAGAACTTCCACGAAAAGTTGGGCCAAACGCCGATGGCGTTGGCGATGATCCCCTCAGGCAAGAACTGCTTCCGGCTGCGACCTATCTCGAGGACTGCCATCCTCCCAAACCGGTCTCATTGAACGGGGACGGGAGCAGCGAGCCTGGTCAGCATGGGGTGATCGGCTCCAGTGTTGCTGTATCCGGAATGTGGTGTTGACAAACGGCATCCGGCGGCGTTTGTTTGCACGGTTGAGCGTTCTCCCGGGAAGCGGCAATTCTTGAACAGGAGATTAAAAATGCAGCGTTGCGTCTTAGTTAACTTATTGATATAGTGGACCGTAATTTTTTGGCTTGACAATCCTATTTATTGAGGATAATAATAGTTATGGTGACTGTCGTCGCCATGGAGGTAATTCATGCGTCGTATACTCGTGACCAGCCTTTTGCTCCCCTCGCTGTTCTTTCCCGCAGCGGCAATTGCCAGCCAGCCCGTGGACGTCGCCTCTGCCTCAACCAAGCAAGTTCAGGTAAGCAGCGGGGTCATTGCGCCCAAGCTGCTTGACTCCCCCAAAGTTAGCATTCCCGAGAACTACACTAAGGGCACCATCCCCGCCGACGCTCAGGTCGTCGTCGCACTGGTCGTCGACCCAAACGGCCACGCTCAGGACATCCGCGTGGTCAAAACCTTCAGCCAGCTCTGGGACGCCAGCGTGATGGATGCCGTGCGGCAGCTCCACTTCAGCGCCGGCAGGATGAACGGCAACGCGGTAGCTACTCCCATGACCCTCACCGTCGACATCATTCAATAGCCCTCCTTATCACTCAATAACCCTCCTCCAACCACGGGATGCTGCTCCGCCGAGGTGCAGCATCCCGGCGCCCCAGCCACGCAGTAAGGCTGCTCGGCTGTCCGCGCAACGTATACACTCTCCGGCGCCTGAGGCGCGCTACGCGGCATGCTCTCTACCGCGGCCGCCAAATCCTTTAGCGCACCACGTCAAATTCCGCTTGCTCCGGGCTGTAAAGCTTGCACCGCGACATAATTCCCTGCCGCGCAACGCGCATGAGAATTCAAGTGCCGCGTGCAGCTCACACGCAGACGTTGAAGCCCTTATTGATTAAGCGCCGGGTGGGGCACGAGACCCAGAGGGGCCCCCGCCGCGCGCGTTCAAAGCGGCGGCAGATCAAAATCCCCGGCTGGCGTTATTGTGAGGGGGGAACGTACTCGGAGGGCAGGGCAGAGCCGGCGCCGAAGAAGAACTCTTCCATTTGCTCGACCAGGAACTGCTGGGCCTGGGGCGTCCAGGGCTGAAGGCGGTATTCGTTGAGCAGCATCTTCTGGTGGTTGAGCCACTCCTCCCACGCCGCCTTGGAGACGTTCTTGTAGATTTTCTGGCCGAATTCCGAGTCAAAGGGAGGCTCGTCGAGGCCCTCCATCTCCTTTTTATTGCGAACGCAAAAGACGGTATGCGCCATAGGGGCTCCTGAGGCTGAACTGTGCACCTGTTCATTGTATTGGATGCGCAGGGCGGAGGCAGGGAAGCAAAGGGGCGATTGGGATGGGCTTGGCCTAAGTCATTCAGGCTGAATGAGATAAAGCCAGGGCGAGGATTGCAGGGAATTAGACGCCTTTTCAGTACGCTAAAAGCAGTGACGCGGCAGTGAAGCACACGCGAGAGTATTTTCGATTCACCTGTTGACATTGCTGCATTGTGCAAGGCGGCTTTTTCTTAAGGAAAAGCCGCTCGGGTGCATGGTTTCTGTAAAGAGCAGAATCGAAAACGCTGTAGGCGGAAAGCTGATGTGCTCTCATGGGCCTTTTGAAGCCATCTCCGCGGGGGCACCCGGTTGGTTTCGCATTTCCCTTGAAGAGATGGGGAGAAAAGAAGGAATGCGCGCGCGGCGGGTGGTTTTAGAGAATCAAAGTTGACAGCCGAGGCGGCCGGCGGCGGCGAGAAGCGGCAGGCCGAAGGGTTACGAGGAGAGCGGCGAAAAGGGATGGACCGGATTCAGAGCAAAACCAGAGTAAGTGTGCCCTGTTGAATCTTGTGCAGGGTCGCCGCGCCTTCCACCCCACGGACGAAGACCTGTCCGTGGGGACCCCGGGCCTTGGGGGCGCGTCGACTTGAGTGCTACGGCTTCGGGGTACAGTAACTCTGGTTTCGCTTTAGGCGCTCGTGAAAAGAGGGAAGAGGCAGAGATGATGCTCACAAAGGACGGGTGGTTGCGCGCCGGCAGAGGGATGCAATGGGGCACGATGGCGATGGTGCTGGCAGCGGCGCTGGTGCAGGCGGCCGGCGCGCAGGGGGTCAGCACGACGACGGTGCAGGGGACGGTGTACCTGGCGAACGGCCAGCCGGGGGCGGGGACGCTGGTGGTGAGCTGGCCGGCGTTTACGACCGCGGCGGGACAGGTGGTGGCCGCGGACCGAGAGACGGTGACCATCCCAGCAGACGGATTTGTGAGCGTGAACCTGGCACCGAACCAGGGGGCGACGCCGGCGGGCCAGTACTACACGGCTGTGCTTTACATGAGCGACGGGACGGTGAGCACCGAGTACTGGGTGGTACCGGCGGCGGCGCAGGCGACGCTCGGGCAGGTGGAGGCGCAGGTGATGCCGGCGGCGCAGGCGGTGCAGGCGGTGAGCAAGGCGTACGTGGACCAGGCGATAGCGGAAGCGACCCAAAGCCAACTGTCGCCATCGGGCGGGACGCTGAGCGGGCCGCTGTATCTGAGCGGTGATCCGACGCAGCCAATGCAGGCGGCGGACAAGCATTATGTGGACGCCGAGGCGGCGACGGCGGTGCCGCTGGCGGGCGGAGATATGACGGGCGCGCTGACGCTGAGCGGCGATCCGGCGCAGGCGCTGCAGGCGGCCGATAAAAACTACGTGGATACGTCGGTGAGCGCAGCCGCAGCGAACGCTTGGCCGAGTCTGGTGTTGCGCGCCGACCAGCTTCCGGGCACGGACATTGGGGCCAAGCTGCAGGCGTGTGTGAACGCGGTGAACGCGAGCAACGGCGGGACATGCGATGCGCGGGACTTCACCGGCAATCAATCCATGGGATCAAACTTGACGATCTCGACGGGGAACACGGCGGTACTGCTGCCGTGCGCGACGATTGCGACGGCGAGCCAGATTGTGGTGACGGCTGGGACGCGGAACGTGTCGCTACGGGGGTGCGCGCTGCGAGGCGGAAGCGCGGCGAGCGGGAGCCAGGGCGGGACGGTGTTCGCGTACACGGGGACGGGCGCGATGGTGAAGGTGGGCGATCCGACCTACGCCACGGATACGCCGGGCTTCCACATGGATAACGTGGTGATCAACGCGACGGGCGCGGCGAGCGGAGCGCAAGGGTTAGCGGCTTACCGGACACAGGAGCTGGATCTGGAGAGCCTGTATTTTCTGGGCAACCAAAACCAGACGGGCATGACGCTGGACGGGACGGGGAATTACACGGGAGGAACGTTCCTGGACGACCAGTTTGACGGCTTCGGCACGGCGGTGAACGCGATCGGGCACCAGACGGCGAATGCGGCGACGACGGATTGGATGAACGCGAGCACGTTTGTCAGATTGCACATCGATTGCCCGACGAGCAGCGGGAATCCGATCAGCGGGACGTACGGAATCAACTTGCAGCAGGGGGACGGAAACACGTTCACGGGAGGAGATGTAGAGGGATGCTCGACGGCATTGCATTTGGGACCGAACGCGCAGAACAACACGATCGTGGGGCTGCGGAACGAGAACTCGACGAATCAAGTGGTGGCGGACGCGGGCAGCTCCTACAACGACTGGATGACGGGCGGCACGATGTTTACCGGAAAGCTGACCGACAACGGCACGCGCAACAGCTTCCTCGATACATTTCACCGGAGTTTCAACGGCTTGAATGGTGACTGATATGGGAGCCAGCAGGACGCGACGGTGACCAATCACTACCGGCTGGGGACGGGGACGGGGAATGAGCGCGGGCTGCTCGACCGATACCAGACGGACTACGGGTACCGATGGACGACGGGATTGAGCGACGCCACGGGAGGCGAACAGTTCTATCAGGTTCTGGATGAGTTGAACAACGTGTACCGGGTGTCGATCGGGCAGTATTTGAGCGCCACGCCCAACGTGGTGACGAATGTGCTGGTGAACAACGGCGGGTGCTATAGCACTTCGGCTGCACCCACGGTGGGGTTTTCAGGCGGCGGAGGCAACGGAGCGTCGGCTACCGCGAGTATGACGACTACTACTTCGCTGAGCTGTCCCGGAGGCTACACAGTGGGCAGCGTCACGATGACGTCGGGCGGGAGCGGGTACACTGCCCAGCCGGCGGTGAGCTTTACGGGATCGAACCAGACGACGGCGCCGAATGCGGTCGCGGAGATCACGACGGGGGGAAGCACGAACGACCAGACGGTGATCAACGCGGCGGGGACGGGCGCGGTGGTCGTGAACGGCTCAAACAACGCGGGGACCGGAGGGGTGGTTTTCGGTTCGGGCGGGCCGAGCGAGACGACGGTAGCGACGATCAGCAACGCGGGAAACGCGCAGTTCAATGGGGCTTTGCAGGTGGGCGGCACGGCGCAGGCGACGGGAACGATGACGGTGCGCAATAACGCCGACGCAGAGGTGGATTACTATCTGTTGCCGGGACTGACCACGAGCCAGAAGGGATCGTTCACCTACAAAGACTGGAACGGAAACAGCCAGTGGTACATGGTGAAGGACGCGAGCAACAACTGGGCGCTGAACTCGGCGGTGGGCGGGCTGGATAGTTTCAAGGCTTACCAAAGCACGAACAGCGGGGACACGTATATCAATGCGAGCAATGGCACGGGGCACATCCGGCTGAACTACGAGACGGGCTCGGGAGATGAGACGGACATTTATTCAGGGCCGAGCGCGAGCCTGGATGCCGCATTTCTGGGTCCGACGAGCATCAAGTTACCGGGGCTGGCGGCTAGCAGCGGCTACAACTGCCTGCAGATCGATAACTCGGGATATATCACGAATACAGGTGCGGCGTGCGGAACGGGGTCGGGAGGCACGTCCGGCACGATCAATTCGGGAAACTCCGGACAGATTGCATATTACGCCGCGAGCGGCACGGCCATCGGAGGCATGAGCACGGTGCCAGTGACGGCGGGCGGGACGGGAGCGGCGACCGCGGTGGGAGCGCTGGCAAACCTGGAACCGGGAGTGACAGCGGACGGCGAAAACGGCATCAACGTGACGGGGGCTGTTTCGCCCGCTACGATTCAGCCTGGCGGAGCGCCTATTGAGGACATCCGCAATCCGGCATTTGCAGGTGGGGCAATCTGTGATGGTACGACGAACCACCCCATTGACGGGGCTCTTCAGGCCGCGCTCAATGCCCTTCCGTCCAAAGGCGGTACGATCCTGATAACCGGGCAAGGACCAGCTTCAGGTAGCGGAGACGACAACTGCTATCTTGCCGATGCCCCAGCCCTTGTTTGGCCGTCATCCGGTGCGGTCACCATTCTTGTCGCCGGCACCATCCAGCTAGGAACGACGTTCGCAGAAGGGATGGGAGTGAAGCAGATCAACATACTCGGCTATGGCGGGGCGGCCTCGAATGTTCAATTCAGTACACAGGCTCGTTCTGGTTATATGTACCTTAGACCCGCTGCTGGCAGCCCGAATGGGACCCTGGGAACCGCCGTCAATCCTGGTACAGTCGCTCTCACGAATGGTTCCGCAACGGTTACGGGATCAGGCACTAATTGGACTTCGGCGCTCGATGGCGCGACCATCCTGTTCGGCACCAACGCGCCGGCCGAGTACACGATTTCGAGCGTGGCCTCTACCACTTCCATGACCCTGGCCTCAAATTGGTCTGGAAGCACAGGATCCGGAGTCACCTACGCCGGTATGCCAACCACGTTCACTCCGTCAACCATGAACGGACTTGCCGCCGGGGCCTTCGTCAACGTCGTAGACATGGTGACGTGCAACATTAGCAGTATCAGCCGCTACGCAAATGTGGTGACAGCCGTTCTCAGCAGCGCGTGTCACATTCCGGCCAACGAATCTCACTTCACTGTGGCGGGGGTTGCGGATGCTACCTACGACGGCGCCTTTACCACCGTGAGCAGCGATTTCGTCACCAATACGATGACATGGGATCAAACGGGCAGCAATTCATTTTCGACCGGGGGAACCGTGACGGGGCCGACCGTGGATACGATGGAAACGGTTCCGCTTACCAGTTGCACTGGCTCAACCTGCACGGCGACCTTCTACCGGCAGCACGCCTCTACAGCATACTTAGGTGTAGCAGCTCTGGAAGTTACCGGAGGTGGCGTGGTCCAAGACATGAATATCAGCGACAGCTACGGCATCGCGCTTTTCGGGTACGCTAACACATACCTCAGCCGCTTCATCAATGATGGGTTCCAAGGCGCGCAGAATAGTGACGTTACTTCATTTTCTATGGAGATGACGGGGGGATTCAGCACCTTCGACAAGTGCAGCTTTTCCAACGCAGGCAATGCTCCGTGGTCTGCGCGGTTCACGAACACCGCTACAAACTCAATCACAGCTGGTGGTGAGGGAGACAACCAGATCAGGGATTCCTTCGTAGCAGATGGCATCGAAGAGGACTGGAGTGCGGCGGGATTGGTAATTGACAACACTGTTGACGAGAATTCTTCGGGCGCGTTCGTCACCTTTAATCCAGAGTTCTATAACTACCTTAACAATACCACCGGCTATTTGCTCAGATTTGACTACGATCAGTTTCAGGATGCCAATGCTGGTAGCTCATGTATTGTGACTTTTACTCAGCCAAGTTCTAAAAACCTAGACGCAGAGATAAACCAGTTCACAGAGCCACCGGGGACGTGCACGGTTAACAAGTATTTCAATGGCACGATAAGGGTTAATGGACAGAATAGCGGAGGTCTTACCTACTCTCGAACTGTTTCTCAAGGGGTTATGGGTACCGAAAACGATGGTAAGAAATTCATCGGAGAAGTTAGTGGACAAGGAGCTTCGCTGGGGCCTTCTGTTATCCCTTACCCAACCTTGAATGTGCCGCAGAATCTTACTTCGTGGAGCAATTCTGGATGCACGGTTACAGGTGGGATACTTGCTCCGGATGGAACGTTTTCAGCATATGCTATAACAATGTCGTCCGGCACGTGCAATATATACACTCCTAGCGGTGATACGTTTTCGGGAACCCCGCAGGTTGGAGACTACATCCTTTACGGGGTCTCAACCTATACACCGAACTTTGGAAATATAGACGAAGGTGGTAATCCGGTCGGCCTTACCTCGAATAACCTTAGTGGTTCTACGCATTTCACATTAAGCAGCCTTGGCAGTACCGCTTATGACTCACTGATTCAAAACCAGGGTTATCATAGAGTTGTGGCGTTCTCGCAGGTCACGTCTTCGGATGGCACGAGCGGCCAGTACATCCAGCTTCTTCTACCAGGGAATAGTAACAACATGCAAGACTTCTGGAATCCGTTTATGATCTATATTCCAGTAGTCACGTTCACGGCCACAACCGACGGATCGACTGGGGTCCTCACATCGGTTTCGAGTATTTCCGGCCTTAGTCCAGGAATGATCGTTACCTGCACGTCGTGCTCAGGAACTCCCCAAACAATTCCCACTAACGCAGCCATTTTTTCGGCTAGTGGGACAACTGTGACGCTGAACGTCAACACCACGCAAGCGGTTAGCGGTGCGACTTTCACGGCCCAATACCCGCTCGCGGAAGTGAACCGCTGGAGGATGGAACTGCTGCACAGCGATGTGCCGCCGAATTACAATCTGCCGGGAGTGCCAGCGACAGTCGAGGCAATTTCGACAGGCGGGTACTACGTGGGCAGCAATCCAATCATTCCTGCCGCTTCCGCACTGCCTTATATGGGAGCGAAAGCCTACTCCGGCGCAGGCGTTCCCAGCGACACATGCTCAGCCACGGTGAACACCTGGGCCGTGGAGAGCAACGCGACGCCTGTGGCATTCCAGTGCTCCAACGCGACTGGAAGTTATGCGTGGAATCAGTTGGGTGGAAGTGGTGGATCCGGTAACATGAATGATGCCAGCGGGACGGCCACAGCAGATTTATTCGCGCTGACCACCAGCACCGCTCACGTCTACTCAATCGACACGCTGCTAAGCGACAACGGAACGACACTGGCATACACCGGCACGGGCGGAATCTCCGCGAAGGCGCTGATCGCAGGCACGCCATCCTCCGGGGCGTTAGCTGCTCTTCCATCCGGCGCTCACGGACTGGCGAGTGATGAATCGAGCACGGCGGGAGTTCCGGCTGCCTCTGTGTGCTATCTAAGGGCGGATTCGACGAGTAACACGGTGGAGCTATCCTGTAACGACGTGGCGGAGTCTCCGTTGGTGACGGAAACCTACGTCGCCAACAGCAGCAGCGCAAATACGATTAACGCTACTGAGGTAAACGGCGCGGCGGTTCCGGCGTCTGCTGGATTCCTGGCGAGCAACTCCAGCAAGCAGCTTGTGGCGGCTTCGTACACGCCCGCGAACTGCACAGCGGGCACCAGCGGGAGTGATTGCCTGCAACTGTCGAGCGGGAAGGTGCCTGCCTCTACGCTCGTTCCCCATGCCCTCACTTTCGCCTTTGGGCAGGCCGGGGGTGCTGCCATCTCTACGGGGGTACTCGGCTATGCCACCATACCCTTTGCTTGTTCGATCACCGGATGGTCGATTGAGGCCGACGCGGGCACGGACACGGTGAAGTTTCTGAAAGTAGCTGCCGGAACAGCGATCCCCACGCTCGCCTCCAACTCCATCTCCACCAGCGGCGTCTCGCTTGCAACCGGCACCGTGATCCAGAGCACGACTCTGACCGACTTCACGACTACGGCCGTGACGGCAGGAGATATTGTTGCGGCGGACTTAATCACCACGTCTGGCACGGGGTACATCAATGCTCAGTTGGTGTGCCAATGAGATGCTTGCTCGCTATTCTCTTCTTGCTGCTTCCATGCCGGGTCTGGGCGACCGCATACGTCGCCAGCGTGACAGGCAACTGGGCCAGCACCGCGACCTGGGGCGGGAGCGGGCCTCCCGGCAATGGCGATTCAGTCACCATCAACAATGGCATCACAGTGACGATCCCAGTTTCGACGAGCGTAACCGTGGGCACGTCACCGGCTACCGGGGGCACCGCGGCCATCGCTTGCACGAGTTGGACGACGACCGGAACCGGGACGCTGGTGATATACGGCTCGCTCACCTATCGGGGACCGGTGGAAGCCTGCGGGACGGGATGGGTTGTGGAGGCCGGAGCTACTATTATTCACGATTCTTCCGTAGCCCTCAGTAATGCTGGTGCGGTGGTGACTCCGACAGGCACGTGGTCAAGCGGGAGCGAGTCGGTCACCCTATCCTCTGGAACGAGCGTGGCCGTGGGTCAGGTCGTGACTGGGACTGGCATCGCAAAAGGAACGCAGGTCTTCGCAATCTCCGGCACGGCGTTAACCTTGAGCATCCCTGCTACGGCGTCCGGCAGCGGCGCCACGTTGAGCTTCTATGCCAATGTGAGCTATCCGTGGACCTATTACTTCAACTGCACGACCTGCATCTTCCAGATCGAGGGGACGAGCGGCAGCCCGGTTACCTGGGGTATCGCAGCAGGTTCAGGTCCGGCAGGAGAGATCGGAGCATATGAAGGTGAAAGCTACATCAAGACCTTCACCACAACCTATATCAACGCCTCGAACATCGGATCGACCATTAGCTCGTGGTCCTTTCAAGACAACCTGAGCAACTCCGGCTATACCTTCGAGTTCAACAACAGCACTTGCGTCTATTGCGCGGAGATGTTCATTGGGGCGATGGCCGCAGGCACTACCTTCGAAGTCAACAACAGCCTTATTACTTCGGTTGCGGGAAGCACCGGAGAATCTTATAAGTCGCTCGCTCTTGGGCAGACCACGGGGATCCCTACCGACACTTCCCCGGTGCGACAGATCGAAAACTCTGTCTTTCTGAACGGGCAACTTTATGTGAACTGCTCCGCCCTTGGAACTTTGCCACACATTACTATCACGGGAGACGTGTTCACCGTCTCCGGAGCGGCTGCCACGTCCGTCCCTCCGCTCGGATTTTCCTCTACCGCCGCTTGCCAATTTCAATCCGGCGAGTGGGCTAACAACCTTATATGGAACAATCCTTCGTCTGGAGCGGGGCAGAGTTCCTATATGCCCGTTGGCTATCGCGGCGCAACCTATTTCCTGACCAGCAATACAGGCGGGACTTGCCCCGGCACAGAGAACACGGACTATCATCCATTTGAAGTCAGCGCCTATTCCTCAGTGGCTAACATCCAGGATACGATGATTGCCGAGCCGCTCTGCACGGGGACTGGCGGCAGCGAGGCCGGAAAGCTGGTAACGGCCTACGCCTCTGGCTCCGCTGCGTGGACCGAGGAATGGCGCAACGTTATCCTCCTTCCGGCGTCTGAGGGAACCGGCTACGCGCTGTCCCTTTTCGCAATAGCGACAGCCGGATGCGACGGTTCGACAACCTTCTGCCCGCAGACGAATTTACACAACAATACGATCTACGCTACCAATGCCTCTGGAAGTCAGTGCGGATTAGGGGGCCTGGAAAATACCTCGCAGGGCGTGGCGGCTCAATATTCCGGGCTGAACAACAATATCTTTTACCTGACTTCGGCGGGCAGCGGATGCTACATGGGGAATACGGCGCTGATTGCAAATGCCTTTCAGGGTGCAGGGAATAACTGGAACTGGAACGTTACGGGCGGCGTAGAGTATCCAGGCACCAGCGCGGACTATCAGAATCCGTCCACTCCCGGCACGAGCGACACGAACAACACCAACCCGAACTTTGTGGACGACACACGCAACTTCCAGAAGTTCTGCTCGCTGCATGATTCTGGCGCGACTACGTGGGCGCTGTGCATAGCGGATTTCGCGGCGTTCGACTCCTGGGCCACGCCAGCGAACCTAATCGCCTATGTGCGGGGTGGATTCCAGCCGGAGAACGCAGCCACAGCTACGGCAGGAGGGCAACCTTCCGGCTGCTCCGTGTGCTCGACTAGCACGCAGGTGGGCGCGGTGCCTTACGTGTCAACGATGCCTCCAGTACATTCATCAGGGATATTCTGATGAGGAACTTGGCGATCCTTGCGTTTCTATTCTCCGGGTTGGGGATGGTCTGTGCGCAGGCTCCGAAGCTGTTCTACTCTGATCTGACCAGCGGACCTGCGTCTGGCGGCGAAGGCGGAACGAATGGAGCTTATGTCTGCGTCTACGGTGAGAACTTCGGTTCCAGCCAGGGCGAATCCACGATCTCAGTGGGTGGCGTGGCGGCATCTGCCTACAAGGTCTGGAGCGACGGCGGATCGCCTTACCTTCCGGGGCACTACGCCAAAGCATGTTTCCAGGTAGCAGCGGCAACGCCCAGCGGCGCGGACCTGATGGAGATGACTACCTCGGCGGCCACGAGCGGCACACTGCCTTTCACCGTCGAATCCGGCAACATCTATTTCGTTTCCACGAGCGGCAATGATTCGACGGGAACCGGCTCGTCTACAAGCCCGTGGCGGACGACGGCCAAGTGCATGGCGGCAATGGCCCCTGGAAACATCTGTTACATAGAGAACGGGATTGTCGAGTCAACCTGCCAGGGCTCATCGAGCGGTGTGGTGAATTATGGGGTTTCTGGAACCTCGGGCGATCCTGTGGCTGTGGGTGCTTACCCTGGCGCGACTATCGAGGCCATTGCTAACTCCTGCGGCGAGCGCGGAATCACGGACTATGTGAGTCCTGGGACGGTGAGCAACATCGTGATCTTCGGCTGGACGGCCATCGGGGATTACTCGGGGACCAATGGCGGCATAGAGCTTGCCGAGAGCGGCGGCAGCTATGACAGGCTCATCGACAACACAATTGAATGCTACGGAGGCGGATGCGACGGGCAGGGAGCCGGACTCGAAGCCTCCAACCACGATTATATGTATGTCTACGGCAACAGGATCGAAAGCGTCGGGTGCCATGAGGACTTCCCCACATACTCATCCTCAGCCTATCCGTGCAACTGGCAGGCCCCATCGACGACGATCAGTTGCAGCGGGACGAGTTGCACACTCTCTGCCTACACGAGCAATTTCGCGGTCGGCGACGTGATCGAGAATACCGCAGACAATGAACTGCGGGAGATCATTGCGCAGCCCACGGGCGGCGTCTATGTCTACACGCTCGACAGCGCCTTTACGACCGCGCCCACGGGGACCGGATGGGAGTTTCGAGACTTCGTGCCCGACAAGGAGTTCCACAACGTCTATTTCTCGACCCAGACCGATCATGTGTGGTTCGCGTGGAACGAGGTGGATGGGAGCGAGGGCCATGCCTTTCGCGGGGTCCAGTTCAACTCCACAGGCGGCAATAACCAGTACGACCTTCATGTCTTCAATAACTACATTCACGACACTCAGGGAGACTGCATCAACTTTGCCATCGTCGATCCGAGCAGCGGGCCAGTGGAAGCCTATAACAACATCCTGCGGGACTGTGGGATCGAACAATGGTGGTACTCGCCGCCTTCCTATGGGGGCCAATCGTGCGTGTATGTGGCTAACCAGTATTCGACGGGGTACAGCGGAGGCAGTGGGACAGTCGAGGTCTACGATAATACGTGCTATGGGGCCGGATATACTGCGAAATGTCAGACAGGCGGCGCTTTCGCGAACAGCGGCAGCCAGGGACTTGCGGACATCGGCTACAGCAGCGAGTACCAGTCCGCGAACGAACGCACGCGGTTCCGCGACAACCTTTTCATCACGGGCGGCAACTCCTCCACCGGATCAGGATCGGCGACGGCCCAGGATTACCTCACGCCCGCGACGGTAAGCTACGGGCTGCCTTATCTATGCCAGGCGGGAACGGTCGATCCTTACTGCACAGGCCAGAGCACGAACAATGACTGGTACGGATCGTCGGCGTCCGCGCAAACTTACACGGCTAACAACCTGTACTCCAATCCGCTCTGGGTGAACGCCTCAGCCAATGACTTCCACCTGCAAAGCGGCTCTCCGGCAATCGGCACGGGCGTGGCAGCGGCTACCACGGACGCAGATGGGAATGCGAGGGCCAACCCGCCATCGCTGGGGGCGCTGGAGTACACGACGAGTGGATCGACGGGGGGCGCCCTGACGCGGGGCTACGTTTCCGGCGGGGTGATTAAGTGAAGACGAGCTCGGCAAATGCCATGCCGAACACGGCGCAGACCTTTACGTTCCCGGCCGCATATAACACTACGCCCTTACTGCTGGAAAGCGGGGATTCGTGCGGAACGTATAATCCATTGGTTTCATCGACCACGCTCACGCTGTCCGCCAACGCGAGCATGACGGCGGAGACGTGCAACGTGGTGGTGCTGGGGCAATAAGAGGGAGATTGCGGCGATGCTGAAGGAATGCCGGACCAGATATTTAAGTTGACGGTCACGGCGCTACTTGCGCGCATCGAGGAGCGTTTGCTTCTGCGGTTGGCGCCGGCAATGGGTTTATGCGCATCATCGCTCCGTAGGAATAAACAGGCCGTGCTTCCGGCTTTGCCGCTCCGGCGAAGACCTCGCAGGGGTTGGGCTCCGCTTTACACCGGTTGGAGAGCCGTCATGAAGAGGCAGGCCGGTTGGCGCGGCGCAATGTGGGGGAGTGGTGAGAAAGACAGGTCGAGGGGTAGCGGCAGAAGCCGGAGTGATGGAGCTGCGGCCGGAGGCGCTGGACGGGGAGGAACTGCAGCGGTTGGGAAGGATTCTGGACCAGCGGCCGGTGAGCCTGCGGGGGCGGACGGTGGGGATGGCGCTGGCCGAGCGGCTGCTGCTGGTAAGGACGCGGGAGGGCTGGACGGCGCCGCTCAAGACGAATGCAGCGCAGCGGGCCTTCGAGCGGCGGCGGGGCCAGCGCAACATCGTGCTCAAGGCACGGCAGATGGGGATGACGACCTGGGCGGCGGCGCGGTTTTTTCTACGCACCATCATGCGGCCGGGAACGCTGACCCTGGAGGTGGCGCACGCGCAGGAGGCGGCCGAGGAGATCTTCCGCATTGTGCACCGGTTTCTGGACTGGCTGCCTGAGGAGTTGCGGGAGGGTCCGCTGAGGACCTCGCGGGCGAATGTGCGCCAACTGGCGTTTCCGAATCTGGATGCGCAGTACAGGGTGGTTTCGGCCGCGGACCGGAACGCGGGGCGGGGGTTGACGGTGCAGAACCTGCACTGCTCGGAACTGGCGCGCTGGCCGGGCGACGCGGCGGAGACCCTGGCGGGGCTGAGGGCGGCGTTGGCGCCGGACGCGGAGGTGATCCTGGAGTCGACGCCGGACGGGGTAGGAGGCTGTTTTTACGAGGAGTGGCAAAAGGCGCACGAGACGGGGATGGTGCGGCACTTTTTCCCGTGGTGGAAGGAGCCGCACTACCGGGCCGCAGCGGTGGATGAGGCGACGCTGACCGAGGAAGAGCGCGAACTGCGGTCGCGGAAGCGGCTGAGCCTGGAACAGATCGCGTTCCGGCGGCAGATCCGGGCGAACTTCAGGGGTTTGGCGCGGCAGGAGTACGCGGAGGACGAGGAGAGCTGCTTCCGGGCCAGCGGGGAGTCAGTCTTCGAGATGGAGGCGGTGGAAGCGCGGCTCAAAGATGCGCCCGAGCCGACTGAGAGGCGGCGCAACGGAGAGTTGGAGGTGTGGCTGCCGCCGGTGAAGGGCAAACAGTACGTGGTGGCGGTGGACCCGTCCGGGGGGGGGACTTTTGGAGATTATTCTGCGGTAGAGGTACTGGAGATGGAGACGGGCTGGCAGTGCGCGGAGTTTGCCGGGCACGTGGGCGGACTGGAGCTGGCGCGGCTGGCGACGGAGCTGGCCAAGGAGTACAACGGAGCGTGGCTGGTGGTGGAGCGGAACAACCACGGCAGCGGGGTGCTGGCGCACGTGGAGACGTCGTGCCAGTACGCGCGGGTCTACCGGCAGGGCGGCCAGGCGGGATGGCTGACCACGTCGGTGAGCCGGCCGGCGGTGCTGGGGAGGCTGGATGCGGCGCTGGTGGAGCAGCCGGAGCGCTTTATGAGCCGCCGGCTGCTGGGCGAGTGCCGGAGCTTTGTGCGGCTGGCCAACGGGAGCACGGGGGCGCGCGCGGGGACGCACGACGACCGGGTGATGGCCATGGCCATCGGGCTGGGGGCGCGGGCGGAGCTGCTAGGAAAAGCAGCTTCTAGCTTTTAGCTTTCAGCTCTCAGCTCTCAGCTTTCAGCCTTCAGCTCTCAGCTTTCAGCCTTTGGATCGGATGGAATGGCGACAAGTGCTGGCCTGCAATCGGCAATTTGATAATGGTGGCGGAAGCAGGAGATTGGTTCTCGGAGCGGCAAGAATTCAAGCTAAGGGCCAGGGGCTAGAAACTGAAAGCTGAGAGCTGAAAGCTCGCATCGCGTAGAATGCGACTGAGTAACGGCGCGAATCGGGGGAGCGGTTGGCGGTTCTGGCGGTGCAGCAGATCCGGCGCATGCGGGGCGGCGCGCAAGGGCAGCTGATGCTGGGCGCGGACGGCCACATCTACGTGGTGAAGTTCCAGAACAACCCGCAGCACACCAGGGTGCTGGCCAACGAGCTGCTGGCCTCGCGGCTGGCCCTGGCGGCCGGGCTCACAGTGCCGGCGGCGGATTTGGTGGAGGTCTCGAGCTGGCTGGTCGAAAATACGCCGGAGCTGGAGATCGACCTGGGACGGACGCGGGTCAAGTGCCAGCCGGGTTTGCAGTTCGGGTCGCGGTTTGCGGGCGGGCTGATGCCGGGCCAGGTGGTGGACTACCTGCCCGAGGAGCAGTTGCTGGAGGTGAAGAACCTGGGCGAGTTCGCCGGCATGCTGGCGCTGGACAAGTGGACCGGGAACGCCAACGGAAGGCAGGCCGTGTTCACGCGCCGACAGCGGGAGCGGCGGTACAAGGCGGTCTTCATCGACTTCGGGTACTGCTTTCACGCCGGGGAGTGGCGGTTCGAGGACGCGCCACTACGCGGAGTGTACTATCGCAACGACGTGTACGGGGAGATTACGGGGTGGGAGTCCTTCGAGCCCTGGCTGACCCGAATGGAGACCATGGCGGCGGAGACGGTGTGGGCGGTGGCTGGTGAGGTGCCTCCGGAGTGGTACGGGGGCGACACGGGAGAGATGGAGGCGCTGGTGGAGAAGCTGCTGGCGCGGCGCAGCCGGATACGGGAGCTGATTGAGGATTTCGGGAAATCGGAGCGGAGACCGTTTCCGAAATGGGGTGAGAGGGGAAAAGAAATGGAGGAAGCGGGTTGGAAGACGGCGCGATGGGGGACTAGGATCGAGGGGAGGGTGAATTAGAGAACAGTTGTCAGTTATCAGTTATCAGATGTCCGGAGATTGGGAAGGCGGACGATATTCGTCCCCGTTGCTCGGGAGCTGACAACTGACAAATGACAACTGACAACTGCGATGAACAGCGGGAGCCAGAGACGGGCGTGCGAATTTCAACTGCTCCGGTATGTGCCGGACGCGGTGCGGAACGAGTATGTGCACATCGGGGTGATCCTGCGCGAGCAGGGCAACGCCCATGCGGGCAGCCCTGAGCAGGTTTTGGTGCGCTTTACCCGCGACTGGCGCCGGGTGCGGTGTCTGGACCCGGATGCCGATACGGCGCTGCTGGAAGGCATGGAGGGCGAGCTGCGGCGGCGTCTGGAGGCCGGGCCGGAAGGCAGGCTGATGCAGTCTGCTCGAGGAGTCGCTTTCGCTGAACGTGCAGATGACCGAACCCAAGGCCTATCTGGCCGAGAGCGTGCCCGCGGGGATGGAAGAGCTCATGCGCCTTTACGTGGAGCCGCCGCCCAGGGAACGGGCCGCGCGGCTGAGCGGACGGGCCGCCATTCAGGCGCGGATGCGGACGGAGTTCGAGCGCGCCGGGGTGTGGGAACTGATGCGCAAGCGGATCGCGGCCTCGGAGTACACGCGGCCGGGCGATCCGCTGCGCATCGACGCGGGGTACCGGCCTAACGGGCTGGTGCGGATGTTTCAGGCAGTGAGCCTGGAGCCGGGCCTGGGCGCGGGTATCGAGATGGCCAAGGTGCTGGCGTTTTCGGCCGCCGGGCTGCGGGCGGGCGTGGAGCGGGTGGAGAAGGCGGAGCTGGAATTGACGGCGGTGATCGAACCCGCGGCCCGGCTGGGCGCTAGTGACGAGGAACCGGAACGGCTGGCGATGTACCGCTTCGGAGTGGAGACGATGGAGGAGCACCGCATCCGGGTGCTGACCACGTCGGATCTGGGGCGCGTGGCGGAGACGGCAAGGCGGGAGCTGCGGGTGTGAAGGCAGTTGTAAGTGGTCAGTGATCAGTTGTCAGGGAGCGGTTGTCGGACATCATAGACCGGGGCTTCCATCCGCCTCCGGTTTTTCTGAAATTTATACCGCAAGTTTGCAGATGAATATGCGCACTTGCGGTAGGATCGATTTTGTTGAGGAAAGTCAGGCGGTTTGAGGCCGTCGACTGAGGGTTCGTTCAGTGATCTTTGCATTTGCCGATCACTGACAACTGATCACTGACCACCGAAAACGGCATAGCCCTCGGGCTATGCCGTTTTCTTTTGCAGCAAGGAAGGTACGCGTGAGGGTAGGGGAGCAGTTGCGGGAGATTTGGCGGCAGGCCCGCCACGGCGGCGAGGCCCGGCGCGCGGAGTTGGCGGCCGCGGCGGAGGGGGAGCGCAGGACGCTGGCGCTGCCCTCCATCTTGAGCCCGGTGCATTTTCCGGGGCGGCACCTGCCCAAGCCGACACCCATGAATCTGCGCCGGTTCGCGGAGACGCCGCTGGTGCGGCGGGCGATCAACGTGATCAAGGACCGGATCGCGGCCATGGATTGGCAGGTGCGGGTGCGGCGCGGGGTGAATCCTGACGAGGTGGCCTTCCTGGCGCGCAAGCTGCGCGCGCTGCGGCGGATGCTCGAGGAGCCGAACCCGGCCGACAGCTTTCGCACGCTGATGGAGCAGGCCATCGAAGACGCGCTGACGGGGGGCTTCGGGGCCATCGAGATGGAGGCGACGGGGGACCCGGAGCGGCCGGCGATGCTGTGGCCGGTGGACGGGGCGTCGATCCGCATCAACGCCAGGTGGGACGGCGCGGAAGACTCGCCGCGCTACGCGCAGGCGATGCCGGGGCAGCTGGAGTCGGCGGCGGTGGAGCTGCTCGACAACCAGTTGATGTACATCCGCATGAATCCGCGCAGCTTCACGCCTTTCGGGCTGGGGCCGCTGGAGGTGGCCTTCGAGACGGTGAACCAGTTCCTGAGCGCGCACCGCTTCGCGGGCAAGCTGGCGGCCAACTCCGTGGCCCAGTACGCGCTGTGGCTGAACGAGGCCACGCCCGCGCAGCACGACCGGCTGATCCGCTGGTGGCAGGACGAGATTGAAGGCACGGGAAGGGTGCCGTTGCTCTCGACCGGGCAGAAGCCGGAGGTGCTCCGGTTCGCGCAGGGAACGGACGCCGACTTGCGCCTGGCCTGGCAGGAGTTTTTGATCCGCATGGTGGCCAACGCCTTCGGCCTGCCGCCGCTGATGCTGGGCCTGGAGGCGGACGTGAACCAGTCGACGGCCTCGGAGATGGCCGATGAGGCCTTCCGCGGGGTGATCTCGCCGCTGGCCATGCTGCTGGCCGGGCACATCACGCGGGATCTTTTCGCCAAGTGCATCGGCTGGCGGGAGTTCGAGTTTGCCTTCAACGAGCTGAGCGCGCGCGACGAGCAGACGGAGTTACAGGTGCAGGTGCAACTGCTGGCGGCCGGCGTGCTGACGGTGAACGAGGTGCGGGCGATGCGAGGGTTGGGGCCGATGGAAGCGGCTGTCAGGGATCAGGGGTCAGGGGTCATTTGATGGCCGAAGTCTGATCCCCGATCCCCGAAACCTGAACCCTAGCGAGTGGAGCGAGCAGATGCGAATGGAAGCAATGGCGGTAAGGATTCCTGACGTGGAAGGGCACCCCAACCGGGTGCCGTTTGAGGGCGTATTGACGGTGGTGAACGTAGCCAGCGACAGGGCGCCGGCAGGGGCGCGCGGGCACCGGGTGATGTTGCTGCGGGCGGCGGCGGAGAAGGCACTGCCGTCGCTGCTGGGCATGGCAGTGGACTACAGGCCGGGATGGGACGGCCACGATGCGCGGCGCAAGATCGGTCTGTTGACCGAGGCCGACGTGCTCGGGCCGCGGCTGGTGGTGCGCGGCTATCTCTATGCGCGGGATTTTCCCGAGGTGGCCGCGGCCATCCATGCGCACGCGCCCGAGGCCCTGGGGATGAGCTACGAGCTTGCCGACGCGCGCATCGAGGATATGCGCGCCGAGGTGTGGAAACTGACGCGGGTGACTTTTACCGGAGCGGCCGTCCTGTTGCGGGAGAAAGCGGCGTACCGGGCCACCAGCTTTCGCATGGCGAGTTAGAGGCGGGCAAGTCAGCAGGCCGGCAAGCCGTTGAGCCGGCGCCAGGAAGTAGTAAGTCAACAGGTCAGCTAGTTACAGAGAGGCTCCGTTCGCGGAACCTCTTTTGTTTGCAAGTTATCCGGCTTTTTGCAGGAAATTCCCAAGTTCAGGAAAGGAAAAACATGGAAAAGGACGAAAGAGGCATTGTCGAGCGGCTGGAGGCCGCGACCACCTTGCTGGAGAAGACGTTGAGCTGGCTGGAAGAGCGGGTGGCCTCGGCGACCGCGCTGGCCGGCGAGGTGGAGAAGATCTCGGCTACCGTGGAGCAAAGCCGCCGGGAGGCGGAGTTAGCCGAGAAATTGGCTGCGGCCGAGCGGGAGCTGGCCGAGGTGAAGGCGGCATCGGCGCAGAGCGTACTGAGCCCGCTGCGCCGGACCATACCCGCGGCCACCGCCGAAATGCTGTCCAAGCACGGCATCGGCGAAGGCCCAGTGGACGTGCGCGCACTGGACGCGGCGCTGGCCGGCTTGAGCCTGGAGCAGCGGATTGCGGTGAAAACCCAATTGCTGCGGGCCGGCGCGGTGGGGTAAGTACAGTTGTCAGTTATCAGTTATCAGTGGTCAGACGGCCAGGCACAGATACGCCTGGTTGCAGCGAACTGATGGTTGATAACTGAAAACTGGTAACTGATAACTGACAACTGAACAAACACGGCCCCATGGAGGGGGTGAAAAAGCCTATGAACGCAACCTTTGCAGACATTCACGCGGCGGCGGACTACATCGGGCCGGGCGCTATCGAAGTTCCGCTGTATCAGACCGAGATTTTCGACATCTGCCGGCGCTCCAGCCCCTTCGGGCAGCGCATCAAGCAGGTTCCGGCGACGGGTCATCCCTCGCGCTTCTTTGAGGAGACGGCCATCCCCAACCCCGGCACGGCCGGCTTTGTGAATCCACGCAGCATCGTTCCTCCGGTGGTGAGCCCGACGCGGGTGGAGATGAGCGTGCCGCTGAAGGCCATAGTGGCGCAGATCAACTACAACCTGTTCGACATCGAGCTGGGCGACCAACAGAAGCAGTTCGCCTATCTGCAGGCCAAGGACCTGGTGGACACGGTGAGCGGCGTGATGGTGGCTCACGACGTGGCGCTGTGGAACGGCAACGACACCAGCCTGAGCGCGCCCACGACCACCCAGTACATGGGCGCGGTCGCGCAGATCGCGGCTGGCGGCAACACGGTGACCATCGGCACCACGGCCTCGATCGTGGACGGCATCAAGTCGGCGGTGGCGCAGATGGTGGCCTCGACCGGCTATTACGTGCGGCCCACGGCCATCTACGCCAACCCCGTGCTGCTGGACCTGATCGACCGGGAGATGAAGGCCGAGTTCAACGTGGTGCTGAATACGGAAAACATCACGGGCGGGGTGCGCGTAAAGATGCTCTCGACGCAGGCGGGCGACCTGCCCCTGATTCCCGATTGGAGCCTGGGTTACACGGGCACGCCAGGCTCGGGCAGCGCAGTGCTGCCGGCCTACATCGTCAGCGAAGACCTGATCGAATATCACTGGCTCGGCGACCCTACGCCGCGCGTCTTCCAATTGGGTTTGCCGAATTCGATGACCTACCAGTATGTCGCCATCAAATTCGGCGCCGTGGTTGTGAAGGGCGCTAACTTCGCGCATTACCAGGTGCTGGTGGACCGGTAAAAACAGGGTTCAGGTTTCAGGGGTCAGGGATCAGGGATCCGGAAGCAGGTTGGGCCGGTGCACTTTTCTCTGACACCTGACACCTGTCACCTATCTTCGGAAGGACGCAAGATGGCCTATCTCGAACCAGCAGATTACCCGAACTACGGATTGCCGGCGGGAACGACGGCGGACTGGATTACGGCGGCCACAGCTCTGATCAACAGTTTCTGCCGGCGGCCGGATCTGAACATCGTCCAGTACATTGAGCGCCTGCGCATGACCGCCGGCGCGCAGACAGTACGGTTGAGCTATCTGCCGTTGGCGCAGTTGGCCCCGGCGACCACACCCATTGTTGACATCGAGGGGCGGTATGCAAAACCAAGGCGTGGCGAGCTTCCCAACGAGCCGCTGGCCGAGATTGCGTGGGCGTTTTCGCTGCCTGGGCAGTGGGCGGCGATCGATCCTACTACGGTGGACTACGATCCGGCCAACGGTGAGCTGACGCTGCCCTGGAATGTTCTGGGTTTGCCCTACAACGAAGTAAAAGTGACTTACACCGCAGGTTTGGCGGTGATCGGCGACGACGTGAAGTCGGCGTGTGCGCAGATTGTGCGCAACGCGCAGGCAACGCCGGCGTTGAACGCCAGCAGAGCCAAGATGGACACAATGTGGTTGCAGTATTTCTCGAGTTCGCTGATCGACGAAACGGTGCAAGCATGGCTGAATCCGTACGTGGCGAACAGGCTGGGGTGAGCCATGAGGGGTGAGTTATGAGCGATACGGCGCCGTGCAACCCCCGGGGAGCACCGCAGATGCTGGCCGACGCGCTGCTGAGAACCATGACGGGAACGACGGCCCTTCTGCGGGTGACGGGCACAAACACAGACACCAGCCAGTCAGAAGTGGGGTTGGTCGCAACCACCTTTGCGGAGGTGGCCATTAGCCCGGCGGTGATGCGCAAGCTGCGGCCCACATGGCAGGAAGGCGGCGAGTCAAAGTGGGAGCTGCTGGCGTCCGCGACCAGCGTGGAGCAACAGGTGAACGCGCTCGACCTGCCTTCGGCGCAATCTCTCTTTGCCATGACGCTGGCAGTTACCGTCGCCGGACAAGACTATCTGATCGAGTCCATTGCTTCCAACGAAGCCTTTGGGCAGGTGTATCTGTACCGCCTTCTGCTGCGGGAGGCGCGGCAGCAAGCGGTCTAACAGCGGTCAGCGCCGGGAGCTTGATTCCATGCAGAATGCGAAAGACTCATTTTATATGGCGCTGCGCACGCGCCTGACGGCGATCAATCCGGAGCGGACCATGCTGCTGCGCGGGGCCATGCGGCCGGGAATTCTGGTGGAAGAAGCGGAAGCTCCTTTCAGCCAGCTACCCAACGACGTGTTTGTGCTGCGCTGGCTGGGGCTGGGCGTGGATATGGATCTCGATTCGACGATGGCGGCCGAGCAGTGCGAGATTCTGTATCAAACCTGCGGCACGCAAAGCTTTGGCGGGCTGGACCGAGGCCGCTTGCTGAGCGAGATGGACGAAGAACTGATGGCCATGCTTCAGCCTTTCTACACGCCCAAGCTCAATTACACGGCGACGCCGCCGGCGGCAATGATGACGCAGGTATTTTGGGACGAGCCGGGATTTACGCCCGTCGAGGTACAACGCGACTGGCTAAGCCGCAACGCGAGCGTGATGGTTTACAGCTACCAGGAGCAGGGGGAGTAAATGACCGCAAAATGGTTTTCCGCTCCCGCCCCGGTAGCGCGGCGGGTGCGAGCGTACTTTGCGCCGGTGAATCGAACCGCGCAGGCGCCAGTGCTCTTCGACCCGTCGCAACAGGGCAAATTCAGTCTGGATTCTCCTCCCGCCCCGTGGATCGGCCTGGGGTGGATTCAGGATTTTGTGCGCACGCCGGCAAGTAAATCGGCGCCGTTGTTGACCGGCATCCCGGCCGCGCCACTCGAGCAGGTACGCGAGACATTGCAGGCGCGGGTGAACTTGCAGTTTCTAAGTTGGACCAAGGTGGCCATGGCGCTGGCCACGGGTTCGCAGCACATGAACCTGCTGGCGTCGGCCGCCGGAGCTGCCCCCGCGGCGGATGGAGCGCAGGCTACTCCTGCGGTAACTCCGCAAAGCGGCTCGACGGCCACATCTATCCTGCTGGCGGCGGCGGATGCGGCCAAATTCACTGCGGGGTGCACCGTTGCGGTCGATGTGGATTACACCGGGCAGACAGGCTTCGTGGGTGCGCCGGTGGCGGGCGCATATGTGCGGCAGGCGCTCACGGACGTGGACTATATCCGGCGGGTCACCTTCAATGTTGCGCTGGTTGCGCAGGTAACTTCCACCGGTGTCACGCTGGCCGAAGCGCTGCCGGGTGGCGCTCCAGCGGCCGGAGCCAAGCTGCAGGCAGTTACCGGATTTGTGGACCGCGAAGGGGGCAGTTTCTATCAGGAGTGGTCGGCGCTGTTTGTTATGCAGGGCAGCCAGGGAGAAAGAATCTTCTTCTACTATCCGAGGTTGCAGACCACGAGCGGCGCGGAAGAAACGGCGATTCCGCTGAGCAGCAAAAATCAGAATGGCCAGTCGCGCGTGCTGCTCAAAGGGCAGTTTCTGGCGCTGCCGGTTACGGACCCACTGGATGGGGAACGCGTGGTGTGCTATCGCAGTTTCCTGCCCGCGGCCAATGCGTTGGTATAGCGCCTGGCTGACTCATGGAGTTATCAACTTAGAAAGTCGCGATGAAGATTACCATCCAAGGGCAGTACTATACGGCCGCGCTCGATGCCGTGCATCCATTAACCATCGAGCGCAAGCTCAATGCGCCCTCGATCTGCCAGTTATGGCTTAGCCTGCCGGCCAACGGCAGTCTTGCGGCGCCCTCTCGCTACCAGTCCCTGGCGGTGACAGGCGACGACGGCACGCTGTACTTTACAGGTTACATCGCGGTCAGTCCGCTGCCTGAGTACGCGGGAGTGGGATTGGAAGGGCCGCGCTACCGCACGGCGATTCAGGCCGTGAGCGACGAGCTGCTGCTCGATCAGTTGTTGATGCCGCCGAGCGCCAGCACGAGCAACCTGACGGCTAGCCAGGTGCTGGCCTTGCTGATCGCGGAGTCTGGCTCAACCGCGCTTTCCACGCAGGGACTTTCGCTGGCCACGGCAGTGAGCAACTATTCCCCGCCGCAGGGTTCGAACTGGAGCACGCGTGCCGCCGAAGCTGCCAGCATGGCGCGGGCTGCGTATCGCGCCCTCAACGGCGCTCTGACGCTCTCCACCGTTCCGGCCATCGTACATGCGTTGAATGAAACCGACGGCAGCTTGAGCCTCGCCAGCCTGGCATTCACGGCCAGCGTGAAGCGCGCGCTGGCCAACGATGTGACGGTTTGCGGTGAGAATGAGCCGGTGGCTTATGTCACGGAGTATTTTCTGGGTGACGGAGTCACCACGCAGTTTGATTTGGCGTTCGACCCTTACTTCCCGGCTACGTCCCAGACCACCATCATCAGCGAGCTCTTTAATGAGCCGCAAATCAATCAGAGCCTGTGGGGCGTCTCCGGCGGGGCGGGCTATCTTACGCTAGGTCCGGGCGGGCTGGCGATGAACGGCGGCAACGGCATTGACGGCGAGACGCTGCTTACCCGGCTCGATCCGGTGGAAATGGGTGGAACGCTGCTGCTGGAGGCGGTGGGCGTAACTTTGTCTCCGGGGAGTACCGGCATTCTGGCCGGCTTCTTTACCGGCCTCGAAACAGCGGCTAGTTGCACGGCGGGTTTCCAGGCTACGGCTCAGCAGGGCACCGGGGCAGTTACACTGCAACCTATCGTCCAGGGCGCGGCGGCGGGAACCACTTTTGCGCTGAATCCCGCCAACCAGTACACGCTGCGCGTGCGCGTGCATTGCCCGGAGTGCGAGCGGGGGCGTGCGATCTATTACTCTTTCGGCGACAACGGCCCGATTGCCGCCGGCGGTGAAGTGGTTCTAGCTCCGGGCAAGATACAGATGGAGATCCAGGAGTTTGTCAACGGCGTAGGCGCGACCCCCGTGACGCTCTACGACGGCGGCCTCTCTAACCTGGCTGGAACCTGCATGGTGGTGCCCGCCAGCAGCATCAACCTGATCGGGACCATGCGCGCCGTCAATCTGACCAATCTGGGCTCGGGTTGGGTGGTCAGCACGCCGGCCGGCGGCGGACCTTACACGCGGCGCGTGGGCACTACGGCCGAGGCGGCCGAATGCCATCTCGAGCGCACGGGCTACGTTGTCTTTTACGCCGGGTACACGCCGGCCGCAGGGGAACAGATTGCGGTGAATTATCGCACCATCGGCCGCGCCGTGGGCCGCGCCGTAAACACCGCCAGCCAGCAGGCGCTGGCGCAGGCGGGATCGCCTTGGGTAGCCTGTTGGATCGGCTCGGTCACCAGCCCGCCGACGCGCAGCTCCGCAGATTGCCGCTATGCCGCCCAAGTGATGGCGCAGGCGGCGGCCAGCGTGAGCGCGCTGTGGAGCGGAACATACAAGGGAAACCGGAGCAGCTTTGCCGCCGATGTGTGGCCGGGCGACGCGTTGCTTTTGGATGCGCCCTCCACTAACCTGAACGCGCAGGTGGTGGTGCGGACAGTAAAGGTGAGTTACTCGGCGAGTTACCCTGACTTAGTGGAGTACGAGATAGCCTTCGCCAACGACTGGGCCGACGACTTAGCCATCAAAACCAGCGCCACGGTTCCGGCGAATTCATGGCTGCCTGCAGCGGTCAATCCCACTGCGCTTGCCAATCTCACCGGACTCACAGTCACTACGCTGAACGGCAGCACGGTCACGGTGAATACCGGGGTTACCCCGCCTACGGGCGGGGGGTTCGAGATACGGCTGAGGGACTACGCTTTCATGGCGGGTGAGGATCCGACTCTGGTGATGCGCGGCACGCAGCCCAACCTGACCTTCTCGCGGGTTTCTGCGAGCGACCGGTTTTACATCCGGATGTATGATGATTCGACGCCGCCCAACTATTCGGAGTTCTCGGCGGCGTTGTTCATCAACCTGCCGCTGAGCTCGTGAGCGGAGAAGCGCCAGGAATGAACAAGCGGACGGAGTCCGGCAAATGCGCATGATGAATGAATTCGAGGCCCAGGTGCTGAGCGACCTGAGCGTGCTCAAAACGCAGATGAGCGGGCTGATGGGAGACGGCAACGGCGGCCGCCTGGCGGAACTGGAGCGGCGCATGAACCGGCACGAGCAGAACTGGCAGCGGGCAAAAGGCTTCCTGGCGGCCGTCAGCGTGTTGTTTGCCGTGATCGAAGTGGCCTTCGAAACCTGGCTCCGGCGTTGAACAGGCAACGCTCAGCGGCAGCCTCCGCGGCGTACGCTCGGGCCGCGGAATCTGGTGGAAGGAGAAACGCCTTTAGGGATCGGACAAGAGCAGCCGCAACTGTTTTTCGATGGTCACAAGATTCGCCTCCCCTTGGAACCGCGCGCGCACCTCGCCATTTTTGTCGATGAGGTAGGTTAAGGGCAGCCCCAGCACGCCCCCGTATCGTTCTCCGAGCTTGGCGGAGCCCATGGCCACGGGATAGTCCAGCTTCAGGCGGGCAACCAGACGGCGCACCGGCGCGGCGTCTTCGTTCATGGATATGCCGATCACTTGCAGTCCTTGCGGGCCGTAGCGCCGTTGCCAAGCCGCGAAGACGGGCATCTCCACCTCGCAGGGCGCGCACCACGTAGCCCAGAAGTTCAGAAGCACCACCTTGCCCCGATAATGGGCAAGGTCCAGCGTTGCGCCGCTCAGGTCCCTGCGGACGAACTCCGGCGCCTTTTTGTGCAGAAGAGAATCGGCGGCAAAGCCGTTGGGCGCGCTGGCGGCGGCGAAACACACAGCCACGAGCAGTCCGGCAAGAACAATGTTGCTACGCACATGCCGCGCGGTATGCATTCTCGCTACGGCCCGCGCTCAGCCGGATAACCTTTGTCCACCCAGTCGGTTCCAAAGTTGTCAGGTAGGTAGAGAGCCTTTACATGGGTGAATCCCATGCTCTGGAGCAGATGGAAGGCCGGCCCCATGTTGGGGCAGTGGTTCCACGGGCAGCAGCCGCAATAAACGACAATAAAGGTACTGCGCTTCAGCGGCTGAACCCGCTCCCGCAATTGGCTTAGGCCCTCGGGCCGCGCTGCGGGGCCGGCATATTCCGATCCTGGAATATGCGATTCCTCAAACAACATGCGAAACCCGACTTGCAACAGGAGCGGCTTCTGCGCGCCCCGCGCGTGCAATAGCCGGTTCAGGTCCGCCGGCTGCATCAACTGCGCTTTGGGAATCGAAAACGCGCTCTCCGGAGACGGCGTGGCGCGCTGCT
Organism: uncultured Acidobacteriota bacterium; assembly: GCA_963808795.1. Classification (GTDB taxonomy): domain Bacteria; phylum Acidobacteriota; class Terriglobia; order Terriglobales; family Acidobacteriaceae; genus Telmatobacter. Next base: position 36,030 of record CAWEGL010000016.1, read on the forward strand.
CCTGCGCACGCACCTTACCTTGCGGTCCAAGCAAAATTGCCAGAGCCGCGATCGTTACGGTTCGACAAATCAAGCCGATTTTCATCGCGTACGCTCCGCCACCAGTTTACCCCGACGCGCCGGGCTAGAAAGAAGGGTCCCCGGCAGATATAAGCAAGCGGGTGGCTTGCAGTGCACGGTCGAATGACTTAAAAGGTGTGGGCGGCGGGATCAGACACTCAAGCCTGACAGAATCCCGTACAAGAATACCTTGCAATCAATACGACATTTGCTCTTGAGATAGGCTCTGGCTACGCAGCGATGGGTTCGTAGGCGTGGTACCCCGGCCAAAAATGAAGACGCCAGAGGCTTTCGCCTCTGGCGCCCATATGACGAACTCACAGGTTGCTCGGACCATACATCGCCCATTCAACTCTTCGATGAGGCCCCGGGTTGCCCCGGTTCCCGCATCTCAAAGCCGTGCCGGCGATGGATCATCGAGTTTCCTCGAATCACGCATCCATCAGCGCCACCGGCGCCAAGTCTCCGGGTCGCCCCGAATCCCCGCACTTCCGGCCACGCCTCCGACCGAAGCTTCGGGTTGCCCCGCGCCCTCGATCTTCCGGCAATTCGAAAGGTGAATCTCCGGGTCGCCCCGAATCTTCGCTCCCTCCGCAGCGCTTACGGTGAAGCTCCGGGTTGCCCCGAACCTTCGCTCCGCAAACCCGCCAGCCGGTGGTTCTCCAGGTTACCCTGAATCCCACACCCTCCAGCGTCGCCGGCTCGCCGATTACCGGGTTGCCCCGGTTCTCGTGCTTCCCGGCCCACCGGTCAAGCGATCTTCAGGTTGCCCCGAATCTCGCGTCTCCCGGTGTTGCCGCGTCTACGTCTCCGGGTTTCCCCGGATCCTGCGTCCGCGGCTGGGCCGATGATGACTCCCCAACTCTCCTCGAACTTTGCATCCGCAGCGAAGCCGTGGATGAATCTTCGTGTCCAATCGGGTGGCGCAAACTCGCCCTGGCTCTGGATGCAATATCAATCTTCATCCGCCACCCCACAGGCCGGACAAGCCGACTCATGGAATGCCGCATTCAACCGCATCTTGCATCGTCCTGCCGGGTTGGATTTACGCCTCCAATTCCCTACAGGGTCATCAACTAAGTAAGGAGCCTAGGCTCGTTGAATCTGTGGAAGCAAGTGCAAAAATCAGAATCATTTGTGGATTTCACCAGCCTTGGTGCATCGCGGCGGGATTTTTTGTTACGTGGCACGGTTTCCATCGAAAACGGCCAGACCGAGCAGTGGCCGGTACGAAGTGAACGCGAGATTACTGCGGCTTTACGGCGTTTTCACAATTACTGTGAGCTTTCCGACATCGTGCGAGGTGGCGTTTACATCCACCCCAGCGAGCAAAATCGCTCGCCGGGGACCCCGATTCGCTGGGGACCCCGGGGCGGCGAACGCCACTTGACTTTATAGGCTTCGGTCTGCACCCATTGTGAAAACGCTTTGGGCGCGACGCTCTCCGGCCTTTCCCGCAAAGAGCACGGGCGCGCAAACTGGCCGGACGGCGCGTGGCGGACTGTCAGATGCTGTCGGCGGGAAAGCTGCCCACGGTTTCGCCTGCGGCCACGTGCTGGCCCGCCAGCACGATGGCGTGGCTGCCGATGCGCGCGCCGGGGCCGATCACGGTCGGCGTCAGCCGCACCTTCTCATAATCTTGCGGATCGTGAGAGAGGGAGAAGATGCGCGCAAAGGAGCCGATGACGGCGCGGTCGCCGATGGCGATGCCGCCGCGGTCGTTCAACAAAGCGCGCTGGCGGATGACCACCCCATCCCCGATCGAGAGGTTGTAGCCGCATCTAAGATCGACGCCGTGATAGATCCTCACGCCCGTGCCGAGATGCTTGAAGATGTGCCGGCCCAACATGCACCGGAAGCGGATGCCCAGCCAGTGGTTGAGGCCGAGCGCCGAGCGGTCGAACATCTCCCAGAACCAGAGCAGCGGCTTGCGCGGAGCAAACCGCGCGTGATCGATGTCGGAATAGTGCTCGGCCTCCAGGGTTACGTTTGCGGGGTCCAGCGAGAGGCTGAGGACGTTGCCGGGCAGTTCGGAGGTGAGCGTCAGGTTGAGCTTGCCACTGTGCGGACGCCCCAGGTAGAGCTGGTAAAGCTGGTCGCGCACAACCTCGGCGCGGCTTTCGGGAGCCTGATGGCGGGTAAACTCGTCGTCGAGAAACTGAATCCAGCGGCGGTAAATTTCTTCCGCCTCGGGCGCGGGATGCGGGAGATGAACCTCAGTGGTCGCCATATCTTCTGGACGATAAACCACGAGGCCGGGACGCGGCGAGCACCCCCGATCACGGCGTTTCCGGCAGGCGCCTGTTTCCGAACGCCGCGCGAGTGGGCAATCTCGCCAAGAGATAGCTGGATCGCCGCACCGGACAGGCCGGGCAATGAGGCAAAAGGCGGTTACAGCGTTTTCGATTCTGCTCTTGACAGAATGCACAATGCCAAGTGGCTTTTTCCTCAAGAAAAAGCCACCTTGTACGATGTCGGCGATGTCAAAAAGTGAATCGAAAACGCTCTAGCGGCGGCCTTGCAGGACGCGGGGCTTGGCGCCGGCCTTTTTGATGGCCTTGCGCGCCGCGATGGCGTGCATTTCCTTGCCCATCTTGGACTGGTTGATGCCCAACTGCATGATCAGGTAAAGCACGTTGCTGGAGGCCCAATAGAGGGCCAGTCCGGAGGCGAAGTGGAACATCGTGAAGCCGATGACGATGGGCATCACGAAGGCCATCATGCGGCGCTGCGCCGGATCCATGCCCGGCGAAGGCGTGATGAGCTGGGTTACGAACATGGTCACGATGATGAGGATGGGCAGAACGTAGGTGGGGTCCGGCGCAGACAGATCGGGGAGCCAGAGCCAGTGCGCCTGGCGCAGCTCGATGGCGTTCTCCAGCACCTCGTAATAGGCGAGAAACAGCGGCATCTGCACCAGCATGGGCAGGCAGCCGCCGTACATGTTCACGCCCTCTTCCTTGTAGAGCGCCATCATCTCCGTATTCATCTGAGCTTTCTTGGGATCGTTCATCTTCAGATGGGCGTAGCGCTTCTTGAGGGCCTCCACTTTGGGCTGGATGCGCATCATCTTCAGCGACGACTTCATCATCATGAAGCGCGTGGGTAGCATGAGCACGGTGAACAGGACGCCGACGATGATGATGGCCCAGCCCCAGTTGTCCTTGCCCGGCCCCATCAGGTTGCGCAGGAAGCGCAGGGCAACGTAAAGCGGCTTGGCAATGATGCTGAACCAGCCGAAATGGATGAGCGATTCGAGCGACGGCCCGTCCGCCTTGCCGTCGTCGCCGATGGAGTGGATCGACGACAGCACGCCGGTGTCCTTGGGTCCGGCGAAGAGGCGCAGCCGGGTAACGCCGCTGGCATCGCCGACAGCCAGCCCGATCACGTCGGCGGGGGTTTTCTTGCTGTTGGGATCGCTCAGATTGCTCGGTATATCGATGGTATGGTGCAGCGTGACCACGGTAGTGCGGCCGGGCGCGTCGGGCAGGAAGGCTGCGGCGAAATAGAGATCGTCAACGGCCGCGTACGCGTAAGGTTCGTCGAGCGTGGCGTTGCCGCTCACCTTTTTGGCGGCGAGGGTGTTCTGTTTGCCGTTGAGCGACGACGCGAAGTAGGAGGGCGTGCGCACCTGGGCGTGAGTGAGCGACGGGGGCCCGAACTCCTCCATGTCGCCCAGGCCGGCGGGCCACTCGACCAGCGCCCGCACCGGCGCGCCGCCGCGCTTGACCTCGGTGTCAATCGACACCACATAACTGGAATTGAAGTGAATCGACTTCACCACGTCCAGGCCGTTGGCGGCGTAGTGAAAAGTGAGCGTGGCGGGCGCCAGCACCAGGCCGTTCGAAGGAGGCTGGGCGCCATTCACCGTCACCTGGTACAGGGCTTCGTTCAAGTCCGCGGTGAGGGCCGGATCGTAGGTGAACAGCTCCAGCGGAAAGCCGAAGCGCGCCGAGGCCTGGGGCTGCACCAGATCCAGCGGTTTGCCCTCGGAGTCGAAGTACTTTTTCAGGATCCACTGTTTTACCTGCGCGCCGCGGTTGGTGAAGACGATCCGATAAAGCTCATTTTCCACCGTGATTTGGGTTTGGGAGGAGGCGGCAATTACCGGAGCCGGAGCCAGGGCGGGAGCATGCGCTGATTTCGCGGCCCTTTGCGGCCGGGCCGGCGCGGCCGGAGCAGCGGGCTGGGCTGGCTGCTGCGCTTGCTTCTGGGTTTGCGCAGGCGCGGGCGGTGGAGGCTTGGGCTTGTTGAAAAAGGTCTCGTAGCCCAGGAAAACGAGCAAAAGCAGCAACCAGAAGACCATGTTGGAGCGCGAATCGCCGCCGCCGGGCCCCTGGTTCTGAAGATTGGGATTGCGAATCTCGGGCAAAGAAATTTCCTGTCGGTTAGAAAAGAGCAGCCCCACGGGCTGCCGCTATTCCTATGGTAAAGGTTCGTGGGGAAAAGGTCTTGGGTTTACGGGCGGCGGCGCCGGAGCCCCCAGGGAGCGGTCTTTGCTTTCTCGGGTCACGCAGCGGGGGGGCACCGGATCGAGGCCCCCCCGCGCAAAGGGATGGCAGCGCAGCAGTCTCCATGCGGCCAAGGCGCTGCCGCGCAGGGGGCCGTGCGTGGCGATGGCCACGGCGGCGTACTCCGAGCACGTGGGCAGATACTTGCAGCCGCCCGTGCCCAGGCTGTGCACCACCGGCGAAAGCCAGCGCTTGTAAAACGCGAGCAAGGCGAGCAGCAGGCGTGTCATGATGCGGACGTCGCTCCGGCGCGGCGCGCGAAGGGAGCCGGCGTCCGGCCGCGCAAGGCTTCAGGGCGCTGGGCCTCGACGCGCGCCTGCTCGAGAATATGCACAACTTCCGCCTCCAGTTTCGCGAATTCCATGGTCAGCACACCGCGGCGCGGATGCAGGATCAGATCGAACCCCTCGGGTAGCAGGCCGACATGACGGCGCAGCGCCTCGCGCATGCGGCGCTTGATGCGGTTGCGTTCATGCGCCTTACCCAGCACCTTGCCCACGGTGAGGCCGATCCTCGCTTCCGCCGCAGCGCAGGCCGGCGTCCGCGCGGCCAGAAACCAGCTCATAGACGCGGATTGCCGTTTGCGGCTGGCCGCGTAGGCGCGCTCATAGTCGGCATGTTTACGCAGGCGCGCGCCCGCCAGCGATTGGCGTTGGGCGGGCTTGGAAATCAAGTTCATGGGGAAAGCTCAATCCGCGAAGAGCGCCATGCCCGGCCAGTCGAACGGCGGGCGGGTCAGTCGCGATAGCCGGCGCTCACCGATACGCGCCTGCGCCCGGCGGCCCGGCGGCGGCTCAGCACTGCGGCCCCGGCCTTGGTCTTCATGCGCGTCCGGAACCCGTGGGTCTTTACACGGTGACGCCGGTTGGGTTGAAATGTGCGCTTGGGCATAAAAATGCGCTCCTGGTTCTTCTCCGCAATCTGCGTTTTAGCAACGACTTCAAGTATACAGTAGGCTGGGCATGGAATCCAGCCGGCATTCAAGGAGCGGCATTGTGCTGGAAGGCATCGCGCTCAGGCCAACCGAAGCAGAGGCTCAGATCAACGGCGAAGAAGACATTACCGGCCTGCATTCCGGAGTGACGCCGGTAACACGCGCGTCAGCTTTCACAAGCAATGGTGCAACTTGCCGTGAGCGCAGAAAACTTTGTGAAAGAAAGATTGCAACGCGCGCCGGATGTGCTACTATCGGGACCGTTCAGGAAAGTTTTAAGCGACCGCCAGAACGGGATTTTTAATTAAGCCCCGAGGCCAATTCTTTCGGGACAGACTCGCGGGACAAGGAACCGGCGATCCGTTATTGCGCGCAAGGCCATGGCTTTGCGCGCCGGAGACGCTGTTGTTTGAAAAACCGCGAATCAACCGGCTTGGGGCTCACTTGGCGGACGCTGGCAAGGATTGGAAAGATGGCAATTGCAACTTCGCCGGCTTCGGCTCTCAACCCCTGGATGCAGATTCTCGCAGCGTTGGAAAAGAAGGTCATACGGCAATCTTTCGAGACCTGGCTCAAGCCCACGCGGTTCAGTCACGCCGCAGGCCGCACATTGTACGTGCGCGTGCCTTCGCCGGAGTTCCAGCATATCGGCGACAAGTATGGCGACCTGATTCAGGAAGCCATCGATTTGCAGTCGCTGGAGTTCGACGACGTGAGCTTTGTGACCGTGGAGGAAGATCCGTCGATTCCCCCGCAACGCAAGGACGGCGGCTTCGGTCCGGTCTCCGCGCATGCGCCCACGGCGCCGCCCCCCGCGCCGGCGCGCGCCCCCGAGCAGGGGCGTTTCGACTGGTCCACGGCGGCGCAGCTCAATCCGAAATACACCTTCGACGCTTTCGTCAGCGGCAGCGGCAACCAGTTTGCCCGCGCCGCCGCCATGGCCGTCGCCGAGCGCCCTTCGCGCGCTTACAATCCTCTCTTTCTCTATAGCGGCGTGGGCATGGGCAAAACCCACCTCATGCACGCCATCGGCCACGAGGTGAAGCGCCGCCAGCCGATGGCCAGCATCTGCTACGTTTCGGCGGAGAAGTTCACCAACGAGATGATCAACTCCATCCGCAACGATCGCATGACCAGCTTCCGCGACCGTTTTCGCACCGTGGAAGTGCTGCTCATTGACGACATTCAGTTCATCTCCCAGAAGGAGCGCACCCAGGAGGAGTTCTTCCACACCTTCAACGCGCTCCACGAGAGCATGAAGCAGGTGGTGATCGCCTCCGACCGCCCGCCCAAGGAACTGACGGAGATTGAGGAGCGGCTGCGCTCGCGCTTCGAGTGGGGATTGATCGCCGATATTCAGCCCCCCGATCTGGAAACCAAGGTCGCCATCCTGCTGAAGAAAGCCGAGAACGAACAGGTGCAGTTGCCCACCGACGTAGCGCTCTTTGTGGCCTCCAATGTGCGCACCAATGTGCGCGAGCTGGAGGGCGCGCTGGTGCGGCTCATCGCCTGGTGCCAGAGCTACAAGATGGAGATCACGCTGGCCGCTACGCAACAGTGCCTGAAGCAGTTCATCGACATGCAGGTGCGCAAGATCACCATCGAGGCCATTCAGCGCGCCGTGGCCGAGCAGTTCGGCATGAGGGTCGCGGACCTGAAGCAGAAGAACAACTCGCGCAACGTGGTCGTCCCGCGCCAGATCGCCATGTACCTGGCCAAGCAGATGACCGAGGCCAGCCTGCCCGAGATCGGCCGCCAGTTCGGCAACAAGCACCACACCACGGTCATGCACTCGATCGGCAAGATCGACGAGCAGCGCCGCACCGACAAGGACCTGCACCGCACGTTGAACAAGCTCCAGGACGTGTTGAACGGGTAGAAAACGAATTGATTGCAAAACGCCGAAGGCCGCGCCGGGCGCGGCCTTTGTTGTGTACGCGGGCAGCCTACCTGCGGCCGTAGCCTCTGGGCCTTGCGGGCGGCGTGACGGGCAGATTGGCTTTGCCCTCGGGAAAGACGACCAGAAACCGATCCTGGCCCTCGCCGCTCGAGGCCGTTTCCACGCCTTCGAGAGAACGGCAAGCCAGGTGCAGCAGGCGTCGCTCCCGGCTGTTCATGGGCGGAAAACTGTAGGGAACGCCTGTGCTGCGTACCTTTTCCGCCGCGGTTTCAGCGGCCAGGCGCAGTTCCTGCGCGCGCAGGGCCTTGAAGTTGGCGGCGTCGAAGCTGACCAGGTCGTGCTCGCGTGCATCGAGCCGCAATATCTGCGCGGCCAGGGTTTCCAGAGCGCGCAACAGCTCGCCGTTGTGCTGAATCACGAGCGGCACATCGGGCCCGGCCAGCTCCACGTAAATCTGTCGCGCTTCCAGGCCCTCGGGGTCGCGCGCGCCATCGCCCGCCATGATGCGGTACTTGAGGCGCATCCCGCCCAGCTTGTTCAAGGAGTTGAGAAATGCGGCAATCTTCCGCGCCGCCTGTTCGAGGTCGGTGATGGGCATAATTCAACAGTATCGCAGAGCGAAGCCGGGGTGTGGCGGCCGGTAGTGGGCCGGTTTTGAAAGGGCGCGAATTTATTGGTGCTGCAAAGGCCGCAAAATCAACGCGGGCTTTAGCCTCTGAGGGAGGCCCATTCGCAAATTAGCCCACCGCCGGGCAGGCAACTGCCTCGATTTCGCTGGCATGCGAGCGGGCGTTCTCCACCAGTGAGAACGCGGCGCCATGCGAGCGGCCGCAATCTGCGCGGCGTTGACAGCGGTAAGCTTGCGTATGCTAGCGTAAAACTTGATAATTTCGCCGATTGCGGCGCTTTTCGAGGGTGTTCCAGAAGCGAAGAAATCTCTTTCTTGGAGACCAATCGCAGACCGGTCGGGCCGTGTTCCGGAGCATTGCAAAGTGAATATAGCGGGGGGTAGCTTCCCGGCGTTGCCGGGCTCAGTCTTTCGCACCGCCCGGTGAGCCCGCCCCGCCGTTCGCGCTGCGTGAGCCTCCGGCAACTCGCAAACTGAAATCCAGGAGCAAATATGGCAACCAGCACAGGATCGGATGTTGCTTTCACCACCAACAAGCATCTCGTGCGTTGGGTCGAGAAGATGGCGGAACTAACCCGGCCCGCTGCCATCCATTGGGTTGACGGCTCCCAGCAGGAGTACGACTCGCTCTGCACGCTGCTCGAACAGCAAGGCACTTTCACGCGCTTGAACCAGGATCTGTGGCCCGGCTGCTACTACGCGCGCTCCGATCCCCGCGACGTAGCCCGCGTGGAAGAGCGCACCTTCATCTGCTCGCTCTCCCGCGATGCCGCCGGGCCCACCAACAACTGGGAAGACCCCTTCCAGATGCGCCGGAAGCTCAAGGATCTGTTTCGCGGCTGCATGCGCGGGCGCACCATGTATGTGCTGCCCTTTTGCATGGGCCCGCTGGACTCGCCGGCCGCGCAGATCGGGGTCGAGCTCACTGACTCGGCCTACGTGGTGGTCAACATGCGCATCATGGCGCGCATCGGGCTGCCTGTCTTCAAGGAGATAGACAAGGACATCAAGCGCGTGGTTCCTTGCGTGCACTCCGTGGGCATGCCGCTCGCTCCCGGCCAGCACGATGTCGCCTGGCCCTGCAACGATACGAAGTACATCGTCCACTTCCCTGAAACCCGCGAGATCTGGTCCTACGGGTCCGGCTACGGCGGCAACGCCTTGCTGGGCAAGAAGTGCTTTGCCCTGCGCATCGCCTCCAACATGGCGCGCGACGAGGGCTGGATGGCCGAGCACATGCTAATCCTGGGCGTCGAAAGCCCGGATGGAGAAAAAACCTACATCGCCGCCGCGTTTCCGTCGGCCTGCGGCAAGACCAACCTCTCCATGCTCATCCCGCCCAAGGGATTTGACGGCTGGAAGGTTTGGACCGTGGGCGACGACATCGCCTGGATACGCCCCGACAGCGCCGGCCGTCTTCGCGCCATCAATCCCGAAACCGGCTTCTTCGGCGTGGCCCCCGGCACCAGTGCCAAAACCAACCCCAACGCCATGGCCACGCTGGCCCGCAACACCATCTTCACCAACGTGGCGCTCACCCTGGATGGCGGCGTGTGGTGGGAAGGCATGACCAGCGCGCCGCCCGCGGAGTGCCTGGACTGGAAGGGCAATCTGTGGACGCCCGAGATCGGGGCGCGCACCGGCGCTACCGCCGCCCATCCCAACGGCCGCTTCACCGCGCCCGCCGCGCAGTGCCCCAGCATCGATCCCGCCTGGGAAGATCCAGAAGGCTTCCCCCTCGGCGCCATCGTCTTCGGCGGCCGCCGTTCCGATACCATGCCCCTCGTCTACCAGGCCTTCAACTGGAGCGCCGGCGTCTACATGGGCGCCACCATGGCCTCGGAGATGACTGCGGCGGCCGTGGGCACGGTGGGCAAGCTGCGCCGCGATCCCATGGCCATGCTGCCCTTCTGCGGCTACCACATGGGCGACTACTTCCGCCACTGGATCAAAATGCAGCGCCTGTTGACCGTCACCCCGCGTCTGTTCCACGTCAACTGGTTTCGCAAGGACGAGGCAGGCAGGTTTATCTGGCCCGGCTTCAGCGAAAACATGCGCATCCTCAAGTGGATCGTGGACCGCGTGCACGGCCGCGCCCAGGGCAAGGAAACCCCCATCGGCTGGACCCCCTACTACCAGGACATTCACTGGAAAGGCCTGGAGATGCCGCGCGAGCGCTTCGACGAGTTGCAGACCGTCGATCGCGCCCAATGGCGGAAAGAGGTGATCCGCCACGAGGAGCTCTTCATCGATCTCCACGATCACCTGCCCCCGGAGTTGATCTACGAACGGGAACTGCTCATCTGCCGGCTGTGAGCGGCGGCGCGATCGGCGAGCGTTTGCTTGCGCACGCACGCGCTTCGCCGCCAACCGGCCACGGTCTGGTTCCCAAGAACCGCTTTCTGCGCGTAGGGGCCCGGGCTATCCGTTGAACCGCGGAAAAACCACCCGGAACACGGTGCCCATGCGTTCCTCGCTGTCCACGGAAAGACGCGCGCGATGGAACTCGGCGATCCATTTGGCGATGGCCAGCCCCAATCCGCTGCCCTCCACCTGGCTACGCGAGGGATCGGCGCGGTAAAAGCGCTCGAAGATGTGGGGCAGGTCGGCCGCGGAGATTCCCATGCCGCTGTCGTTCACCACCAGCGTCGCCTCTCCCGCCGCCGCGCTCAGCGTCACGTCGATGCGGCCCGGCGCGTCGGTGTATTTCAGCGCGTTATCGAGCAGAATCCAGAGCAGCCGGCGCAGGCTCGCAAAATCGCCCAGCACCTCGACCCAGCGCGCCGAGCCCAAGGAAGCGGAGAAAACCAGGCGTCGCTCAGCAGCCAGCGGCCGTGCCCGATCGCAGGCTTCTTGGACCACTTCCGCCAAGTTCACGGGCTCCAGAACCGTGTGGCAGGATTCGGCGCCGGCGCGCGCCAGCGTGAGCATATCTTCGAGTAGCGCCGAAGCCTTCACCGACTCCTCGACAATGTCCGCGAAGGCCTGCCGGCTTTCCGCGTCGGCGCGCGGATTGCGCAGCGCCACCTCCGCCGCCGTGCGCGTAAACGAGAGCGGCCCGCGCAACTCGTGCGAGGCGTCGGCGGTGAACTGTTCGATGCGCTTTACCGAGGACTCCAGGCGGCTTAGCATCTCGTTGCAGGTTTCGGCCAGCCTTTCGAGCTCATCGCCCGTCTTGGCCACCGGCAGGCGCTCGGAGAGGTTGCGGATGCTGATCGACCGCGCCGCCACGGTGATCTTGTCCACCGGCTTGAGCGCCTTGCGGCTCAGCCAGTAGCCGCCCGCCGAGGAGATCAAGAGCAGCACCGGCGCCCAGCCCAGCAGGCCCCACCAGAACCGCCCCAGCACCAGCAGATTGCCCGACTCCGGCGCGGCCGCCAGCAGGTACACCGGCTGACCGTCAAGCGAGGACCTGCGCACCAGCACCCAGTAGGGCAGCCCCGCGTCATTGGCTTGCAGGAACTGCTCCGCGTCTCCGCCGCGCACCGCCGGCCAGGGAAATCTTCGCGCCGCCCGCGAGGGAGATGGAAAGACTTTGCTTCCGTCCGCGCGCAGCACCTCCGACAGGCCGTGTCCCGTGGCGCGAGCGAAATCATCGAAGTCCTGGGCGCGCGCCGCCAGGCTTTGGCCTTCCGTGCCGCGCAACAGGTTTTGCAGCCGGTCTTCGCGCCGGGCGAGGGTCTGGTAGCGCTCCGCCGTCAAGGTGCTCTTCAGGTTGAACCACATGGCCGCGCCGAACAGCACCCACCCCAGCAGAAAGATGCCGCCGAACCAGACGGTGAGGCGCAGCGAGATGGAAGCGCGGCCCCTCTCAGCGGTTCCAGACTTGCTGTCCCCGGAATGCACACTGCCGCATGGCATTTTCCTTAACTGGGGTGGTAGCCGGGGCTCCACAGACAGGTCTTCGTCTGTGGGGTGGAAGAAAATGCCACCTTTCACGAACCTCGAAACGGCAATTGAACTCTGGAACTGCTCTAGCACGGCACGCTCCGCAGCGAATAGCCCACGCCGCGCACGGTGTGCAGCAATTCGGGTTCTCCGCCCCGCGTGATCTTCGAGCGCAAGGCGCGGATAAAGACATACAGGCTGTCGTGGCTCACATCGGCGTCCGCTTCCCAGCCCGCTTCGATCAGCACTCCGTGAGGAACCACCGTGCGTGCGCGGCGCATCAGGGCCTCCAGCAGGGCGCATTCAGTCCGCGTCAGCGCCGCCACGCGCTCTCCGCGCTGCAACTCATACTGGTGAGGGCGCAAAATCAGGTCCTCGAATGCGAGCGTCCGGGGTGCGGCGGGCAGAACGCGGCGCGCGGCCGCGCGCACCTTGGCCAAGAGCACGTCCAGCGCAAAGGGCTTGGTCAAATAGTCGTCCGCACCCGCATCCAGGCCGCGCACAATGTCCTGCATCGAGTCGCGCGCGGAGACGATGATGGCCTGCGTGCGCATCCTTACCTCGCGCAGCTTGCGAATCACAGTAAATCCGTCCATGCGCGGCAGCATCAGGTCCAGCAGCATCACGTCGTAGGCGCCGGTCTTGCCCAGGCGCAGGGCCTGCTCGCCGTCGTAGGCCAGCGTCACCCGGTAGCCCTCGCCTTCCAGCGCGCGGCCCACGTGGCTCGCCAGGCTGCGTTTGTCTTCGACCACCAGAACCTGCATGCCCCGAATGGTAGGCGGGGAAGATGAATGTTCGGTAAAAATGGCGAATTTCGGAGCTTTTTTTAGATTGCGCTTAGATTCGCCTGCCATACTGCGCCCGAATTCTATTCCTGCAAGTCCGCAGAAATCCTATCGGGAGGGAAATCTAATGTCTTTCATAAGAAACACTTGGAGTGTCCGCAACGCCGGTTCGCTGCTGCTCAGCCTCTTGTTGACTTCCTGGCCGGCCTTTGCGCTTTCCCCCAACAGCGCCGCGGGCAGCTCCGGAGCTGCAGCCACCGGAGCCCCGGCAGCACCGCTTCCGGCAGCCAGCGCCTCAAGCGCAACCACGGGCAACGGCAGCGTCAGCGGCACCGTCAAGGACACCACCGGCGCGGTGTTGCCGGGCGCGCAGATTGTGCTGCAGCCGGGCGGGACCGTGGCCGCCACCAACGCGCAGGGCGACTTCGTGATCCAGAATGTGCAGCCGGGCACTTATACGGTCACCATCTCCGACGTGGGCTTCAAGAATGCGGTTTCCACCATCACCGTGACCGCCGGCGCGAACACCCTGGCGAATGCAGCCATGACGGTGGGCTCCGCCAGCCAGCAGGTGGTGGTGAGCGCCAACCTTCAGGGCGACATCGCCGCCATCAATGAGCTGCGCACCTCGGAGAACATTCTCAACGTGATGACGGCGGCTACCATCCAGAATCTGCCCAATCAGAGCGTCGCCACCGTATTGGGCCGCATGCCGGGCGTGACCGTGCAGATCAACGAGGGCGAACCGCAGTATGTGCAGATTCGCGGCACCGAGCCTCGCCTGAGCAATACCACTCTCGACGGCGTCGTCGTGCCCGGCCCTGATCCGCAGGTCCGGCAGGTTGACCTGTGGGTGATCCCTGGGGATATGGTGGGAGCAGTCGAGATTAACAAGACGCTCTCTGCCAACCAGGACGCAGACGCCATCGGCGGCTCGGTGAACCTGAATATGAGGCAGGCCACCAGCAGCCACCCCGTGCTCGATCTTGAAAGCCTGGGCGGTTGGAACCCGATCGACACCGGCCAGCCGTGGATTCGGGATGACGCGACCTTCGGCAAGCGCTTCGGCCCGCAACATCGCTTTGGGTTCATGATGAGCTACAGCTATGACTTGAACGACATCGGCACCGATGACGTGGAGCCGGTGCCGGCCCTCAATCCAACCGGCGGCACAGAGCCTTACTTTAACGAGATCGCGCTCAACCAGTATTTCTACAATCACACGCGGTATGCTTTCGGCGGCAGCCTGGATTACAAGCTGTCGCAGAACTCCGACCTGTTCGTGCACGGCATCTACTCGAACTTCAAGGACTACGGCCAGAAGTACACTTACGATATTGTTCCGCAGTCAGTGAATCCCGACGGCACCACGAACAATGATGGCAGCATCACTTACAGCACCAGCTTACGCCGCCCGAACTATCTGATCTCCGATTTCATTCTCGGCGGCAATCATATATTCGGCCGCTCCTATATCAAGTGGGTTGCCGCCGTCTCGCGCTCGCGCTTTGGCGGGGCGGCCGGTAACCCCGGCGCGGACTTCGCGCCCGCGAATACCGATCCGAACCTGCCCAACAACGCGCTCGGAAGCACGTGCCTTGAAACTCCAGGCCCCAGCATCTACCGGCCGCAGTTCCCTTGCGCAAAAAACGATCCGATCTACGACCCCTCCCAATACGTCCTTCAAGACATCAACCTCACCACCGGACAGTCGACGCAGCTCAATCTGCAGGCTAGCGGTTCCGTCGGGTTCAACTACCATCTGGGCACGCACGCATCCACGTTCGAGTTTGGCGGCCTGGTCCGCAACGCGCATAAGGGGCAGTATGCAATCTCACCCACTTACGATGCGGCGGCGTCACCCCCTGCGCCGCCAACGGGACCCCGCCGATGACCATGTTCACGACCTCCTTTACAGACCCCTCCTATTACGGCGGGAGCTATCACATGGGCCCGGTCACCTCTTTCGAGGAGATCGCCAATTGGCTGGCTGCAAATCCGGGAGCCATGCCGCTGGATACGGGAGCCACCCATCTGAACTCCGACTCGGGAAATTACAACTTGCAGGAGAGAATTACGGCGGGCTACGTGATGAATAGCATAGACCTGGGAAGCAGGTACCATCTGCAAACCGGGCTGCGCATCGAAGCCACCAACGAATCCAACACCGGCTACCTTGTGACTACCGTCGCGTCCACGGACACCGATCCGAGCGGCTTCGGCGCCACAACGCCCGTGAGCGCGACCGGCTCCTATGTCGATTTCATGCCCAGCATCCAGTTTCGTTACAACATCGGTCAGAACTCCGACATTCGCGCCGTGTATGGGCGGGGAATCTCCCGGCCCGACCCCTACGACCTCGTGCCCTATAAGACGTTGGACACGACAAGGACTCCGAATCGCGAAAGCATCGGCAATCCGGCGCTGCTTGCGGAACACGCCAACGATTACGATGTCCTCTATGAGAAGTTCCTGCCTTCGGTGGGCATGATCGAGGCCGGATACTTCTACAAAGACCTTACCCAGCCCCTCTTTCAAACCCAGACAACCGTTCCCAACACGTTTCCCAATCCGATCACCCCAACTGTGCTCCTCACGCAAACGGTGAATGGAGGCCATGCGCACGTTCAAGGCATTGAGCTGGCCTACCAGCAGCATCTTTCCTTTCTGCCGGGAGTCTTGTCCGACGCCCAGATCGACGCCAACATGACTTATACGGAGTCGCGGAGCTACGGCGTGCCCAACCGCACGGATGTACCGCCGCTCGTAGGCCAGGCGCCGTTTTCCTACAACCTCACTCCGACTTACGTGACCAAACGCGCGACCGTCTCCCTCGGCATCTCCTACGATGGGCCCGATATTGCTTCCTATGGATGGGAGAACGTGGGCGTCGACCCCACGCAGGAGGGCCCCATCAATGGCCCAAACGGGGATAACTACTATTTTGAGCGCACCCAGGTGGATGCACAGGCGAGTTACTACCTCGGGAAAGGATTCAGCTTCACCGCATCGGACGAGAACGCCAATAACGCGATCTTGGGCTTTTACAACGGAGACAAGACCCATATGACCCAGCGCGAGTATTATCACCCGATTTATTCCGGTGGCATCCGCTGGAGCCTGGGACGGGAGAAGTAGAAGCGGACGGACCGGCAGGCTGGCGCTCGCGGCCTCTCACTGCGCCGGCCTGTATTCTTTTTGATGGAAGCAGAAACCGAGGGACTTGAGGATGCAGCGTGCCGTGTGCCGCCTTGCCGCTTTCCTTTGTGCGGCTCTGATTTTCTGCACGTTTTCCTGCCCCGCGCAGCAACCGGCGGGCGCGGCCAATAGCGGCAGCCAGTTGCGCTTCGCCGTCTATCTCAGCCGCCACGGGGTGCGCTCGCCCACGGACAAGCTGGCCAGGTACAACGGCTACTCCTCTGCTCGCTGGCCGGCCTGGGACGTGCCGCCCGGCTATCTGACCGCGCACGGCTTTGAGTTGATGAAGCTGTTCGGCGCCTACGACCGCGCGCAACTGGCCGGCGAAGGGCTGCTCTCCGCCAGCGGGTGCGCGGACGCCGGCCGGGTCACCTTCTACGCCGACTCCGACCAGCGCACCCGCGAGACCGGCAAGGCGCTCGCCGAAGGACTGTTCCCCGGATGCGCGGTTGCGGTCGAAGGCCGTCCCCAGGGTGTCCACGACCCGCTCTTCCATCCCCTTTCCGCGGGCGTAAGCCGCGGCGACTCTTCTTTATCCGTGGCCGCCATCGCCGGCCGCATCGGCGGCAATCCCGCCAACCTGACCGCCGCGTACCACGCGCAGCTCGCCGCGCTCGACCATCTGCTTGCCACCTGCGGCGCCGGCTCCGCTACGCCCACAAGCCGCACCTCGCTCTTTGCCATTCCGGCCTCGCTCTCCGCCGGCAAAGGCGATCGTCTCGCCAAGCTGCATGGTCCGCTCGATACCGCGTCCACGCTGACCGAGATCCTGCTGCTCGAGTACACCCAGGGCATGAGCGCCTCCAACGTAGGCTGGGGCTGCGTGGACGGCGCCAAGCTACGCTCGCTGATGACGCTGCACGCCGCGGCGGAGGACTTCAACGACCGCACGCCGGCCATCGCCAGAATCGGGGCCGCGAACCTGCTCCACCAGATCGGCATCTCGCTCCAACAGGCCGTTACCGGCAAGCCCGTTGCAGGAGCCCTGGCCAAACCCTCCGGCCGCGCCCTCTTCCTCATCGGGCACGACACCAATCTGGCCAACGTCGCGGGCCTGCTCCACCTGAACTGGATCGCCGACGGACGCCGCGACGGCACGCCGCCGGGAGGCGCGCTGGTCTTCGAGCTTTGGAGGAATCGCGCCTCGGGGAACGATTCCGTGCGCGTCTACTTCACCACGCAGACGCTGGAGCAGATGCGCCAGGGGTCCACTCTGACGGCGAGCGATCCGCCCCAGCGTGTGCCGGTATTTCTACCGGGCTGCAGCAGAGAGGATTTTTCCTGCTCCTGGCCGGCCTTTGAGCAAACCCTCCTCCAGGCCGCCGCTCCCCGCCCGGTAACCTCGCCCTGAGCGCGTGGCCACCCGCGCATGGCCGCCCGCACCCCTCTTGCGTTATGATTGCGTCTAATAGGCAGGCGGCGCGGTTCCCCTTGTTGCCGTCCCCGGTGGTGTGTGTGTCTCAAATCTTCAAGCGTACTGTTTTCTTGCTTTCCGTGGCCATCCTGGCCACGCTCGGCCTGGGATTTGTCCTGGGCGGGTTCGGATGGTTTGGCGTTCATGCCAGCGGCGAGCAGGACGGCGCCTACCACGAGATGCGGGTCTATGCCGAGGTCCTCCAGAAGATCCAAAGCGACTACGTTACCACGCCCAACCTCGGCGACGTCACCACGGGCGCTCTGCACGGGCTGTTGGAGTCGCTCGACGCCGATTCCAGCTATCTTACGCCGGCCGAATACAAGATCTATAAGGAACGTCCCTCGGCTAGCGCCGCGCGGGTGGGGATCACGGTTTCCAAGCGTTACGGCTACGCCACGGTGGTGAACGTGCTGCCGGGTTCGCCCGCCGGCCAGGCGCACCTGGAGGACGGCGACGTGATTGAAGCCATCGCCGGACAATCGACGCACAACATCTCGCCGGCCGTGCTCCGCTTGATGCTCGAGGGCCAGCCTGCAACCACGGTGGACCTCTCGGTGATCCGCCCCTTCAAGCCGGAGCCGGACGAGATCAAGCTCACGCGCACTGTGCTTGCCCCTCCGCCGCTCGGCGAGCAGGAGTATGACAGCTCCACCATTCTTTACCTCAAGCCAGGAGTGATCACCGCGGCCCGCGTAGACGAAGTCGCCGCCCAGATCACGACGGCAGGCAAGGGGCGCAAGATTGTGCTCGATCTGCGCGACACCTCCGGCAGCGACATGCAACAAGGGTTGCGCCTGGCCAACTTCTTCATCAAGCAGGGAACCCTGGCCATGCTCGAGGGCCAGAAATTTCCACTCCAGACCTTTACTGCGGACCCGGCAAAGTTCCTCACCGATGCGCCTCTGGCTGTGCTGGTGAATGGCGGCACCTACGGCGCGGCCGAGCTGGCCGCCGCCGCCATCAAGGACCATCAACGCGGCGATCTGGTGGGCGAGCGCACCTTCGGCGACGCTTCAGTGCAAAGGACGTTCGTGCTGCCCGATGGCGCCGCGCTGGTACTGACGGTGGCCAAATACGAGAGCCCCGATGGCAACAAGATTGAGGACAACGCCGTTACGCCCACCGTAGCCGTCAGCCAGCCCAGCGCAGAAAACGGATTCCAGGCCCCGCCCTCCAATACCGACGATATTCTGGACAAGGCGCTGGACCTGCTGAAGGCCCCAAAAGCCGCTTGATTGCCGGCTACAACGGTTTCGATTCTGCTTTTTACAGAAACCATACAGCCGAGCGGCTTTTTCCTTAAGAAAAAGCCGTCCGCCGCGGCGGACGCAATGCTGCAATGTCAACAAGTGAAGCGAAACCGCTCTGATTTTGTTCGCCGGCGCGGTCCTGTGCTGGGCCGCCATGCACTTCCCCATCCGGTTTTCATTTCCTTCTCTTGCACGGCGTGGTACGTGTTGGCAGCGGATGCGTTTTCGTGCATTGGCGCGATGCTAGCCTTAGGCTGAGGCAACTTTCCGCCACCGGCGCGATAGATGCCTATGAGGCCTGAAGCGTTTGGCTGCCACCCCCCATCGGTCTCTTTCTACGCCTGGCCGCGCGCGCGGCCGGGCCCGGAACGTTCGTCCGGTTTCGCCGCACCTGCGGCGCAAGCTGGCCGGCCGCTCGGCGCTGGTTGTGCTTTTGGTGCTGGCGGTCATTACCGGCTCTCTGGCCGGCCTCACCCTGGTCTACTCCGCCGACCTGCCCCAGATCACCGAGCTTGAGCAGTACCACCCTTCCACCATCACCTATCTGTACGGCCGCAAGGGCCGCCTCATCGGCTCCTTCGCGCTCGAGCGCCGTGAGGTGGTCGGCTACAACGGCTTCGCACCCATCCTGCGCGAGGCCGTCATCTCCATTGAGGACAAGGATTTCGAATCCCACTGGGGCATCAACATTTTGCGCGTCGGCGGGGCTTTATGGCACGACCTGCGCGACCGCGGCAGCCTCCAGGGCGCTTCGACGATCACCATGCAGTTGGCCCGCGATCTCTTTCTTTCCTCGGACCGCACCATGAAGCGCAAGATTCAGGAGGCCTATCTTGCCATCCAGATCGAGCGCGCCTTCACCAAGCAACAGATCTTCACTCTCTACGCGAATCAAATCTACCTGGGCAGCGGAAATTACGGCTTCGAGGCGGCCTCGGAATATTACTTTTCCAAGCACGCCAAGGATCTGAATTTGACTGAAGCCGCGATGCTCGCCGGCCTGCCCAAGGGTCCGGTCGCCTTTTCGCCCGTCCTCTATCCTCAGCGGGCGCTGCGCCGCCGCAACCTGGTGCTCACAGAGATGGAGTCCGACGGAGTGATTACGCACGCCCAGGCTGAGGCGGCGCGTAACGCCCCGCTCGGCCTTCAAATCGCGCAACCGGTGGGCTCGGTCGCTCCCTGGTTCCAGGACGAGGTGCGCGAGGATCTGGATAAGCGCTTTGGCTCAACGGAGGTGCACGAAGCCGGACTGCGCGTGGACACGACTCTCGACCTCGATCTGCAGGAGGTAGCCAACCGCGCTGTGGAAGACGGCCTAGCGGCCTACGAGCGCCGCAAGGGATGGACGGGCAAGGTCGAAAATGTCCTCGCCGAGGGCGCCACGCTCCAGGGCTACAGACACCCCGACTGGGCGGTCGAATCCGTGCCCGGCGGCTACGTGCACGCGCTGGTTACGCGCGTCCTGCCACTCGAAATTCACGCCCGCATCGGCCCTCCCGGCAAGGCAAACAGTGAGATCGTCCTGCTGCCCTCGGATTGGGCGTGGACCGGCCGCCGCTACGCCGGCTCCTTGGTCAAGCCCGGCGACATCATCTACGTTCGTCTG
Organism: uncultured Acidobacteriota bacterium; assembly: GCA_963808795.1. Lineage (GTDB taxonomy): Bacteria > Acidobacteriota > Terriglobia > Terriglobales > Acidobacteriaceae > Telmatobacter. The sequence goes on from CAWEGL010000016.1 coordinate 56,207, forward strand.
ACCTCAACCACGGAGGGCGGCGCGCGCCGGGCCGCGCTGGAGCAGGACTCCGGCGCGCAGGGGGCGCTGCTGGCCATCGACAACACCAGCGGCGACATCCTGGCCATGGTGGGCGGGCGCGACTACGCCCTCTCCCAATACAACCGCGCCACCGAGGCCGAGCGCCAGGTCGGCTCCAGCTTCAAGCCCTACGTCTACACCGCGGCCATCGAAGACGGTTTCAAGCCCTCCGACATCGTCATGGATACGCCGGTCAGCTTCGGCAGTTACCGCCCGCACGACTTCGAAAACAATTACCGGGGCGCCATGTCCCTCACCACGGCCTTCGCCGAGTCGCGCAACATTCCCGCTCTCAAGCTGGCTGCGCGCGTAGGCATTCAGAAGGTCATCGACACGGCCCATCAATTCGGCGTCACCTCGAACATCCCTCCCTATCTGCCCATCGCTCTGGGAGCGGTCGGCATCCCGCTCGAGCAGCAGGTGGCTTCTTACGCCGTCTTTCCCAACGACGGCATTCGCGTGGCCCCGCGGCTCATTCGCAGGGTTTCAAGCGCCGACGGCATCACGCTCTGGGAAGACCCAAGCGCCGTCAACCAGGTGATCAGCCAGCAGACAGCGCGCACCATGATGGTTCTTTTGCGGGCGGTCACTGAGCGCGGCACAGGGGCCGCGGCCGCGCAATTGGACTACCCCCTGGGAGGCAAAACCGGAACCACCAGCGATTTCACCGACGCCTGGTTCCTGGGCTTTTCGCCCTCCGTCACCTGCGGCGTGTGGGTGGGCTACGACAGCCGCGAATCCCTCGGTGACAAGGAAACCGGCGCCCGCGCCGCGCTGCCCATCTGGATCGACTTCATGCGCGCCGCCATCGCCGGCAAATCCGGCGAGCAGTTCCCCGGCGGCGAGTAGCCCGACGTTTTCCTCGCCCGTTCCCGTGCAGCACAAACATCCCGTGTCCCTCAACACAGAAGCTCCGTGCCCCATCCTTTCGCTTTTTTCGTGAATGGGTGGAGATAGCACGCACCTAAGCCAGGCTCCGATCGAATCGATGCGACAACCTCGGGCCGCATCTCAGCGATGCGGCCAGATGCTTTGATGGGTATCCCCGCTAATTCGATGAGGGGGAATGGGCAAAAATTTTCTTAAGTGGCCGCAAAACTATGCATATGCGAGTGATCA
>CAWEGL010000017.1:0-132038 GCA_963808795.1 uncultured Acidobacteriota bacterium
GCCAAAGAACCGGCGAAGGCCACGGCAATGCGCTCAAAGACGTCGCCCATCTGCATGTTCTGCTTGAGGGTGGTCACGTCGAACAGGGGCAGATTGGGGTTGAGACCGTGGACCGTGCCGGCGATGGGAGAATCGAACGCCGCCGGATCCCCGTTCACGCGCACATGCAGGATGAGCTCGTTATCGTAGCGCTCGAACAGGGGCATAAGGATAAGCGGGGCGGGATCGTACACCAGGCGGCGATATTTGGCGTTGGCCGCCACGCCCACCACCGTGTACCAGCGGCTGCCATCCTGAATGCGCTTGCCGATGGCGTCCTGGCCCGGCCAATAGCGGTTGACAAAAGCCTGGTTGACGATGGCCACGGGTTGCGCTTGAGCGTTGTCGCCAGCGGTAAAGCCGCGGCCCTCGAGGATCGGCGTGCGCATGGTTTGCAGGTAGTCCGGCCCGACGATGCCTCTGTCCACTTCAATGGATTCATGGGGACGAGGAATGTAGCCCTCCGGCATCACGCCATCGGAGTGGATGGTGAAGCTGAGCGGCGAGAAGTCGGCCAGCGTGGCGGCTTGAACGCCGGGCAGCGCCTTCACGCGCGCCAGCAGCTGGCGATCGAACTCCAGGCCTTGCGCGGCGGAGTAGCCCAGGGGATCGAGATCGAAGGAGGCCAGATAGACGTGATTGGGATCGAAGCCGGGATCGGCTTCCTGCGCCTTCTCTGAGGCTGCGCACAAACAGTCCCGCGCAGGCCAGCAGGGTCAGCGAAAGCGCAACCTGCGTCACCACCAGTCCCGAGGCCAGGCGCGATTTGTGCAGTCCGCCGGCGGTGTTGAGCGCCTCGTCCTTGAGCACCGTCACCGGAGAAAGAGCCGAGGCGCGCAGCGCCGGCGCCACGCCGGAAACCACGGCGGTGAGCGCGGAAACCAGAAGCGTCGGCCAGCATCACCGCGCCGTCTACCCTCCCGTTGATGTCGATGGGAAGAGTGGTGGCGGGCAGAAAGGAGCCCAGCGTGCGGGCCGTCCAGAAGGTGACGGCGAGGGCCGCCGCGCCGCCGGCCAGGGCGATCGAGCAGGTTCTCGACCAGAAGCTGGCGGACAAGCCTCCAGCGGCTCGCTCCCATGGAGAGGCGGATGGCGCACTCCGCGGCGGCGCGAAACCGAGCGCACCAGCAGCAGATTGGCCACGTTGGCGCAGGCCAGCAGCAGCAGAACGCCGGCCAGCGCCAGCAGAATCGGCAGCGTCCCGCCAAGGTAAACGTTGGCGCCGAACGGCGAGCGCCAGAGCGGATCGGTGCGAGATCCGGTTGTCGCCCCGATGCGACTCCGGGTAGCGATCGGCGATGCGCTGCATCAGCAGATTGAGTTCGCTTCGGCCTGGTCGGCTGGCTGACGCCGGGGCGAAGCACGCCCAGCACCTTAAGCCAGGATCGCCGCGGTTGTCGGTCCGGATTCCAGTTCCAGATCTGGCGCGTCCATGCCGAGCGGAAGCCAGATCTCGGTGCGCAGCCCGCTTTTGCAGCCCATGAAAACCGCGCGGCGCCACGCCCACGATCGTGTAGGTGTGAAGATTGATCTGGATGGTCTTTCCCACGATCGGCGGGATCGCCGCCAAAGCGGTGTTGCCACAGATCGTAGCCCAGCACCGCCTCAGGCGCGCCGGCGCGTTCATTGGCTGCGGTGATTTGCCAGCGTTCTGCCCAGAATGGGCTTACGCCCAGAACCTCGAAATAATTGGCCGAGGTCAGCGCCCCGTAGATGCGCTCGGGCTTGTCTGCGCCGGTGATGGCCATGTAATCGTCGTGATAGGCCAGCAGTCCTGAAAATGAGGTGGCGCGCATCGCGCAGGTCCACGTAGTCGGGATAGGAAAACGGCGGGACTGGGATGTTCGCTGCGCTCGCCGCGCTGGAGCGTGATCATGTTGCCGGTGTGCGCGACGCCGGGGATGGGGTCGAAGAGCGTCGAATCGATCCAACTGAAGATGGTGGTGTTGGCGGCGATGCCCAGAGCCAGCGTCAGCACCGCCGTGAGCGTAAACCCCGGCGATTTGCGCAATTGGCGCAGCGCGTATTGAAGGTCGTGAAGGAATGTGTTCATCGCTGATTCTCCTTGCCAGCGGCTTATTCCATCCGCAGTGCCTGCATGGGATCGATGGAAGCGGCGCGCCGCGCGGGAATGAGCGCTGCAAGCAACCCCGCCGCCACTAGCGCCAGCGCCAACAGGCCGAACCAGCCCGCCTCGCGTTGCGCGTCGAAGTAGATGACCATGCCGATGACCCTGCGCGCAGCGACGGTCAGGGCGAGGCCAGCAACGGCTCCCGCAGCCAGCATCCACGCCACGCGGCCGAGCACCAGGCCGAGGATGCGGTCGCGCGTGGCCCCCAGCGCCATGCGCACGCCGATGTCGTGTGTGGCCTGCTCCACCTCATGACTGACCAGGCCGTAGAGGCCAACCAATGCGAGCACCAGCGCCAGCGCGGCGAAGATGCCGAAGAGCCAGCTCTCCATACGCTGAAAGACCAGCGTTTCGGAGATGACTTCGGTCATGGTTTGGGGTGCGATGAACGGAACCATGGGATCGACGTTGTGAAGCGCGCTGCGCAGCGCCGGAACGATGGACGCTGCGCTGCCGTCGAAGCGCAGCACCAGGTCCATGTTGGTCGTTATATCGGCGCGAGCATTGGCCGGCAACTCGTTGATCAGCCAGTCCTGCTCAGCTAGTGGTGGTTGATAGATGTCCTGCCGCACGTTGCCCACAACACCGACGATCCGCGTCCACTGCTTCGGGTCGCCGGAAAGTAAGTTGCCTTCGATGCGCTGTAACGTGGGGTCGAGCCCCGCAGGAATGAACTCCTTTTGAAAGGCTTGGTTTACGACCACGGTGGGCGCCGCGTTTTCAGGACGGTCGAGATCCGGCGAGAGCATCCGGCCCTCGATCAACGGAATCCCGAACACGCTGAAGTAGCCGGTGGAAACAAAACGGTCCTCGGCCAGCCGTATCTCGTTGGGCGGATTGGGCGGCTGCCCGGCGATCTGAATGTCGGAGTTCGATCCCCAGTTTGCGATGGGCAGCATGTTGATGGCGCCCACGGCGCGCACGCCAGGAATCTGCGCCACGCGGTCGAAGAGCGGCTGGTAGAAATCGGCCAGCGGGTCGCGGCCCTGGTACCGCAGCGGCGAGAGATTGATCTGCGTGGTGAGGATGTGAGCGGGATCGAAGCCAAGATCGGGGTCGCGGTAATGTGTGACCATGCGGATCAGCAATCCCGCCACGGAAAGCAGCACCATGGTGAGCGCCACCTGGGTGACGATGAAACCCGAGCGCAACCGGTGCTGCGCGCGCCCCGTGCCCGCGCTACCTCCGGCCTTAAGCGCGCGGTTGGGATCGATGCCGGATAGCCGCAGCGCCGGATAAAGCGACGAAATCAGCGCCGCCGCAACCGCCGCGACGATCGCGGCTGCCAGCACCAACCAATTCAAATGAATGTCGGCGCCGCGTTGCAGGGCATGAATCAAAAACACCCGCATCAGGCGCAGCGTGGTCCATGCCACGAGCACGCCGCCGGCCGCGCCCAATGCGGCCAGCAGCGAGCCTTCCGTCAAAACCTGGCGCAGCAGCCGTGCACGCCCCGCGCCCACGGCCACGCGCATGCCCATCTCGCGTTCGCGCTTGACGCCCCGCACCAGCAGCAGGCCGGCCACGTTCACGCAGCCGATCAAAAGAACCGCCAGCACCGCGCCCAGCAGCGTCCATAACGGCCCGCGGCTCTTGCTCGTAACACTCTCGGCCAGCGGCTCCAGTTGCACGGTGCGTCCGCCGTCGGTGTCCGGATAGGCCTTGCCTATGTTGGCGAAGACCTGGGTCAGGTCAGCCTGCGCCTGCGCAATGCTCACGCCGTCTTTGACCCGCCCAACCGTCGGCAGCCAATGGTCGCCGCGAACCTTCAGCAAGTACTGCTCGGGATCGCTGAAGCGCGGCAAGTAGATTGCGTCGATTGTATTCAGCGGAAACCGGAATCCCGCGGGCATTACTCCAATTACCGTCGCGGCGTGGCCGTCCAGCGCGATTGTCCGGCCCAATACATTTCGATCGCCGTTGAAATACTTCTGCCACGCGCCATAACTCAGCACGGCTACGTCGTTCCGGCCGTCCTGCTCTTCGCCGGGCAGGTAGGTGCGGCCCAGAAGCGGCCGCACGCCGAAGACGTCGAAAAAATTGTCCGACGAGCGCACGCTCGGAAGCAGTACCGACCCGCTCGACGGCGTATCCATTGTGACCTTGCCGTAAGCGGAATAAGCCGCCAGCGCCGAGAAAGCCTTGGCCTGCGCGCGCTCATCCTTGAAGCTGGGCCAGGAAGCGGGCTGATGATAGCCGCTTTCGCTCTGAGACTGAATGGCGACGATCCGGTTAGGCTGCGCGTACGGCAGCGGATGCAGAATCGTAGTATCGATCACGCAGAAGACCGCCGTGGCCACGCCAACGCTCAGCGCCAGCGTGAGCGTCACGGTCAAGGCAAATCCCGGCGCGCGGCGAAGCTGCCTCAAGGCATACTGCAGGTCGTGTAGGAGCATGGCTCAAGCCTCTACTTCCGCTTCCAGCTTCTTGAGTTCCTGCTCTGAAACCACCTTGCCGTCGAACAGGTGCACCTCGCGCTGGGCGTGGCGGGCGAAGCGGGGATCGTGGGTGACCATGCAGATGGTCGAGCCCTCGCGGTGCAGGTCGGCGAGCAGGTGCATCACGGCCTCGCCGTTCTTGGAGTCCAGGTTGCCGGTGGGTTCGTCAGCCAGCAGGATCGATGGCGAACCCGCCAGGGCGCGGGCCACAGCTACGCGCTGCTGCTGGCCGCCGGAGAGCTGAGCCGGATAGTGCTTCATGCGGTGCGCCATGTTCACCCGCTCCAGCGCTTCCTTTACGCGACGCTTGCGCTCGGCCGCCGCCATTCCGGAACGATAGGTGAGCGGCAGCGCCACGTTCTCCTCCACGGTGAGGTCGCCGATGAGGTTGAAGCTCTGGAAGATGAAGCCGATCTCCTGGTTGCGGATGCGCGAGCGTTCGCTGAAGCTCAGGCTCTCGACCGGATTCCCATTGAGCAGATACTTGCCCCGCGTGGGCGTGTCCAGCAGGCCCAGAATCGAGAGCAGCGTGGACTTGCCGCAGCCTGAAGGGCCCGACATGGCCACATACTCGCCGCGTCTGATGGTCAGGTGAATGCCGGAGAGCGCATGCGTCTCCACTTCGTCGGTATAGAAGATCTTGGTCAGATCCTCGGTTTCAATCAATGTGCCGTCCGTTGCCATTCCATCCCCCTTCTCTGTTAAGCGTGAGCTCCGGGCTGAAAACTGGTTCAATCCAGCCGTATGTGGTCCACGTTGTCGTAGCGCGACATATCAGAAAGAATCACCGTGTCGCCTTCCTTCAGCCCCGTGAGCACCTGGATGTTATTCACCGAGGCGCGGCCGACCTTGACGGATACGCGCGTGGCGCCTTTGCCATCGGGGTCGATCTTGAACAGGCTGATCGTCGAGTTGTCGTTAGCCAGCGCCGGCCGGCCCACGTAGAGCACGTCGTGCAGTTGCGCCACGGTGATGGTGCCGTCCACGCTCAACTGCGGCACCGCGCCCGGCGGCAGCGGCCCCTCCAGTCTTGCGTCCACCGTGCGCGTTCCATTCAAAACCGCGGGATCGATCCGGCTGACGTGGCCGGGAACGATGCCGTTATGCGTATCGATCAGCGCCGCCTGTCCAAGCTGAATATCGTGAGCCTGCGTCTCGGGGATCTGCAGCGCGGCCTTGAGCTTGTTAAGCTGGATCACCTGGGCTAGCGAGGTTCCCGCGGTCACGTGTTCGCCCACCTGCAACGGCGAGGGCAGCGGCGCCACCTCGCCGGTGATGCCGGCCGTCACTTGCAACGCCGCCTGCTGCTTCACATAAAGATCGAGCTGCGCCCTGGCCTGGTCGATCTTGGTCTGCGCAGAGGCAAGCTGCACCTGGATCGCCCTCTGGTTCACGGCGAGCTGCTCCTGGCTGAGCTGGTGCTGGGTGGTCAACTGGTCGGCGGTGTCTTTCGACTTGGTATAAGCCAGACCGGAGATCACGCCCAGCTGGTAAAGCTGCTTGTCGGTCTGCGCTTGCAGTTGGTCCTGGCTATAGCTCGCGTCGACCGCCGCCGCAGCCGTCTTCTTGTCCATCAAGGAGCTTTCCAGCGTGGCTTGCAGGCTCTTGTAATCGGCCTCCGCGGCCTTGAGCGCCAACTGCGCGTTGAGCACCTGCTGGTTCAACTCCGGATCGGCCAGATCCATGATCACCGTGTCCGGACCGACGTTGGTGCCGGGCAGAACGCGGATGCGGACCACCGTCGCGTCGGTTTGCGCGGGAATGAGCTCGATCGAGTCTTCGCGCGGCACTAGCGTGCCGGTCGAAGCGCGCACCTGGATGGTCAGGTCTCCGCGCTTGACTGTGTCGGTCCAGATGGTGGAGCGGTCTACCGTCGGCGAGGCCGGCTTGAGCCGCGAAACTCGCCCATGCCAGCAAGGCCACTACCACCACCGCGGCGCCGGACCATATCAGCATCCGGCGCTTCTTCTTACGCTTGAGGTCTGGGCGTTCGATATCCATGACATTCCTTTGACAAACCTTAATAGCAACTACGGAGCCAATATGGCTGCGGTTCCCGCTTTTGAAAACAAAAGACTTAGCTGGAATGTGACAACCGGGGACATGTGCGCTAACGGCCGTTTGCGGTCCGGTAGTGTTCGATTCCGGACAGTCGCCGAGCCCAACAAAAGGGTACATCAGGCCGCTGGGTGCGCATTGACTTCGATGGCCGCAAATCCAATAATCGAGAGGCATGGACATTTACGAGGAGATCGTGAAGGTGCAGCGCGAGGGCCGCAAGGGCGCCGTGGCCACCATCGTCAACGCGCGCGGCTCGATCCCCTCCTTCAAAAGCGCCAAGATGCTGGTGCGCGACGACGGCTCCATCGCCGGCACCATCGGCGGCGGCTGCGTGGAGGCCGAGGTATGGCAGGCGGCGCGGGAGGTCATCGCCGAGGAGAAACCGCGCACCCTCACCTTCGACCTTAACCAGGACCCCAAATACGACACCGGCCTGGTCTGCGGCGGCACGCTGGAGATCTTCATCGAGCCGGTCCTGCCTTCCCCGTTGCTCTATCTCTTCGGCGCGGGCCACGTCTCCTACGAGGTCTATAAGGCCGCCCGCAACGCCGGATTCGACGTCATTGTGGCTGACGACCGCGACATCTACGCCAACGCAGAGCGCTTTCCCGATGCCCGCCAGGTCATTGCCGAGGACTTCGACAAGGCCCTGGCGAACCTCGCGCCCAGCGAGTCTTCTTACATCGTGATCGCCACGCGCGGCCACCGCGACGACATGCGCGTGCTGCGCTGGGCGGTCCAGACCCCGGCCCGCTACATCGGCATGATCGGCTCCAAGCGCAAGGCCATTACCGTCTATCGCGAGTTGACCGCCGAGGGGCTCAAGCCGGAGTTCTTCGACCGCGTGCACTCGCCCGTAGGCCTTGACATCGGCGCTATCACGCCCGAAGAGATCGCCGTGGCCGTGGTGGCGGAGCTGATCGGGGCGCGCCGCCACGCCGAGCGCACGCTGCCGCACATGAGCTGGTTCCAAACCGGCCGCCACCGGGCCGCCGCAACCGGAGAAGACACCGAGGTTTCCGGCCAGACCTGCTGCGACGCAACCGAAAAGATCAGTTAGAGCGCTCCCGGCGCTCTGCTATTCTCCCCCTATGGACGGTGCGCATAAATTTTGCGCAGTGATTCTCGCCGCCGGCGAGTCGTCGCGCATGGGGCGCGACAAAGCCCTGCTCCCGTGGCCTCCAGCCGCGCCGGACAACGCCGCTGCCACCGGTCAAACCATGCTTTCCGCGGCCATTCTTGCTCTCAAGCCCTTCGTTCAGGCGGTAATCGCCGTCGCCGGCAAGAACGCTGGCAACCTTGCGCCCGCCGCGGCCGCGTGCGGCGTCGCGCTGGTGCGCAATCCCACCCCCGAGCGCGGCCAGTTCAGCTCCATGCAGGTGGGGTTGCGCGCGGCGCTCGATCACGGCTGCGATGCCGCGATCATCACGCCCGTCGATTGCCCGCCCTTGAGCGCACAGGCTCTGGAGCTGCTGTGCGCATCGTTCGAGAAGGCGCTGGCGCGGGGCAAATGGGCCGTGGCGCCGGAGAGCCATGGCCGCCACGGCCATCCGCTGGTGGCCAGCCGCGCGCTGATCGACGCCTTCCTCGCCGCTCCCGCCACAAGCAACGCGCGAGAGATCCAACGCGCGCACGCGGCCTCCATCGAGTACGTCGCGGTTCCAGACCCGTTTATGAGCGTGGATGTGAACACGCCGGAAGAGTACGCCGCGCTCACGGCGCGAGCCTCCGCGCAGCCGCACTCCATTTAGTTTTTCAGTTGATCGAGCGCCGCGGCCAGCGCGTCCAGCGCCAGGTGGCTGGCGTGCGCGGAGGCGGGCGGCAACCCGCCCACCGCGCCGATCAGTTCTTCCCGGCGCAGCGCGCGCGCTTCCGCGGCCGTTTTGCCCCGCACCAGCTCGGTGAGCGCGGAGGCGCAGGCGATTGCCGGAACGCAGCCTTTGGCCAGGAAGCGAATGTCTTCAATACAGCCGTCAACGAGCTTCAGCGTCAGCTTGAGCACATCGCCGCAGGCGGGATTCTGAATCTGGATGGAAGCGTCCGGGCCGGCGACCGTTCCGGCGTTGCGCGGATGCTCAAAGTGGTCGAGAAGCCGAGGAGAATACATCCGGCCCGCCTATGCCCCCGCACTGGCAACGCGGATCAATTCGGACCCAGCGTCGGAGCCAGCGTCGAAGCCAGCGCCTTGGCTTGCGCCGTCTGCCGCAGTGCGAAAATCTCCGTCACCAGGAACAGGTCGGTCAGCAAAGCGCGAAGGTGAATGGAGGCGTTGAGGTTGTCGATGAGTTGCGAGCTGATGACGGGCTGGGCCAGCACCAGCTCGACGGCCGCGGCCGCGGTTTCGGCGTCCCGCGCCAGCACCGCGAAGAATGCCTCGTACTTTTCGCGCGGCGCGAGCTGCTCCTTGCCGACGGCCGCCGCGCAACAGGCCTTCAGGTCGCGTATCGCCGTGGCGGCGAGAGTCAGGTGCTGGCGAATCTGGCGCCCCGCGTCGCTGCCCGCGTCGCTCGAAAGCCCCCGCGCGGCGTAGGAAAGCGTGAACTCGTAGCACTCTTCGATGGTCTCGCAGCGTAATTCGATCTCAGTCGGCATCGCTTGCAGCCAAACCCCGCTTCTCCTGAGATGCCGGCGCCTGGCCAGCGGCCCAGCGCGCAGGATCGTGTTCTTCGAGATAGAAATCGCGGCTCATCCAGCCGAAGATCATGGACTTGGTGATGGGCATTTTCTCCGGCCGCAACCCCATGTAGACGTGCATCATGATCAGCGCCACCAGCCCCACTCCGGCCAGCCCGTGGAGGAGGTACATCAGGCCCCAGGTCATGTCGCCGAAGATGTATGGATTGCGCGTGAACAAAGGAGTCTCGATGCGCTTCAACATGAACACGCCGGTGCCGATGACGGCCAGACCGGCAAGCAGGACGGAGAGATGATAGAGCTTGTTCTCCAGCGGGTACTTGGAGAAGCGCTCTGGCGGCGGCGCGGGCTTGCCCCAGAAGCGGGTCAGCCTGCGCATCATGTCGCGCAGGTCCGTCTTGTCCGGCCAGATCGACCACGGGTCCATCATGAACGAGTGGACGATATGGAACACGATGGAGATGGTGAAAACGACGCCGGCGATCCAGTGGTAGAGCACCCAGTTGAAGTGCACGCCCGCTTCCGGCAGAAAGGCCGTGAACAGCAGCGTGAACATGGACGCAGCCATCACCCAGTGAAAGATGCGCGCCGCCAGCGAATGCCGGGGAACGCGCTCGGGAACCCTGCCAGGCGCAACGGGAGGCTGGTTCTTCGCAAACACCTTATGGGGCGCGACGAAACCCACGTAAAGAGCGTGTACGATCATGAAGAAGAACCCCGCGATGATCGCCACCCCGACCAGATACCACCCTACGTGTTGCGGAACCGACTGCCCCCACGGACTGGTCATCCAGTTTATGACGCCCATGTTGCCTCCTCGACGCCGCCGATGGCGCGCTTCACGAGATTTCGCATCAACGGGATCTTATATGCGTTGAACTGCAGCGGAACCGCGCCTTGCACAGCCAGCTTACCCGCCATTTCCCCGGTGTCCGCGTTGGCCGGCTTGCCCACCACCGCGGCTTCCACGGCCTTCAGCCGCTGTGGAGTGGGAGCGACGGCGTTGACGGCGATGCGGATGCGCTGGATGGTGCTTCCCGATAGCTCCATGGCCGAGGCCACGTTGATCAGGGGGAAATCCCAGACGTTGCGGTCGCGGATCTTCTCGAAGTAGAACTTTTGGCCGGCCCACGCCGGCGGAATGCGGATGGCGGTGAGCAAGTCGCCTGGCTGGAGAATGTGCAGCCTGGTGATGTCCACGTTCGGCCCGATGAAGTAGTCCTCGGCATCCACCGTGCGCTCGCCCTTGGAGTTGCGGATCACGAACTTGGCGTCGAGCGCGATGAGCGCGGGCGCGGAGTCGGAGGGATGCACGGCCACGCAGCGGTCGGCGCCGAAGATGGCGTGCTCGCGGTTGCGGCCTACGGGCGTATCTGCGAAGCAGGTTTCGCCGCCGGCGCGGTAGCAGGGCCAGCCGCCCCGGTAGTACCAGCAGCGCGTATCCTGCGACACATTGCCGCCCAGCGTCCCCTGGTTGCGGATCTGCGGCGAAGCCACGTGCTCCACGGCGTCGGCCAGCAGCCCGTAACTCTTCTTCACCAGCGGGTGCTCGGCGATTTCGGTCAGCGTGGTCATGGCCCCGATCTCGATGCCGCCATCCCCGGTGGCGCGGACGCCCTTCAGCTCGTCGATCCCGCTCAGGTCCACCAGCACGCGCGGCTTTCTGATGCGGTCCTTGAGCCAGTCAAAGCTGTCCATTCCGCCCGCCATCACCCAGGCGTCGCTGCCGTTATCGGCCAATAGCCTCTGCGCTTCCGCCACGGAATCGGGCTGAAGCAAATCGAAAGCGGGCATGATGTCTCGAAATACCGCCATAACTATCTCCGTTTCACATCCTCGTCAGATGTGGGCCAGAAAAGGATTTTGCATCGGGCGTCCGGCTTCATAGGACGTCAGAATGGTGTCGCAGTATACGGGCAGGCGCTGGAAGATGTTGTCGCCCAGCGCGTCGGAAAGAGCGCCGGTGATGGACGAGCATCCGCCGCCCACGGGCGGCTCGCCGCATCCCCGCGCGCCCACTGGCGTCTCCGGATCGGGAATGTTGACCGCGTTCCATTTCATATCCACGGGCACATCCAAGATGGTCGGGGGGTGGTTGGAGTAAAACCGTTCGGCGAGGTTGACGCCGTACTGGGGATCGATGACCCACTTCTGGCCGATGGCGTGGGCGATGCCCAGCACGGAACGGCCAAGGACCTGGCCGCCCAGCGCCGCCGGATGGATCACCGTGCCCACGTCAGCATAGCCAAGGTAGTCAGTGACGTAATACTTGCCGGTTTCCAGGTCCACCTCGACCTCAGCAAAGCAGGCCACAAAGGAGTAATCATCGCCGTCATGCTTGTAAGTGTCTTTTGCCGAGGCCACCAGGCCCTGACCGGCCAACGCGGCAACAGAGTTTTTGGTATAGGGATTCACTTGGGGATTCACTTGGTGCCCGTCGTAGATGCCCCCCATTTTGATCGCGTGCTGGGCCGCCTGCGCGAAGCTCATGCTTGCGCCGCCGCCCTGGCGCGAAACGCGCAGATCGGCGACCTCGTACTCCTCCGCTTGTCCGCCCAAGGCATTGGCGGCGACCTCCTTGAGTCTCTGCACGCATTCCAGGCCCACGGCATGTCCAGCGCGGGTCATGGCGTGGATGGTCTGGCTGCCGCCGGAGTCGCAGGTGTACGGAAGGTGCTTCGAGGTGTCGCCCCAGACGACGTCAACCGCCTCCCAGGGCACATTGAGAACCTCGGCGGTGGCGCGGTGCACGTCGATGAAGGCTTCGGTGCCCAGGTTGCCAATGCCGGTTTGAATTTGGACGCGGCCCCTAGGGGTGATGACGATCAAGCCGTCGAAGCCGATGCTCCCGGCGTGGTAGCAGCTCAGCGACACGCCCACGCCGCGCACCTTGGTCCCGCTGCGCTTGGGCCGCGCCACCCGTTGGCTCCAATTGAACTGCTTGGCGCCTTCGTCCAGGGCCTGCTTCAGGAAGCAGCTCGTGGTGTAGGGGCGCTTACCGGTGCGCGGATTGGGCGGGCCGTATTCCGCTTTGCCCTCGGGGCAGTTCACGCGGCGCAGCGCCACTTGATCGACGCCCAGCTTGCGCGCGGCCTTCGAAAGGATGGGCTCGATGATTCCGATGGCCTGCATGCCGCCCGGCGCGCTCTGGGCGCTGCGCGGAATGGTGTTGGTGGCCACCGTAACATTGCGCCAGCGCATGGCGGGCGGCTGATACAAGAGCGATGTAGTTTGGCCGCAAGCCGCGCCGTCGCCGTTCGACCCGTAGGAGCCCGCGTCGGAGACCAGGAACATATCCAATGCCGTGATCCGGCCGTCCTTGGCGAAACCGACCTTGGTGCGAGCCCGGATGCCCGGCCGCGCGCGCCCGATGAAATGCTCATCTTCGCGGCTGATGCGCATCAACACCGGCACGTTGTTGAGCTTCTTCGAGAGCAGCGCGGGAATCACCAGGGTCAGCGCCCCGGTGATCTTGCTACCGAATCCGCCGCCCGTGTATTCGCTGATGAAGACGACCCTGTCTTCCGGCATGTGCATCCAGCGTGCGATGGCGGGAACGGTCAGCATGGTGCTCTGCGTGCCGGTGTACAAAAAGAGCTTGCCGTTCTGCCAGAAGGCCATGGTGCTGCGCGGCTCCAGGCACTGGTGGCTCACATCTTCGGTCGAAAAGGTCTCGTCGAGCACCAGCGCGGCATCCTTGAAGCCGGCGTCCAGATCGCCGTAGGACCACTCGTCGGGCGCGTGGCCCATGGGCAGCTGGCCTTCCTTTCCCGCGGCAAAGTCCTCGTCGGTCCACTTTAAGTTGATGAGCTTCGGGCCTTTGCCCGGCTCAAATGTCCACACGTTGCCCTCTTCGCGCGCGTTGGCGCTGCCGGGGCGCAAGCTGTCCAGCGGATCGACGTTGAAAGGCAGCGGCTCCATCTCGACCTCGATCGCTTCGATGGCATTCGCCGCGGTCAGCTCATCCACGGCGGCCACGGCAAAAATCGGCTCACCCTGGTACATCGGCTCATCCGCCAGCGCCAGTTCGCCCCATTTGTCTGGCGTGATCATGACCCCGTTGTCGTTCATATAAGCAGCGTGGCCGGGAATTTCGGCCGGCGTCAGGATGCCCATCACGCCGGGCATGGCCAGCGCCTTTTCGGCGTTGATGCGCTTCACACGCGCATGAGGCATGGGACTGAGCGCCAGGCGGCAGAACAACATGCCCTGGGCGCGGAAATCCTCGGCATATTTCGACTGGCCGGTCACCTTCGCCACCATCTCGTTAGTGGAGTAATCGTGCCCGATCAGCTTGTAGCCCGTGCCGAAGGGGCGCGGCTTCTCGTTTTCGGCATTGGTTAATTCAATTGCCGCCATCTCATGCCCTCCTCATGTACTCTGCGCCGCGCATCAGCGCGTCGAGGATTTTTTTGTAGTCCTGGCAACGGCACAGATTGCCTGAGACGCCGTACGCCATCTCCGCGCGCGTGGGATTGGGATGCTTCTGCAAATAACCCACCGCGACCATCGCGAAGCCGGACATGCAATAGGCGCACTGGAATCCCTGCTCGTCCACAATCCCTTTTTGCACCGGGTGCAGCGTGCCGTCGGCTGCCGCCAGTCCCTCGATGGTGGTCACCTTGCGGTTGCGCACCGTGTGCGTCAACACCGAACAGCCATAGTACGGGACGCCGTCGAGGAGAACGGTGCAGGATCCGCACTCCGCCCGGTCGCAGGCCACCTTCGTGCCCGTGAGACCGAGTTTGTAGCGCAGGGTATCGGCCAGGGTTTCCTGCTTCATCACATCCACGCGCCGCAGCTTGCCGTTCACGTTGAGGGTGATCAGCCGTTCGCCCGCGCTTGCTGAAGGCCACGGCTTAGGGCTGCCGGGGGCCAAAAACCGGTAGCTCGCGGCGCCCACCACGGCCCCGCCGGCGATGACGCCCATAATGAAGCGGCGCCTGGTGATGGCGCCGGTTGTGCCTTCATTCTTATTGAGATCTTCCATCTCCGACATGGCCAACCCTCCGGATAAAGGTCCTTTTATCGGATCGCTATCAACTTATACAAACTCTTGAGAACCATCGCGGCGTGATCGGGATCACGATGTTGCGCCTATGGTAAGCCCAGCCGAAAGCCGTTGTAAAGCCTCTTGGCTGCTCCGCAACCATTATTTTTCAGCAATCAGACAGGGCTTCAGACCAGGAAAAAGACCGGAAAATTACTGTAAAACTTGCAATTACTAACGCGGAGATTTCCACGCCTTCATGAGAAGGCGCACTACGGCATCGGCATCCTTAAAAAAACGGGGCTTTCAGCAGGGTCGTTGGGCGCCGGATCAGCCCAAACACGGGTTCGGCTTTTCCTTAGGTGGAGTGCAGAATCATGGCGGCGGTTCCTCTATTCCCGTGCAGCGTTGGGCGCATTTCCGCTGGGGCAGATGGCATTTTGTTGAGGAAAATGCCACTGATGGCCGTGGCTTGGTTCTGCACCCTGCTCGAGAAGCCCTATAGGATCGCATCTTTCCGTAGACCGCAGCCGCTTCTACCGCGAAAGCTGTGGCGCAAGCTGGCCCGGCGCCAGCATGCGTGCGCATGCGGCGGTCAATCCTTTCTACTGTATTGGCCGCGCCAGGAGGGCAGAATCGCCACCTCGTCTAAGACCTCCCGGCGGTCGAGGCGAGCCGGCTGCTCGTTCTCCCATGCGTGTCCTCTGCCTATCAAGGGGGCCGCGGGCTTGGGAGGAAGAGACTCCGGCGCCGCGATCACAGCTCGTGGCGAGGCGTCTGCGGCTGGCAGGGGCTCGGGAGTAGGCACAAAAACGTGGGCCTGGGCCGGACGGTGGGGCTCGATTTCAGGCGATACGGTCTCCTCGTCCTTCGCAACCGCTTCATTCGCTCGATTCAGATCGTTGCTGCCGCGCGAGAAGAAGATGTCTCTGAGGGGGCTCAGACGCGACGTGGCCGCGCCAGAAGCCTCTTCCGGAGCCGGTTGCTGCGCGTCTTGCGCGCCAGCGCCTCTCGCTAGGCTCGTCTTTACCGGTTGCCAGAGTCTCCTGGCGGCAGGCGCGGACGGTTGCCGGTAAGTCTCGGAGAGCCACCAGGGGATGTCCGAATCCGGCTCGGGTACGGGCGGCGGAGCTTTCTGCACCCTGGGCGCTCTTACCGCAGGCGGCGGCAGCGGCGCCGGCGCGGCGGCAATGCCAGCCCATTCCGGTTCCGCGGGAGCGGCGCGGCGGGTTGCAGCTACGGGCGCCGTTACGGCCGGTTCCGGCGGCGCCACCGCGGCAGCTTCCCGAATCTCTTGCTCAGCGGCCGGCGATGATTCTTCCTCGAGGAGGGGGCCTCCGGCGGTTCGGCCTGCCGTGGACCGGCCCTGGGCGCGGAGACGCCTCTCCATGGCGCTGACGGACTGGCGGAAGGCCGGTTCAGCCTTTGCGAGTCTCATTCGGTTTAACACGAATCCCGCCGTCCCCACGTTGAGCCGCTGAAGAATCTGCACTACCGCGCGCAGTTCTGCGCGGGTGGTCACGCCTGCCTCAATCACTACGATGACGCAATCGGCAAAACGGGCCAGATACTCAGTTTCCGCCGAAATCTCCAGCGGCGCGGCATCGATGAGCACTAAGCTCTCGTCCTTCATCCCGGCCTGTTGCGACACCTGCCGCAGCAGAGCGGTCGACCGGCTGCCCTGTTCGCTATTGGCCTGGGCCTGTGGCTCTTGCGTCCCGGAGGCGCCAGCCGTCTGCGGCGGAATTTCGCTGGCGTTCACCACCACCGCCGGTCTGCCCATGGCCTCCAAAGTATCTCTCACCCTGGACACGACCGTGGTTACGCCTGTGCCGGGGGCGGTCCCAGTAAAGATATAACTCTTCAGTTGGGCCTGCTTGCGGGCATGCTCCATCGCCGCCGAAAGCCGCTGCCAATGTTCCTCCGCCACTTCGTCCGAAACTTTAGTGAAATCGGGCAGCTGCCCCATGGGCGCAAATCCCAGAACCTGCTCGACATCGGAGCTGGAGTAAAGCCTTGGATCCATCTCGTTCACGGCCACCTCGTCACCATGACATTCCGCCCAGCCACGGGAATGTGCCGGTTCGATAATTTATAAATCAGTCTGGGCGGACTGATGACTTAGAAGCTAACCGCTTGAACCTCTTTGAGCAATGGCGCAAACGTGGAAGCGCAAGACTTAAGTTGCAAGTCTTTTGATTCGAGTACGACAGAGAAATGGTAACCGCTATGAGTTACTTTAGATGTGATGGAGAAATTTTCACATCCCATATTGCTGGCCGGCGCTCAGTTTCTGTTGATTTTTAACTTGTATCTATGCACCTATTCCATCCACTGCAGCACCTCCATCGAACAGGGCGCTAGCATCAACCCCGTGTCTGTCATCTGTTCCTCTTCAATCTTCACCTGAACGGGTTCCTCGTTCGTGGCTCCCGGACCGAAGTTGACCATTCTTGCCACGTCGATGCTCGAACGGGAGTTCAGGCCCGGCCCTTCGAGGCTGATCGCGCCCTTAAGCAAATAGGCAGACGCGCTGGGGTAAGCGCCGGAACCGCGGCGGCGGCCTTCGGCTTTTCCACCATTTGGTGTAGGCAACGCACAGACCCGCTCCCGGCCCGCCTGCGCTACGCTGGATTTCAGATGACTGTATGCCCGATTTGCGATGGAGTGGGATTGGTGCGTGTGGTCGACGGGGCCGGCAAATGGGTTTCGCGCCCTTGCGAGTGCCAGGAGATGGAGCGCGAGGAGCGCCGCATCGCCGCTGCCCGCATCCCCGGGCGCTACCGCGACTGCTCCCTCGACGCATTCGACCCCTCCTTTCACGGCGCGCACCGCTCCCTGGGCGAGGCCCTGCAAACGGCGCGCAAATTTGTCGAGGCCTACCCCGTCGACACCGCCCACAAGGGACTGCTCTTCACCGGCTCCATCGGCGTTGGCAAGACCCATCTCGCCGTTGGCGTTCTACAGCGCCTCATTCGCGAGCGCGGCGTCCGCGGCCTCTTCTGCGACTACCGCGAGCTGCTCAAGAACATTCAGAACAGCTACAACACCCAGGTTCAGACCACGGAACTGGAGTTGCTCAAGCCGGTCTTTGCGGCCGAGGTGCTGGTGCTCGACGACCTGGGCGCCCAAAAGCCCAATGAGTGGGTCTGGGACACCGTAGCCCTGATCCTGAACACGCGCTACAACGACCGGCTCTCGACCATCATCACCACCAACTACCCCGACCTGCCCGCCGGCAACGGCGCCCGAACCGACGCCGAGCGGGCTGCACGCGAACCCACCCTCGGCGACCGCATCGGCGATCGCATGTTGTCGCGACTGGCCGAGATGTGCATTCGCGTGGAGATGACCGGTAAGGACGTCCGTCAGACCAACATCAAGCGCGCCCGCTTCGGCTGAAACCGGCGTTCGGGCCAGTTGTATCGTTTCGATACACTTGGGCGCCCGGCGCTCGCGTTTGAGATCCGCGATAGCGCAGCTCCCCGCCCTCGCTGTATCGTTTCGATACAACCAGCCCGCGAAAGGAGCTTATGCGCAAGTATCTTGAAGCCGCCGGCCTGTGCGCGCTGGCGCTGCTGGTCTTCATCACCCTCCGCGCCCTTTATGGTCCCCACCGTCTGCCCGGCCGCATTCCCACCCACTTCGGGGTAGACGGCCATCCCAATGCCTGGGGCCCTTCCGCCACGCTTCTGGTTCTTCCCGCTCTCGCCCTGGGCCTCTATGTGCTCATGACCGTGGTGGCGCGCCATCCATCGGCGTTCAACTACTCGGTGCGCGTCACGCCGCAGAATCGTCCCCGGCTTGAGGCGGTAGCCCTGGCCATGATTGCCTGGCTCAAGATGGAACTGGCCTGCCTGTTTGCTGCGATTCAATGGTTCACGATTCGCGTGGCCGGCCATTTGGCCCGCGGCCTTCCGTCTGCGCTCATGCCGCTGGCTCTGGTAGCCATCTTCGCCACCATCGCGTGGCACATTGCCGCCCTGTTCCGGGCGGCACACAGACCACAGGCGCCGTAGCCGGCTACTAGAGCGTTTTCGCTTCACTTGTTGACATTGCAGCATTGTGCGAGGCGGCTTATTCTTAAGGAAAAAGCGACTGGACTATATGGCTTCTGTAAAGGGCAGAATCGAAGACGCTGTAAGCCGTTCGCGGGCTCACCGCTCCGGCCTCAGAACGCCCAAAGGCTTCCCAGCACCAGCAGGATCGCCGCGATGGTCATTCCCCGGTATACGATATCCGCGGTTTGGCGAGGCGCCCGAGGCCCGCCAGCCGGCGTGAGCTGGGGGGCGGATGCGGTTTGGAAGGAGGGTTGCATCGTTGGCCGCCTTTCCATGCCTTTCGGCAGAAGTTACGAGTAGTTTGCGTCTCCGGCTGCTGCGGTTGCTACCCTCCCCCGCGTCATCCGAGGTCGATCTTTGCTCCTTAGACGCTGAATTCCCGTCTGGGATGCCGAAAAAATCCGCCTACTAAAGACGCGAGGAAAAACCGCTCCCAAGCAGATTGCCCGCACCTGTCTTCTCTTCCGATCCTGTCTTCTCTATCGTCCCCTGCCACGGAATCCTGGGCCTACCGGCCCCACTTCAGGAGGCCGGTGTATTCCTTCGGTAACGGGTGTACAATCGGCACGTGAATCAAGGCCCGCAGCTTGTGCGTCCCGCCGCGCCCAGGGAGCGCAACTGGATGCCACTGGCGGTGGCCGCCGCCACCGTCGTGGTGGCTGCGGTCTTCCTGGTTTTGGTCTTTCAGCACGGCAAGAGCCAAATCCAGGTAACGCCCATCAACGCTCCCCTTGACCCTTACGCGGCCAATCTACCCGTCAGCGGCCTCTCGATGAGCGAATCAGCCAACTTCCTGGGCGGCAAACTCACCTATCTCGACGGACACGTCGTCAACATGGGCAATCGCACCGTAACCGGAATTACCGTCCAGGTGCTCTTCCGCAACTTCAGCGGCGAAGTGGCGCAGAACGTAACCCAACCCCTCAAACTCATCCGCACGCGCCAGCCTTATGTCGATGTGGAAGCGGTCTCTGCCGCCCCGCTCAAGCCCGGCGAAGGGCACGACTTCCGCCTCATCTTCGACACTGTGGCCGACACCTGGAACGACACCATGCCCGAAGTCCGCATCGTCCACGTGGATACGAAGTAGCCGCCAGCGCCCAACCTGACACGGTAGAAAATACCCGGCCGCGCAAAATTTACATGACCGGCCGTACACAGAACGCGCCGCCGCGTCCATTTCCCGTTCCGCGCTTTCCGGCAATCCAAAGCATTTTCAATAACATACGCAATCTCTTCGTGGACAGCGCACTTTGGCATTGGCCTTGCACTTAGCAAAGGCAGGCGCCCCGCACACCCTCCTGGGGTCAGTGGCCGCCGGGTTCACGAGGATTAAAACCATGAAGAATCACAATCATGATCGTGTAGTGGGTGCGTTTCTCCGGCCATGCGCAGTGCTCATCCTAGCCTCGGCAATTGCAATCCCCGCCTTGGCGCAAGGGTCCTCATCGACAGCAACCACTGGCCCCGATTCTCCTTCTTCTTCAGCGGAGCAGCAGCAATCCCTCCCCCAGGTGCAGATGCCGCCCGCCCCGAAGGAGGGGTTCTGGGGACGCATCAACCCCTTCGCCCGCAAAACGTGGGTCAAGAAGCGGCTCGCTCCCATCAACGATCAGCTCGACGAGCTGGATGAAGTGAGCGCCCGGAACGCGCGCGACATCAAAGACGTGGACAGCCGGGCGCAGGCGGGCATCCAGCGGGCCCAGTCCTCGGCCGACTCCGCCAATCAGGCAGCCACCACCGCCGGCAACCAGGCGCAAGCTGCCGATTCCACCGCCCAACAGGCCTCTACACACGTGAATCAGTTAAACACCACCGTCAACGGTCTCGACCAATACCATCAGGTTTCCGCTCTTTCGGTCCTGTTCCGCGGCGACAGCCCGGTGTTGGAGGCCCAGACTCGTGAGCAGCTCGACGGGCTGGCCGCCGGCATCGCCGGCCGCGACGGGTACATCCTGGAGATGGATGCCCACTCCCCGCTGCGTGGCAGCGCCGGCATTCAGGCCTCCGAGCGCCTGGCCGAAGCCGTCGAGCGCTACCTCGTCATCGAACACCAGATTCCCATCTACCGTATGCACTTCGTAGCCCTGGGCAATGCTCCCATTTCCTCCGCCAGCGATGAATCGGGAACGCCCGAGAGGATCAGAACGGGCAGCGTGCAAATCCGGCTGATGGAAAACAGTTTGGCGGCCCAGTCAGCAGCACCACCCCAGAGGGCTGCTGCCTCGACCGGCACGGAGCAGCAGTAAGATCGCGGCCATCCTCCCCCGAGGCTGAGCTCCGCGCCAACGGCCACCCCGCCGTCAGGCCGCCAATCAAGCTCTCGCAACGCGAGAGAACCAAGGCAACTTGGCCCCCGCTCAAAACGGGGGCCGTTTTTTGCCCGCGCCTATGCTTTGGCCTCTCGGATCCGGCCTCAGCCGCGCGCCCAAACAGCCTGCTCCAGGGGCCCCACTAGCGCCCAAAGGATCGCCGCGCAAACCAGCGGCAACAAACCGAACATCACAAACACGGGCAGATAGGAGTAGTGCTGGACCATCCACCCCGTCAGCAGCATGAACACCATGCCGCCGAAGCCCGCTCCCATGCTCGCCAGCCCGTAAACCGACGCACACGCCTCGGCGGCGAACACATCCGCCGGCATGGCCAGCATGTTGGCGAGCGAAGCCGTATAGCCCGCCATGGCCACTGCCACCAGGCCGATCGAGAGCGCAGCCGACCCGGTAAGCACCGCCGGAATCGCCGCCGTCATCGCCAGCGCGGCCCCAGTCACCGCCCATTTCCGCGCTCCCGTCACGTCCATCCCCAAGTTCAGAAACGCCTTCGCAATCAAGCCTCCGCCCGCGCTCCCCAATCCCGCCACAAGGAAGGGAATCCACGCGTAGCGCCCGATGGCGGCCATGTCGAAGTGCCGCCCGTGGTTCAGATAATCCGGAAACCAAAAGATGTAGAAGTACCACACTGGGTCCATGAAGATCTTCGACAGCGTAAAACTCCACACGAAGCGCGTGCGCAGCAGAGCCTTGAGCGGCGGAGGAGGCGGCGCGAGCTCGCTGGCCGCACGCTCAGGCGACCGGTACATCGGCAGCCAAACCGCCAGCCACAGAAATCCCAGGCACCCCACGGCCAGAAACGCCGATTGCCATCCGAACTTGAGCAGCAGCACGGCCACCAGCGGCGGCGCCAAAATCGCACCCAATGACGAGCCGCTGTTGAAGATGCCCGAAGCCAGCGAGCGCTCCTCGGCCGGGAACCACTCCGCCACCACTTTCACCGCGCCCGGCCAGTTGCCGGCCTCGCCCATCCCCAGCAGGAACCGGAACACGCCAAGCGAAAACGCCCCGCGCGCCAACGCGTGCAGCAGTTCGCCAGCGACCACCACGCCACGAACAACGCATACCCCACCCGCGTGCCCAGCCGGTCGATCATCAGGCCCGACACGCCGTTCATGATGGTGTAGGCGAGCATGAACGCGAACAGAATCTGCCCGTAAGCCACATTGGTCATATGAAACTGCACCCGCAGCACCGGCGCCGCCACCGAAAGCGCCTGCCGGTCCAGGTAGTTGATCATGGTGGCGAAAAACGCCAGCGCGATCATCGTCCAGCGCAGCCGCCGAGCCGTCTCTCCGGCCCTCACGCGACGCCCATCCCGGCTCTCTCGCATACTGCGCCCGTGACGCGCTCGATCTCAGCCACGTAACCTCCCACCCGCACTCCGCGCACAATTCCTCTCCAACCCGTCCGAGAAAAATCCTTCCGTCTCGCGGGCAGGGCTGTCAAGCCGGGCCCCGCCTGTCCTGATTTTGCGGCTCGAAACAGCGCGGCCGCTCGCGGATGCGGGAATTCAAGGACGGACACCCTTGCCCGTCTCGGGCAAAGGCCTCAGTGACAGTGCCACCTGAGGACAGTGCCACCTGAGCGCCTCTGACCCAATGAACTGCCCCAAAATGCCCGCCGGAGTCTTTATTCTAATTATTGTTATAATCAGGCCAAGGAGGTGCCTGCGATGGTGAAGCTCAAAATTACAACCGTTGGTAGCTCTGCGGGGATTGTCCTGCCCAAGGAAGTACTCTCGCGGCTCAAGGTCGTCAAAGGCGATTCCGTCTTTCTCACCGAAGCCCCCGACGGCTTTCGCATCACGCCGTACGATCGCGAATTCGAGGAACAAATGTCGTTAGCGCGCAAGTTCATGCGTGAGCGGCGCAATGCGTTGCGGGAGCTTGCAAAGTGAGCGGCGAACCATGGCGCTGGCTCTCTGAAGATGTGGCCCTGGCGGTTCACGACGAGCAGCTCGCGGAACACGGCGGCCTGGCCGGCCTACGGGACCCATCCCTGCTGCTCTCGGCGCTCGCCCGCCCGCAGCACCTCGCGGCTTACGGCAATCCGGACCTAGCCGATCTAGCGGCCTCCTATGCCGTGGGTATTGCTCGCAACCACGCATTTCTTGACGGCAACAAGCGAACCGCCCTCATCGTAGCGGCAGGCGTGTTCCTGCCTATGAACGGCTATCAACTCGCCGCCGGCGACGCAGAGACCGTGACCGTGATGCTGTCTGTTGCCGACGGCTCCATGCCCGAGCAGGAGCTGGCCGCTTGGCTCCGCGCCCACATGCGGCCCTGCCAGGCAGAATAAGCTCCACCGCGAGGAAGCTCGCCTTCGCGGTGCCTGCAAACGGCAGCGCGCATCCTCTCTGCCTCAGGAGTAATATTTTGGGAGTTCCCTGAACTTTCAGATTGGAGGCTCTATGCGCAGGATTATCTTTGCAGTTCTCGCCGCCGTTTTCGCCGCCACGTTTGCCGCGCCGCTTGTGGCGCAAGGCTCACCGCCGCAGGGCGCGTCCGGCCAGCCCTACACCGTCGAGTACTACTACAAGTGCCAGTGGGGTCACCAGCAGGAGTTTCTCAACCTGTTTCTCAAGAACCACTGGCCGCTGCTCAAGAAAATCCAGTCCACGGGCCGCATCCTCTCGCTCAAGATCGAGTCGCCGGCCTACCACACGATGGAGGATGAGCGCTGGGACTACCGCGTGACCATCGTCTACAAGAACTCGACCTTGGCCACGACGACGAACCCCGACGAAGAGACCTTCATCAAGCAGCTCTGGCCCGACCAGGAGACATATCAAAAAGAGGAGCAGCGGAGGTTCGAGATTCTGCTCGCACACTGGGATTTGCCGGTGACGGACATTACGCCCAAGGAACAGTGACAGCGATCAGGAGCCACGGATCGGCGACCGGCGTCCGTGTAGGCTTTTCAAGCGTCTCTCGCCCGCCAGCGCCTCACCAGGTCTTCAGCCGCTTCGGGCCACTCTGGAAACTGGAACTCAAAACCCGCCTGCAAGAGCCGCCCCGGAACCACGCGCCGGCTTTTGAGCACCAGCTCCGGCTCGCTGCGCATCAAAAACGACCCCAGCGCGATCAGCGGCGCGGGCGCGGGCAGGCCGTTGGGCCTGTTCCAGGCTTCGCGCAGGGCAGCCATGAACTCGCGGTTGGGAAGCGGGGCGGGCGCGGCCATGTTCACCTGCCCCTCGATCTCTTCGTGCTCGATGAGGAACTCCACGGCGCGCGCAAAGTCGGCCTCGTGCATCCAGGACACATACTGCCGCCCGTTGCCCTGCGTTCCGCCCAGGCCGGCGCGCGCCAGGTATGACAGCACGGCAAAGGTGCTGCCCGGCGCGGGGCTCATCACCAGCGAGGTACGAAGCGCGATCTTGCGCGTGCGCGGCGTCTCGATCGGCGCGCCGTCCGCGGAGCTGAAGAGCGCGGTCTCCCAATCTTTCACCAGCCTGACGGTCCAGTTCCACTTCTCCGGCGCGCGCCGCCGCCAGATTCCATCGCCGATCCACTCGTTGCCGCCAATTTCGCCCGCCGCCTCGTCCATGTCCCGGTTGAGCGCATGGCGGTAGATGGTCGCCGACGATGCGTTCATCCAGACGCGCGGCGGAGCTTCGAGCCGGGCGATCACCTGGCCGAGCAGCCGCGTGGGCCCGATGCGCGAGTCGTAGAGAGCCTTGCGGTTGCGCTCCGTATAGCGGCAGTTGATGCCGCGCCCGGACAGGTTGATGCACACGTCCGAGCCTTCGAGCGTCTCGATCCACGGGCCCAGATGCGCGCCATCCCAGTGCACCGTCTGCCAGGATGCGGTGTACGGGCCGCGCGTTAGCACCGTCACATGGTGCCCGCGCTCTAGAAAATGCGCGGCCAGCATCCGTCCCACCTGGCCGCTGCCGCCCGGCAGCACGATGCGCAGCGGGCGCGGGCTCTGAAGCCCTGAATTATCCATGCAACCAGCCTAAGGCATTTCTCCTTCAGATATAGCCACCTTTGCGTTCGTGCACGCCGGCGATTTCTTGAGGAAATCGCCACCTGAGCGCATTGGCTTCGGCGTACAGCAGAAGGAGAAATGCTTTAACGCGCAGCCGGGCGGCGATGGCTCTCCATGCCGGAGCGGGAGCGGGTAGCTCTGGGCGAACCGGCGCCGGCGCCGGACACGCACTTCATAGACGCTGACAAAGATCCCCGGAAAAATCACCAGCAGCGGGTCGTAGAAATTCACGGAATTCGCACGCGGTCTCCGCCCACATGGTCTGAAGCCGATACGTGCTGCGCGCCGAAAATCGAAACCATGTCGTGGCCAACCGTGACGTTCTCACCCAGTTGAACGGAGCCGAAGAAATTCACCAGGTCGTGCTGGATGGAGGTGTTGTCGCCGGCGTGGACGCTGCCGAAAAAGACCACCATATCGTGCTGGGCTTCGCCGCTGAGGCGTACGGAGCCGAAGAAGACGACGATGTCGCCGGTGGCCTGGCCCTCGACGTTAACGCTGCAAAAAAAGCAGACGGCGTCGTGAACCAGCGCGCCGGGAGCGACGTGAATGCTGGAGAAGATCTGTACAGCGTCGTTTTGAGCGCGGGCGGGCGTGGCGGGGGCAGCCGCCAGGGCGGCTCCGAAGAGGCAAATGGCGAGAAATCTCCTCTGCATAGGCGCTTGATCCTCGCTATCAGCCCACTATACGCCCAAGGTTGGGAGAAAGTTCCCGCGACGGCGTTACTGCGGAGGATTCAACGCCCGGGTCCATTCCGCGGCGCTCGAGACCAGCACGTCGGGCGGCGTCTCCATCAGATTTTGCGGCCCGAAACCGAACGCGCAGCCTAGGCTCCAAACCCCGGAGTTGCGCGCCGTCTCGACGTCCACCTGGCTGTCGCCGATCATTACGGTTTCCTCCGGCGCTGCCCCGGTCTCTTCCATGAGCGTGCGCAACCCCAGCGGATCGGGCTTCTTCACGGGAAAGCTGTCGCCGCCGTAGATGTGCAAGAAATAATCCGCCAGTCCCAGCCCCTCGCAGATGCCGCGCGCCGGCCGCACCGGCTTGTTGGTCAGCACCGCCATGGTCCGCGGCCTTCCGCGGGGCGCGTCGTGCAGCTCGCCCAGAGCCTTCAGCGCCTCCAGCACCCCGTCGTAGACGTAGGTAAAATCCAGCTTGTGTTCGCGGTAATACTGCAGGAAAAACGCGTAGGCGCGCTGGAATTGCTGCTCGTCCACCGCGCCCGGAGCCAGGCCCGCGGCCAGCGCCAGCGAGCGGCGCACCAGCATCGGCGCCCCATTGCCCACAAAACCGGCGATCGCCCGGTCCTCGAGCGGCGCCAGGCCGCACTCTCCCAGCGTCGCGTTCACGCTGTTGCACAAATCCTGCGCCGAGTCGATGAGCGTGCCGTCCAGATCGAAGACAAGCAATTTGAGCCGCTCCACGGGAATGGGGCGAAAGATGCGAACCATGCTTCCAGTTTATCGGGACCGGCGGCGCATGCCACCGGTCCCGTTTCGGTCACGCGCGGAAATAGTAGCTGCAGTTCGCGCCGTCAAAAGCGACCCCCCAGGATGCAGCACTTCTTGAAAGCGCCGCCCAGAGCCGCAGGGACACAGATCGTTGCGGCCAAGCATCTCGATGAGTTCCTTGTCCGCGCCCACGACGCGGAGGCCGCGCCGTACCTTGGTTTCGGAGGGGAATCCCTTGCGGCGCTTACTGCTGCGCTCGAAAGGAGGAGGTTTCGTCATGTGTTTTGTTCGCCATACCGTTTCTCCTTAAGGGAAGTAGTTGTATGGTACTAGGATTTCAATGAACCCGAATTCCCCCCGAGCCGGTCCTGATCCGCACCGTCGGCCCGCCCCCGCCGATCTGGCCCATCACGTGGTGGCGTCCCAAACTGCCTTGCACCGTCATCTGCCGGTCCACGTGAATGCCGCCCGAGCCGCTTCCGGCGTCCAGCGTAAAGCCGGCGTTGCCCGCCCACAGTTCCACGCTCCCTGAGCCGGTGTCCAGCCGCCACGGCCCAGCCGGCGTTCCCTGCACCTTGATGGTGCCCGAACCTGTGTGGGCCCGCAGCCCTCCGTTGACGCCGCGCAGATCGATCGTCCCCGATCCCGTCCCGGCCGTCACGTCGCCCTCGCCCGTCCCTTCGGCTTCAATGCTCCCCGACCCCGTGCTCAGCGAATAGCCGCCCTGCAACCCGGTGACGTGAATGCTGCCTGAACCGGTGTGCAGGCGCGCATCTACGCCCACGCCGCTGTCGGTCACGCTCCCCGAGCCGCTCCCGGCGTTCAGATACGCTCCGGCCGGCGCTTCAATCTCATAATCGATGGAAATATTGTGCAGGTCTTCGTGTTGCGAGCCGATGCGCACGATGTTGCCTGTCTGCTCGATGGGCGGGTGGGCAGCGATCTCGCCCACGCGCGCCTCGTTTGCACCCCAGCTCGACCGCACCCTCCCGAAGATGTGGACCCGATTGGCTGGGCCCTGCGTCAGGTGAATCGAACCGGCACCGGTCGCCACCGTCAAATCGACCGTTCCGTTCACCGCCAGTGTGCGCTCGAAGGTGGCTTCCGCGCCCCGCGCCGGAGCCGCCGCCAGCGCCAGCGCTCCCACCAGCACAGCCGTTGCCGCAAGAAAATGTCTCATCCCATCCCTCCCTACTCCGTTCAAGCAACTTAATACGCACTCCGCCCGGCTCCGGTTCCGGCGGTCCGCTCCGGCGCTCAGGGTTGACGCCTGCCGGAAGCCGAAAACCCAACGCAACAAGCTGGAAACTGCTTTCGTTTGAATGCTATCCTCACCGCAGATGCACGGCCTACCGTTGCTCAAATCGGCCGCCGCGGCCATGCTTATTCTGGCCAACGCCTTCTTTGTGGCCACCGAATTCGCCCTGGTTTCCGTCCGCGACGCGCGCATCGAACAGCTTCTCGCCGCCCAGGTTCCCGCCGCGCGCGCAGTTCGCCGCTTGCAGCGCAGCATCGACGATCTGCTGCCCGCCGTGCAGCTCGGCGTCACCCTTTGCTCGCTGGCTCTCGGCTGGCTGGGCGAACCTCTTGCCGCCTCCATCCTGGCCGGCTGGCTGGGCGCGCTGCCCCACGCCCACATCTACGCCCACGTGGCCGCCATCACTCTTGGCCTGGCCCTCATCACTTACTTCCAGGTCGTCATCGGCGAGCTGGTCCCCAAAGCCATCGCCCTGCGCCGTGCTGAAGGGCTCGCCATGGTCGTCGCCCCGCCCATGCTAGCCTTCATGACCGTGGTCCGTCCCGCCGTCCACCTGCTGCGCGGCTCGGCCGCTGCGGTTCTGCGCGTCTTCGATCTTCCCCTCACAGAGCGCGCCGAGGTCCACTCCGCCGACGAGCTCAAGTTCATCGCCACCGCCGCCCGCCGCATGGGCCTGCTACCCCAGTTTCAGGAGACGCTCATTCACCGCGCCCTCGAACTCGACGACGTTCCCGTCCGCGAGATCATGACCCCGCGCCAGAAGATCTTTTCCCTGCCCTCCAACCTGCCCGTCGAGGAGGCCGCAGCCCGCATCGCCGCCCGCCACCACTCCCGCGTTCCCGTCTTCGACGAAACCCGCGGCCCTGAGCACATCGTCGGAGTCGTCTATGCCCGCGACCTTGCACGCCTGCTCTTCTTCCGCGCCTCCGCGCCGCGGCGCGGCGCCGATTCTCTCCCCCAGCCCGGCCCCGACGCGCTCGCCGCCGTCCCAGACTCGCCCGCGCCGGAGCCCGCTCCCGCCCAGCCAACGCTCTTCCCTGCCCCAGACGAAGCCCGAACCGCGTCAGAAGCCTCGGAAATCAAGGTTCCCGCGCCCGCCGCAGCCCATCTGAAGCCGCCCTTGATCGAGTTGAAGCTCGACCAGGTCATGCGCGACGTGCTCATCGTCCCTGAAACCAAGTCCGTCCTCGATCTCCTGCGCGACTTTCAGCGCCGCCGCCGCCATCTCGCCATCGCCGTTGACGAGTACGGCTCCGTCGCCGGCCTGGTCACATCCGAAGATGCCATCGAGCAGCTTGCCGGCGAGTTCGAGGACGAGTTCGACGCGCCCGCCCAGCCCATCCTCACCACCGCCGCCGGCGCGCTCCTGATGGACGGCGGCGTCAACCTCCGCGACCTTGAAACTCAGATGCAGTGGAACCTGCCCCGCGACGGCGGCGTGGAGACCCTGGCCGGATTCCTCCTCTACCGCCTCGGCCACATCCCCAAGCCCGGCGAATCGGTCGTCCACGACGGCCGCCGCTTAACCGTGGCCGCCATGGACGGCCGCCGCATCGCCAAAATCCGCGTCGAACCCGTGCGAAATGAGGATTCGCCCGCTAAAGCCTGAGCCCCTTGCGCCTGTGGCCGGCGAGCGGGTGCCGCGCTCGCAAGGTTTGGTGGGTCAGGTCGCCTGCACGCGGCCCGAGATCCCCGGCAATCACGGATAGCGTAGAATCCTAATATGCTTGGCCCACAGCGCATGACGGCTATTATCGAGCGCGAAGATGACGGCTTCGTCGCCTTGTGCCCCGAGCTCGACATCGCCAGCCAAGGCTCAACCATCGAGGAAGCGCGCGCCAACCTCGTCAAAGCCCTGACGCTCTTTTTCGAAACCGCCTCTCCTCAAGAGATTCAACAGCGGCTGCACAGCGAAGCCTTCGTCACGCAGGTTGAGGTGCCCGTTGGGTAGGCTGCGGATAGCCGCATTGCTCTGAAATTCGATTCCTCCTAAACTATTCCCATGGAAGTGCAATTCACTCCCGATCTCGAAGCCCGGCTTGCCGAGCGCGCTGCCCGCCAGAGCCTCAACCCCGGTGAGGTCGTCCGGGATGTGGTTGCCCGCTACTTCCAGGAGGAAGACCGCTTCATCGAGGCCGTCAAGCGCGGCGAAGCCGCTCTCGATCGCGGCGAATCGTTGACACACGAGCAGGCCGGCGAGCGGCTGCGGCGCTTTCTCCAGCCCTGATGGAAATCCGGTGGTCCGCGCTCGCGGTCGAAGACCTGGAGCGTATCTGCGCGTGGATCGAGCGCGACAACCCTGAGGCCGCCAGACGTGTTGCTACAACCATTTACAACGGAATCGCTCGGCTCAGGGATTTTCCCGGCCTGGGCCGCGCCAGCAGCCGCATGAGCGGCTGGCGGGAACTGGTCTTTCCACCCCTCCCCTACATCGTCGTCTATCGGGTCAGGCAAGACCTCGTTGAAATCTCGAGAATCTACCACGGCGCGCAGAACTGGCCGTAAACGGACAAAGGTGCTGGCGAGGCTGGGCAGGTGAAGCGTAGGGGATCCGCAAGCTTCCGGCTCGCCGGATGTTCAGGAAATTTGGGTGTACGATTGGCTGAAATGGAATGGAACCGGCTAAACGATTATATGTTTGTCAAGCTGGTCGGCGAGCTCCTCGGCCGACTCGGCTTCGTCGACGTCGATTACCAAGGGGACGGTCCGGAGGGCGGTATCGACCTTTTCGCCACGGAGCTCCTTCCGTTCACAGTCCAAGGACGAACTCCGTTTCGCTGGGCGATTCAATGCAAGTTTTCTAGTGACCCTCGGAACAAGAGCGTGAATGATCGTGAAGTTCAGGACGTTGAGGGAATCCTGCGATCAGACCGTTACTTGTCCCAGAATGCGAAGGGGTATCTGCTAGTCACGAATCGCGAGATCGTGCAGAACGTAGTAGAGCGCCTTCGCGGGATTGATCGGCAGTCGCAGTATCGAACCGCGCGCCTCGACGGCGGGCAACTCGAATCGATGCTTGCGGATCATAAGGAGCTTGTAAGACGCTATCTTGACTCGGGTCCGTCCACCGGCAAGGGTCCGCCAGCTTTGATTTTCGTCCCCATTGCGGTTGGCTCTTCAGGAGAAAAGATCGGAATTCCAATCGAGGTCAGGCGGTTTCCAAACGGAGGGTCCGCCCGAGCGACCGCAATTGTAGACACGGGCTCCGAAGTGACCATCGTACCGCTACCACTCTTAGAGTCAATAGGGGCGGTTCAGACAGGTTCAGTGCAAGTGAGAAGCGTTGCCAGCGAGGTGATGGAGCTGTCCGAATTTGTAATTGGTCTCGCCATCGAGCAGGTTTTCCTGTCCCCCGTTAGGGCTTTCGGGATGAACACAGAGCTTGTCCTCCTGGGAAGAAACGCGCTAAAGGCCTTCACAGTCCTGATAGACCCTACGGGCACAGTTACGCTGTTTGGCCCAGACGCCGGGTCCGCAGCCAACGATACCGTCCCGCCGACGACCGATCGTAGATAGATGGCGGCCACGAGTGATCGAGCTGCTTCCGGCTGATAAAATCGTACTTAGTCCCGCTGAGACTCTTAGCAAGAGAGATTCGCCTGTGCCTTCCACTCAACCCGCATCCTCTTTGAGTCCCACCCCGCTCACCTTTCAGGACTTGCTCTTCCGTTTGCAGTCCTTCTGGGCGGAGCGCGGCTGCGTCCTGCAGCAGCCCTACGACGTGGAAGTGGGCGCGGGCACCATGGCGCCGGAGACGTTTCTGCGCGTGCTGGGACCGAAGCCCTACAAGGTGGGCTACGCGCAGCCCTCGCGGCGGCCCGCCGACGGCCGCTACGGCGAGAACCCCAACCGGCTCTTTAAGCACCTCCAATTTCAGCTCATCCTCAAGCCGCCCCCGGCCAACGTCCAGGAGCTTTACCTCGAATCGCTTGAAGCCATGGGCATCGATCTCTCCAAACACGACCTCAAGTTCGAAGAGGACAACTGGGAGTGGCCAGCGGGCGGAGCGTGGGGCGTGGGCTGGCAGGTCATGCTCGACGGACTGGAGATTACGCAGTTCACCTACTTCCAGCAGTGCGGCGGCCTCGACCTCGATCCCATCAGCGCCGAGTTGACTTACGGCATGGAACGCATCGCGGCCTTTTTGCAGGACGTGGACTCGATCTACGACATCGTTTGGGCGCGTGACCCGGAAACCGGCGCGTCCGTGACTTACGGGGACGTACGCCTGGCCGAGGAGTTGCAGTTCTCGGTCTATAACTTTGAGCTTGCCGAAATCGACAAGCTCTGGACGCACTTCAATCTGTATGAGGCCGAGGCGCAGGCGCTGCTCAACCGGGCCAACGCGCTGATGGCCGATGAAAAGGCGGCACCGGAGGAGAAGCGCCGCTTCCCGCTGCTGGCCACATACGAGCTGGCGCTCAAGTGCTCGCATCTGTTCAACCTGCTCGATGCGCGCGGGGCCGTCAGCGTCACCGAGCGCGTGGGCGTCATCGGCCGCATCCGGAATTTAGCTGTCGGCGTGGCAAAGGCTTACGCAATCCAGCAAGTTACGGAAAGCAGCTCTTAGCTGTCAGCTTTCAGCTATCAGCTCGTTCATTGGGAACCGATACGGCATCGGTCAGCTCTAAAGAAGCTGACGACTGAGAGCTGAAAGCTGAAGGCTCATCCAGAAAGTTCATTACGTCATGTCTGACTTCTTATTTGAACTCGGCCTCGAAGAAGTTCCCGCCCGCATGATCGCAATGGCGGAGGCCGAGCTGGGCCGCCGCGTCAGCGATCTCCTCGCGCGGGTGCGGCTCCTCGGCCAAGACGCCAAGCTCACCACCTACGCGACGCCGCGCCGGCTGGCCATGCTCGTCGAAGGCGTGCTTGCAAAACAGGCCGACACCGAGGAGCAGCTTACCGGCCCCTCGTGGAAAGTCGCCTTCAAGGACGGCGCGCCGACGGCCGCGGCTCAGGCCTTTGCCAAGAAGGCAGGCGTGGCCGTTGCCAACCTGAAAAAAGTGGACACTCCCAAGGGCGAGTACGTGGGCGCGACGGTCAAGCGTCCCGGCCGCACCGCACAGGAAATCCTGGCCGCCGAGCTGCCCAAGGAAGTTCTCTCCCTCTACTGGGCCAAGAACATGTACTGGCGCGCAGGAAAACCCGAGCGCTTTGTGCGCCCCGTGCGCTGGATGGTCGCGCTGCTCGACTCCGAAATCGTACCCCTCGAGATCGCCGGCATCGCCGCCGGCCGTGAGAGCCGCGGCCATCGCGTCCTCCACGGAACAGCGCCTGTCGCCATCGGCGCGGCCAAACGCTACGCCGAAACCCTACGCGCCGCCGGAGTAATTGTCAGCGTTCCCGAGCGCCGCCAGATCATCCGCAAGGCCCTGGACGCCGCCACGCGCACCCTCCCCGGCGCGCGCTGGCGCGAGGACGAGCCGCTCATCGAAACCGTCGTGCACCTCACCGAGTGGCCCACCGCGATCCTCGGCGGCTTCGAGCCCGAGTACCTGGCCCTGCCCGAAGAAGTCCTGGTCACCGTGATGCGCGACCACCAGAAGTACTTTGCCGTGGAGGACGCGAACGGCAAGCTCGCCCCGCACTTCCTCGCCGTCCTCAACACGCGCGCCGATGACGAAGGCGCGGACCTCATCCGCCACGGCAATGCCCGCGTTTTACGTGCGCGTTTTAAGGACGCGCGCTTCTTCTGGGACTTCGACCAGAAGACTCCGCTCGCCGCCCGCGTGGAAAGTCTCGAACACGTCACCTTCCACAAGGATCTGGGCAGCTACGCCTGGAAGACCGGGCAAAACCTGCGCGTGGCCGAAAACCTGACCCGGAAGCTGCACAGCGACTACAGCGTTTCCTTCGATATGTACCGGCTGATGAACGCCGTGCGTTTGGCCAAAACCGACCTCACCACCGAGCTGGTGAAGGAGTTTACCGAGCTGCAAGGGGTGATCGGCGGGCTCTACGCGCGCGCGCAGGGTCTGGGCGAAACCGTCGCCAAGGCCATTTACAGCCAATACCTGCCCGCCTCCGCCGAGGACGCCATCCCGGCCACCATCGAAGGGCAGGTGCTGGGCCTGGCGGACCGCATTCAGAACGTTACCGCCATGTTTGCGATCGGCAACGCGCCCACCGGCTCCAAAGACCCGTTCGCCCTGCGCCGCGCCGCCAACGCCATCGTCAAGATTCTGGCGGAATCCGATCTGCCCCTGACGCTGGCCGAAGTTGTGGACGCCGGCGCCGCGGGCGAAACCGGCAAAAAGGAAAACCGGGAGCAGGTCGCGGCCTTTCTCGGCGAGCGCCTGCATTTCTACTTGAAAGACGTGCGCGGCTTCGCTTACGACGTGGTGAACGCCGTGCTGGCCGCGGGCGCCGATGACGTGCGCGACGCCATGGCCCGCGCTGAAGCGCTGACCGCTGTCCGGGGGTCGGAGGATTTCGCCGCCATCTCCGCCGCCTTCAAGCGCATCAAAAACATCCTGCGCCAGGCCGAAGAAAAGGGCTTCGCCGTAGGCTCGCCGGCCAGCGTCAAGCTCGCGCCGGAGGCGCAGCGGTTGGCCGATGCCGCCGCCGTCCTTGCGCCTGAGGTAGCGAACCTGCGCCAACTGCGCGCTTACGGCGAAGCGCTCGCCCTCATCGCCACGCTGCGCCCCGCCGTGGACACCTTCTTCGATAAAGTCATGGTCCTTGTCCCCGACCCGGCCGAGCGCGGGGCGCACCTGGGCCTCATCAGCGCGGTCCTGAGCAGCTTCTCCACCATCGCCGACTTCAGCGAGATCGTGACCCCTTAACCGCCGTCACTGGCTATCGAGAAACGCGCGGACGACGGGGTCGAGCCTTGCGGCTTCGCAACCGTTAGCCAGGTGCCCGCAGTCTCCCTCCAGCACAAATGTTTTGGCTCCGATGAGGCGCGCGAAGTCCAGCGGCGGCCGCGGATTCACCATGTGATCCTGGGCGGAGGATACGATCAGGACCTTGGCCTTTACGCGTTTGGCTGCGTTTTCGAGGCTGCCGCCGTGCGCCACGTCGAGATGGATGATGGCGTCCAGTTGCGCGAGCCAGTCATTGGCGTCGAAGGGCAGGATGCCGCCGGCGCGCCACTTCGCATAGTCGCGGGCGAAGGTGGCGGGCGGATGAGTGCGTGCAAAGTTCGCCGGGGTGGTCAGGTTCAATTGCCAGATGAGCTCAGCGACGCTGACCGGCGGAGGATGCGCGTAGCTGCCATGCTGCCATGCGGGGTCCGTTTTGATCGCTTCGATGTCCGTGCGATAGAGGAGCAGATCGCGGCTGTTGGGGCGCGGCGAGCCGACGATGGGGATAGCTTCGTCCATGAAATGGGGATAATCGACCATCCATTCGAAGGTCTGCTGGCCGCCCATGGAGATGCCCATGACGGCGTGGACGTGGGTGAGCTGGAGGGTTTCGGTAGCCAAACGGTGCTCGGCGTTGACCATGTCCTGCACGGTGAAGGCCGGAAAATCCGGGCCATGCTGCGTGGCCGAGTTCGACGGCGAGGACGAAACGCCGTCGCCAAACGCGTCGATTGACACGACGAAATATTTAGCTGGATCGATGAGCTTGTCCGCGCCGACCGAAGCGGCCAGGTCCGCGCTCGTGCCGCTGAACCAAGTCGGAAAGAGAACGGCGTTGGAGCGCTGCGCGTTCAGCTTTCCCCAGGTGCGGTAGCCGAGCCGGCAGTGGTTGATCTGCTGCCCGCTGACCAGCTTGCACACGCCCAGATCGGCAAATTGCTGTTGACCGTCCGCGGCGGCGTGCTGCGCGCGGGATGGAACAGGGGCGGCAGTTGCGGCGATGCATGAGAGCAAGATCAGGATGAATCGGGGGCTAAGCCTTCGCATGGGAAAAGTGTATATCCGGAAGACAGTATGGAGTTTGCGATTTCCCGAGTCTCAAAGGCGAGCGTTGTGGCGCCTCACTTCATCGGCAAGGAAAGGCTTAACGTCTAATATTTATAGAGATGTCTGACGCGCTCTATCTGAGTCTCTGGTACCCTAACTTGCGTCTGGCGGCGCTCCCCGACAAGCTAACGGCGGTGCTGGGCGCCTTTGCCGGGCACGGCGGCGAGGCGCTCGTCTACGCGGCCACCGTCTGGCCGGTGAGCTGGAGCGAATCGCCGGTCTACGAGCGCGTCTGGGGCCGGATGGCGCAGCCGCCAAGCCGCGGTTCAAATCGCGGCCTGAATTTTGGCGTCGAACCGCGCCAGGCCGTCGCGCAGGCGCTTGAGCTCCTCCATGACGACTACGCGTACGAGTTTCAGATTGGGTGGAGCTTATGGGAGCTGGAGACCGGAGACGCAGGTTCCCCTTCGGCAGGCTCAGGGCAAGCTCAGGGCAGGCTTTCGACTCGCCCTCCGCTTCGCGAAGGGCTCGCTCAGGATGACAGTGCTGTGAACGGCCTCGATCCCCGCTGGGTCCGCGCGCCGCGTCTGGTGCGCGTCACCGGCTTCGGGCCACTCTTCGACGACGGGGCCTATGAGCAGGACGGCCACATCCGCGTGGACTTCGGCGCGGACGCGCCTTTCCTCGATGAATGGGAGGAAGATGCGGAGATGGACGCCGCCGCGGCCCGCCACGTGGAGGAAAACGTCCGCCAGCTCGTCGAGCTGACTGAGGCCGTCGAGAAAGACTCTGGCGCCACGGCGCGCCTCTTGTGGAGCGAACTCGGCGAGAGCCTTGCCCAGCGATTGGCGGCGCGGCTGGGAATGAGGAACTAGAGCGTGCGATTTACGATCGGGCGCATTCGGAAGTTATTGCTGGGGGCCGGAGTCCTGCTGGTGGTGGCATTGGCGGTTTTTTTCGCCTCCGCCAAGTGGAGGAGCGGCTTCATTCGCCGCGACCTGCCCCGGCGCCTGGGCATCAACATTCAGCAGGAGGCCAACGGCGTTACGTACACGCAGGCGCACTCCGGCCGCACCCTTTTTAAGATTCATGCCTCCAGGGTCGTCCAACTCCGGGACAACCGCGCTCTGCTCCACAACGTGAGCATCGAGTTCTACGGGCCGGACGGCAAGCGCACGGACGAGATTGAAGGCAACGAGTTCGAGTACGACCAGAAAACAGGTCTGGCCGTCGCCGCCGGCCCGGTGTCAATTACCCTGGAGCGCCCCGCCGCTCCGGGCACGGCGCGCAAATCGCCGTCTGCGGAAAAGCCGAAGAACAGTTTAGTGGCCTCGGCCGCGCAGGGCGCGACGGCCGGCGAAGTTCACGTCCAGACCAGCGGGCTGACCTTCAACCAAAAGACCGGCGTGGCCACAACCGCCCAGCGCGTGAACTTTTCCTTGGCCCAGGGCAGCGGCGGCGCCATGGGAGCAACCTTTGACTCGCAACAGGGCTACCTGGTGCTGGACCGCAACGTCGCACTGACCACGCGGCGCGGCAATCAGGCGGTCGTGATCCACGCCCGCCACGCGGAGTTCGAGCGCGATGCGCGCCTGTGTACGCTGCTCGCCGCCACGGCCGATTCTGCCGGTACACACGTGACGGCAGATGAGGCAAAGATCCTCTTCCGCGCCGATGGTTCGGCGGTGCGTCTGGATGCGTCGGGCGGCTTTACGCTGGCTACCGCGAACGGCGCCCGTCTGGCCGCGCCCACAGGTTCCATGGACTTCACGGAGCACAACCAACCCCGCAGCGCGCATCTTCAAGGCGGCGTCACCATGAATTCGGTGAGCCCCGGCCGCACGGTGCACGGAACCTCGCCCACTGCACAGCTTGCATTCACGCCCCAGGGCGAACTGCGTTCCGCGCACCTGGAGCGGGGCGTAGAACTTTACAGCGAGGAACAAAGCGCGCCGGCGCACAGCGCCCAGACCGCCCCGGTCGAGGTGAGCCGGACGTGGCGCTCGCCGGTGGCCGACATCGCGTTCCGCGACGCGGGCCACGGGCGGGTTGAGCCGGCTTTCATTCGCGGCTTAGGCGGCGCGGCCGTCACAACTCAAACCCGCGGCGGAGCCGCGCCTCTTTCATCCTCAAGTCTTGCGGCCGACCAGGTGGCCGGCGCATTCGGCGCGGGTTCCACGCTCACCGCGCTCACGGGAGTGGGCCACGCCCGTATGGAGAGCATAACCGCTACGGGAATCCGGCAGACCGCGTCCGCCGACCGGCTGGTGGCGCATTTCGCGGCTGCCGGCGCGGCGCCTGCGGCCAGCCGCGCGCCGGCTGCGCCGTTCGGATCCGCGCAGATACAGTCGGCCCAGCTCGACGGCCATGTCGTTCTTGTCCAGCAGCTCTCCATCCGCCCCGGCGCGCAGCTCCAGCCGCCCATGCGGGCCACCGCGGGCCGGGCAGACTATGACGGCGCGAGCGAGCGCCTGCACCTCACCCTCGGCCCGCGCGTCGAAGACGGAGACTTGCAGGTCTCCGCCGACGCCGTCGACGTCTCGCAGAATTCCGGAGACGCCTTTGCCCACGGCAACGTGAAAGCGACCTGGGCCGATGCCGGCGCGGCTGGCGGCGGGTCCGCTGGGGCGGACGGCGCGGTGCTCGACGGGCAGGGTCCGGCACACGCCATCGCCGCCGCCCTCCAGCTCAATCGCGCCACGGGCGAAGCCGCATTCCGCGGTCACGTGCGCTTGTGGCGGCAGGACAACTCCGTCTCCGGACCGTTCATCGTCCTCGACCGCAGCCATCAGACTTTGACCGCCACGAGCACAGACCCTGGCGATCCGGTAAGGCTGGTGCTGGTGAGTGCAGGCGGCCTCATCGGCCTGCCAACCGGCCAGCGGCCGGACCAGGGCTCCGAAGGCCGCGAAGGTGGCAAACCGGCCGCGCCTTCCGTGGTCCGCGTCCGTGGCGGCAGCCTTTGGTACTCCGGCATCGAACGCAAGGCGGTGATGCGCGGCGGCGCTTTGGGCGCAGCCTTCGCCGAAACGGCCACAGCAGCCTCGACTTCCGACCAGGTGGAGCTGCTGCTGGCCTCGCCCGCCCATCACTCCGGCAACGGTGGAGGCCAAGCGCAAGTGGACCGCCTGACCGCCACCGGCCACGTCGTTCTCACCTCTCAAGGCCGGCGCGCAACCGGCGAACGGCTGGTCTATACCAGTCAATCCGGCGACTATTTGCTCACCGGAACCCCCGCCGCTCCGCCCCGCATGACCGATCCGGAACGCGGCAGCGTGACCGGCAAAGCTTTGATTTTTCATAGTCGCGATGATAGCGTCAGTATCGAAGGCGGCGGACGCGAAACCACCACCGAGACTACCGCGCCAAGGTGACTGCGGACGCGAGCCTGAGGCCTAAATGGAAACACTGATCGCCGAGGGAATCAGCAAGGCAT
The DNA here is from genome assembly GCA_963808795.1 of uncultured Acidobacteriota bacterium. Lineage (GTDB taxonomy): Bacteria > Acidobacteriota > Terriglobia > Terriglobales > Acidobacteriaceae > Telmatobacter. The sequence continues at coordinate 38,682 of CAWEGL010000017.1, forward strand.
ACAAGGGGCGTCAGGTTCTGCGGGGAGTCAACCTGAAGATCTCCCGCGGCGAGGTGGTAGGACTGCTGGGACCGAACGGCGCCGGCAAAACCACCAGCTTTTACATCATCGTGGGCCTGGTGCAGCCCGAAGGCGGCCGCGTACTGGTGGACGAAACCGACATTACGGGGCTGCCCATGTATCTGCGCGCGCGCAGCTTCGGCATCAGCTACCTGCCCCAGGAGCCTTCGGTTTTCCGCAAGCTTACCGTCGAGGAAAACATCCTGGCTGTTCTCGAGGCGCAGCCGCTCGATATCCGGGAGCGCCGCGCCCGCACCGAGCGGCTTATCAACCACCTCAACCTGGGCCACATCCGCTCCACCCGCGGCTATGCGCTTTCGGGCGGTGAGCGCCGCCGTGTCGAAATTGCCCGTGCGCTCTGCATCCAGCCCAATTTCATCCTCCTCGACGAGCCCTTTAGCGGCATAGACCCCATCGCTGTCCTGGAGTTGCAAAAGATCATCTTCGGACTCAAGGCAGAAGGCATCGGCGTCCTGGTCACCGACCACAACGTGCGTGAGACGCTGAGCGTCACCGATCGCGCCTACATCATTGCCGAAGGGCGCATCTTCCGCGCCGGAACGCCTCATGAGCTGGGCAACGACTTGGAGGTCCGGCGCGTTTACCTGGGCGAAGGTTTTTCGCTGGGATGAGAGGAAATCCGCCGGGAACTGCGGCCCCGGTTGTCAATCCTCCGTAGCGTCGAGGCGGGACGCGCGCGCCAGACAGAATTTTCCGAACGGACCGTTGCCCAATCCGGAACGGGTGTCTCGAAACGCGACATTTTTCTCTTTTGGGGCCTCCTTGTCGCGATTAAACTCTCATTGAGTCCAATCGGGAACGAGTCCCATTTATGGCGCTGCTACAACCCAAATTGAGCCTCAAAGTGGCGCAACGCCAGGTCCTGACCCCGGGCCTGATGCAAATGGTCAGCGTTTTGGCTCTCAACAAGCTCGAACTGAAGGAGATGATCGATGCCGAGATGGTGGAAAATCCCGTCCTGGAAGAGATTGACGAATCGGTTCCGATGCTGGATGAGGTTGCCGGCCGCGAGGAGCGCCTGGAGCGCGGCCTCGAGGAAGCCGCGGCCCCGCCCAAGGACGCTTTCAGCGAGATCGATTTCGGTTCGTACTTCCAGGAGTATCTCGACCCCGGCTATCGCACCCAGCCGGAATATGAGGAAATCGAGAAACCCTCGTTCGAGAACTTTCTCTCCAATCCCACCACTCTTTCCGATCACCTGGCGTGGCAGTTGGGAGCTCTGAGCCTCGATCCCGCGCTGCGCGCGGCGGCGGAGTTCGTGATCGGCAATCTCAACGAGGACGGCTACCTGGCCGCCAGCGAAGAAGATCTGGCCGCGGCCTTCGTCCGGTTTCCCGCGGACAACTCCGGAAACAACGGCCACCAGCCCGGGCCCGCCGCCGCGTTCGATCTCATGCGCCGCGCCATCGACCTGGTGCAGCATCTCGATCCCGCCGGCGTAGGGGCCCGGGATCTGCGCGAGTGCTTGCTCCTTCAAATCGCTGCTCAGGTGGATGAGTTTGGCCATCTCTACGCCAAACGCCCGGCCGAGCCGACCGAGGACCCCCATCGCGCCTTTCGCGCCCAAGCCGAGGAGCGCCTCGAGGAGCGGCGCCGCTGCATGGAGTTCGCGGCGCGGATTGTGGACCACCACTTGCCTCTCTTGCAGAAACGGGACCTGAAGGACTTGGCGCGCGCCGCCCAGCTCACCCCCGAGGCGGCGCACGCGGCAGTCGAGTTCATCCGCACCCTCGATCCGCGCCCAGGGCGCATGTACAACCGCGAGCAGACCCGCCTCATCGAGCCCGATGTGGTCTTCGTCAAGCGCGGCGCCGAGTGGACCATCTCCATGAACGAGGAAGACCTGCCCAGCCTTCGCCTCAGCCAGCGCTACCGCCGCATGTTGGTCTCGGAAAGCACCGACAAAGAGGTCAAGGATTACGTCAAGGAGCGTTTCCGCTCCGCCCTCCAGCTCATGCGCAACATCGCCCAGCGCAAAAGCACCATTCTGCGCACCTGCGAAGTCATCGTCCGCCGCCAGCAGGACTTTCTCGAGCGCGGCGTCGAGGCCCTGCATCCCATGATGATCAAGGAAGTGGCCGAGGAGATAGGGGTTCACCCCTCCACGGTCAGCCGCGCCGTCGCCAACAAGTACGCCCACACCCCCCAGGGCGTCCTCGAGCTGCGTTCTTTCTTCTCTGAAGGCGCCAACGGCCCCGAAGGCGCCGATACGCCGCTGCTGGTCCTCAAGCGCAAGGTCCGCAAGCTCATCGAAGAAGAAGATGCGCGCAAGCCCCTCACCGACGATCATCTCGCTGCACTGCTCCAGTCCCAAGGCATCCAGCTCACCCGCCGCACCGTGGCTAAGTACCGCGAGGACATGAATATCCCCTCGACGCATCAGCGCCGGAAGAGAGGTTAGGGCGCCATGCGCAGTGCGCCGTCGAGGCGAATGGTCTCGCCGTTGAGCATGGTCAGCTCAACGATGAAGGCGACCAGGGCGGCGAATTCCTGAGGACGGCCCAGGCGCTCGGGAAAGAGGACGGTTTTGGCCAGGGTTTCCTGGAGTTCAGGCGGATAAGCGGCCACCATGGGCGTCATGAAGGGGCCGGGCGCGATGGTGACCACACGAATGCCGAAGCGCGCCAGCTCGCGGGCGGCGGGGAGGGTGAGGCCGACGACGCCGGCCTTGGAGGCGGAGTAGGCGGCCTGGCCGATGCGGCCTTCAAAGGCCGCGACGGAGGCGGTGTTGACGATGACGCCGCGCTCGCCGTCGGCGAGGGGCTCGTTGGCGGTCATGGCGTGTGCGGCGAGGCGGAGCATGTTGAAGGTGCCGACGAGGTTGATGGTAAGGGTGCGGGTGAAGGTTTCCAGGCGGTGCGGGCCGGCGCGGCCCACGACGCGCTCGTTGGGAGCGATTCCCGCGCAGTTGACGAGGCCGTGGAGCGCGCCGAAGCGGGCTTTGGCGGCATCGACGGCACGGATGCCATCGGCTTCGGAGGTCACTTCCGTGGGCACGAAGCAGGCGTGATCGCCAAGGCCGGCGGCCACGGATTCGCCGGCGGGATCGACGTCGGCGAGGAGCGCGTAGCCGCCGCGCTCAACGATCATGCGGGCCGTGGCCTCTCCGAGGCCGGATGCGCCGCCAGTAATGATAAAGGTGTGGTTGCGGATTTCCATGCGATCTCCTTGCTGCGGCGGAGGGCAACAGGAACGATTGAACCACGAAAGGCGCGGTCGGAGCGATGCCCTTATGCTTCAGCCGGCGGGTTCGAGGAGGCTGCGGGCGATGATGACACGCATGATTTCGTTCGTGCCTTCGAGGATCTGGTGCACGCGCAGGTCGCGCACGATCTTTTCGATGCCGTAATCGGCGAGGTAGCCGTATCCGCCGAACAACTGGAGGGCCTGGTTGGCGACGTCGAATCCGGCGTCGGTAACGAAGCGCTTGGCCATGGCGCAGAGGACGATGGAGTTGGGCTCGGCGGCGTCTAGGGCGGCGGCGGCGCGCCAAAGAAAGGTCTGCGCGACCTCCAGGCTGGTGGCCATGTCGGCGAGGCGGAACTGCAAGGCCTGAAACTCGCCGAGGCGGCGGCCAAAGGCCACGCGCTCGTTCACATAGGCGACGGCTTTTTGGAGGGCGGAGCGCGCGCCGCCCAGCGAGCAGGCGGCAATATTGAGCCTTCCGCCATCGAGGGCGGCCATGGCGATTTTGAATCCGGCGCCCTCGGCGCCGATGAGGTTTTCAAGGGGCACGCGGACGCCGTCAAGGATAACCTGGCGAGTGGATTGGGCGTTCCAGCCCATCTTTTTCTCGTGGGGTCCGAAGCTGAGCCCCGGCGCGCCTTTTTCTACCACGAAGGCGGAGATGCCGCGGGGCCCGGGGACGCCGGTGCGCGCCATGACGACGTAGAGGCCTGCGTCGCCGGCGCCGGAGATGAACTGCTTGACGCCGTTGAGGGTGTAGAGGCCGCCGTCTAGGGTGGCGCGGGCGGAGAGCGCGGCAGCGTCCGATCCGCAGCCGGGCTCGGAGAGGCAGTAAGCGCCTAACAGCTCGAAGTCGCACATGCGCGGCAGCCAGCGTTGGCGCTGGTCCGGACTGCCGTAGCGGTCGAGGATGGAGGCCACCATATTGTGCACGGAGAAGTAGCCGGCGAGGCAGGGACAGCCCGTGGCCAGACCGTCATAGATGAGCGCCGCTTCAAGGCGGCTGAGGGCGCTGCCGCCCACGTCCTCGGCGACGCAGAGGCCGCCGAAGCCGAGGGCCGCCGCGGCGCGCACGATGTCGAGGGGAAAGTGCTTTTCCTGGTCCCACCGGATGGCGTGGGGCGCGATCTGCTCGGCGGCGAAGGAGACAGCCAGATCGCGGATGGAGCGCTGCTCGGCGGTGAGCGCGAATTGGATGGATGGACTGGAATCGTTCACGGGTTTCGCCTGCCTCGACAGTTCATTTGCGTCGAGGGGGCGGGGGGTTGTCAAGAGCAGTGGACAGCGGACAGTTGTCAGTGGACAGTGGTCAATGGACAGTGGACGGCGGTCAGCCGGTGAGCGAATCAGTACAGTACGATAGCGGGCGGTGGATTCAGAGCAAGGCGAGATGGCAACAGCTTATGGAGGATCCATTTGGCTCAAAAATCACTGAAATTCCTTCAATCAACCATTCATCGATTTGCCACCGATCCGGTACCGCTCTCCTGGAAACCCATGCCTCCGGTGGGCACGAGCATGCCCCCATCTACCGGCAGCATGGCTCCGGTAATGAAGGACGCCCAGTCGCTGGCCAGAAAGGCAATAGCGCGAGCCACCTCATGGGCACGGCCGAGCCTTCCCAGGGCGTGGGCCCGCGCGCAGCCGAGCAACACCGCCTCCGGATCGGGGGCCAGATCTGCCGCCCAGCGCAGCAGGGGCGTATCGATGGCGCCCGGCATCACGCAATTGGCGCGCACATTTTTCCTGGCGAAATCGAGGGCAATGGATCGCGTAAGGCCGGCCAGCGCGTGCTTGGCGGTTACGTAGGCCGCCGAACCCGCAACCGCGGTTACGGTCTGGACCGATCCGACGATCACGATGGAGCCCCCGCCAGCGGCCAGGATGTGCGGCAGCGCGCTGCGAACCGCGTAGAAGCAGCCATCCAGATGCACGCTCAATGTCTCTCGCCACACTTCCAGGCTGGTGCTGAGAACGTCCCCGTAACGCTGGATTCCAGCGCTGTGAACGAGCACGTGAATGCCCCTATGTTCCCGCGCCGCGGCTTCTGTCGCCTCCTGAACGCTGGCCTCGTTTGCCACGTCGCAGAAGTGAAAGGACACGGCATGGCCTTTGCCGGCCAGCTCTTCCACCAAGCCCTGGCCCTTTTCGCGAAGGCGATCAAGCACGGCCACGCGCGCGCCCAGCTCGGCACAACGTCTCAACCGTAGCCGCGCCAATTCCCGACGCGCCGCCGGTGACTACGGCAACCTTGCCTTCAAAATTGAAGCTCATGACGATTCTCCTTACACTTTCGAAGCCGGCTCCCTCTCCATGACAGCCGGTCACGATTCTAAACCTCGGCCCGCTTGACTGGATTCCATTGGGGCCTGCCGGCAACTGGTTCTGTTTGTCTTCGAGGGCATTCGACAACCAACGCAAGAGGCTGTGGAGATGGCCGGGATCGACGCCGGGTGCGGCGGGCAATTGTTTCTGCGACAGGCCCCCGCGTCCGGCGGGCGGCGATGAGGCGTGGTTTTGCGACCCGGAGCCCGGCATGGCAAGAAGGCAACGCAGGGACGCCCTTGCGAAGCGCCCGCCCGCACAACCATCACGTTCCGGCGCAGCGATTTTATTTAGAGGTCAATTATCTCCGGCAGCCCACCCTCAGCCTATGGAAGGAGGCCCGATTGTGAGATCCGAGAGGCCAGTTGCCTTGTCAAGCTCAATCTTAGCCGTTGTTCAGTTCACATTTCCGCCGCAATCGGCGTGGCCGCACCGGCAGACCACTTCCGTTCGTCCCGCATTTCCTTCGCAGTGCGCGCTGCAGTATTTGGACTTGTCGGTGACAATGCAAGAGCAGACGGGATTGTTGCATTTCTTGGCGTTGGCCATGGTTTTCCACCTTCCGGCCCTTTCGATCGTCCCGCCAGGGCCGGACTGGCAGGGATGGTGCCAGCTTGCGGCCAAGCATAGCATGAAATCAGGTCGTCCGGCGCGGAGCATTCCGCACCGGGGCGCGGGAAGCGGTTGGGCTAGGCGGCCACCCCCGGCGGGCGGTTCGCGGACGCAGCCAGCCACCAGACCGGAACCCGGCTGGGCGGGCGCCGGGCGAAATTCTCTTCTATCCCACAGGCGCGCCCGTTGGTATACTTGGAGACGTGACCACTAGCGTCCTCGAATCCATCCCTAGCCCTGCGTCCCCAGGGACTTCCCCGCACCAGAAGAGGGTTTTGCTACTCAAACCGCGCGGATTTTGCGCGGGGGTGGTGCGGGCCATCGATGTTGTGAAGATCGCTCTGGAGACTTTCGGCGCGCCCATATACGTGCGCCGCGAGATTGTCCATAACCGCTATGTTGTGAATGAGTTGGCGGAGAAGGGCGCAATCTTTGTTCATGAGATCGAGGAGGTTCCGGACGGCCAGCGCGTCATCTACTCGGCCCACGGGGTTTCGCCGGCGGTGCGGGAGGCGAGCAAGAGCCGGCATCTGAGGGTGATTGACGCCACGTGCCCGCTGGTGACCAAGGTACACATCGAGGCCGTCAAGTTCGCCCGCCAGGGCTACTCGCTGGTGCTGATCGGGCACCGCGACCACGACGAGATTGAAGGTACGCTGGGCGAGGCCCCGGAGGCCACTCAGGTGGTTTCAAACGCCGACGAGGTCGAGGCCCTCCAGGTTCCCGATCCCAATCGCGTGGCATATCTGACCCAGACCACGCTTTCTCTCGATGAGGCCCGCGACATCATCCATGCTCTCAAGGTCAAATTTCCCCATATCGTCGGACCGCACTCCCAGGACATCTGCTACGCCACGGAGAACCGCCAGGTCGCGGTGCGCAACGTGGCCCACAAGGCGGAGTTGGTGCTGGTGGTAGGTTCCACGAACAGCTCGAACTCCAACCGGCTGGTGGAGGTGTCGAGAAATTTGGGCACCATCGGTTATTTGATCGATAACTCGGAGGCCATCGACCCGCGTTGGCTCGTGGGCATAGAAAATGTTGCGGTGACGGCCGGCGCTTCGGCCCCCGAGGTGCTGGTGGAGGACGTGGTCAACTATCTCCGGCAGAACGGCTTCGAGAACGTCGAGGAGGTGGAAGTGATGCCGGAAAACGTGCGCTTCGGCTTGCCCGCGGAGATTGTGCAAGCCATTGGCAGCGCCGCTGGGGAGAAACCCGTACCAGCAAAGTAATGGAGCTTCAGGCCATTGACAGGCCAGCAACGGGGTGCGCCGCAGCAAAGGGCGCCTTGGGGCCGGAACCCGGAGGGATTTGAGTTTTCCGGAGAGGAATTGAGGCGTATCAGACCGCATGAGCCCACAGCAGAGCAAGACGCAAACCGCCGCGCCCCGCTTTGGCCGCCCCCACTTTGGCCGTATTGACGCGGAGCCCGCCCACGTCGAAGCTGCAATAGGCCGCGCGCGCGATTTTCTGCTCTCTCTGCAACATCCTGAAGGCTACTGGTGCGGCGAGCTCGAAGGCGACTCAATGCTGGAGGCGGACTACATCTTTCTGCATACGCTGCTGGAATCCGGCGACCCCGGCCGGCTGAAACGGGCCTTCACGGAGATGATGCGCTACCAAAACGGGGACGGCAGTTGGAGCATCTATCCGGGCGGACCGGGCAACCTTTCGCTTTCAGTGAAGTGCTACTTTTCCGCCAAGCTGATGGGCGTGGGGGCGGACGATCCACGACTGAAGAGGTGCCGGGAATGGATCCTGGCCCACGGCGGGGTAGTGGAGTGCAACACCTTCACCAAGATGTACCTCTGCGCGCTGGGGCAGTACGACTATGACGCCGTGCCGGCGATTCCGCCGGAGATTGTGCTCTTCCCCAAGTGGTTTTACTTCAATATCTATGAGATCTCGGCGTGGTCGCGGTCGATTCTGGTGCCGCTGGCCATCATCTACGCCAAGAAGCCCTACAAGAAGATTGCGCAGGAGCACGGCATCGACGAGCTGTTCGTGGGCGGGCGCGCCAACTCCATTTTGCGGCTGCGCATGGACCGCAAGCACCTGTTCTCGTGGCGGAACTTTTTCCTGGTTCTGGACCGGATAACGCATCTGGCCGAGGCCGTCCACATCCGTCCCCTGCGCCGCCTGGCACTGCGCAAGGCCGAGAGATGGATGCTGGACCGGTTGGAGATGACTGACGGGCTGGGGGCGATCTATCCGGCCATGCTCAACGCCATCATCGCCTTGCGCTGCCTGGGCTACTCGGAGGACGATCCGCAGGTGATCCGCGCCCGCGATGAGTTTGAGAAGCTGGGCATTGAGCAGGCGGCTACAAGCGACTTGCCCGAGCCCACCTTTCGCATGACGCCTTGCGCATCGCCGTTGTGGGACACGGCGCAGGCGGTCTACGCGCTGGGCGAGGCGGGCGTTGCCCGCAACGACCCGCGCATGATCAAGGCCGCCGACTGGATTCTATCGAAGGAGGTCCGCCACAAAGGCGACTGGGCGATGAAGGTGCGGAAGACCGATCCCGGCGGCTGGTACTTCGAGTTCAACAACGAGTTCTATCCCGATACCGACGACACCGCGCAGGTGCTGCTGGCGCTGAGCAAAGTGGACAATCCCCGCGAGCGCTACCAGCACGAGGTGGTGGAGCGCGCCATCCAGTGGGAGTTCGCGATGCAGTGCAAGCACGGCGGCTGGGGCAGCTTCGACAAAGACAACTCGAAGATGATCTTCCAGTACATTCCCTTCGCGGATCACAACGCCATGCTCGACCCGCCCACGGTGGACATTACGGGAAGAATCCTGGAGATGGTGGCCTGTTATGGCTATACGCGCGCGGACAAGCGCGTGGAAAAGGCCATTCAATTCATCTTTGCGGAGCAGGAGCCGGACGGGAGCTGGTTTGGGCGCTGGGGGGTGAATTACATCTACGGGACATTTCTAGTTCTGCGCGGGCTGGACGCCATCGGAGTCGATCACCACGAGCCGCAGGTTCAGCAGGCGGCGGAGTGGATCCGCATGGTGCAGAACGCGGACGGCGGCTGGGGCGAGAGCTGCGCCAGCTACGACGACCCCAACACGCGCGGGGTTGGGACCAGCACGCCGTCGCAGACCGCCTGGGCGCTGCTCGGCCTGCTGGCCGCGGGCGACGACCGCTCGGACTCGATTGCAAAAGGCGTGCGCTGGCTGCTCACGCGCCAGCATGCCGACGGCAGTTGGGACGAGAGCATCGGCGCCGGACCGGCACGCCAGGCCTTGTATACTGGTACGGGCTTCCCCAGGGTCTTTTACCTGGCCTACACGATGTACCGTCAGTACTTTCCGCTGCTCGCACTCACCACCTACAAGCGAGCCATGGAACGCGCCGCCAACGGCGCCGGAGGTTAAGCCCAAGATGGCAGTTCCGATCTCGCAAATGTACACGGTTGCCACCTATGTCGTGAAGAAGCGGCTGGCGGGCAACAAGCGTTATCCGTTGGTTCTGATGCTGGAGCCATTGTTCCGCTGCAACCTGGCCTGCGCGGGCTGCGGGAAGGTGCAGTACCCGCCCCACGTGCTCAAGCGGATGCTCACGCCCGAGGAGTGCTTTGCGGCGGCCGAGGAGTGCGGCGCGCCCATGGTTTCGATCCCCGGCGGCGAACCGCTGCTGCATCCGCAGATTGTGGAGATCGTCAACGGCCTCATCGCGCGCAAAAAGTACATCTACCTGTGCACGAACGCACTGGAACTGAAGCGGCGGCTGCCGGAGTTTACGCCGTCAAAGTACCTTACGTTCTCAGTTCATCTGGACGGCCAGCGCGAGGATCATGATTTTTCGGTTTGCCGCGAGGGCGGCTACAACGTGGCCACCGAGGGGATCAAGGAGGCAGTGAGGCGCGGCTTCCGCGTGACCACCAATGCCACCTTCTTCGACGGGACGGATCCCGTGAGCGTCCGCGCCTTCTTCGACGAAGTGATGGAGATGGGCGTCGAAGGCATCGTGCTCTCGCCGGGCTACAGCTACGAGAAAGCGCCCGACCAGAACCGCTTTCTGGGCCGCGCCCGCGTGCGGCGGCTCTTCCGCGCCATCCTCTCCAACCGCAAAAAGACGTGGAAGTTCAACATGTCGCCGCTGTTTCTGGAATTCCTGATGGGCAACCGCACCTACGAGTGCACGCCGTGGGGTTCGCCGGCCTACAACATTTTCGGCTGGCAGCGGCCGTGTTACCTTCTCCAGGACGGCTACGCGGAGACCTTCAAGGAGCTGCTGGAAACGACGCAGTGGGAGCAGTACGGCGCGGCGAGCGGCAATCCCAAGTGCGCCAACTGCATGGTCAGTTGCGGCTACGAGCCCTCGGCGGTGATCGACGGCTTTGGCTCGCTGAAAGGATTCTGGGGCATGGTCAAGGGCAGTTTCTCGCTTTACCCTGACCAGCACGCGCTGAACCTGCTCAACGAGCCCGCGCCCCAAGGCCCCGCAAAACTGATCAGCATCGAGCGTTCCGAGCGTGAGCTGGAGGAGACGAGCGCGTGACGGCCGAAGTGCAAAGGTACTCGCTGGAGCAGATCGAAGCGCTGGAACTGGCGCCCGGCGCGCGGCGCGTGGAGCTGGAGGGGTGGGTTCCGGAGCTGGCCAGCGAAGAGGATCTGCGCAACGCTCTCGAGAGGGCCTTCGACTATCGCGGCGACGTGACCATCACGCTCAAGTCCGGGGAGAAGGTGGAGGCTTTCATTTTCAACCGGCACACCGGCTCGACGCTGGCCGATTCGTATGTGCAGTACTTCGCGCCCAACATCCCCGGCAAGTGCAAGCTCGGCTACGACCAGATCGCACGGCTGGAGTTCAGCGGCAAGGACCGCGCTGCGGGCAAGCACTGGGAAGACTGGGTGAAGGCGTACAACGAAAAGAAGGCGGCGGGCGAGAAGAACATCGCCCTCCACCCCGACAAACTCGATGAATAATCGGGACTTGAGCGGATGACCTACGGCGCGGGAGATGTAACGAACGCTCCGCTTACCAGACACACCCCGCTCCCCTGAATGCGGTTGCCGGGATAGTTTATCCCTGTCAAAATCGCCAATCCATTCGTTCCCCAGCGGATCATCTCGGCAGGGCTGTTGCACGCAGTAGGAAGCGCGACGGCGCCAAGGAACGTAAAGTGCGTGAGATCGTAGGCCTCAAGGAGTGGCCCCTCCGAGCTCTGCAATCCCCAATCAGTGGTTCCGACAAAATACGCGATATTCAACTTGCCGTCAGGAACCATGACCGGGTTGAGGTCCATGCCGCCCTGAATATTCGCAACTGAGTAGGAACCAACGATAGTTCCGGTCGAGGGGTCGATCACCGCGCCCGAGGTGGAGTAGTAATCGCCCGTCGTTGCATCAAATTGCATTGGGCCGATGGAGGAAGAATTCGGAATTGGCTCGTCTTTGGCTACCTGCACACCTGTTGAATCGACCGAAAGCTGATAAAACGATGCGTTCGGAGAACCGGCATCTTCGCCCGTTGCGGATATGCTTGCGCCGTCCGGAGTCCACAAGATGGAGTTGATATACGGTCCGAAGGGGTATGCCGGAACAGACACTGACCGCGGCGCAGCATCGTCGTAAATAAAGACGCCTGATTCGCTCGGGCTTATCTGTGTGTTGCCTTCAACCACCGCGAGCGCATGGGAATCCTGGGGATCTGCCGCCAGGTCGATGGCGTAGTAATACTGGTTACCGAGCGAGATGCTGATATCCGGGGCCAGATCTGGAAGCACGTATCTCTGTACAGTGGCGTTTCCGTCGATTCCCGCGTAGAGGTAAGAGCCGTCGCTCGCCAACGCCAACCGATTAGGACTACTTCCCGTCGTCTGCGAGACGCCGAGCTGTCCGGTGAACGGATCCAACGCGGTGATTTCACCGCTGGTGGCCCCGTAACTTCCTGGGACCGAGAGGTAGATTTGCTGGGAATCCGGATCCCAGACCATGTCGCTGGCTTGCACCGGTACGGTCTTGACCGAAAAAGAGTTGTTCCCCGACAGCGGCGGCATGTCGATGGAAAAGGGCGGGCCGCCAATACTTGCACCAGAACTTACAGTGACGGCGGTCCAATCGCCTCCCGGAGTCGCAATGGCAGAGGCAGGCACCTGCGCCTGCAGCTCAGTGGATGAAATGTGGCTGGTGCACAAAGTGAGGCCGCCAAATTGGATCATACTGCTCGATACGAAATTCGTTCCGGTAGCTGTAAGCGTGAAGGCTGGCCCCCCCGCAATCGCGGAAGTGGGGCTGATCGCAGTGATGGTCGGCCATACTGCGGGAGTGGCAGACGGCAGGGTGCTGATCTGGCACGCGGGGACGGACGAGGAGGACGATGAACCGCAGCCTGTCAAAACACCGATCGCCAGAACAAAGAGGAGAATTGCAGCATGGAATCTGGAAACCATAGGGACCTGTCGGGGGGGAATTATACGCCGTTGTGCAGTACTTTGCGCCCAACGTTGCTGGCAAGTGCAAGCTCGGCTACGGCGAGATCGCGCGGCTGGAGTTCAGCGGCAAGGACCGCGCTGCCGGCAAGCACTGGGAGGACTGGGTGAAGGCGTATAACGAGCGCAAAGCGGCGGGCGAAAAGAACATCGGGCTACATCCCGACGCGCTCGAGTAACCTCGCCCAACTTACAGCACTGACCAGCGCGGAACTCCAAGCTCAAGAAGTGTCATCCGGAGCGGAGCGGAAATACCACCCCGCCCCCTATGCCGTCATCCGCGCCGCCGCTACCTCAAGGTCACATTGACCATCCATCCACTGACTCCGGCGTTTGTGCCTTCTGAAATGGCGAGGAGATCGTCAGGTCATGTAGATTACTTGGACTTTTGTTTCCGATGTCGATGCAACAAGGGATCCCATCAGATTACGACAGTGATCTGCAGAATGGTTACTATCGAGGGACACGCATCCCCGGAAAGGGCCGCCTTTCCCCAGAAAGACGCATTGCTTGGCCATTGGTAACCGGGATACTTGAGTTATTAGGGCCTATTAATACTGCTGGAATGGCGGCTCCCTCCGCCGCCATCCTAAGTAGTGTTAACAGGCCCTAAAGATGCGGTCGTTTTCTCGTCAAGCACCGGGGCCTCTTTTGCATCGATGAGCCATTCAATAAAGCGTCGATTCCGGGTCGGCCGGGTAACCATCATCGTGATGGCAGCTTGTGGTGTGGGTTGGGGTTGCCTGCTGGGATATGATGTTGCACTCATGCAGGCCCACAATTCGCTTGATTACTACTCTCAAATCACTGCATCCCGGAACAATGAAGCCCTCGTTGAGGCGAAAAACGTTCTGCACAAAATGCGGAGCTCGCCCAATGGCTTTTGTTCCACGACTGAACTCGCCGAGCTCCGCGACCTGGTATACCGCTCTGAATATGTGAAGGATGCTGGGCGCATGCAAGGCAACATGATTGAGTGTTCAGCAGCTTTGGGTCGCCCTGCCCAGGCCGCTGGCCCATTCAAGCCCGAGTTTCATTTGCGGGACGGTACCATAGCCTATCGCAACCTCGCTGCTCTCCAAAATCGCGGCCTGACACGAGAGGCTCTGCGCCTGGGTTCTGCCTACGTTGTGTTTGGCATGGAGATGCCCCTCGCACCGCCCCCAATTCCCATGCAGCTGGTGGTCACGACAAAAGCCGCTGACCAGCCAAGCCTTGGCTCCGCAACCGGTGGAGCTGTGACCAGTAACACACTGGAAAGAACAACCGAGGGAAGCGGCCAGATCGGCAACACGCTGTATGTGACACACTGTTTGCAAGACAGCCTCAACTGCGTGACGGCCTCGACTACAGTTCCCCGGGTGCTGGTCGGCGAGTCCGTTTGGATTGCTTCGATCACAATCGTGGGCGGGATCGCCGGAGTCCTGCTCGGAATCGGCTTCTCCTTCCTCCATAGCCGCCGGCGGGAGTTTGACCGGCAGCTTCGCAGGGCCGTGCAAAACGATCAATTGAGGGTACTCTATCAGCCCATCGTCGAACTCGAGACGCGTAAGATCGTTGGCGCAGAGGCCTTGTCACGATGGACCGATGAAGATGGCAAGGAGGTCGACCCGGAAATCTTCGTGAAAACCGCCGAGGATCTCGGGTTTGTAGGATCGATTACGAAAACCGTATTGCAGCGCGTCTTGCGCGACTTTGGTCCCACGCTCCGGAGCCGTCCTGGTTTCCGCGTGAGCGTCAACCTCGCCGCTGCCGATTTGATAGACCCCGGATTCCTGCCCATGCTGAACGACTTCCTTGAGCGCGCCCAGGTGCGACCCGAAGCTCTGGTCCTCGAGATCACCGAACGGTCCGCCGCCAACAGCGACGTGGCGATGGAGACCATCCGCAACCTCCGCCGTATGGGACATAGCATCCATATCGACGACTTCGGCTCAGGTTACTCGAATCTCGACAAACTCTTGTACCTGTTTGCCGACACCATCAAAATCGACAAAGCCTTTACCAAGGTCATCGGCACGGAGTCCATAGCCGTCACGATCCTTCCGCAGATCATCAGCATCGCCAAATCTCTCCACCTCGAAGTGGTCGTCGAAGGCGTGGAAACCACGCAGCAAGCGGATTATTTCTCGCCGAACCATCAGAAGATCTACGCTCAGGGCTGGCTGTATGGCCGGCCAATGACCGTTGAGATGCTCCTGTTGGAACTTGCCGGTAACCCGGCATTGCCGCAGGAAGTTATCGACGACTATGTGTTCGCCGCAAGGCCGGGCCCGCGTCAAGTGGTTCCCTCTATGGTTGCCTAAGCTCACCTCACCGCAATCTCCGCTCGTTCCACCACTCGATTTTTGCGGCGACGTGACCATCGCGCTCAAGTCCGGGGAGAAGGTGGAGGCGTACATCTTCAACCGGAATACGGGCCGGACGCCGGCCGACTCCTGGGCTCAGTACTTGGCGCCCAACGTTCCCGGCAAGTGCAAGCTCGGCTACGACCAGATCGCGCGCCTCGAATTCACGGGCAAGGATCGCGCCGCCGGCAAGCACTGGGAGGACTGGGTGAAGGCCTACAACGAAAAGAAGGCCGCGGGGGAGAAGAATATAGCGCTCCACCCGGAGGCGCTGGAGTAGCCGCGGCCTAGCCCAGCAGTTTCGCCTTCTGCCCCTGCTTGGCGAGCGCCGCCACGGCTTCCTTATCGAACGAGACAAACATTTCTCCGCCCAGCCAGGCGCCTTCGTAGGCAAAGACGCCATCGGCAAAGTCCGCGCCTGCCGCAAGCATGGACAGTCCGGCATCGACGGCAGCGGTGTCGAGCACTACATTCCTGGTCTCGCGCAGCCGGGCAATCGTGGTCACGATGTCTTCGCGCAAGACGCCATAGCGTGTGCGCAAGACCCAGGCCATCTCACAGAGTGCGTGGTTGGTGACCACCACAGCTTCCGCCTCCTCCATGGCGTCGAGCGCGAGTTGGTATTGCCCAGGATCGTCGCCCAGCACAAAGCGCAACAGGACATTGGTGTCCGCGATGAACTTCATCGCTTCAGACCCGCCATGCCGGCTTCGGCTGCCGCATCGGCGATGGCCTCGTTGATCTCCTCGATGGTCAGCGTGACGCCGTTGGTCTTCCCCTTAAGGCATCCGGCAAAATCGCTGATGCTGCCTTTCTTCCGCACCGCCCGGCCCCGGAACTCGCCGCCCGGCAACAGCTCGATCTCCAGCTTCTCCCCAGGTTTGATTCCTACGTGCTGGAAGAACTCCTTCCGGAGGGTCACCTGCCCCCGAGACGTGGTTCTGAAAATCGCCATCGACTACCCCTTCCAGTCCTAACCCGGGATCATTGTAATGCAGATTTGCATTATTCCGCAAGATCATCCCATCCGCCGCCACGCCCATCGGCCCACACGACGACGCCAAGCCGCCCCCACTGGCCGCAATTTCGTCGACTTCCTCAGCCGCAAATTCCCCGTCTACCAAATTCCCCGCCTACTTGGATACCGGCCTCAACCTCGCCGGCGCCTCTGAAGCCGCGCACGCCCCTGTCTTGGCCCTGAATCTCCACAACTCGCACAGCTTTGCGCGCAAACTGCACCGTTTCTGCGTCTTGTTCCCGGCACCGCAGGGGTCTACGCTTACAGTCAGGAAGGGAACGGTCCGGAAGCGCGACTCTGCACAGCTTTTGAGGCAAAATCGAGCGACGAAACCCGCGCCGCGCAAGGCCGCTGGGAGCTTTCCACAGGCAAATGGCCGAGTTTAGAAGCGGAATGCCGGAAGTAACAAGAAAATACAAGATATTGTGGTTTCTTGTTGACAGGCACGACAGACAGCGGTATTTTTTCATCTGCGGCTGTAAACGGACTGTAATGAAGCCCTGGCGTGAACACCCGCAGGGAGGCCGCGGAGAATGAACATTCGCGGTATTTTCTAATCCCCGTTTCCCGTTGCTTTGAGGGGTAGTTCCCTGTCGCGTACTCAGGCCCGGCAGAGCCGGGAAAGGGGCAGTATTCACTAGATTTCGACTCTGGGAGGATCCCATGAACGAGGCTTATCTTCAGACTTTGACCGCTGCCTTGCAATCTTCCGGCGCATCGCAGGGGTTGACCTTTTCCCGCCGCTTTTCGTCGGCGGACGCGTCGCCTTACGACGAGCTCCAATGGGAGCGCCGCACGGCCTCCATTACCGACACCAAGGGTAATGTGATCTTCGAGCAAAGGGACGTGGAGGTTCCGGTGGACTGGTCGATGACGGCCACCAACATCGTGGCCTCAAAGTACCTGCACGGTCAGATGGGGACGCCGGAGCGCGAGACGAGCGTGCGGCAATTGGTGGGGCGGGTGGCCGAGACCATCCGCGACTGGGGCCTGGCCGGCGGCTACTTCGCCAACCCCGCCGGCGCGGCCATCTTCCACGATGAGCTGGCAAAGATGCTGCTGACGCAGAGGGTGGCCTTCAACTCGCCGGTGTGGTTCAACGTGGGCTGCGACCGGCTGGAGCCGGACTCCGACGGCCAGAACTGGCACTGGGACCCGGTCACGGGCGGGGTGAAGTACTCGGCCACCGGCTATCGCAATCCGCAGTGCTCAGCCTGCTTCATCAACGCGGTGGACGACTCGCTGGACTCGATTTTGACGCTCGCCAAAACCGAAGGGATGCTCTTCAAATGGGGTTCGGGAACGGGGACCAATCTCTCCTCGATCCGCGGCTCCAATGAGTTGCTGTCGGGCGGGGGCACTGCCTCAGGGCCATTGAGCTTCATGCGCGGATTTGACGCCTTCGCCGGGGTCATCAAGAGCGGCGGCAAGACGCGGCGCGCGGCCAAGATGGTGATCCTGAACGTGGACCACCCGGACATCGTGGAGTTCATCGAGTGCAAGGCGAATGAAGAAAAGAAGGCATTCGCGCTGATCCGCGAAGGCTACGACGGCTCGGGTCCGGATTCGGAGGCCTACTCGTCGATCTTCTTCCAGAACGCCAACAATTCGGTGCGCGTTTCGGACGAGTTCATGCGCGCCTACGAGACGGACGGCGAGTACTGGACCAAAACCGTCAAGGACAAGCAGCCGGTGAAGCCGTACAAGGCCCGCGAGATCATGCACAAGATCGCCAAGGCGACGTGGGAGTGCGGTGACCCCGGGATGCAGTTCGACACCACCATCAACAAGTGGCACACGAGCAAGAACACGGCCCGCATCAACGCGTCGAATCCCTGCTCGGAGTACATGTTTCTGGACAACTCGGCGTGCAACCTGGCCAGCTTGAACTTGCTTAAGTTCGTTACGCCGGCGGGAGTCTTCGACATCGCGGCGTACCGGCACGCCATCTCGGTGGTGATCACGGCCATGGAGATCCTGGTGGATAACTCCGGCTATCCGACCGAGGCCATCGCGCACAACTCGCACGACTACCGTCCGCTGGGACTGGGCTACGCCAACCTGGGGGCGCTGCTGATGGCCTTCGGCTTGCCTTACGACTCGGCGGCGGGGCGGGACTTTGCCGCTGCGGTCACGGCCATCATGACCGGGCAGGCCTATTTGCAGTCGGCCGTGCTGGCGGCTCACTGCCCGCCGGTGGCCTCGGCCACGCCGCTGACCGCGCAGGTGGAGCGTGAGGGCGGCGCGTGCCCCGGCTTTTATGTGAACCGCGAGCCCTTCCTCGACGTGATCCGCATGCACCGCGCCGAGGTGAACAACATCGGCAAATCGCGCGCCGCTGCTGAGGCCGAACCATTCAGCGTGCCCCAGCTAGACGCCCTCATCGACGCCAGCCGCGAGAGCTGGGACATGGCGCTGCTCTACGGCGAACGTCACGGCTACCGCAACTCTCAGACCACGGTGCTGGCCCCCACGGGCACCATCGGCTTCATGATGGACTGCGACACCACCGGGATCGAGCCCGACCTGGCGCTGGTGAAGTACAAGAAGCTGGTCGGCGGCGGGATGATCAAGATCGTCAACAACACGGTGCCCGCGGCGCTGTTCAAGCTCGGCTACTCGAGCGACGAGGTGAACGCCATCGTCAGCTACATCGACGCCACCGGCACCATCGAAGGGGCGCCGGGCATCCAGCCCGAGCATCTGGCGGTCTTCGATTGCAGTTTCAAGCCCGCCAAAGGCACGCGCTCCATCCATTACATGGGGCACATTAAGATGATGGCCGCCGCGCAGCCGTTTCTTTCCGGCGCCATCTCCAAGACCGTGAATCTGCCCCGCGAGGCGAGCGTGGAAGATGTCGCCGAAGCCTACGCCGAAAGCTGGCGCGAGGGGATTAAGGCCGTCGCCATCTACCGCGACGGCTCCAAAGGCACGCAGCCGCTGAACACCAGCGTGGATGCGAAGAAGGAGCCCTCGGCGCTGGACGCCGCAGGGAGCCGCGTGCTCTCGCATCTGGCCTCAGCGCAGCCGCCCGCCGAAGCCGATTTGAAGGCCCTGGAAGCGCGCGGGGGCGAGACGCTGGAGGTCAGCGCCAAGCTGGTTGCCGCCGCCGCGGCAGCCTTCCAGAACGCTCTCGAAGAGATCGCCGAAGCCGCGGCCGCGCCGGTGCTGGCCCCCACGCCCGCTGCTGAAGCTGCAGGCGAGGCCGACAAGGACCAGGCGCAGGACCTGAACGCTCCGCCGCGCGCCATCCGCCACCGGCTGCCGGAGGAGCGCGCTTCGATCACGCACAAGTTCTCCATCGCCGGCCACGAGGGCTACATTACGGTCGGCCTCTACCCCAACGGCCAGCCGGGCGAGATCTTCATCCGTATGGCCAAGGAGGGCTCGACCGTCTCCGGCCTGATGGACGGCTTCGCCACCGCCATCTCGCTGGCCCTTCAGCACGGCGTGCCGCTCAAAATCCTGTGCGAGAAGTTCGCGCACACGCGCTTCGAGCCTTCGGGCTGGACCGGCAACGAGCAGATCGGCTACGCCAAGAGCCTGATGGACTACATCTTCCGCTGGCTGCACCTGCGTTTCCTTTCCGGCGAGCAGTTGACGCTGTTTGCAGGCCTCGCTCCGCGGACGCCGCAACTGCCGGCCTCGCCCAGCCTGTTGCCGGAGACCGAAGCCAACGAGCAACCGACCGGCTCGCAGGACCACCTGACTAGGCTGGTCGAAGAAGTGGCCAAGCGGCTCAACCAAGTGGCTGGAACCGGCCAAGTGGCGGCAGGCGGCGGACCCGGCGGCGGCGTTCGCCCCAGCGGTCCGGGTAGCGGCGGAGGCATCGCTCCGGAGGCGCAGGCCTATCACGCGCCCATGGCCGGCCCGGCGCAGGTTCCCGAAATGAAGGATCGCGGGCTCTACTATCACGCCGCCGACGCCATGCGCACGATGTACGAGATGGGCGACGCGCCCAGTTGCCCCACCTGCGGCGCGATTATGGTGCGCAATGGAAGCTGCTACCGCTGCATGAGCTGCGGATCGACGAGCGGGTGCAGCTAGGTGTCTGGCAACATAAATTAGTTCCTTCGAGTTCGTGCTCTCCCAGGTCCCAAAAGCGGGACCTGGAGCACCCTCATTGATACAAAATCAGGTTGTCAGAAACCTAGGACGTTTTCGCTTCACTGATTGCCATCTCAGCGCCCCGGCTTCGATCAGATTGCTAGCTCAATGAGAAATGGCCCGGCAGTGCGAAAGGAATGACGGAGGAGATCCGCCAACTGTTCGCAGTTCTGAGCTGGGGCGGCTTCCACTCCCAGCCCGTTGGCGATTTTTATCCAGTCGAGGTTGGGATTGCCGATATCGGTGAGCAGTTGGGACATGGGGCCGGGTTGGGCGCCTACGTTGGCGAGCTCATGCAGCAGGATTGCGTATTTGCGGTTGGAGAGGAGCAGCGTGGTGACGTCGAGCCGCTCCCGGGCCTGCGTCCATAGCGCCTGGAGCGTGTACATGGCCGATCCGTCCGCTTCGAGGGTGATGACGCGGCGGCCGGGAGCAGCAATGGCCGCGCCGGTGGCGAGAGGCATGCCCATGCCGATGGCCGAGCCCGGGTTCTGCATCCAGTCGTGGGGCGGGGCGCATTGGGTTTCGGCGAAGACTCCGCCGCGAAAGCTTACGCCTTCGTCGGAGATGATGGAGTGCGCGGGCATGAGGATGGCGAGAGTTTGCCCCACGGCCGAAGGCGTGAGCTCGCCGCGCGCGGGGCCGGACGGAGCAGGGAGTTCGGGC
Organism: uncultured Acidobacteriota bacterium; assembly: GCA_963808795.1. GTDB lineage: Bacteria > Acidobacteriota > Terriglobia > Terriglobales > Acidobacteriaceae > Telmatobacter. Next base: position 59,471 of record CAWEGL010000017.1, read on the forward strand.
AGCGGTGGATGGGGCGCGCCGAGTTCATCGGCGAGGGCTTCGAGAGCGCGCACCGGATCCTGATCGAGGCGGGCGAGAACGTGGATGGACGCATCGGGCGCAGTGAGGTGGCCGGGCTGATGGGGATAGGCAAAGACGGCCACCGGCCTGACGGCGCCGGCGAGGATCAGGTGCTTGACGCCGGCCAGCGCTTCCCTGGCGCGGTTCATGGCGTAGGGCAGGCATTCGATGGGCACGCGGCCGCGGCCACGCTCAATGCGCTGGTTGGCTTGCTGGGCCATGAGCCGCGCGCCCGTGGCTGCGGCGATCCGGTAGGCGGCCTTCAGGCCCGGTTCGAGCAGGGCTTTGCGGCTGAGAAAGAGCATGGCGGGCTCGCCGCGTCGCAGGAGTTCGGCGATTTGCCGCACCGTGTGCGGGGGCGGCTCAGGCGCGGAGGGGACGGGCAGCGGTTCAGCCACCATGCCTCCGTCGTCCCATGCGGTGTCAGCGGGCAGGATGAGAGTGGCGATCTGGCCGGGAGGCGTGCGCGCGGCCTGTACGGCTACGGCTGCGTCGGAGCCAACCGTAGCCGCAGCGGCCGCGGTGCGGACCCATGCGGAGACCGGCCGCGCCCAACCTTCCGTGTCGGCGGTCAGGTTTGAGTCCAGGGGACGATGCTGCGTGGCCTGATCTCCGACGATGTTCACGATGGGCGCGCAGGCGCGGCGCGCATTGTGCAGGTTGGCCAATCCGTTGGCGAATCCGGGGCCGCAATGGAGCAACGTTGCGGCCGGCTTACCGGTTATGCGCCCATAGCCGTCAGCGCATCCTGTGGCCACGCCTTCGAACAAGGTGAGAACGCAGTGCATGCCGGGCACGCGGTCGAGGGCCGAGACAAAATGCAGTTCACTGGTGCCGGGGTTTGCAAAACAGGTGTCCACGCCGCTTTTGAGCAGCGTGCGCACCAGGCTTTCCGCGCCGTTCATGGAATCTCCTATTGGCAGGGTAAAGCCCCACGGCGAGGTGCGCAATCAGCGCTTGCGCCCGCCGCTGCCCGGCCGCGCCGCCAGACAGCGGCTGTGCAGCCGCAGTCGAGCCGCAGTCTAGCCGCCCCATTGCACAACCACGGAAGGTCTATCCCGGAAAGATTCGCCCCAGGGAGATTCATCCGTTCCCGAACACCGGGATCGCAGCGCCGTGAATGACGCGGGCCGCGTCACTCGCGAGGAAGAGCACGACCTCGGCGATCTCCTCGGGTTTGGGCCACTTGGAAAAGTCCGCTTTAGGCATGGCCTGGCGATTGGCCTCCGTATCGATGATGCTCGGCAAAATAGAGTTGACGCGCACGCCGCTGCCGGTCAGGTCGGCGGCGAGCGAGTCCATGAGGGCCACAGCCGCGGCCTTCGAGGCGGCGTAGGCAGAGGCTCCGGCGGCGTGATCCCAGGCCGCCTTGGCCGCCACGTTGACGATGGCGCCGCTCTTGCGCGCCCTCATGGAAGGGACCACGGCCCGGGCCAGAGCGTAGGATGCGCGCAGGTTCAGGTCCAACATGCGCTCCAAAACCTCGGGCTCAAGTTCCCATAATGGAATGCCGCCCGCGTAGCCGCCCACTGTGTTCACCAGCACGTCCAGGCGATTCCAGCGGGACAGAACCTGATCGACGAGGCTCAGCGTCTCGCGCGTTTCTGCGACATTCACCTGGAATCCTGCCAGCCGGGCCGTATGATCCGCGGCGGCATTCTTGAGGGCCAGAAATTCATCTTCGCGGCGCCAGGTGACGGCTACGCGAGCGCCGTGCGCGAGAAAGGCGAGACTCACGGCGCGCCCCAGCCCACCGGTGCCGCCGGCTACGAGAACGACCTTTTCAGCGAAGTCAATGCCCATGGACTCCGCCCCTCCTCGAACTGTTTCCCCATCAGTATCCCATGCGCGCCGTGAACGCCGGGCGGGGATGCGCGGCGAGACGGATTGCTTTGCGGATGTTCGAGGTTGCTGCGGGCCGGACCGGCGGCGGCCGTGATAGGATGACTGCGCCGATTTTGAACAGCGCGGGATCGGGCGCGAGAGAGGTCTGCGATGACGAATTCGAAGTTCAACTGGCTTGGAGTTGCTATGCGAAATCGATACAGGTTAGCAAGATGCTCTCTACTTTTTGTGGCTGGAATGGTCCTGCTCCTCGTGGCGGGGGCCGCACCGCTCAAGGCTGCGACGGCGGAAATACTGAGAAACGGGAAAGTAGTGGTGACCGAAGAAACGCTGGCACCGGGCCAGCGGGAGACGTTGGCCGGCAGCCAAGCGAGCGTAGTGGTGTATCTGGGCGGAGATCAAGCGGAGATGAAGCTCGCCGATGGCCAGGTGCGGCGCCGGGCAGTGAAGCGCGGCGAAACGGTGAATGAGCCGGCGCGGGCGGGAACGCTGATCAACTCGGGGCGGTCGGCGTTGCGCCTGGTGCGCGTGGAGTTCCTGACCGCGGGCAGCGGCGAGACGTGGGGCAGGATGGGCCTGCCTCCAAACTACAGCCTGCTCTTCGAGGACCGGCACAGCCGCAGCTATAACATCAGGATTCCCGCGCACTTCACGGAGCCGCAGCATACGCATCACGACCGCGTGGTGGTCTGCCTGTCGGGGGCAAAACTGGAGCACGTGCTGCCGGACGGGCGCAAACAGTCCGCTACGCTCAAAACGAACGAGGTAGTTTGGCGCCCCGGACAAACTCACACGGGCCACAACCTGGGCAATACGGATCTGTGGGCGATTGCGATTGAACCCAAGTGAGCGGCCGGGTTGCGGGCGCTCAGCACGAGGCGCATCCCGCGAACCCGGCCATCCCTAGCGCCCACTCTGGAAAATCTGTACAGGGAAGCATTCCGGGCCTGCGCGCATTCCCTCCGGGCTGCGGAGGGCCAGATTTGTCCGCGCGGCCGTGCCTGAGGATTTCTTGGGTTCATGTTTTTGGCGGCAGAGCCGATGAAACCCATGTCGGCTTGGTACATCTCCCGGCCACGGAGACGAGGCGCGTTGAGATCCATGCATAGCACTGCTCATTACCAGAATCAGCCGCCCGTATCCGGACTGACGCTTGTGGAGCTGGATGCTCCGTCCACGGCGCCGATGGTGGGGGTAAGTGCGGCATGGCGCAAGCTATTGATGCAAGCGGAAATGGCTGCGCCGCACCTGCAAGTGGCCGCTATCGAGGGCGAGCACGGGTCCGGCAAGCAAACGCTAGCGCGCTACATTTTCAGCCGCTCGCCATTGGCGGGCGCAAGATTTCAGCGGCGCGACGCGCGCGAATGGCTGGTGACCGACGCCGATCCCGCGACGTTGGCCGGCTTCACCTATCTGGATCGCGTGGACCTGCTGGCGTCTCCGGGCCAGGGGCTGCTGCTGGGCGTGCTCAAAAATCTCCAGGACCGGCCGCCAGGCCGGGCGGTGGTACTGGCCTCTTCGCAGACATCGCTGCGCCAGATGGCCGGCCAAGGACTTCTTTTGCCCGATCTGGCTTTTCGTCTCACCGCCATTCGCTTTGCGATTCCGCCGTTGCGGCAACGGCGTGAAGACATTGCGCCACTGACGCAGTCGCTGCTGGAACGCATCTGCGCGCGCTACCAGCTACGGCCTCTGTCGCTGGGTCCGGGCGCGCTGGCGCGGCTGCTGCAGCACCACTGGCCGGGCAACGTGCGCGAGCTGGCCAGCGTGCTGGAAGCGGCGCTGCTGGAAGCGGGCAACGGCGTGATACGGGCCAGCGACCTGGCCTTACCGAGCGGGGCTGAAGCCCTGCCCGAGCCGCAACCCGCCGTCCGTCCCGACAGCCTGGCGCTGGACGCAGTGATCCGGCAACATGTGCAGTATGTTCTCGATTTGAATCGCGGCAACAAGCTGCGCACGGCGCGTCAACTTGAGATCAGCCGGTCTACCCTCTACCGGATTTTGGGCAACGAATCTCTTTTGGCCCGTTAAGGCGCTTGTTCACCCTACCCGAACGGCAGGTGTTGCGCGGGAAAATCGTCTCATCCTTCGTTACCGTCCTCGCCTTGGAATCACCAAGGTCTTCCTCCTCCGCCGCGGCGGAGACGATTTTCGCTCGTTACGCCATCCATCCCAGTAGTGATAACAGGCGCTAGCATTCCAATAACGGATGCCGGCCGGAACCATTGCGACCTCGGTGATGAATGGGAACAACCTCTTGAGCCTCCGCAAGCGCGCAGGACCAACCGCGCCATCGCCGCCCACGAAGACATGCTAAACTGAGGGTGCAGCACCGCAAGCGCGGCCCGCATCGCGATGAGCTCTTTAGATGCTTCGATGCGCCGTTGAAGCACGTTGGCGGGCGGGACACAAGTGCCGCTTAACTGCCAAAGCTTGAAGATGCAACCTCTCGCAACCGGAGATTATCGCCGAGCCATCGTCGCCCACGAGAGTCTCTAGGAGACTGACTCTTGCAGCCGGATCCATCGGTACGGAAGGTCCTGATCTACCGCCTGGGAAGCCTGGGCGACACCGTGGTTGCATTGCCTTGCCTTCATCTCATCGCCCGCGCCTTTCCCCAAGCGGAACGCCGCCAGCTCACCAATTTTCCCGTCCACGCCAAGGCCCCGCCGGCGGCCGCGGTGCTGGGCGAGTCGGGGCTGGTGCATAGCTTCTTGCGCTACACCGCCGGCACGCGCAAACCGGCCGAGCTGTTGCGGCTGGCCGGGCAGATTCGCGGTTTCAACCCTGACCTGCTCGTCTATCTCCAACCGCCGCGGGGAGAGCATGAGGTTCGGCGCGACGCGGTGTTCTTCCGGTTCAGCGGGGTTCGCCGCATCATCGGTTTGCCGCTTGGCGATCTGGGCGTAAATAAGTTCGATCCCGAGACCGGATTGTGGGAGAGCGAGGCGTCCCGGTTGATCCGCTGTCTTCGTCCGCTGGGGGAGACCGACCTTTGCGACCTTCGCAACTGGGACTTGCACCTGACCGAGGCCGAGCACCACACCGCCAGCGAGGCGCTGGCCCACTGCGGCGATCACCCCATCATCGCCTGCGGTCCGGGAACCAAAATGCAGGCCAAGGACTGGGGCCAGGAAAACTGGAGAGCATTGCTGGGCCGGCTCGCGGCGGAGTTCCCCAGCTGGGCGCTGGTCATGGTCGGCTCGCGGGAGGACGCGGAACTCAGCGAGCACACAGCCGCGGCATGGAAAGGCGCGAAGGTCAATCTATGCGGTTTGCTCACGCCTCGCGAGACGGCTGCGGTTCTCAAGCGGGCGGCGGTTTTTCTTGGTCCGGATAGCGGGCCCATGCACCTGGCAGCTTGCTCCGGTGTTCCCTGCGTGATTGCCTTCTCGGCTCGTGGCCGCCGCGGCGTCTGGTTTCCCAACGGCAGCCAACACAGGGTCATTTATCATCAGACCAGTTGCCAGGGCTGCAACCTTGAAACCTGCATTGTAGAGAAGCGGCGCTGCCTTACCTCCATCACTGTCTCGGAGATGGCTGAGGCCGCGGCCTCTGTGTTGAGAGCGCGGACCCACGGGCCGGTAGCCGTCTGATCGATCTGCCGGATGTCCAGGCAACGCATGAGGGAGAGACACCTGACATGATCGTCGTAACCGGAGGGGCCGGCTTTATCGGCAGCAACCTGGTGCACGAACTCAACGCCCACGGCATCTCCGACATCCTGGTGGTGGACAATCTCGCCCATCCTGCCAAGTTCGTCAATCTCCACGGGGCGCAATACATGGATTATCTGGACAAGCGCGAGTTCCGCCGCGCCATCGCGGATGACGCTCTGGGCGCCGAAGCCGAAGCCATCCTCCATCAGGGCGCATGCTCCAACACCCTGGTCGACGACGGGCTATACATGATGGACAACAACTTTCAATACACCAAGGAAGTGTTGACCTTCTGCGTCCGCCGCGGGACGCCGCTGGTCTTTGCATCCTCTGCCGCTGTCTACGGACTGTCCGGTTCGGGCCATTTTACGCCTACCCTCGAGAACGAGCGCCCGCTAAACATCTACGGCTACTCCAAGCTGGTCTTCGATCACTATCTGCGCCATCGGATCGGGCGCGGCGAGATTCCCATTACCGCCGTCGGCCTGCGATACTTCAATGTCTACGGTCCCCGCGAGCAACACAAGGAGCGCATGGCCTCTGTCGTTCATCATTTCGCGAAGCAGATAAGGGAGAACGGAAAGGTGCGACTTTTCGCGGGTTCCGGGGGCTACGGCGACGGGGAACAGCGCCGGGACTTTGTTTATGTGCGGGATTTGACCCGCATGAATATGTTTTTCGCCCAGATCGGCCCCTACGCGCCTTCAGCCGGCAAAAACCGGGCCATCTATCGCGGCGTGGCTAACGCGGGCACAGGCGCGAGCCGCAGCTTTAACGACGTGGCCCGCGCGCTGATGGCCGTTCACGGCGAGGTCCCTATTGAATACATCCCCTTTCCCGGCGACCTCGAAGGCCGCTACCAGCACTTCACCGAAGCAGACCTGACGGGCCTGCGAGAGCTAGGCTGCGCAATGAAGATGACGCCGCTCGAAGAAGGGATTGCCGCTACGTACGCCACGTTGCGGGAGGCCGGCGCATCCTACTGAGGCGCCCAGGGAGAGGGACGCATCCATCAAGCACCCGCCGCCGGAATCGCCAACTGAACCGTGAAAGGATAGAAGCCCGGTGATCGAACAGCTCCATGAAGTAGTGGCTGAGATCGAGCACGAGTGGGCAAACAAGCGCCTGCTGGTGGTCGGCGACGTGATGCTCGACAAGTACATCTGGGGCGAAGTGGGCCGCATCTCTCCGGAGGCGCCCGTGCCGGTGGTGCGCGCAACCCATCAGAGGCAGCAGCCGGGCGGCGCCGCCAACGTGGCTATGAATCTGGCGCTCCTTGGCGCGCAAACAATGCTGGCCGGGTTTACCGGCGGCGACGAAGACGAAGCACTGCTGACCGCGAGTCTTGGCTCCAACGGCATCTCGCCGGTGTTTGTCGCCTGCCCCGGTTTCCCAACCATCACCAAGCTACGCATTCTGGGCGGGCGCCAGCAAATGTTGCGCCTCGATCATGAGCGCCTGGGCGAGCGCGCCCCTGAGGATTACGAGCGCCTTGTGCAGAGCGTCCTGGAGCACCTGCCTGGTTGCCACGCCGTGGTTCTCTCCGATTACGCCAAGGGCGCGCTGACGGCGGAGGTCTGTCAGCAGGTGATTCAATCGGCGCGTCAGCGCGGCATTCCCGTCCTCGTGGACCCCAAGAGCGCGGATTTCTCCCGCTATCGCGGCGCCACGACCCTCTGCCCCAATCTTGCGGAGCTTGCGCTGGCCCTGCACATGGACGCGGGGGACCTGGAAGCGGTACTGGCTGCCGCCATGCCCTTGGTGGATACTTTGGAGCTCGAATTCCTGACGGCGACCCTGAGCGAAAAAGGAATCGCCCTCATCCGGTCCGGCGGCTCTTTCGTGGCGCCTGCAGTGGCGCGTCAGGTCTTCGACGTCTCCGGCGCCGGAGATACCGTCACCGCTGTCATAGCGCTAAGCCTTGCCTGCCGCCTCAAACCGGAGGTCGGCGTGCAACTGGCGAATCTGGCCGCCGGCGTGGTGGTCGGCAAGGTGGGCACCGTCCCGGTGGAGAAGCACGAACTGCTCGCAGCCCTGGCCCCGGAGATCGCTCTCCACGCAGCCGATAAAATCATCGATCGCGCCGCACTCGCGAGCCGCGTGGCGCTATGGAGGGCCAACGGGGAGCGCGTGGTCTTCACCAACGGCTGCTTCGACCTGCTCCATATCGGGCACATCACCCTGCTCGAACAGGCCCGCCGCTTCGGCGACAAACTGATCGTCGCCATCAACAGCGACGCCTCAGTGCGCGGGCTCAAAGGCCCTACCCGCCCTATCGTCGGCGAAAACCAGCGCGCCCGCGTGCTCGCTGCCCTGGCTGCCGTAGATGCCGTCGTTATCTTCGCCGAGCCGACCCCGCTCGAGCTCATCAAAGCCACGCGGCCTGAGGTCCTGGTCAAGGGCGGCGACTACAACACCGGCACGGTTGTGGGCGCGCGGGAGGTCGAGTCCTCGGGCGGCCAGGTCAAGATCGTTCCCATAGTCGAGGGATTCTCAACGAGCCGCCTGATCGCCAAGGGCACCGGCAAGGGCAAATAGCCGGAACCGCGATCATTGCCTGGTTGGGTACGATCCAGAGATCGGAGTTGCGCGCTTGCATCTGGAGCATCTTGTGCGGAGAGATTTTCTCTATTGTAAGAAGAGCCTGGGACCCACAGTGGCCGCGCTGCCCGGCCGGCGCCTCTTCGCGCGCCTTGTCCCAAGTGGAGCGCCGCTTGCTACCGATTCCCCGTTCAGACGAAGGCGCTCGCGCGAGCCGCGGTGCTAAGCGGCTCGGATCACCGGACCAATTTTGCCCCAAGAATGCGGGCATTGCGGTAGAAATTGAGGCAAGCTGCTGGAGGTCTGGCTGCGACGCGTGCTTCGGAACGTTTTAGGGCGAGATGTGTGGAAGTGCTTGCGCACATCGGTGCACCAAGAGTGATGCACCTCGCAATAGGCGCCGAAGTGAGTACTTTGGTACCATTTCCTAGGATTTTGCTTGAATATTGATCTTTGGGCAACGAAAATCAAGCTTTCGGGGCCGAGATTGTGCCAATCGGCGCTTTGAAAAACTGAGGCAACCGCTTACACTTATCTCTGTCGCTGAAGGATACGCAATGGCTTCCTCGAGAGGCAAATTTCCCTGAGTCCATGGCTCGATAAAGCCGATTATGAAGGTCTATCACGCAGAAGGTGTTAGTCGCCTGTAAGGCGGTTTTCACCTTCAGGCAGAACGTCTCAATCATTCCGGTTAGACGGCTTAGCCTGGAAGCGGTTTGCTAAGTCAGTATGGCGAAGCCATGCGAGATTGTCATTGCAGATGGCGCCGCTTGCAGATTGTTTCCCTTGGTTGTGAAGGTAAGGCTGCTGCCCCGTGACGAGTTTGATGATCGACGTATACTCATCCGGGTTATGCTTTTTCTTCCCGCAGGAGGAAGCGGCGGTTATGAAAACGGAAGACAGACTGCACCGCCCGACGCTGGTACGCCGTGTTCACGGTTCCGCAGAACGAGAAGTCGGCCGCCAAGCATCTGCACCAGCGCGAGATTGAGTCATTTCTTCCCACCTATGAAGCGGTGCGCGTCTGGAAGAACCGCCAGCGTGTTCATCTTGCTCTGCCACTTTTCCCCTCCTATCTATTTGTGCGCATCGGCAGCCGGGAACGGGGACGGGTTCTGGAATCTCCGGGCGTGCTGCGGATCGTGGGCACCAGCAGGGGACCAGTGCCGGTTCCGGATGAGACCGTCGAGTTCCTGCGCTCGGATTTTGGCGCCGGGAAGATCGAGCCCTACCGCGAACTGGTGATAGGGGAGAAGGTGCGCATACGCAGCGGGGCCATGCGCGGCCTGGAGGGGGTCCTGATCAGGAAGAACAACAATCTGCGCTTCGTTCTCACCATCGATCTGATCAACCAGCACGCCGCCGTCGAGATCGGCGCCGAAAATCTGGTGCCGGTGATCGGCTAGGGACCAGTGGCAAAAGTCGAAATGACCGCGAACCCATCCCTCGGCGGCTAAAGCTACGTTGATTCTCAGGCTCTTACGGCACGATACCCAGAAGGTTCCCCGCCGTGCCCGTTCAAAGCTCGACTTACACCACGGGTTGCTAGAGCGTTTTCGATTCACTTGTTGACAATGCAGGATTGTGCAAGGCGGCTTTTTCTTAAGGAAAAGGCCGCTCGGCGCATGATTGCTGTAAAGCGCGGAATCGAAGACGCTGTAGGGGCGTGTGCAATCTCCTGGCAAAGAATCGACCTGCCGCCGCGGCGGACGGGACACCACACGAAGTGCGGCCGGGCGCCGCGATCTCCTCACAAAATCCCCACAATCCAAAGTTCGCAATCTGCGCCGGCGCTATAGCGAAACCAGAGTGACTATACTCCGAACCCGTGGCACTCAAGTCGACGCGATCCCAAGGAGCGGCGACCTGCACAACGCTCAACAGGGAACACTTACTCTGGTTTCGCTCTAATCCGCCGCGCAGGAGCGAATCCGAGTTTTCGTGAAGCACCGTTATTTCAGAGCAGGCTCGGCGCAGAAATGCCGGTCCAGACGACTGACTTCCTCCATGGATCCGCCGCGGCTGTCTTGGGAGTGCAAAGTATGACATTCTCATCCAAAAATTCCGACCAAGTGAGCAAGATTGTGCACGCGGCAGCGCAACTGTTCGCGCGCCAAGGCTATCACGGAACCAGCACCCGCGAGATTGCCCGGATCGCGGAGATCAGCGAGAATACGCTCTTCCGGTACTTCGATCATAAAGAGGATCTGTTTTGGGCCGCCTTGCGCTCGCGCTTGAGCGGGCTGGAATTGCGCCGCGATTTGATGGAGGGGATTGCGGAAAGCGCCAGCCCGGAGGTCGTGCTGCCGCAGATCCTCGCGCAGTTGGTGGATACCGCGATTCTCAAGCCGGAGTTGTTGCGCCTGATCGCGGTGGCATTTATTGAACTGCACTGGAAAGCGGCCGCGGTGTGCTATGAGCACCTCTCGCCGATGTTCTCCACCGTCAACCGCTATTTGGAGACAAACATCGCCAGCGGCAAGCTGCGCAAATTGGATTCGTCACTGGTCACAGCGGCGCTGGCCACAACGGTCATGGTGCATCCGGAGTTCTCCAAGCTGATTGCCGGCGCTCCTGCGCCCTATTCGGATAGCAGGGAAGCAATCCGCGTCTACACCAAGTTTTGGCTGGACGTACTGGCGCCGGAGCCGACGTTCTCCAGGGCCACGGCCCAAATTGCCGAAGCACCCGTAGACTGAGCGCTGATTGTCGCGCGCGAGTATGACGAGCCGCTTCTCGAGACCCCACCGGCGACTGCGCCTCCCTTCATGCGTATACTGCATGTCATCGATAGCCTTTCGCCTGCAGATGGCGGGCCGCCGGAGGCCGTGCGCCAACTTGTCCATGCCTATCGTGAGGCCGGCGCAGAGGTGGAAGTAGCGTGCCTGGACAAGCCGGGCGAAGCCTTCCTGAGCGGCATTCCGTGCCCGGTGCATGCTTTGGGTCAGAGGATTCTGGGCCGGTATTCATTGTCGCCGCGTCTTTGGCGCTGGCTGCATGAGAACGCAAGCCGTTTCGACGCTTTGATCATGAACGGGATATGGACGTTTCCCGGAACCGCAGTTCGCGCCGCGGCGCGCCGGTCGGGAAGACCCTATGGGGTGTTTGTCCACGGCGCACTGGACCCCTGGTTCAACCGGGAATACCCGTTGAAGCACGTGAAGAAGCTAGCTTACTGGCCGGTTCAACATGCGGTCCTCCACGATGCGAAGGTGGTCTTTTTTACCAGCAGGACCGAGCAGGAACTGGCTCAATCGAGCTTCCGCCCCAGCCGGTGGAATGGGGTAGTGGTGCCGTATGGGATCGTCGATCCCGAGGGTACGGGAAGCGATCCAGCCAGCCAGGTCAGGGAGTTTTACGTCCGCCTGCCGGAGCTTGACGGGCGCCGGTATCTGCTATTTCTGGGGCGCATTCACGAGAAAAAAGGTTGCGACCTGCTCCTGGAGGCATTTGCGCAACTGGCGAGCGCCGCTCCGGAGATGGACCTGGTGATCGCCGGGCCCGACCAGGTGGGAATGCAGGCAAGGCTGATGAACAGGGCCGAAAAACTGGGGATTGCCGGCCGCGTGCACTGGCCCGGCCTGCTGCGCGGGAACAGCAAATGGGGCGCGCTGCGGGCCTGCGACGCCTTTATCCTGCCCTCTCACCAGGAAAATTTCGGGATCTCCGTGATTGAAGCCCTGGCGGTGGGACGCCCGGTTCTCATCAGCAACCAGGTGAACATTTGGCAGGAGATCGAGGATGACGGCGTGGGGCTGGTGGAGGACGATACGCTGGAAGGGACCGCGCGCCTGTTGCGCCGCTGGTTTGAGCTGCCTGCCACGGAACGCGATGCGATGGCGGCCCGTGCGCGGCCCTCTTTCAGAGAACGGTTTGCGATGCGCCGGACCGCGGCGGTCATTATCGCAAACTTTGTTTCCCAGCCGTTTGCCGGCCAGCCCGGCTAAGGCATACCCTGCCCGTCCGGCGAGAGCAGTTTCCAGCCGCTTGCAAGCATCGGCGCGGTCGCGGCCGGGCAACCCGGTTTGATCGGGGGCATTACGGCGGTCCAAGCGTTTCGTAATCCCTCGTACATTTTCACCATCTCTCTGGCCGCCGCACGAACTGGAATGCATGGCCGACGCCCCATGGATTCGAGGCGCATCTGGATTGTGGGCGCATTAACCGCAGTTTGAACCGGCACCATGAAAACCAGGAGTACAAATAAATGTCCGTTGAACCTCAACCCGAGCCGCAAGCCGACGCCGCGGCTCCTAGTGGGGCGTTGATAGCTCCTTCCGAACAGCAGCATTCCGTGATGGAGTTGTGGCGGGTGCTCCTGAAGCGGCGCTATATCGTGCTGGCGGTGACCATACTCTCCGTAGCAGGTTCGGCTTACTACGCGTTTCGAACTCCGCCAGTATACGAGAGCATGGCGCGGCTTGACATCGAGCCGAGCAACTCGTCCAATATGTTGTTACAGAATCTACAGAACGCGAGTGGGGAGGGACAAAGCGACCAAAACGGTGCGGACCTGCAAACAGAGATACAGGTTCTGCAGAGCAACTCGGTGCTGTTTCAGACTGCGATAAAACTTAATCTTCTCGGCAGGCTGCGCGCCGAGGAAGCGGAAAACAAGAAGGACCGGGGCCGTGGGCCTTCGGGCCCGATTACAGAGCCGGAACGCCGCTACCTCATTGGCTTCATTCGCGGGGGCTTGAGCGCTTCTATCGTCCAGGATACAAACATTGTCGACGTTTACTACCGCAATACCGACCCAAAAGTGGCGGCCGCAGTCGTGAATCAACTGGTCGAGACGTTTTCCAATGAAGTAGTGCAATTGAAATTCGATCGCACCACGCAAGTATCCGATTGGCTGCAAGAGCAATTGGGGGGACTCAAGCAACAAGCCGCGGATGCGCAGCAGCAGCTTGCCGGCTATGAGCGGACCCACAACATCGTGGGCACCGACGTGAATTCAAATCTCACCATTCAAACCCTGCAACAAATCAGCATGAATTTGGAAACCGCTGAAGCTAACCGGATCACGGCAGAAGCGCGGATGCACGAGTTCGATTCGCTGAACCCTAACCTGAAGGCGCTGATGAGCGACAATCCGGCTTTGAGCGCACTGGTCACGCAACTGAGCACTCTGGAAACGCAACGCGCAGAGCTGGCCTCGCGGTTCGGTAAGAACTATCCCCAGATGCGGCAGCTTAAAGTGGAGATCCAGAACGTTCAAGCGCAAATCAACAATCAAGTCAAACTGGCGCGCCTACAGGTTCAAGCCGAATATAAAGGCGCGGTAGGCGTGGAAGATAGCCTGCGGAAACGCCAGGAGGCGCAAGAAAGCGCTGCTTACCGCCTGAACGAAGATGCGGCTGAATTTGCAATTCTCAGCAACCAAGCGGAGCTAAGCCGTACTCTCTACGATACATTGCAAATGACGCTGCAGGAGGCGAGCGTCACGGCGGGACTTTCGGCGGCGAACATCACCGTGCTCGACAGCGCCCAGGTTCCTTACTTGCCCGTGGAGCCAATAAAACGCACGGTTCTGATGCTAGGGTTGTTGGGTGGGTTTCTTTGCGGATGCGTGCTGGCGTTCATAGTCGAATCAATCGACGACAGACTGCAGACGTCGGAAGAAGTCGAAAACGCTTCGATGTTGCCTTCGCTGGCGGCCATTCCGCGTATCAAGTCGGTTGCGGCAAGGCGTAAGAGCCAGGGGAAGAAGGCTGCTTCCCAGACCTCCCAGACGAGGCAGTGGCTTGTTGCCTTGGAGGACCCTCAATCCCAGAGCGCCGAGGCCTATCGCAGTTTGCGCAGTTCGCTTTTGCTCTCCTCCATCGACAATCCTCCGCGGGTGATCCTTATGACCAGCGCATTCCCGGGTGAAGGAAAAACCACGACTGCGGTGAACCTGGCCGTCACTCTTGCCCAGCGCGGCGAACGGGTCCTGCTGGTAGACGCCGATCTCAGGCGGGGAAGCTTGTACCAACTGTTCGCCTTGCCGGACCCTGGCTTTGGCCTGTCGAACGTGCTGGCGCAACCGGAAGCTCAGCGCGAACTAACTGCTCCGCTGCCGCAACTGCCTACGCTGCATGTGCTGGCGACGGGACCGCGGCCGCCTAATCCCGCCGAGATGCTCTCCTCCAAACGGATGGAGGAGCAAATGCTGCAATGGACAAAGGAGTTCGACCGCGTGGTGCTGGACACAGCCCCAGTGCTAGCCGTCTCCGACACGCGAGCCTTAGCTGTGTTTGCGGATGCGGTGGTACTGGTGGCGCGCGCCGGCATGACCCGCAAGCGCGCCTTGATAAGGGCGCGCGATTTGCTGTGGCGAACCAATGCGTTCATCGCCGGAGTCGTGGTCAACGACGTGAATTTACGGCTGGAGAACTTCTACACCTATCGCTACAGCATGTACAGCTACAGATACGGCTATGGATATCGGCACCACTCACCGTACTCGGATCGGGCTTACGGATATGAAGACGAAGACAAGGGAGAGTAACATGGCGACGAGACATGCGTTCACGACCGCATTTTGCATTGTGCTCCTGGGGCAGACGGTTATGGGGTTTGCTCAGCAGGCCGGCGCACACACGCCGAATTTGGCGCCGCCGCTGAGGATCGGCTCAGGAGACTTGATCCAAGTAACGATGTTTGACGCTCCGGATCTTTCCGGCAGCTTTCGCGTAGATGCGAAAGGCAACATAGCGGTTCCTCTACTTGGACGCGTGCACGTGGCTGGTGACACGGCGGATGAAGCGGCTGCTCTGATCGAGAAGCTGTATGTGAATGCCGATATTTTGCAGCCCATCGCTTCCTACGCCACCGTTTTCATTTCGGAGTATGCAACGCAAGGAATCACTGTCAACGGGCAAGTAAAAACTCCCGGAGAATACCCCGCCTTAGGCGTTCGCCTGCTGAATAATGTCATCTCCGAAGCTGGCGGGGAATTACCAACCGCCGCCTCGGCAGTAGTTATTACGCACCGGAGCGATCCGGAACATCCGGTTTCCGTCAAATACAATCCTCTGGCTCTCAAGCCAACGGTGCCGCAGGTGCAGGTTTTTCCGGGCGATACGATTATGGTTCCCAGCGCCGGCATTATTTATGTACTGGGCGATGTCAAAAAACCCGGCGGTTATGTACTTGATGGCCGCGATACGCTGACGGTAGAGGAAGCCATGGCCCTCTGTGAAGGGGGCGCTACCGCCGCCGCCATGAACCATGCACAATTAGTTCGCACCTTGAAAGATGGCGGCAGGGTGGCGATTACCGTTCCCGTGAATCAAATTCTTAAAGGCAAGGCAGCAGATGTGGCTTTGAAGGATGGGGATGTTTTATACGTTCCCACCAGCAATGGCAAGCTTGCCGCCGAGCGGGCCCTTACCGCGGCCATCGCCATCGGGACCCAAGTCACGATCTACCGGGGCGCGCTGGGCTACTGAAGTTTGCCGCCGCCGATGCGCCCGGCCGGCAATGTCCGAAACGAGGTTGATCCCTCCAATATCCAAGCTTCGTCTACGTCATGGGCAGAAGCTGCCTGATTCTCTCTGACTCTGGAGGCATTCAGGAAGAGGCCCCATCCCTCGGCAAGCGCGTACTGGTAATGCGCGAGGCGACGGAGCGGCCCGAAGGTGTGGCAGCCGGGGCCGCGCTCCTGGTGGGTACCGAGCCCGCACGCATTATCGATGCTGTAACCTCGGAACTTTCCCACACGGCAGTCCAGCCGTCACCGAGCAATCCGTATGGCGACGGGCACGCATCGGGGCGCATCGCTCAGACTTTGCAGAGACAACTCTGTTTTCTGGCCCGCTTATGAAGATTCTTTGGATCCCACATTCCCCTTTCGGCATTGCCCGCACCCGAACGGAGCATCTGGTCGACCACCTTGCGGGGCAGGCGGAAATCCACGTGCTTACGTATTCCTGCAAACGGCCGTGGCAGGACTGGGGCATGGCAGTCCGCTGCTTCCGGCCTCCCGTGAGGCGCGGCGATGGGGTCTGGATGCACGAAATTCCGCGGCTGCCCTATTTTAGAAAGCTAAACGGCTTCTTTCTGAATCGCTTTGTCCAGCAGATCGTTAAACGGCATTCGATCGATGTCGTAATCATCAGTCCGAACCAGTATTTGATCGGAGACCTGGATTTTGCGGCTCTGACCGTTCCTGTGATTTGCGACTATCTGGATGGCTTCGACTGGGCTCAGCAACCGGACAGTCCACTTGCGGCCATGGAACGAGACTACGTAGAAAAGGCGGACGCCGTGCTCTGCGTATCTCACGGGTTGATGCAACAGTCCCGCCGCGTCGCAACAAATGTGCATTATCTTCCGAATGGCGTCGACGTGCGTCGTTATCGCGAGTTTATACGCGGTTTCGATACAAGAAAGGCAAAAGCCGAGCTGGGACTCGATCCCGACGCCCTGACCGTTTCCGTCATAGGGCTCAGCTGCAGTCCGACCCTTTACTTTGTAGAAGCTGTTAAGCGCCTTCGGGAAGAGGGATTGCGTATTCAGTTGATGTTGGTCGGAGATGGCCCTATCCTGGACCAGGTCCGCGCCAAGTTCGGTGGAGTTGGCGATCTTGTTCGCTGTACCGGAAGAGTTCCTTACAGTGATATCCTGCGCTACTTTGCCGTTACGGATATCGGCCTCAAGCCTGTGGATCAGCACTCGTACTACCATTTCACCTCTCCACTCAAGGCGTTCGAGTATGCAGCCATGGGCAAGCCGGTGATTATTTCGCCGGTTCTGGACGAGTTGAGCCGCGTTGGGTTGTCAAATTTTCATTTTTGCGAGAATTCAGCGGCGGCATTGGCGGCGAAGATCCGCGAAATCCACGAATCGTCCCAGGCCGTCTTTGACCCAAATATCCAAGAATTCGATTGGCGAAACATCGCCATGAACTGTGAGCGCATTCTGAGAAACGTGGTCGACCGTCATCGTACGGCCGTGTCGGGGTCGCGGGCTGACCCTCTGTGATAAGCATCGACTATTTATGGAAGCATCATCGCACTACCTGCGGTTATGCCCACGTTGGCTCGAGGCATTGGCGAAAAGGGCGCAGGACGCTCCGGGCCTTCGCCTCCTACCGAGCACAGGGAACGATCTCGGTCCTGGCCGAGACCTTCTCAGGAGATGCCGAGAGACTCAAGAATGGCACGCATCTGGCGAGCCCGCAAACCGCAGCAGCGGTTCGCACATCCGGCTGGGAATCCCGCGCTCGCCCCGCGTGGAACTGGTACACGGAACATCGCCTGCACATTCACGCGGAGCGGTATGCAAAGTGGACGGGAGAACTGCGGTGAGCGGGATGCGCACTTCTGTCGCGCCGGCGGAGACAAGCTCTGCCGCGCAATCCCATATCCCCGAGAAAAGTATGGCTAATCGCACGGATGGGGACGAGCCCAGGGTGTTGCTATCACGCACGACTGTTAATCAAAATTCCCGCAATGCGCTCCGCAGCCTTGCGGAGCACGGGATGCTGGCGGAATTCTGGACGACCTTCGTATGGGATCCGAAATCCAGGTGGAACCGGCTACTCCCAAGCGGCTGGCTAACGCAGTTGGCGCGGCGAAGCATTTCTGAAGCTCCTCCTGAACAGGTGCGCAGCGATCCCTGGCGAGAAGCCGTGCGGCTGGGAGCGCGCGGCACCCTGGTGGAGACCCTGCTGTGCTCGGGCGAGCGGCTGTTCTCTAATTTTGGCATAGGAATGCATTTCGACCGGCGGGTCGCGCGGCGTGTGAGAGAACTCCAGCCGGACATGGTGTATACCTACGATGGCGGCGCGCTCCAGACATTGCGTGAAGCTAAGAAGCTGGGAATCACTGCCGTTTACGAGCTAACCAGCAGCTACTGGCGCTGGGAACATAAGCTGTTCGCCGAGGAAGCGGAACTCAATCCGGAATTCGCCCCAGTGCTGGGCGGGCTTACCGATCCCGTGGGGCACCTTGAGAGGAAAGAGCAGGATCTGAAGCTCGCCGACTACATTGTCGTGCCCAGCCTGCACGTGCGCGAATCTCTGCGCGGCGTCGTGGCGGAGGAGAATATTCGAGTGATCGGCTACGGCGCGCCCCCGATTCGCGGGGAGAAGCGAGTCGCGCGCGCAGCGGACCGGCCGCTCCAGGTGCTCTTCGTCGGGTCCTTAATACAACGCAAGGGGATCAGTTACGTTTTGGAAGCCGTCGAGATGCTAGGCCGCCAGGTCGAGCTGACGTTGGTGGGAAGGCGGTTCCGACCGAATGCCAGAGTCGACGAGGCTTACCGGCGCTGGCGCTGGTTTGAGACCATGCCTCACGCGCAAGTGATGGACTTGATGCTGGAGTCAGATGTGCTTGTGCTGCCCTCCTTGACTGAGGCTTTCGGCCTCGTGGTAACTGAGGCGCTGGCCTGCGGCCTGCCCGTGATCGTTACACCGAACACGGGCGCCAGCGAGATCATGCACGATGGGCGCGAGGGCTACATTGTTCCCATCCGCCGGGCGGATCTCATTGCCAGCCGGCTGGAGACCCTGCACCGGGACCGCGAACTGCTGGCGGAGATGTCGCGCCAGGCGCAAGTGACGGCGGCAAATAACTCCTGGGAACACTATCGCGTACACTGGGCCAGCATGGTGAGGAGCCTGGCATGGCGTTAGCGCTAAGGAAGAATCCGAACAGTTACTTCAGACGGCTGACTCGCCTGAAGAAGCTCTTCTGGCTGTACTTTCTCCTCCTCATCTTTGAAGGCGCGCTGCGCAAATGGGTTGTGCCGCAACTGTCCGCGCCGCTGCTCATCATTCGCGATCCCGTCGGGATCCTGATCATCTGGGAGGCGTATCGCACCCACAAGTGGCCCGCGCGCTGGGCGACCGCGTTGACCGTGCTGACCTTTTTGCTGGTGGGGCTGTTCACCTTGCAGCTCATGGTCGGCGACAACCTGTTGGTCGAATTGTATGGGCTGCGAACCTATCTGCTGCCGTTTCCGGTTCTGTTTATCATGGGCGAGAACCTGGATGCCGAGGACCTGCGCAAAATGGGCGTCGTGACGCTGTGGCTTCTTCTGCCCATAACCCTCATAGAAGTAGGCCAATATATGAGCCCGACCAACTCGTTCCTGAACAGGGGCGCCTATAAGGGCGGGGCGCAGATCTCCTATGTTGGCGCCAATAGCGTGCGGGCTTCGGGCACCTTCAGTTTTGTCATTGGCGCCTCCGAATTCGATGTGCTGGCGGCGGCATTCATCTTTTACGGCATGATCAAGGAAGGCTATGCAAAGAAATGGCTGTTGTGGGCGAGCGCATTCGCGCTTCTTCTTACCATCCCCATGCAGGGCTCGCGGACAACGGTGTTCCAATTAGGCATATTGCTCGCCTGCGTGGGATTGGGCGCAGTGATGGGGATCTCCCAGTTTGGGAAGACATTACGTATCATCCTGCCTGTAGCGATCATTGCGTTTCTGGTTACGCGGTTGCCCGTGTTTTCGGACGCGATGCAGAGCCTGAACGTGCGCCTCACGCGTCAGGGTTTTGCGGGAGAAGCGGAACAGAGCCAAGAACAAACCACGGCGTACTTCCTGTTCGAACGCGAAATCGCCCCCATGATCGACACCATCGAGCACCCTAGATACGCGAATAGCTGGATGGGCATAGGAATGGGCCGGGGCGCGGTTGCGGTAAGCGCGCTGCTGAATGGCTCACTCGCGGCAGTGGCCGGAGAGGATGAATTTTCGCGTGAATTTTTCGAAATGGGGCCGATTGTAGGGATCCTTTTTATGCTATTCAAGCTGCTCCTGGGGATCGCGATCTTTGGCCGGGCCTTGGCCAGGGCGCGCGAAGGGGAACCATTGGCCCTGCTGTTGATTCCATTAGGTGTGGTTATGCTGTTCATTGCCCAACTTGAGCAACCCACCGAGCAGGGATTCGTGGTGATCGGCCTGGCGTTTTGCATCGCGGCGGCAAAGGCGCCGGCGCTGGCGGCGAAACGGGCGCCGCTGCTGGTTCAGCGGCCGCGGCCGCCGCAGTATCGCCGCCGGGTGCAAAGAGGATAGCCGAGGTAACGAAGCGGAAAGGTGCAATAGGTAAGCTGGAGCGAAGCGATGGCGCATCTGTTGCGGAAAGGATCAAAGAGAATGCTTCTCTGTGAGGCTGGCCCGCTCGAACGCAGAAACCCTTCTCTTCCCCGCACAGTGATCATCGGAGCCGGAACGGTCGGCCTTTATCTTGCAAGCCTACTATCCTCGCGTGACCGGGAATTGGTTGTGATCGAATCCGGCGACTTCCAATTGGGCCAATTCGACAGCAATTCCTACAGATCTGTGGGGCGGGCCCACTTTGGAATTGCGCATGGACGCGGGCGCAATGTAGGCGGGACATCGAGCCTTTGGGGCGGGCAACTCGTTGAGTTTCTACCCGCCGATTTCATGCGGCGCGCCGGCGTTGCGGGGTCTGGATGGCCTATCAAGTACGAAGAAATTGCTCCCTATTACAAACCAACCTATCTGAATCTAGGCATTCCAGCGGCTGTTCTCAATGACGATGATGTTCTGAAGAGCATGGGAGGGCAACGGCCCGATCTGGGGCCCGAGGTTGAGATGTTTCTGACTCGGTGGATGAGGACGCCAAACTTCGCCCAGCTCTTTTCAAAGCCGATCGAATCCGATCCCAGGCTTCAGCTGCTCACCAACCACACTGCGATCGGCTTTCGTGGAGTGGAAAATAAGGTCACCGCAGTGCATGTTCGCGGCAGGGGCGGCAAATCAAGCTGGGTCGAGGGAGACGCCTTTGTTTTAACTGCGGGAACTATCGAGAACGCGCGCCTGCTGCTTGCTGCGGCGCAAGATCCCCATTGGCCTGCTCCATGGCGCGACAACCAGAACGTCGGGCTGTATTTCCAGGACCATCTTGGCATCAGGATCGGATCGTTTCACCCAACGAACGAAAAAGCGTTTTTCGGGGCGTTCGCAAACATCGTGAATGGAAAGAACAAATTTCAACCCAAGATACGCTTCCGTTCGCAGGCCCTGGCGCGCCGGCAAACGCTCAACATGCACGGTATCTTTGCTTTTGAGAGCGAAGCATCCCAGCACCTCATCTTTCTCAAACAGTTTCTTCGCGCAGCTCTTTATAGGCGCAAATTGACAGGCTTAGGGGACCTGCTGCGTAAGGGAACAGGAGGATTCCGGTTGCTGGTCCCGCTCATGTGGAAATACATTCACGACCACCGTGTTTTTGTACCCGGCAGCGCGAAGACGTTTCTGGAGATTCAGGGCGAACAAGCTCCCGCGCGCGAGAGCCGGATGATGATTGACAGTTCCGTAAAGGACTCGAACGGCCTGCCGCGCGTGATTCTTAATTGGCAGGTGAAAGGAAACGAACTCGAAGCTGTTCGCGAATTTGCATTGCTGGTCCGGGGTGCCCTTCTGAATGCCGGTTTTGGAGAGCTGAGGATCGATGAAGGGCTATTGGCCTTGAACCCAAGTTACCTCGACAAAGCCGGAGACACGTACCATCAGGCAGGAGGAGCCGTCATGGGAGCCTCTGCACACGATGGGGTAGTCGATACGGATCTGCGCGTCTTCTCCACGGAGAATCTCTACGTCGGAGGGGCGAGTGTTTTTCGAACCAGCAGTGGCGCCAACGTCACGTTTACAGCACTCGCGTTTGCTACTCGGCTTGCCGACCATCTAACCGGTGTTTCGTCGGTGTCTCCCGAAGTCGCGGCCGCTTCGGCCCAACAGCGCAAAGGGCTCTACTAATGGAGAAACGAGGGCCCTTCACGCCTCAGCAAGGCATGGAAGCGAAGGGCGGGCGAATCTAGCGATGCATCGCCGGCAACCCTTGCATTGTTTACGATATTCAACTGGTGGCGCGATTGGAAAAGGACCATTCCCCCGGCGTTCTTCAAGAGGGCCGCGCGAAGCGTCAATATAGCGATTGCAGTGGGAGCTTTCAGGTCCATACCCACCTCATCCGACCATCTACTGGCACTGGTGGGGTGCAGCTTCAGATGTTCCGAGATTCGTGCGGGCCAATGCCCGAGAACCTGGAAGCGTATCGGGAATGCGTCTGGGTATCGGTTTTCCCCCTCCAGCGCATCCCATTCGCACTGAATAACAGGACAATACTCACGCCATGCGGCATAGATTTCCGGCATTTTCCACGCGGCGCCGCCGACGCCAAAGGCTCCGATCTTGCCCTGGCGTTGACTGTCTTCCATGAACCGCAGCAGCTTCTCGTCGCGCAGGCTGTCCGCCGTCGCTTCGTGGAGGAGCCAGATTTGGATCCGTTCTGTCTTCAGTTCGCGCAGACTATTCTCTAGAGCCGCTTGCGCGGCTTCGACCGTCAGGGCCGGCTCGGCACCCCCATGAGATGAGGCGGGAACCGCTCGTAGAAGCCTCTTCTTGAGGCCGGGAGCAGCGGCAATCAGCGGTTTGGCGAGGCTGAGGGAAACTCTCTTCAGCGGCCCTAGCATTGGCGGCTGGAGCCCGTACTTGGTGGTGATTGTAATCTCGTTTTTGTGGCGACCCAGGAACTCGCCGAGGCAACGTTCCGCTTGTCCCATGCCATACGGCGGTGCTGTATCGAAATGGCGGATGCCGGCGTCGAATGCCGCCTCCAGCAACGCGAGCGGGCCGCGCATCCCGGTGGAAACGCCAATGCCAGAAGTACCCATGGCAAGTTGAGACGTAGTCTCGCCGCCGGGAAGCCTGACTGTCTGCACGGTTGAGCCTCCATTGTTTCCAGGAGATTGCCTGAGCGTTGGAGCCGATCATCGCTCGCGGTAATGTCAAACTCGGCCGCCGAAAGCGCCGATGGCGGATCAATTTGATTCCCACGGTAGTGTAACGCGGTCGTGCTGGAATCACGCTCCATTGATCTGAGGCCTTTTGTCTCAATATGGCCGCCGCAGTATCGCCGCCGGGCGCAAAGAGGATAACAGCTGTCAATTCGTGGCCGGATCATTCCCCGAGAAGCCCTTTTGCCACGCGCCTTAAGTTAGAAGCCGGCCGTTGAAGTCGCAGTTCCGCCCGCCAAAGGAGGTGGCAATGAAATTGGTGTCGCGCGCATCGGAAGTCTTAGCCGGTTTCGCCAACTACGGCAACCCACTTCATATTCTCGGCCGCCGGCTATTTACGAGAGATGGAGAGATGACGATTACCGATCGCAAGACCAAGGTTTCCGTGGTGGCGTCGAGGCCCTCGTACCACATGTTCAGCGAGACGTGGTATCTGCGCGACTATGACGTTGCGGGGTGCCCTATACGCGAGAACGATGTGGTGGTGGACGTGGGCGCAAACCAGGGATTCTTCACCTGTTACGCAGCTCAGCGCGGCGCCCGCGTGTACTCCTTCGAACCGCATCCCAAGACCTTCGAGAGGCTAACCAGGAACATCCGGTCGAACGGTTTCGGGGATCGCGTGACAGCCGAGTGCGCTGCCATAGCCAATTTCGAAGGGGACGCCGACCTTCTCTGTTCCACCTATCTGGGCAGCGGCGCCAACACGCTCTACCCCGGCTTCGCCGATTACGCGAACACGTCGTTGGGGAAAGAGCTTCCTTCTACGCGGGTGTGTGTGCGGCGGCTGGCCTCCGTCGTCCCCGGCAAGGTCCAGGTTCGTTTGCTCAAACTGGATTGTGAAGGAGCCGAGTTGGCTATCCTGCGCGATCTCGAGGATCCGGAACGGTTCGACTCCCTAGCGCTCGAGTGTCACCCTGACGTATACCCGGTCGATACCTTGATCAAAACCATCCTCGACTTCGGCACCCACCAGGTCTACGTGAATCACGGGCAAATCATTCACGCCATACGAACAGAAACTCTGCTGGAATTTACTCGCGGAATCCGAACTCATTGAGGCTAGGGACTCAAGTTCGCTCTCCCAACGCCGAATCATTGCGAGGGTTGGGCGAGGGTGCGGGATGCGGAGGCGTGTGCGATTGCGGCGCCCAGGAAACCATAATGGAAATCCCGGATTACGCTCTTCGCTATCTAGAGTTAGGGAAGTCGTGATGCGCAGTTTTGAAACCGGGCACGAGAATACCCATCGGAGGTGAAAGACGGATGCATCCCAAGTTCCGGCAATCTCTCAAAAGTCTCCTACCGCCCCGTGTGTTCGCTCGGATCAGCGCCGCGCGTTGGTGGAATTACGTCCTGGGAGCAAATGCAAAAAATGGAATGCGAGAAGTATGCCGCAGATTGCTCGCCTATAACGGGAACACTGTGCGGCAAGGGCCGTTCAGCGGACTCAAACTTACAGAGGAATGCCTCTTGTCCTTATGCAACTCGCCCGCGCTCCTGGGCACGTACGAAATGGAGCTCCACCCTTGGTTCTTCAAGATGGAGGCGAATAAGTACGATCGGATTATCGATATTGGGGCCGCTGAGGGCTACTATGCCGTAGGGATGGCTTTACGGACAGGCTCCACAGTCGATGCCTACGAGGCGGCGCCCGTGGCGCGCCGGTTCTGCCAATCGATTGCCAAGTTGAATGGGCTCTCCAACCATGTTAGGATCCATTCCTATTGCTCTCAGAAGGTTCTACTTAAACTTGATGGTCTGCGCTGCTTTGTCTTGAGCGATTGCGAAGGATTTGAGGTGTTTTTGTTTAGCGGAGATGTCATACGTGCATTGTCCCGTTCTGATTTGATCATCGAGCTGCACGATCGTGGGGCCTCCCGTACGACCGTGCGGCAAGTGCTGGAGTCCCGGCTGAAAGGCACGCACAACGTGCAGGTTGTGCGCTCTCGCACGCGCACCCTCTCAGACTTTCCCGGCCCGCAGCTTATGGAAGTTCTGGGCGCCGATGCGATCAGAACCTTAAGCGAAGGACGGTCACCCAACCAGGAATGGATCGTTGCGACGCCGCTTGAAACTGGCGTGGTCAGGTTGTCCCGATAGGATTCTCATGCAAATCCTTCTATGCGTCCACGTCTTTCCGCCTAGCGTCGGCGGCATCGAGAAGTCGACGTCGGTTCTTGCGGAGCGCTTCAGCCCGAGCTTAGCATCTTCTCGGCGCGGGCCATGACGTGCATGGTGTCGCGCAGCGAGTTGGAGCCGCGGAACTGGCGACTTCATAGCGGATCTTCGACCGGCCAATTTCAAGAAGTCTAAAATCCGGCAAGAATTTCACAAGCTCTGCAGCCAAATAGAGCGTGTGGGCCACGTCGAAGACACCGCTCTAGCGGAGGGAAGATGTCGTTTGCAACCCGCTTCGCAGGTCTACGGGCCATCCTGAGCTTTGACAACTGGCCGATGCTGGTCCTGGGCCGCTTGTTCGAGCGGAAGACCGGACTCGTCGTCTATCGCAAGAACGGGTGCGAGATCCTTATTGATCATCTTGGCGGCGATGAGTGCGGAACGCGTGAATGCATCACCAGCGGCATGTATCGCAGGTACCTGCCGCTGCTCAAGCTGGCTCAACCCATCTGGGTTCTTGATCTAGGCGCCAATGGAGGGGGATTTCCCCTGTCGCTCTGCATCGACGGCATCAAAGCAGCACGCGTCGTTGCGGTCGAAATGAATCCGCAGACATACGCGCGGTTGCGGGTGAATCTGAGCACGAATCTCCCCTGTACCGCCATCGCCATCAACGCTGCCGTATGCGGACTGCCGCCGAATACCGAGATTCGCCTTCAGGCAAACCGCGGAGGCACCTCAAACAGCATGTATTCCGGCAGTACCGATCCGTCCATGCTCCAGGAGGTGGTGCCCACAACCACACTGCAGGCGCTTTACGATCGGTACTTCGAGGACCGGCTGATAGACATCTGCAAGATCGACATTGAAGGGGCGGAGTACGAGCTCTTTGAATCAAGCAGCGATGATTTGCTCAGGAAGATTCGCTACCTCTTCATCGAGTTTCACGATCCCGCGCGAACGCCGGATCTTTTGCGGAAAATCAAGAGCCTCGGCTTCACTGAGCTGAACGGGGACGCCAAGAATGGCAGAGCGAAATATAGAAATGTCCATGCATTTTGCGGACCTCGGGCCTAGTCCTCAGGCACAGCTGATCGAGCCGCGGCATAGGCAGCTCCGGGTCCGGCAAGCTAGAAGGGATTCTGATGCAAATTCTTCTCTGTGTCCACGTCTTTGCGCCTAGCGTGGGCGGCATCGAGAAGTCGACGTCGGTTCTTGCGGAGCAGTACAGCCGGCTGGGGGCGTCTGTTACGGTGGTGACGCAGACACCCGGCGGGCAGGTCAGCACCGACTATGAAGTCGTGCGCCGCCCATCGCTAAGAACGCTGTTTGCGCTGGCGCGCAAATCGGACCTCGTCTTCCAAAGCAATATTTCGCTGCGCACGCTGCTGCCGTTGCTCTTCTGCGGGCGGCCTATCGTCATCCTCCACCACGTCCTCTCCACGCGCGGCGACGGCAGCCTGGGGTGGCAGGATAAGCTCAAGCGCGCGCTCTTGCCGCTCTGCCATAACCTGGCGGTCAGCAAGGCCGTGGCGGATGAAATTCGCGCTAAAGTAAAGGTGATTGGCCCTCCATTTGAGAGCAGCGAGTTTACTGTCCGCGAGGAGACAAGCCGCGACAAGGACATCGTCTTCTTTGGCCGCCTGGTCTCCAACAAGGGTTGCGACGTGGCTCTGCGCGCACTGGCGCTGCTGAAAGACGAAGGCCTTCGCGCATCGTTCACCGTCATCGGAGACGGCCCGGAGATGCCGGCGCTCAAACGCCTGAGCGCGGAGCTGGGGATTGCGGACCAGGTAGAGTTTCGCGGATACATGCCCGATGGGGTCGGAAGGGAGCTTGCCCGGCACCAGATCATCGTGGTTCCCTCGACCTGGCCGGAGACCTTCGGAGCCGTGGCGGTGGAGGGAATGGCCGCGGGATGTGTCCCGGTGGTGTCGAATACAGGCGGCCTGCCCGAAGCGGTTGGCCCGTGCGGGCTTCTCGTCCCCGTGGGCGACGCGGCGGCGTTGGCGGCCACAGTCAAGCGACTGTTGACCGATTCAGAAATACGAGAAAAACTGCTGGCCGGGCGCGAGCGGCACTTAGCACAATTTCAGCCGGAGACAATTGCCGCCCAGCATCTTCAATTCTTCGAAACTGTGCTCGCAGGAAAATCGCCTCGCGGCTGGAAGTGAGCTAACTTCAGAACCGAGAATCGACCTAGGGCAACGGGAAATTCGGCCGCGGCCACCGCAATGGCACCGCAGGGTGCAAAGTGGAAAGTGCGCAGCCGCTTGCAGGACGAGGTGTTGTTTGGATGGGAATGACCGGTATTCGAACTGCTTCAGCGGCCTTTTCCGCGCAGCGTCCGCTGCGTCTCGCCTACTTTGTGTCGCACCCGATTCAATATCAGGCGCCGCTGTTGAGGAGGATTGCGCAGGAACGAGACATCGACCTCAAGGTCTTCTTCAGCTCCAATATCTCGGTGCGGAGCTACCTCGATCCAGGGTTTGGCGTGGCAGTAAATTGGGACATTCCTTTGCTGGAGGGGTACAAGCACGAGTTCCTCCCCGCGCTATCCGATAACGGGCAACTCGGCGCCTGCAAACCGGTGAACTACGGCATCCGCCGTATCCTGCGCAAGCAGGGCTTTGACGTTGTGTGGACGCACGGTTATAGCAGATTGACGAATCTGCAGGCCATCATGGCCGCGCATTCCATGGGTATCCCAGTTCTGTTGCGGTCCGACTCCCACCTCGCCGATCGCCCCCGGTCGGGCAACACACTGGCTGCCAAGCGCATCTTTTTCAAATGGCTCCGCAAGAGGGTCTCGGCGGCGCTGGCCATCGGCGATGCTAATGCGGATTATTGGCGGCATTACATGGGAGAGGATTTTCCGGTTTTTCCCTTCTACTATGCAGTGGATAACGAGTTCTTTCAGCGGGAATGCGCTAAAGCGGCGGAAACCCGCGAGGAGTTTCGCCGCTCATTGGGGCTTGATCCCGGCAGGCCCGTGATCCTCTATGCGTCGAAGCTCCAGACCAGGAAGCGCTGCATCGACCTGGTGGACGCCTACTTGCAGGTTGCCAAGTCGGGTGCGGTGGAGCGGACGCCTTATCTGCTTATTGTCGGCGACGGCGAGGAGCGCGCCGCGCTCGAAAGCAGGGCCCGGGAAGCAGCGCCAGGCAACATCCGCTTTCTGGGCTTTCACAATCAGACCGAGCTGCCTCGCTTCTACGATTTGTGCAATGTCTTCGTGCTGGCTTCCGTGCATGAGCCCTGGGGCCTGGTGGTCAACGAGGTGATGAACGCGGGGCGGCCGGTGATTGTCAGCGACCAGGTGGGCTGCCAGCGGAACCTGGTGCATGATGGCGTGAACGGCTATGTCGTCAAAGCCTGCGACACCCAGGGGCTGGCCCGCGCTCTGGACGCGGCGCTTGCCGACGGAGCGTGGCAGCGCATGGGAGCGCAGAGTCTGCGTATCGTTGGAAGATATAGTTTCGATGAGAACGTTGGCGGCCTTCGCCAGGCGCTTCAGCAAGTCGTGCCTGGGTTTGAGGCCAGGCCAGGCTGAAACGCATCCTTACGGGTGAGAACCCGCGGGAGAGGTTGCCGACCGCGCGCAACTTTCATCGGGAGCGCTTTCAGCCGCGGAAGGTTGCGAGAAGATACCTGGAGTTTTCGCAATGGCGCTGAGAAACAGGCCAAGGCAATTTGCGGGAGTGGAATTCAGGGTCAGATAACGGCGAGCGTGCCGACTTGGCATCCGCGGCGGATGCGGCGTTCGCTTGACCTCGAAGGCAGATAGCTTCTTGCCAGAATCGCACTGCTTGTTCTTTCCTGCCTGATCCGTGCGATCGGGCAAACCACAGTCAGGCCTGCGGCGCAGGCCTTTGATGGCCGGTGCGCCCGTTCAGGCGTATGACTCCGGCAGAGGGAGGGCTCAATATGAAAGTCAAGGGCGAAAAGATTGTGGTATGCGGCGCCGGCGGATTTATCGGCGGACACCTGGTGAAATACCTCCAGGCGCTGGGCGCCGATTTTGTGCGCGGCGTTGACGTCAAGCCGCTGGACGAGTGGCACCAGGTTTCGAGCGGGGCCGAGAACCTTGTCCTCGATCTCAAGGAGAAAGAGAACTGCTACCAGGCCGCGGAGGGAGTAAAGGTGGTCTTCCAGCTCGCCGCAGACATGGGAGGTATGGGTTTCATTGAGAACAATAAGGCGCTGTGCATGCTGAGCGTGCTCACAAACACTCATTTGCTGCTGGCGGCGCGCGACAGCGGCGTGGAGCGTTTCTTCTATTCGTCGTCGGCGTGCGTCTATAATGCTGAGAAGCAGAAGAACACCGCGGCGGTTCCGCTGAAGGAGGAGGACGCCTATCCTGCTCTTCCCGAGGATGGCTACGGTTGGGAAAAGCTCTTCAGTGAGCGCATGTGCCGCCACTTTGAGGAGGACTTCGGGATCGTATGCCGCGTGGCGCGCTACCACAACGTCTACGGCCCTTACGGCACCTGGAATGGGGGGCGCGAAAAGGCCCCCGCGGCCATCTGCCGCAAGGTGATCGAGGCCAAGACATCGGGTAAGCACGAGATCGAGATCTGGGGCGACGGCTCCCAGACGCGCAGCTTTATGTATATTGACGACTGCCTGAAGGGCACGGTGGCGATCACCGAGAGCCACATCGATTACCCCATCAATCTTGGCTCCAGCGAACTGGTGACCATCAACCAACTGGTGGACCTTGTCGAGGAGATAGCGGGAGTAAAACTCGACCGGCGCTACAAGCTGGACGCTCCGAAAGGAGTCAACGGCCGCAACAGCGACAACACAAGGATTCTCAAGGAACTGGGATGGGAGCCTTCGACCAAATTGCGCGACGGCCTAGCAAAGACCTACGAATGGATCGAGAGCCAGATGCTGGTGGATGCTCGCGGATAAACGCAACCTTCAAACCTGCCGGGAGGTGGAACGATGCAAAGTCGCGAGGAACGCAAGATCCTGGGCTTGACCTTTCATGTCGGCAACGTTCACAGCGTAGTGGACCGGATGCTGCGCGGCGGGCTGCTCGTGGTTCCGGCCGCGCCCGCGCTGAAGGACCTGGCGTCGAATACCGCTTACCGGGAAGCGCTGCACGGCGCCGATGTGGTCATCACCGATTCGGCCTTCATGGTGTTGGTGTGGAATCTTCTGGAGCGGGACTCGATACGGCGCGTCTCGGGCCTCGAGTATCTCAGCGAGATTCTCAAGCGTGAACAAGTGCGGCGGCCCGGCAATACTCTTTGGGTAATGGCCGGCCCAAAGAGCACGCGGGCGAACCTGGAATGGCTGGTGTCGCAGAATATCTCCGTGCCCGCCAGCCATATCTACGAAGCCCCGCTATACGGCGCCGAAATCCGCGACCAGGTTCTTCTGGAGAAAATCGCAGCTCTTCGCCCGGAGCACGTGGTGGTGACCCTGGGAGGCGGAGTGCAGGAGCGGCTGGGTTTCTATCTCAAGCGCAATCTGGATTACCTGCCCGCCATTCACTGCATCGGCGCAGCCATTGCATTTTGCAGCGGCGATCAGGTGCGGATTCCGATGTGGGCCGACCGTCTCTATCTGGGCTGGCTGTTTCGCTGCGTCTCATCTCCGCAGCGCTATGTGCCCCGCTATTGGTCTGCGCGCAAGCTCTTCCCGCTCATCTTACGCCATCGCAGCGAATCTCCCGCCGCGGCTGCGACAATGGTGCGCAACCCCCGCGATCTAAGATGACATGAGCCGGCCAGGCGCATCGTACCAGCCTTACCTCCGCCATGCACAATTCGCGAAAACGCCAAAGGAACTTCAACGTAACGCCGCTTATACCGCCTTCCGCCGAGCCACACCAAGGTTCTCAACAGATCCCGATTGATTTAATTGGCCGCGATCCGGGAGTTGAGCCGTGCAAAACTCCACAAACTCAGTCAGAATAGAAGGGTATACGCAAGGCTATGCGGGCCGACGGCGGGCTCATGGTCATTTTGAGCGAATCCCGGAAGTCGGCCGCGCCCATGATGATCGCTTTGCTTCAGAGGGAAGCCACATGACGAATCGTGCGATGAAATGGTCGACTCTCTCCTTTGCTCTGTTTGCGACGTTCTGTCTTATCGGTTGCTTTGCGGTGCAGGCGCAGCATAGTTTGGCTTCGGCTGTCGCCGGCGCAGATTCCTCAGGCTCGAGTTCGGCTGCGGAAACTACATCCGCAAGCCAGGCTGTAGGATCCGGTGGAGCGTCCAGTTGGATAGGAGGGAGTAAAGCTTTTGAGGCTGGAGAGGGGAGTTTCGGAGTAATAAATCCAACGTCCTGGACAGCGGGAGCAGCGGCCTTCGGATCGGCGCCCGGGGCAGGTCCCGCAGCGGGAGCGGGAGGTTTGGCATCAGCGCCGGGGACAGGTCCGTCAGCGGGAGCGGGAGGTTTGGCATCAGCGCCGGGGACAGGTCCGGCAGCGGGAGCGGGAAGTTTTGGATCAGCGCCGGGGACAAGTTGGGTAGCAGGAAAAGGTAGCTTCGCGTTTCCTGTTCAGGAGGGTGGCATCTGGATTGCTCGCCCGGCTTTCGGCGCGATGGCTGGCGGTTCGGCTAGTATGACATCTCCTCTTCTTTCCACAACGTATATATCTCCGTTGCTTGCCCCACTCGTTCCGAGCTCTCTCAGATCTGCGCCAGCCAGCTTGCAGCCTCGCTATTCTTTCCAGGGACCGCGGTTTGGACTTGCCGGGGGTGGCCGCGGGAGCCTTTCCGCGCCCTTTGGCGCAAGGCAATTCGGGCCTGGGTTGCAGGGACAGGCCGGTTCGCAAGGCTCCACGATAGGTGGAGCACGATACGGGATAGGTTTCCGTCCGCGTTCCGCGCAATTCGGGCCTAGTTTGCAGGGTCCGACTGGCCTGCAGGGCTCCACGATAGGTGGGACACAAAGCGGGATAGGTTTCAGTCCGGGTTCCGCGATGACTCAGCCGGGACAGCAGCGGCAGTCGAAGTCTAACTCCTCTCGCCATGGCGCAACCGCGGGTAAGTCAACGATGGGACCAGGCGGCACATTGCCCTGATCCGGGGCGCCCCTGTACTTAACGCGCAGATTCTTGCCTATATAATACGGCAAGACTGTGAGACTGGCATTGACGATGCTTGAACGAAGTAGGCATGTTCTAGTAACCGGCGGCGCCGGATATATTGGCAGCCATGCCGCGAAGGCATTGGCCGCAAAGGGCTTTGTACCAGTCACCTACGACAACTTGGTCTACGGACACCGCTGGGCTGTCCAATGGGGGCCGCTTGTCGAGGGTGATATTGGCGATCGTGCAAGGCTGATAGCTGTCATACGCGACTATGAGATAGAGGCAGTAATGCACTTTGCCGCCTTCGCGTATGTTGGCGAATCCATGGTTTATCCGGAACGCTATTTCAACAACAATGTAATTGGGTCCCTAGCTCTCTTTGATGCCGTCATCGAGACCGGTGTGCGCCACGTAGTCTTCTCTTCAAGCTGCGCCACTTATGGCATTCCCGATCGAGTGCCGATTAGCGAAGAGGCTCCTCAATCTCCAATTAGTCCGTACGGTGAGACCAAGTTAATTATCGAACGAGCTTTGCGCTGGTACGGTGCCGCACATGGAATCACTTGGGCGGCTTTGCGCTACTTCAATGCTGCCGGCGCGGACCCCGACGGCCAGCTCGGCGAAATCCACCGACCGGAAACTCACCTGGTCCCGCTTGTGCTGCAGGCTGTGCTCACGGGCGTAGCGGTTGATGTGTTCGGCAGCGATTATCCTACCCGCGACGGAACCTGCGTGCGCGATTACATTCACGTGACCGATCTGGCCGATGCCCATGTTGCAGCTCTCGACTATCTGTTGAACGGAGGCGCGTCGGTAGCTCTCAATCTGGGCGCCGGAGATGGACACACTGTTCGCGAAGTGATTGACGCTGTAAAAATGGCGACGGGGCGCAATGTACCTTACCGCGTCGTGGAGCGCCGTCCGGGTGATCCCGCTGTTCTCGTCGCTGACCCGCGCCTTGCCGGTCGGGTTCTAGATTGGCGCCCGCAGCGCTCCACTCTGGATGCGATCATAAGTTCCGCATGGAATTGGCGCTTGAAGCATGCCAAGGAATTCACGGGTTGACTACCAGATGATGCTAACCTTCGGTAGGGATAATCCATCGCGACCATACTTCAGGAGCTTTTCAACCGAGGGGTGATTTCCGATACCAGGGCAGGAATTCTCGAATTGGCCGTACCCGCGCCGGATTTTAGAGACAAGACCGGGCAACGAGATTAGCGCCCCCAGTGCTGAATATGATTTCGATTCTCATTCTAACTAAAGATGAAGAACGCAATCTTCCGGCCTGTATTGATACGGTGAAGTGGTCGGACGACATTCATGTCCTTGACTCATACAGCGCTGACTCAACTGTTGCGATTGCACAACAGCTTGGCGCTAAAGTTTGGTACCGGACCTTTGACAGTTTTTCTCAGCAGCAGAACTGGGCGCTTCAGAATATTGACTTTCGGTATCCTTGGGTCTTTTATTTCGATGCCGACGAGCGGGTCACCCCGGAGCTTGCGCGATCAATGCAGGAAGCCGTGCAAAACGCGGGTGAAACGGTGGCTTTTCGCATTCAGCGCAGAGATTTCTTTCTCGGCACATGGCTGAAGCACGTCCAAGCCACGCCCTATTATCTGCGCTTGTTCCGGCCGGAGAAGATGCATTATGAACGCATTGGTCACTGCGTTTCCGTTCCCCATGGGCCGCTTTCTTCCATCTCTGGCTATCTCGATCACTATCCTTTTAGTAAGGGCATGGCGCAGTGGGTTGATAAACACAATTTCTACAGCACACAGGAAGCGCAGCAGATTCTTGCGGATCGC
Source organism: uncultured Acidobacteriota bacterium (assembly GCA_963808795.1). Taxonomy (GTDB): domain Bacteria; phylum Acidobacteriota; class Terriglobia; order Terriglobales; family Acidobacteriaceae; genus Telmatobacter. The sequence continues at coordinate 93,321 of CAWEGL010000017.1, forward strand.
GCCTCGCAGGCGCCCTGGAGCGTCCGCAAAGCCCTTTTTGCGAAAACCTTCGAGGAAAGGCGCCGCAACCAAAAGCAGCTTTTTTACCGGCTGCCCGGCCGGCCACTGGTCAAGTTTCTAAGCCTCTACTTCATTAAGGGTGGGTTTCTCGACGGGTACGCCGGATTTGCATATTCCATACTTGTGGGATTCTATGAGTTTCTCATAGTACTTAAGACCCGTGAATTCAAAGAGCAGGGTTGCTGATGGAGGCGATTAAGGGGAACTTACCAACTTGAACGCGTGGTCTAAAGACCGCGACTTCAGGCAAATTAGCCTGGCTCGTGTCTTCCAATTGAAGAAGAGCGAAAATTATGTCTTTGTCCCGGCGGAGAAGCTGGACCAGCTTGCTATCAGCGCCGTGCCATGTAAGCAGACGATTCCCCAATAAGAAAGCTTAATCCAAAACCAGCCCTGGAAGCATTCACGCCGCGCGCCATGCAGTGAAAGCCCTTCGTACTCACTTGGTGCTAGCTCCTCGGCTCTACTTCCGCACCGCCTCTTTCAATACAAGGATCTTTGTCTGATTGCGCTGCTATGAGCCAATTGCAATCCTGGAAAGCGTTTTTGGCGCACAAGCTGCGCCGCGTCGTCGAGCTCCTCTTTTCGCAGGGGATCGCGCTGGCGGGCAACCTTCTTTACGGTTTTCTTTGCGTCAGGCTGCTGCCGATTCCCGATTACGCGAAGTATGCAGTGGTCTTCAGCGTCCTGGGCTCGCTGACTCTGCTCATGGATGTCGGTTTTTCAGGGGCGCTGCTCCCGCTCATCGGCGAGCGCATCGACGATCTCGGCTTGATCGCCGACTATGTTGCCTGCCTCCGGCAGTTGGCCCACTGGCTCTTTGTCCTGGTCGCTCCGGCAACCATCGTTCTCTTCCCCTTGTTGGTCCGCCACCAGCACTGGAGCTGGCAGGATGTGGCGGGCATGCTGGCCATACTGCTGGTCGCGTCCTGGTGCGCGCGGATTGTCGGAGCCTATGGCGCGGTGCTGATTGTGCGCCGCGATCGCGGTTCCTGGTACCGGGCGCAGTTGGTCTCCAGCCTGGGCGGGTTGGTTTTGCTGGGCGTCGCCTGGGCGCTCCACTGTCTCAACGCCTTTTCCGCCATGCTCATCAATGTGGCGGGCATTGTCTACATCAGCCTGGCCTATTTCTACCGGGCTCGCCGCCTGCTGAAGACGCCCGGCCGCGCCTCCAGAAGGAAGCGCAAGGAGATCGTCCATCTGGCCTTGCCCAATACGCCCAACGTCATCTTTTATGCCCTCCAGGGCCAAATATCGCTGCTGCTGATTACTGTCTTCGGCTTCACTTCGGGGGTAGCCAGCGTGGGCGCGCTCACGCGCCTTGCACAAATCTTTGCTCTGGCCTCTCCGATGAACCTGCTCTTGATTGAGCCGTACTTTGCCAAGCTTCCCAAAGCCAAGCTGAAACACAACTACCTGGGCACGCTGGCGGTGCTGGGGAGCATTGGCGGGAGCATCGTTCTACTGGCGGCGCTTTTCCCCGAGCTATTTCTTTGGGTGCTCGGGCCCAAGTATGCGGGCTTGCGTTACGGGCTTCTGCTGGTCATGATCGCAAGCTCCGTTCGCTATATAAGCAACACCATGACGGTGATCCACACAGCGCGCAAGTTCGTGTACTGGTGGAGCAACGGGGCGAAGGTTGTTTTAACGATCCTCGTGCAGGTCATATTCCTCTGGAAGGCCGATCTCAGCTCGGTTAGCGGGGCGCTCATGTTCAGTGTGGTTGCTGCGGGGGCGGCATTGGCAGTGAACATCCTTACCGGCGTCTACGGCTTCGCGCGCGGTCCGCGGGAGTTTAAAGAACCTGATTCCGAGCTTCCCTCTTATGAGACAGAAAATGTCTGAGGTCCCGGCCTTCCCTGCCGCTCCACCCAGTCACGCGCGAACCGTCTGAGGATCATACCAGATGTGGACCATCGGCAAATTGGCGACGTATGTTGACCAAGCATACCGCCGCGGGCATTTCCCCCCCATGCGCGCGCTGTTTACCCGGCGCAAGATACTTGCCTATTATGGTTTTCTCGGTGATGGCAACTTTGGCGACGAGCTGGTTTTTGAGGCAGCGAAGCGGCTCTTTGAGCCGAATATTCTGCTTCTTATCAAGCGTCGAATGCCCGTTCATCTCGCTGTATGGTCCCGAATCTGCAAACGCCGGTTTGATGGCATTGTAATCGGCGGCGGAACGCTGCTATGCAAATCATTCTACGAGCCAAGCTTCTTTCTTCACCTTATCCGATTGGGAAAACCCATCTGTTTGCTAGGAACTGGAGCAATGGCGAGGAATACCTGGAATTCCGGTTGGTGCGAGGTGATGGAGCGCAGAGTGTGGGGCGGGGTCCGCGGGCCGCTCTCTGTGCGCAACGCCGTGGAATTCGGAGAGAAGCTCCGCGTCGTCGGAGATGCTGCGTTCTCTCTATTTCGCAGGGAGCTCGTCTCGGACAAAGGAGTCAAAGGGAATACGGTGCTAATCAATTTAGGGACCCATTATCCCTTCGACGGCCTAGCGACAAGCAGAAGCGCTGTGGAACGGTTTGTGGCCGAGGTGATCGGACAGGGCTTCGAAGTAAAATTCCTTCCCTGCCATGGGATCGATATCAGCCTGGGAGGCGAACTCGCCAAGCGTCACTCGGCCATAGAGGTCTTAAGCATTCCCAAGTCGTATGAAGAAGCGGAGAGACATTTCCGAGGCAGTGCGTTCGCGGTGGGCGAACGGCTTCATTTCACGGTGATGGCCATGCTCGCGCGCTGCCCATTCTTCTCGGTCAATTACGAAGAAAAGCACGAGGACGCACTAGCAAGCGTGGGGTTATCGGGAGCGGGTTGTGCGCCGCGAGATGTGTCCGCGGAGGGGATTCGAACGGCATTTGAGACGCGAGCGCGCTTCGATTGGGCGAATGCGCTGGAGCGAATGGAGCAACTCGGGGAACGTCAACGTGAAGAGGCGAGGGCGTTTCTTGGAGTAGCTGCTCATTAAATCCAGACCAGGATAGGCCCTACCGCCGGCTGTTGCGAAAACACGCAAAGCGCATCCTGGAATTTGTACACCCAAGCCGGCACGGCCGGCAGAGAGCGGCGGCTTGACGCCGAACCGGGCAGGATACAGTGTCTGCAGTTGCGCCCAAAATGAACACAAGGCAAAATGATCCCCAGAGCAAAGATCCCGGCGGGCTCAGGGGCATGGGCGTCCGCCAGCGATGACCCTGGGACATCACAAAGATATGGATACAACTGCCAAGCGGCGCGAGCGCGCGACCCACAATATTGTGGCAAGCGCGGACGAGAACCCATATCATCGCGCATCATTCAGCCTGCGCAACCGATTGGCGCGGCTCTTGTGGCAGGTAGTGTACCTTCTGCTTTACCGTACTTCGCCCCGGCCGCTTCATGCCTGGCGCTCGATGTTATTGCGCATCTTTGGAGCCGGGATTGGGCCGGGCTGCCACTTTTATCCCAGCGGCAAGGTGTGGGCTCCTTGGAACCTGGTCTGCGAGGATTGCTGCACGCTGGGCGACCACGCCGAGATCTACAATCCCTCTCTCATTTATCTGGAATCGCATTGCGTCATTTCTCAGCAGGCATACGTGTGCGGGGCGACGCACGACTACAACGACCCCGAGTTTCCCATGATCTCCTACGCCATGCGGCTGGGCGCATATTCCTGGATCTGCGCGCGGGCATCGGTTGCGCCGGGCGTGAACGTGGGCGCAGGCGCAGTACTCGGAATGGGTTCGGTGGCCACTCGCGATATGGAGGCCTACGGCGTGTACGCCGGGGTTCCGGCCAGCAAAGTGAAAGAGCGCTCGCGCGGCGCAACCCCCTGAAAACACACAGCAACGTGGTTGTTTACGAGCGACGCAGACCCGCGAAATGTTGGTTCCGGCGGGGGCGCGGCGGCGTGTAATGTTGGCTCACCCGGTTACGCACGGCAGCCAAAAGTTGGCCTAAGCCTACGCGAAGCGCTGAGGGGCATTACCAGTTATTGCGCGCCCCGGGAAAATCAATTACCGGGAATTGCGCGGCGGGAGCAAGGAGTTTGCAGAGAATTTCCCACAAATTCGGCACAATGGATTTAAACGAGGCAAGAGAGGGCGCGGTAGCGACAGATGGACACGCTCTTTGCAGCCGGGGCCAATTGAGCGGACGCCGCCCGGGAAAAGGATGCGCGATGCGGAGAGTGTTGCGGGAAAGGGCACGGCTGGAACTGGAACGGCAGATACGGCCCTACCGGAGGGCGAGAGCCAGTTCGCGGCCGCCGGAAGGGTGGCTGCGGGCGATGCGGCTGGCGATGGGGTTTCCGGTGGAACAGATTGCGAAGGGGATGGAATTCACGCCGAGGATGGTGTTCCAGATGGAACGGGCGGAGATGAAGGAAACGATTACGCTGAACCGGCTAAGGAAGATGGCGCGGGCGCTGGAGTGCGACCTGGTCTACGGGCTGGCGCCGTGGCACCGGTCGATCACGGACCGGGCGTTGGAGCTGGTGGAGCAGGATTTGTGGAGGAAGAGATACACGGCGAGGTGAAGGAGGCGGCGGGCTAGCGGAGCTAGCGGAGCTAGCGGAGTTGGCGGGGCTAGCGGGGTTAGCGGAGTTGGCGGGGCTAGCGGAGTTGGCGGGGCTAGCGGAGTTAGCGGGGCTAGGGGGGTTAGCGAGTTAGCGGAGTTGGCAAGTTAGCGGGTGTACGTGGTCCCCTCCTTGCGCCAAGGAACGGCGCATGGAGGGGACTACGTGTTTATGGAGCAGTTTCAATTTAGACTTCGGGTTCGCGTCCGCCGAAGCCGACGTCGTCATCGGGATCGATGGGGCCCTCCCAGGGCGGCTCGGCAGCCCAAAGGGCAGCCATGCTAGGCCCGCTCGGCCGCTTCACCGGCGTCTTGCGGGGCGTACTAGCGCCGGTAACTTCAAGCAGCAGCCGGGCGACAGCCATATTGCCTTGAATGGTCTTGTCGACCATCGCGTCGGCGATCTTTTCGAAGTTGACATAGACTCGATCGTCGATCGCGGCGCGGAGCCGGTCTCCGGCATCTAAGTTGCCGGAGACCGGCCTTTTGGGGGTTGGGCCGCGTGGTTTGCGGCTTGGTTTTGGCGTTGTGCTTGCGATTGGTTGTTCGCTCTGTTCCTCAAGTATTTCGGCCATCTGTCCGCCATTCCCGGCCATCTTCCGCGGCGGTTCGCGCGCGGAAAAGAAGGAACTTCTCCGAGAACGTATTGTCGATTCTCCAGCTTATCCGGCGCGCGGAGCATAGGCGCTTCCGCGCCGCCCTCGCATTGGCGATGAATAGAGCGGTTCCAGAGTTTGCGTGCCCTTTTGAGGATCGTGCGAGGTGGCATTTCCTTAAGGAAAATGCCACTTGGCAGCAATGCTTTCTGGGTAAAGCAACTCTGAAACCGCTGTGGGCGGGCGCGCAGCGCGATGCACACGTTTCGCACCGGAACAATGACGATACCGGACCCTTCTCCTTTCCCACGCCGCGAAAGCCGCGGAGATGGCCTAAAGAGGATGAGGAGGACCAACAGCGGCCCTCCGCTGTACGTATTGATTCATTTCAGGATGATTGCTGATAGGGTAACCGAAACGGGGGGAATTCTCTGCAAAGCGGCGCGGCGGGGGCGGATGATTTAAGGGCAAGGATATGGGAGACGTTTGCGGGATTGGCAGGGTATTCAGCCGGGCGGCGCGGGTGGGGGAAGCGGGGAGAAGAGCGTGGCGCGCCGGGAGTTCTTACGCCCCCTGCGGGGGCTGGACTTGGGGATTTTGCTCTCTTTCCCCAGGCTTGCGCCTGGGGCTACCATCTTTTGCCCGCCGAGGCGGGCTTTCCGGTCGAGGAGACGGGGCGAAGCCTGCGCAATGCGATTCGTCATCGGAGTAAACCTCCGCGCCCCCTTCTTAGGGAGCGGCGCGATTCAGTCAGGGGGAAGCGGCGGAATCGAATATAGGGAGGGGCGGCGGGAGGGTGCAATGCGGCGGCGGGGCACCCGGCGGTCCCCGGTCTCAAAAGCGAGACCGGGGGCACCCGCACTCGCGGGAGTTGCGGTAATTCCGCCCTACTTTCCCGCCCTGGTGCGCCGCTCCGCTTCCATCAGGTTGGTCAGGATGTCGTTGATGCGGGTCAGGTGGCCGTGGCCCTTGGAGCGCAGCCAGTCCAGCACGCGCGGGTCGAGGCGCACGCTCACCGCCTGCTTGCGCCGCGCCGGGCGCAGCCGCGTCATGCGCGCGAGTTGATCGGCGGTCAGGCGCGGAATGTCGGAAAAATCGATATCCGAATCATCTCCCGCGGCCTGCTTCGCCGCCGCTCGACGGATGGCTTGCTTTTCCGCTTCAGTCCACTTCCTGTTCCTGATATCTTCTGACGTCATTCTTACTAGCTCTTCGGGCTGAGACGATACGGATAATTTCTTCGCCATCGCGATCCTCCTCTCTGTAGACATGGGCAACTAACAAGATCAGCGCGGCGCCAGGCTCCGCGCTGACCGCGCCTAGAGCGTGCCATCTCTGCTCACCGGTCTCATCCACTCTGTCTTTGCTTGTCTTTGGCGAAGAGGCAATGCTCATCCTGAAAGACCAGGGCGGCCAGCTCGAATGAGATTCCGCCGTGCTTGCGCTGGTTCTGCCGGTTCTTGCGTTCGTCCCATTCGTAGCGCACTGTGTATATACGGATTATAGCACGAAGGAGGGACGGCGTGGGGCCGGGGCGGGACGGGGCGACGCAGGCGCGGCGATCCCCGGTCTCAAAAGCGAGACCGGGGGCACCCGGCACCCAGCGGCTTCCTACTTCAAATGTGCTAGTGCTCAATCCACGTGATTTCGTAATCGCTCCGGGACAGGTGCGGGCCGGGAGGCCCGCACTACAGCCGGTCAGGAGACCGGCGCTACTCCCGGTCAGGAGACCGGCGCTACTCCCGGTCAGGAGACCGGCGCTACTCCCGGTCGGGAGACCGGCGCTGATCCCGGTCAGGAAACCGGCGCTACACACGGTCAATTACGCAATCAGATGGTCGCGGTGCTGGATTTCCTGCCCCCTACGCCCTCACTTCGAGTGCGGCCCTATCCCACTTCGCACAAACCGCCGCCGCCTCATAGGTGCTCTCGAGAAACTGGAGCAGCGCACGGTCCGGGTCCGCGGACTGGCGCATGGCCTCATACGGCAAAATGAACTCGCCAAAGTTCCTGTCGTAAGAGGCCTGCGCGGGCGCAATGGCATACTCCGCGTAGCCGGGCGGCTCGGGGTAGGCGTAACTGTAATAGAACGGCTCGATGCTCGGGGCCCCCGGAGGACCGGGCGCGCCGGGCCAGAATCCGCAACTGCTTACCTCGTGCGAATAGGCATCGCGCGTCACGCGGTCGGGCAGTCCAGGCATGCTGGGGTGCTGAGGGGCGGTGCGCCCTGAAAACCGTGTGCATGCCAGATCCATAGCTCCCCAGAAAAAGTGGATGGGGCTCACCTTGCCCCTGAACCGCGCGCGAAAGGCCGTGAAGACCCGCGTGCACTGCAATATCACGCGCGAGAACCGTTGCGCATACTCAGCGTCATAGGCCCGATGAACCTCGTCTTTTTCAAACGGGATGGGCTGCGCCACTTCGCAAGGCACCGGCCACACGCGGCAAGAGACGCCCAGGCTGTCGAGCGCATCCATCAGGCGCCGGTAAAACTCAGCTACCGTCATCGGCTGGAGTGGAATCGTCCTGCGGCCGCCATCGCTGGTCTCGGCGAGCAGCTTGTGCTCCAGAAAATCGAAGTCGATCTGCAGCATGCGGTTGCCATACGCCATGGGCAATGTGGTCAGGCCGCGCAAGGTGGGATAGAGGGTCACATTCCAGCAGTGATTGATGGCCGGCACCAGTGCGAGCCTCACCTTGCCAACCATCTGCATCCACAGTTGCAGAGTGGTGCAGGTCTCGCTCCACGCGCTCTGGGGCAGAGCGGGCCAGACCTCAGTGGATTCCGGCGCGGCGCGTTCCGTGGGCATCATGGCTCCTGGCATCACCCGTCCAAGCCTACTCCTGCTGACTTCTCCCTGTTCCCGCCCACCTTTCCGGCCCGGCGCGGGTGCGGCTTCCATCAGGTTGGTCAGAATATCGTTGCTGCGGGTGAGGTAGCCTTTGCATTCCTCCAGGTCTCAATGCATGCGGCGGAGGGTGGGGCGGACCATCCCCACCCTAGGCGCAAAGATAAAGGCGCGCCGAAGGTGGGGCGCCCGGTTCCTCTGTTTTACCCACCCGGCCGAGCCCAAGCATAACCGTAGGAATGAGTGACGCACTCCTCTACGCCCTCCGGGAGGAGAAGCCGAAGCCTTCTTGCCTGGGCATGAGCGAATGGAATTTGTCGTAGTTGAGATTGCGGCATTCGCTGACGGTGTCGAAGTCCATGGTCTGCGGGTCGCCCTGGGCGTAGGGCTTCCAATCGAGGCCCGGTTGGGAGGGATTGCCGGTGCGGGCGAAGTTAATCCACGCGCGCGAGACCTTATCCTGGAGGGCATATCCGGCGGGAGCATCGCCGGTGGAGACGCGCACCTCGTGCTCATGCAGGTTATGGAAGACGAAGGCCAGCTCCGAGGTGTGGAAGGAAGTGGTGCCGCCGTTGACCGGGTACTCGTAGGTGAAGAGATAGTTGTAGACCGGCGCCGTGCCTGACTCGCGCTTGGCGGCCAGGGCATTGTTATTGGGAACGGCGAAAAAGAGAACGTCCTGGACCTTCTTGCGCGGGAAGGCTTGTTTGAACGCGGCCACGACCGCATCTTTGTTGCGGCCGTACCGGGCCGTGAGGCGATCCTCCACCTCCTGCGGGGTCCATGCGTTCTTGTCGTCGCCCGACGTCAGGTTGCCCATCATCTCGCTGAAGACGTTGCCGTAACATGAGAGGAATGCTGCTGGACCAGTCACAAAATGCGCGGGTGATGTACTGGTCGTCGGCATAGACGTTCCAGCCGAAACGGCGCGCGCCGGGTTGCTGGGCTACGGAGCGGAGCGCGGCGTCGCCGGCGGCGATCAGATCAGGGTAAGGGACGGCCTTCAGCTTGTCGATCTGGTCTCCGGTGAGGTTCAAGTTCTTGAGCGTGGCGGCGGCGATCATTTGCGCATTCTGGATGTTTTCGGCGACGTCTTGATCGGCAAGGACTTCGCCGCCGCCGCTTTCGCAGACGACTTTGTGGAAGAGGCCTTTGGCGGTGGGAGTGTGCATCATGCGCGCAGCCTTGCTGCCGCCGCCGGACTGGCCGAAGATGGTCACGTTGCCGGGGTCGCCGCCGAAGTTCTGGATGTTGTCATGGACCCACTGGAGGGAGGCGAGGAGATCGGCGGTGCCGGTGTAGCGCGATTGCGCGTACTCGGGACCGTAGGCGGAGAGATCGAGGGTGCCGATGATGTTGAGCCGGTGGTTCATGCTGACCACCACGACATCGCCGAACTCGCTCAGGTTCTTGCCGTCGTAGGCGTAGGCTTCCATGGACGAGCCGTTGGTGAATCCGCCGCCGTGCATCCATACCATGACCGGCTTTTTGGCGGCGGGAGAGAGGGATTGGGTCCAGATGTTGAGGACCTGGCAGTGCTCGTTCTGGAGCCAGTAACGATGGGGGAAGACGAATTCGTCTCTGCCGGGCGCGGTCATGTTCACGATGGGACATACGGGGCCCCAGGCCTGCGCGCTCTTGACGCCCTGCCAGGGCTGTACCGGCTGGGGCAGCTCGAAGCGCTCCGCATCGGCGTAAGGGATGCCGAGAAAGACAGTGGTTTTGCCGTCGCGGAAGCCGCGGAGCATTCCGGCCTCGACCTGGACCACGGGCGGATCGAGGTTGGGCGGGGCTGAAGAGGGGGCGCTGCTGGCGGGCGCAGGATCCTCCTGTCCGGGCTGCTGCTGCCCCAGAGCCTGGGGGGCTGGCAGTGCGGTTCCGGCCAGCGCGCCGCCCACGAGTGCCGCGCCCCTGCCCAGCAGTTGGCGGCGATTCATGCCTTCGGTCTTCCCGTCAAACAAACTCTGCGTCATTTTTCCTCCCTTATGCAGGACTGGATCTTCCTCAGTGGGCCATTCTAAGCTCATTTCCCTTCCCTTTCATCCTGGGGCTGTTCACGCTATGCGGACGGTCGTGGCGAGTGGTGGGGAGGGAGGGGATTCAGGCGAGGCGGAGGCGTTGGAGGGCGAGTTGGGCGGCGTGGTAGCCGCACATGCCGTGGACGCCTGCGCCGGGAGGGGTGGAGGCGGAGCAGAGGTAGAGGCCGGGCGCGCCGGTGGAGTAGGCGCGGAGGGTGGGACGGAGGAAGAACTGGCGGAGGGTGAGAGCGCCGCCGGCGATGTCTCCGCCGAGGAGGTTGGAGTCCATGGCCTCGAGGGCGGCGGGCGGGGAGACGCGGCGGGCGAGGATGCAGTCGCGGAAGCCGGGGGCGAAGCGCTCGATCTGGGATTCAATGGCGGCGGTCATGTCAGGATGGGCGGCGTTGGGCTGCGCGGCGTGGGGGATGGAGGCGTTGGGGACGTGGCAGTAGGCCCAGAGGACGTGGCGGCCGGCGGGGGCGCGGGAGGGATCGAAGAGCGAGGGCTGGACGGCGAGGACAAAAGGGCGCTCAGACGCGCGGCCCTGGGCGACGGCGGATTCGGAGGCAGCGATCTCGTCGAAGGAGCCGCCGAGGTGGACGGTGAGGGCGCGGCGGCACTCGGGGGCGCGCCAAGGCACGGGATCGGAGAGGGCGAAGTCGATTTTGAAGGCGGCGGGGCCGGGACGGAAGCGCGCGAAGGCGCGGCGGGTGCGGGGCGAGAGGCGGTCGCCGGCGATGGCGAGGAGCTGGGCGGGCGAGGTGTCAAAGAGGGTGAGGGCCGATGGGAGGGTGCGGGCGTCGATTATACCGGGGCTGTCGAGTGCGCTGAGGGCGCGAAAGGCTTGGGCGTCGATGCGGCGAGAGACGTGGATTTGGCCGCCGAGGGATTGGAGGCAGCCGAGGAGGGCTTGAGGGATGGCGCGGGCTCCGCCGCGGGGCATGGGCCAGCCGACGGCGTGGGCGGTGGCGGCGAGAACCAGGGCGATGGCGGAGCTCAAGGGGCGGTCAAAGGCGAGACAGGAGTGGGCGGCGAGGCCGGCAAAGAGGGCGCGGGCGCGGGGGCCGGAGAAGCGGGAGCGGGCGAGGGACTGGGCGGATTGGAAGGCATCGAGACCGAAGCGGGCCATGAGGAGCGGGTGGCGGGGCATGGGGAGGGCTGGGGCGAGAGCGGCCTCGGCGAAGGCCGGCCAATGATCGACGGCGGGCGCGAGGAGACGACACCAAATGGCGCCGTCGGGGCCGAGGGCGTGGCCGGCTAGGGCGAGATCGCGCTCGAGGACGATGGCGGAGCCGTCGTCGAGGGGATGGGCGAGCGGGGCGGGAGCGTGAATCCACTCCAGGCCGTAAAGGGCGAGGGGGAGGGTGGAGAAGAAGGGCGAGGCCAGGGCGAGAGGATGGACGGCGGAGCCGAAGTCATGAAGAAAGCCGGGGAGGGTGAGGGGGAGGGTGCGCGTTGCGCCGCCGGGCTCGGGCTCGGCCTCGAAGACCTCGACATGCAGGCCGGCGGCGGCGAGCACGATGGCCGCGGCGAGACCGTTGGGACCGGAGCCGATAATGAAGGCGTTAGGCGGCATGGCGAGTTAGCGGAGTTAGCGGGGTTAGCGTGTTAGCGGAGTTGGCTGGGTTAGCGGAGTTAGCGGGGTTAGCGGAGTTAGACGAAGGCGGCGAGTTAGCGGGTTCGCGGTTGTGGGAGCGGGTGCGAGTCATGGGGCCTTCTTAATCGTGGGTCGGGAGCTCGGGAGGCCACTGGATGACGGCGAAACGGCCGTCGGGAGTGAGGGTGAGCTCGGGGGCGTAGAGGCCGAGGAGCTGGCGACGCCACCAGTCGCCGGTGCTGCGCTTCTGAGCCATGGAGGTGAACCAGTACTGCCAGAGGACGGCGCGGACGTAGCGGGGCGGCATCTGCGGGAAGGGATTGGAGCGGAAGAGCGAGAGGACGGCGGAATCGTTGACGAGGAGACGCTCTTCGGTGATGGGAACGATCTGGTTCTGCTGCCAGTCGCCGAGGGAGGCGAACCAGAGGTTCCAGTCGAAGCGGGGCTGGTAGGGGGCGTAGAGGCCGGGAGGCTGGTTGAGGGCCTGGGGCTTGTTGCGGAAGGGATAGGCGACCCAGTTCTGGCCGTCTTCGGAGCCCTGGAATTCGATCTCGTAGCGGCCGCTGGTCATGACGGCGAAGAGGCCGTATTGGTTGGCGATGCGAAAGGGCTCGAGGATGGCAAGCGGCGCGGTGGGCAGGGGAATGCCGCCAAGGGGAATGCCGATGAGCTCGGCAGTGGTGGCGTAGGCGATCCAGGTGAGGAGGACCACGGCGAGGGCCAGGCGAAGAGCGGCGAGGTGGGTAGAGAGCCGGCGCAAAGGCGAGGGGCGCGGGCGGGCGGCGAGGAAGGCGGGAGTGGAGACGGATTCGCGCGGCGCAGGGGCGGCGAGACCAGAGGCGGGCTCGGCGGAGGGTTCGATTGGAGGCGCGGGGGCGGATTCGGGCGCGGCGAGGATGGAGATGGGCTGCTCTTCGCGGAATTCGAGGGGCTGGATCTTGTCGGGCACGCGGGGGCGGAAGCGCGCGGGGACGAAGCGGAGGAGGAACTTGTCGTCGAGGAGGAGAAAGCCGAGGGCGAGGACGAGGTAGTTGAGGAAGGTGTAGTTGGCGGTGAGGATGACGCCGATCTCCCAGGGCGTGACGATGAAGAAACAGACGAGGCGGACGCGGCGGGGGAAGAAGAGCATGAAGGCCACGCCCAGCTCGAGGGCCAGCGTGCCGCCGGCTGTGGCGACCTGGAACCAGTGGGGAAGATGCTGGACGTACCAGCCGATCCAGGTGGGCAAGGGGCCGTTTTGGTAGTACTGGTCCATGGCGGTGAGGTGACGCCACTGGGGGTCGCCGCTGGCCAGCTTGACCATGCCGGACTCGAAGTAGATGCGGAACCACTCCCATTGCAGGAGGAAGAGGGCGGCGCGGGAGGGCGGATGGTGCGCGCCCCAGCCGGGCTGGAGGCCGCTGGGCGAGAAAAAGAGGGCGAGAAAGCCGGCGGCGAGGAGCATGCCGTCGGATTGATAGCCGGAAAAGACGCCGGAGGCGGCGACAAAGGAGAGAAAGCAGACAAAACAGACGAAGAAGCAGAGCCGCGGCCAGAGATTGAAAAAGGCGACGACGGAGGCGGCGAGGCCGATCCAGGTGACGGCCATGAGCATGGCCGAGCCGGACGAGAGCCAGAAGAGCGAGGGCGCGTACCAGTAGCGAGCCAGGCCCAGCGACTGGGCGACGGCGGCCAGATACTGGCGGGCGGGCAGAATGCCCTCGGGGCCGATGAGGCCGTTGATCTGAAACAGGAGCGAGTAGAAGGCGGAGAAATAGATGAGGGCGAGGGCGCGGAGAACGATCCAGCGCGGAACCAGGCGGCCGGGCGCGCCGTGGCGCGAATCGAACAACCAGCGTATGACGTTGCCGGGGGTGCGTGGCATCATGTCTGGAACAGGATATACCGGGCTTGCGAGGGGCGGTGGGTGCGAGAGGCGGAGGCAGGAAACAAGCGCGCCGTGCACAAAGGGAAATGCGAAGCAGCGCGGCAGTGAGCGCCGTGGGAGCAGGAAGCGGAGTTCCCCATCACGGATGGGGCAGAAAGCGGAGAAAGAGGCGCGTGCGGCTCGTGCCAACGGCGCGAACGGAGGGCTGATTGACTGCACTCCCATAAATATGGGAACCTTATATTGTGAAGACCACGCTGGAAATCCCGGACCCCATCTTCCGCCGAGCCAAGTCGGTTGCGGCCCAGCGCGGCATCGCCTTGCGCGCCTTTGTAAGCGAAGCTGTCGAAGAGAAACTGGCGGGCACCTCTCAAAAGGAGGAAAGACCCTGGGTCAAGCTGGCCGGTGGTCTCAAACATCTTCACAAAGAGACGGCGCGCATTAACGAAATCATGAACAGCGAGTTTGAAAAGATCGAGCCCGAGGATTGGGAGTGATTCTCGATACCAACGCTGTTTCCGCAGTAGCCGACAATGAGCCGGGGGCGGTTCGCATCTTCAGCCAGGCGGCGAGCGTGGAACTTCCGGTCATCGTCCTCGGCGAATACCGCTTCGGAATTGCGCACTCGCGGCGCCGCAGTGAGTATGAAAAGTGGTTCGAACAGCTTATCACCGCAACCATGGTTTTACTTGTCGATCACGAGACAGCCATCCATTACGCCCAGATCCGCGCTGAGCTCAAAAAAGCCGGCCAGCCCATCCCCTCAAACGATCTCTGGATCGCCGCTCTCTGCCGCCAGCACCGGCTCCCGCTGATGAGCCAAGACAAGCACTTTGACGCCGTTCAGCGCCTTAAACGAATCGGATGGTGAGTAGGCGGTTTCGAAAACGCTACGCGGGAGCGGCCGAAACCATTTGCGGAGAAAATAGCGCGTAATCGCCGCAACTTCAACGAGCTAATCGACGCATAGGTTAAATCAGCTCAAGGAAAAGCAGGAAAGGGGGTATCATCATGAATATGACGGTGATTTACATCTCGGAGGCCGACGCTGCGCGTGACTTCCCCGGCCTGCTTGCCCGTGTGCGCGCCGGCGTGGAGATCGTGATCGAATCGGATGCGTGCGCCGTGGCCGTCGTGCGTCCCGCCGGTGATGAGTTCCGGCCCCGGCTGCTCTCCGAATCCATCGCTTTGGCGAAAAAGCACGCCAAAGAGTTGGGCTACGAGCCGCGCATGGACCCCGAGTTCGCCGCCGATCTCGAAGAGGTCATCCGTAGCCGTAGACCTTGGAACCCGCCCGCATGGGAGTAATCCTCGACTCCAGCGTCCTGATCGCAGGCGAGAGGCGCAGGGACAACGTGTAGGAGGTCCTGGAGCGCATCGAGTCCGTTTTCGGAGAAACCGCTGCAGCGCTATCGGCTGTGACCGCGGTGGAGCTGACGCACGGCATCTACCGGGCGAAAACAGATGCGGACCGCAAGCGCCGGGAAGCCTTCGTTGAAGAACTCTTCCGGACCGTGGCTGTGCATCCACTCACGCTGGAGGTTGCACGGCTCGCCGGGCGCATCCACGGCGAGCAAGTAGGCCGGGGTGTCGTCATCGACTTCCCGGACCTCATCATCGGCGCTACTGCGTTGCATCTCGGCTTCGATGTAGCCACGCTCAACGTACGCCACTTCCAAGCCATCCCAGGCCTCCATGTGGTCACGCTGTGAGGCCCCGGCGCTATTTCGTGTAAGGGTAATTGATGAAGCGGTCAACCCATTGGATGAAGTACATCATGTTGGGGGCGTCGGTGTGGCCGCCGTCGTCCTGACGCCAGGCGAGCATGCCGTCGAGGAGGCCGTCGTTGACGGGCGGCATGAGGGCGGTGTGGTAGTCGAAGTCTGAGGTGCTGAGGCCGGGCGCGCCGACGAGGGTCCAGACGGGGCTGGCGGCGAGGGTGGCCATCCAGCTTCCGCGCTGGTCGAGCCAATTGGCATCGCCCTTGGCGGGAATGCCGTAGCTGATGAAGGTGAGGCGGGGAGCGCAGAGGGCGATGAGTTCGTTGGAATCGACGGGAATGTCGCCGGGGTTCATGCTGCCGAAGGAGGCCTGGGATGCGCCGTACTTCAGGAAGTTGCCGGCCATCCAGTAGAACTCGCTGCCGGTGAGGTTGGTGACGGATTCGCCGAAGTTGCGGCGGAGGGGAGTGGCTCCGCCCTTGCCGGAAGAGCCGACCAGGACCATGGCGAAGCGGGGATCGAAGGCCATGGTGACGAGAGCGGCTTTGCCGTAGCGGGAGACGCCTTCAATGCCGACGTGCTGGGAGTCAACGGCGGGAACGGTCTGGAGATAATCGAGGCCCTGGCCGGCGGCCCAAGCCCAGGCGCGCAATGCGCCCCACTGATCGGGCTGGCGGGGCTGGCCCTTATTGACGAGGCCGATGATGCCGCTCGTGAGGCCGGCGGCGTTGTCGGCCTGGGCGCTCTGCGGATCGAGCATGGCGAAGCCCCAGTTGGCGGCGATGAGCTGCCAGGTGTTGGGCGGGCCGCCATCGGCGTTCATGCGCGGAAACTCAAAGGGGACGGGAGCGACGGGATTCCAGCCGGGATGCGCGGTGATGACTTCTTTCAAGGAGGGGTCCTGCTGAATGAGCAGAGTCTTCATGGCGGCGTTGATGCGGGCAAGCTCGGCTTCAGAGGGCTGGACGGGACTGGGAAAGCCGCTGCGGCCGAACATGATGAGGACGGGGACGGGGCCTTTGGCATCGGCGGGGAGCGCCAGCGTCATGCGCAGGTTGACGTCGATGAGCGGATAGGAGGAGTTGTCCACGTGGCCGTTGAGCACGGTGACGTTGGCGAAATGCATGCCGATGCGCTCGGTTTCCTGGGCCACGACCGTCCAAGTGACCTTGGGGACGTTCCCGGGGACGAAGCCGTAGACGTACTGCTGGTAGTCGTGGAGGATCTGAGGACGGCGCTGTTCCCACCACGCGCTGGCGGAGGCGACCTTTTGGCCGTTGTTGAGGGTGAGCGCATCGGGCAGATCGGGGTAGGGATTGGCCGTGGATTCATCGTAGTTGGCGTGATTGGGGGCCTGGGCGTTGCCGCTGGGAGCGGGGCGAAGGGCTTGAATGCCGAGCTCATCCATCAGGTGCTGATGAGCCTGCGCTTCAGTGAAGGTTACGGGCGGAGGCAGAGAGCTGTTGGCCGCGGCGGAGTCCTGGGCGCGCGAGGGCGCGGCGGCGAGAGCAAGCGCGATGGAAAGCGAAAGGGCGGCGGGCGTGAGGAACTGACGCGTAGCAGTAGGCATGGTGATAGTCTGTTCTCGCCTCCAAAGCGATTTATTGAGGAACTCATGGTAGAGCATCGGGTATAAAACCTGCAAAACAAGCTGCTTTTCTGGTTGGGGATTTTGCGGTTGCGCGGTCAGGGGGTGAGAAGAATTGCGCCGTCTTCTACCGTGAGGCCAATGCCGGCGGCCGCTGCGGCTTCCTGCAAGGCCGCGTCCAGCATCACGACCGGGTCGGGGCTGACGTCGAGGCGGCGCATGAGGCCTTCGCCCTTCTTGCCGGCCACCGATAGCGTGATCTTAAGGCCGCGCCGCTTGCAGCGCACAGCGGTGCCGTCCTCGAGCTTCACGTTCATGGGCTTAATGTAAGCGTCAACGTAGTGAACGCCGATTCCCGACTTGTCATCGGTGAGCTGGGGAAGCTGGTTTTTTGCATCCGGGTTCAGATCGCAGAGTTTCACTTTCATGCGGAGCTCCGTTCGAGCGGTTCCAGAGTTCACGTGCCCTCTTCAGGTTCGTGAAAGGTGGCATTTTCTTAAGGAAAATGCCACTCGGCAGTGTGCTTTCCAGGTACTGCAACTCTGGAACCGCTTTGATCTTGCAATTCTTTTAATCGCAAATACTCGTTCATGACTTTGCGAAAGGCGCGAATGTGATCGGGCGTGCTGCCGCAGCAAGCGCCCACAACGTTGGCGCCCGCTTCCAGCAGCGGGACAAGACCTTTGACCATCTGTTCCGGCGTTTCATCGTAAATCACTTTCATGTTCTCAAGTCTTGGCTTTCCGGCATTGGGCTGCACCATCACCGGCAGGCTGGTTACGCTCTTGTATCGCTCGACGGCGGCGCGCGCGCGATCCATCTCCATGCCGGTCCCGCAGTTGAGCGCAACCACGTGCGCGCCGTGGTCTTCCATGAACTCCGCGGCGCGCTCGGGTTCGATGCCCATCATGGTGCGGAAGGTCGAGCCGTCGAGGGTGACATCGTAGGCCATGGAGCCGATGATGCACGGCGCGCCGGCCTTGTGCGCGGCTTCAATGCCGAGCAAGAGCTCCTCCAGCGATGTTTGCGTTTCCACGATAATCGCATCCGCGCCGGCCTCGACCAGCGCCGCGGCCTGTTCTTCAAAGGCGCTTTGCACCTGCTCCTCAGTGAAGTCGCCGAAGGGCGCGAGCAGACCGCCAAAGGGGCCGATGTCGCCGAGCACATAGCCATCCCGGCCGGCAAAGGCCTGGCGCGCGATGGCTACCGCAGCTTTATTGATCTCCACCCCGCGGCCGGCCTCGCCGTGACGGTTGAGCATGATGCGGGAGCCTCCAAAGGTGTTGGTGATGATGCACTCCGAACCGGCTTCCACGTAACGGCGCTGAATGGCAAGCACCCTCTCCGGATGGGTGAGATTCCACGCCTCGCCGCAGTTGCCCTGCTCCAAACCCGCCAGCATCAACTGGGTGCCCATGGCGCCGTCGCCTAAGATGGGCCGCTCGCGCATCGCTTCCTGAAAGAGCTTCTTCATGGTCAATCGGCGTCAAGCCTCAATTCCCTTTGTACCAGAGCGTAGTGGATGGTTTCGAGCACCAGGCCCCATTTGTGATGGCGGCTTGCGGGCTCGCAATAACAGCCCGCGGGGGAGGGTGCTCGCCCCCAAGCGAGAATGGCGTCCAGGCGCTGGCCCTGGAGAGGCTTCTCCTGTTCGATGGCGCCCATCAGCGCAGGGGCGTCCTCCAGATAGCGGCACATATAGGTGTAGCCATCGTCGGCTGCCGCGGGATAGCACTGCTGATCGCGAATCGGATAGCCTTCAGCGCGCGGCCCAAGTTGCACTTTATAGAAGAAGGCGAGCGGGCGGCCCATATTCGTGCAGGTGGTTCCATCGTAGCGGAAGACGGCCTCGATCGTGCCGTCAGGGCCGGTGCGCAGAGAGAGCCGTTCATCCGCCCAGGATTGCAGGGCCTTTTTGTTGACGCTATATTCGGCGTTCGGGTCGAGCACCGGCGCGCGCGGCTGGACTCGCTCTCCTGCGGGCCGCGGAGGCTGGCGGTAGGGCGCGCGTCGGTACTGGCAGGGACCAAACGAGCAACGCGCACAGGGAACAAGGCTGGTGAGCTTTTGCAGGCGATCAGTGTGCCAGGTGAGCCCAAAGGCCGCCAGCAGGGTTTTCTTGGGGCACAACATACCGGAGTCGAAGACTTCCACGCCGGAAGGGAATGACTGCGAGCGCGTTTGCTTGAGCAGGTCGAGGAAGCGCGGCTGCTCGGCCACATCCCACTGCGGATAGCCGGGGCTATAGTGGGGCAAGACGGCCATCCCCCGCTGCTCCGCCCAGTCGCAGAGGCGCGCTCCGGCGAGCGTGGCCAGATGCTCGACCACCGCGGATGCGTAGACCTCGAGAAAGAAGTACTCGTCGGGCTTGTCATCGGCCCAGCGCCGGCGGGCTTCCTCCTCGGCCTCAGGGCCGGCTCCAACCGCGGCCAGAATGACGGAGTGCGCCTCCGCCTGCTCCAGCGTGGCCTGGAGCCGCTTGCTGGTGAACTCGGCGCCATCCATATAGATGGAACCGCCTCTCAGCTCCAGTTGCCCGGCCTGCCTTGCGTACATCCAGGGCCGGCCATGTTTTGCGTACCAATCCCGCGCCCAATTGGCCAATTGGCGGGAACGGCCTTCGAGCACCCAGCCACGGGGAAAACCGAGCAAGCGCACATACTCGTCCTCCTGCACTTGCAGCTCCGGAAGCGTGCAAGCCAACTCGAGACTGTCGCTCAGGGCAGGCATGGCAAGTGCTCCACGGGCTTGAACTGGCAGCCCTCCACGAAGTAATCGAAGAAGTTGGGATGCGTCTCCAGGCGGCAGTGCTGCACCCGCTTCACTAGCTCTTCAAGCTCCTGGCGCTTGGACTTCGAGAGCAGCGCGATGGTTGCGCCTTCAATGGCGGTATTGCCCGCCTGCACAATCTTTGCCGCGGGCAGATTGGGCACCAGGCCGATGCGCTTGGCGGCCTCCACGCCGATGTGCCGTCCGAATCCTCCCGAGAGATAAAAGACGCTGATGCCGTCAAAGCCGATCCCGTAGGTGTTAAACACCACATGCAGTCCGGCGACATTGGCGCCCTTGGCCTGCGCCAGCTCGTTTACGTCGCTTTCCAGCAGATAGATATCCTGCTCCTCATCCTTATAGATGCCGATGCGATGGAGGTCATCCTCAAAACGGCCGCGTTCGTTCATGCGTCCGGTGCGCAGCAGCTCGCTGAGCGCGTCCACCAGGCCGGAACCGCAAATCCCTTCAGGGCGTCCGCCGCCGATGACGCCAAGTTTGAAGGCGCCGCGGGCTTCAATCTCGACGGTTTCAATGGCTCCGTCCAAAGCCGGCATTCCGCAAGCGATGGATCCGCCCTCGAAGGCCGGACCCGCGGGACACGAGGCCGCCATGATGCGATGCCTGTTGCCCAGGATCAGCTCGGTGTTGGTTCCGATGTCCATGATGGCGATGAGGCGCTCTTCATGGGCCAGATCGACGACCAGCATTCCCGCCGCGGCGTCAGCGCCCACGTGGCCGCTGACGATGGGCGCACCGTAGACGCGCGCCTTGGGATGGATGGGCAGCAGGCTATGCTGTCCGGTCTGCGTGAGGCTGGTGGTGGCGCGCTGGCCGGCGGCCATTTCCATCTCAGTGATCGACCGGTAAGGGCTCTGGCCGATCGAATACACGCTCTTCCAGAAGAAAAGATCGCGCATCGTGGAGTTGCCCACGACCACCATCTCGTAGATGGACTTGGGATCGACGGGAAACTTTTCGATGGCATGGCTTAGGTAGCCGGCCAGGGTGCGCATCAGCAATCTGCCCCGGTGTCCGGTGTCGTAAGCGATGCGCGACATGACCTCAGAGCCGCCGAAGCGTTGCGGATTCTCAAAGGAAGTGTCGGCAATCAGCTCGCCGCTTTCGAGGTCGAGCAGGCGCAGCACCACGGTGGTGGTGCCCAAATCCATGGCGATGCCGTGGATGGGCCCGGCCGAGCGGTCCACTTCGACGCCATCGATTAAGATGCGGTCTCCGTCGCGGGTCACGGCGGGATCGAGCTGAAGGGGCTGCCCGAGGGTGGGCAGCACAAGCCCGTGGCCTTCAATGCGCATGTGCCCGCGGCGCATGGTATGGCAGCGCACATGGCCGCCTGCGCCGGAGACAAAGGTTTGACAGGAAAGGCGAAAATTGCCTTTGAGATGATCTTCCGGCTGCGTCCGCGCGGAGAGGAGATCCATCCCCTCAACCACTTCAACCATGCACTCCTTGCATTTGCCCTGCATGCGGCAGGAGGTAGGCACGTCAATGCCGAGGGCCTCAGCTTGCTCAAAGAGCGACCGCCCGCCCGCCGCCTCAATCGATTGCCCGTTGATGGTGAGCGTGACGGCCATGCGCGGAGAGTTCCTACCACTCCTGGGCTTCGAGTTCGGCTTTGAGCGCCTCCGCGACCTGGCGCGCAGAGCCGGCGCGCTCCTGTTCCTCGCTCCACTTCCACTGGGCCAGATAGGCGTCAGCGTCCTGGAGACCGCGCTGGACGGCCAAAACGTCCACGAGCTTCATGAATTTATCGTCGAGCATCACGGTCAGGTCGTCGATCTCGTCCTCGACTTTGATCTGCGTGGGGATCTCCTGCCAATAGAGGATTTTGTACGTGGCCACGGGAAGCACCTTCCGATCTGGAGCTGGTTGCATAAATGCCACAGCGTGCGCGAGGAACGCCCCTCAGGGGCTAAAGCCCGCGTTTTATGCGGCCATTGCGGCACGGGACCCAGAGGGTTCCCCTCCGTGCCCTTTCAAAACCCCATTTATGCAACCAGTTCTAGGGTCTGTTAACAGACCCTAAGCCTGGGATGCGAGCCGCAAAAACAGATCCACCGCGGCGGAGGCATTGGCCCCGTATCCGTCGGCGCCGATTTCGTCCGCGAACATCTGGCTGATGGGAGCGCCGCCCACGGCCATCTTGATGTGGGTGAGGCCGGCCGCGTTGAAGCCGTCAATTACGGTCTTCATATACATCATAGTGGTCGTCAGCAGGGCGCTCATGCCGATGATGTCCGGCTTGCACTTCTCCGCCGCGGCCATGAATTTTTCCACGCTCTGGTCGACGCCGATGTCATGGAGTTCAAAACCCGCGCCCTCGGCCATCATGCCTACCAGATTCTTGCCAATATCGTGCAGGTCGCCGCGCACCGTGCCCATCAGCAATACGCCTTTGGGCTTGACGCCGCTATCCTTGGAGGTAAGCAGCGGCTTCAGGACCGCCATTCCGGCCTTCATGGCGCGGGCCGCGATGAGAACCTCGGGAACGTACAGAATATTGTGCTTGAAGTCCTCACCCACCACGCTCATGCCCGCAATGAGTCCATCGTTCAGCACCTCCTGCGCGGAGCGGCCTTCGGCGAGCGCCTCTTTGGTGAGCCGCTCCACCTCGCCGGCGTTGCCTTCGTATAGGTGCTGGTTCATCAGGGCGTAGTCGGGCATTCGCCTCTCCTTAGCAGCCTTCGGTAGAACTTGAAATTCCGAAAAAACCGTCCCTCAGCGGCTAAAGCCGCGCTCATTTTGCGGCTACTGACGGCACGACTGAAGTCGTGCCCTTTCAAAACCGAACTTTCGCCAAAGGCGCTTAGCGGGCGCTGGAAGCCATGGCGGCGGAGCGTTTGGCGTTGAATTCTTCTAAGGCTTCGAGCATGGCGATGATATTTTCACGCGGCATGCCGGGGCTGGTGCCGCCGCCTACCGACAGGATGATGCCCTCGCCGCCGGAGCCTTCCAGCACCTCGAGGGTCTCATCCTTCACCTCTTCCGGCGTGCCGCGCACTGCCACCTCCAGCGGATTGACGTTGCCCATAAGACACATGCGGCCGCCCACGCGCCGTTTGACTTCAGTGATGTGCCTTTGCTTGCCCCAGTTGAGGACGTTGAATCCGGTATCGGGCAGATGGTCCAGGCAGGCGTCCACCTCGGCGTCGTTGTGGTAGACCTTCACCCAATCCTTAGGGAAGGCGTCGCAGATGCGCTTCAAATATGGATGCGCGAACTCCAGGTAGTGCTCCTCATTGATGAAACCCACGATGTCGTCGAGCACAAAGATGCTCTCCACCGAATCGCCCAGCACCTTCTGCTGCGCCTTGAGCCAGTCGATGACCACCCGTGTGCAGAGATCGATGAGCTTATGCGCGCCCTTGGGGTCCTCCACCAGATCGATCATGAAATTTGTGGTGCCGCGCACAAAGCCCGCCGTGCACAAGGGCCCGCGCGCCGTGACCATGGGAAGGATATAACCGGCATCGAGAATTCTTTGCCGCACCATCTTGTAGCGATGGAGCGTGAGCGCCGCAAAGCCGTCGGCCTCGACCTCGTACTCGGGAAAGCTATCCATATCCTCCAGATGGTAGAGGGTGTGATATTCACTGGGCGTATTATCCTGCCAGAACTTGATCTTCGCGCCCAAGACCGAAGGCTCCGCGGCCATGCCGTACTCCATCCACCACGACGGGATGAAGATGATATTCGGAAACTCGCGCATGATTTTGAGATTGGATTCAAACCAAAGCTCGGGATCGAGAAAATAATCCATGTGGCTGATGCCCAGATAGCCCGGAATCCAGGGGCTGTCGATAATCAGCGCCATGGGGATCTTATCCATTTTTTCGCGGCGCGCGGCGCGCTTGAACGTTTCCCATTGTTCCGGCAGCATTCATTCCTCCCTGCCGGCTATAGCATTTTCGGAAATGCCATAGACCGGAAGCACATAATCAAGTCGGCGCGACCCCAAGGAGCGACGACCTTGTACGAACCTTGCAAGGACTACACTGCTTCCGAAAATGCCGTAAGAGGGAGATCAGTTCCCTTTTAGCCGGATTCGAAATCCACTTACGGCGTTTTCACAATTACTGCGAGCTCTCCGACATTGTGCGATGTGGCGTTTTCTTGAGGAAAACGCCACTTGACCTTATAGGCTTCGGCCTACACCAATTGTGAAAACGCTGTCGGGCTCCGCTGAACCGCCAAGGCTTCACACGGGTGCGTTTTTGTGTAACGCCGGCGTCCAGGTCTTGAGTTGAGGCTCGTGAGGGGTATGAGCCGGCGGATTCGGTTCGACTCAGGCAATCATAGAGCAACGCTGCGGGGAGGCACAACATGGCAGCGGGATATACGCGCCCAAGCATTCCGGCGAGATGTATCCAGGAGGGGAGCTCTACCGCACCAGCATGATGGGCGCCGCCCAGAAAGCGACTCGATGTCCGGACGGATCGAGGACGCTGATCTGGCATTGGTATCTCCCCGCCGCCAATCCGCTGAGCGGAATATGAAAGCTGAACGGGGTTTCGCCCAGGCGGTTACCGGCAACCGGCGTGACGGCGAGCGGCTCCGTGGCACGGACCAGCTTGCTGTTGCGGTAGAAGCTCACATAGGCGATGAGCGGCGTGGGCGGCTGGCCGGGCGGAGCAGGCGGCAGATGAGCCGCGGCCGGACCGCCCGCATAGGCTTGCAGGTACACATACATCTCGCGCCCGTTGCTGAAGACGCGCGTGACGCTGGGGATAAGCTTGAGGCCCTCCTGCACCAGCGGATTGCTGGCCTCGCCCGTGGCCTGCTGTTTGCCTCTGGTGGCGTTGTAGAGCGCATCGCGCGTGTCGACGCGCTGGCTGCTGAGCACCACGGTGCTGATGGGCAGCCGCGTGAAGTCGGTGTCGAGATTGGGAATCGTGAACTCGGATTGATAGGTGCCGATTCTCCCTGTCTCGTCGTCGCGGGCCAGAAACTTGATGGAGTAGCGGCCCGGCAACAGCGTGAATCCCGTGTCGTATTCGACGGGCCGCTTGGCCAGCTCCTCCGCCGTTTCGTCGCTGAGCTTGATGTTCACGAAGTCACGGAGATTGGAGACCGTGACGCCACCTTCCATGTCCTTGATCTCGCAGACAAAGTCGATGAGAGTGTGCTGGGCGCCGAAGCGCTTGGCCAGCGCCAGCTCACGGCCGGGAATCTTCACGATGATGGGCACAAAGTATTCGGCGCGATCGAGCTGGAAGTAGTCGATCTCCATGGCGATGGTGAGATCGGTGATGGGGTCCTGGAGCATGAGCGCATCTTCAAGCTGGCGTTCCTTGTCGGCCTCGTTGAACCTGGCGAAGGTCTTGTTGGCGAAGTAGCCCTGCCGGTACTCGAGGCTGGCGTCCTGGGCCGGATCCAGCGCGATCTTGACGCGGCGGAAGTGCCCGTTTTCGGCGGCGTTGCTGGTGTAGTAGCCCACGATGTAGTAGTCGGAGATGGCGTCCTGCGCCTCGACAATGCCGCGCGTGAGGTCGTTATTGTCGAGCAGCGCCTTGCCGCCAGTGTCGGCGGCCAGCGAATACATAGTGTCCTGGGAGATCTGGAAGCGGTCATTGACAGCCTGTGCGGAGGCGCCGGAGTACATGCTCACGTTGCCCGGCGAGCCTTGAGTGGCGTCGCCCAGCGGCGCGCTGGCCACCAATCCGCGCGCATCGATGGGCCAGAAGGCGACGCCGGCGCGGATGGCGGCGTCGATGGTGGCGTGCAGTTGCGCCTGGTTGTCCACGCCGTTCAGCCGCAGGCCGCTGGCGAAGTAGATCAGCGACTTCTTCTCGCTCAGGTTGCCCAGCATCTTGGCCGCGGTCTCCAGCGCGGAGAGCTGCCGGTCGGTATTGAAGATGTTGAACTCGCTGTCGTCCTGGCCGAAGGCCGCGCCGGTGTCGGCGCTGGCGGAGTCGTCGATGGAGTCCACATTGCCCTGGCCTTCGCCGACGATCATGGTTTGCAAAATGCTGAGCAGCCGGTTGCGGTCGGCGGTGAAGTCCTGGAGCACGTCCACCGAGCCGCCCTGAAAGCGCAGAATCGCCATCAGGTCAGCGGGCGTCATCTGCGTGCTGATGAATTTTTCTCCGGCCTCCAGCGCGCGCATCTGGTCGGTGGGCGGCATGGCCGACAAATCAAAGTAGAGCGCCAGCAGCCGATGGCCTTTGTACGCGGTGCTGTCCGTTTTTTCCGGCGCAATCTGCGTCCGCACCAGCCGGTGATAGAGGGTGATGTCCTCGTCCTCGGACGTCATTGCGGGCAAGGGCGTCACCTGGTTGGATAGATGCTGATACTCACAGATGCGCACGGTTTGAGGCACGCCGTCTTCCGTCACCGTAAAGTTCTTTGCCGTGAGCCCGCGGATGAAATCGCCCTTCTTGTCCTTGACCACCACCGTTTCGATCACCAATTGCGAGTTCAGTTGAAGCGTATAGCTCTGGGTCTGACCAGGCTGCATGTTGGAGCCGATGGTCTGGGCGCTCGCGCACGGCGCGGCCAGCGCCGTCAGGAGCGCCAACTGGAGCAGCAGTGGAGTAAGCCGTCGCATGCCTAAAACCTCAGCCTTGTGGTTACCTGGAGGGTGCGCATGCCGTTGGCGCCCGCCGGCAATCCAAAAGTGGCGCTGTTCACGGTGGTCACCCACGTGGTGTAGGTGGCATGATTGAGCATATTCGTGGCGTCGAACCTCACATCCAGGCTGAGCGGGCTGCGCAGGCTGAAGGTGCGCGAAAGCGCGGAGTCCAGGCTGAACTGCGACGGACCGGTGATGGAATCGCGCCGCGCCGTGCCCCACTGGCCGGACGCAGGCGCGGTGAACGCCGCATTATTCAGATGGTAGCCCCCAGTGGCCGCGTAGAGCGGCGCGCCCGTGGGGTCAGGCCGGATGACGTTTGAAAAGCCCGTGCCCGGAACGGTGGCCACGTAGATGGGCGTCTCCGGCAGCCCCGAGCCGATGGTGATCTGGGTCATCGCCGTCCACTGCTTGAAGGCCGTTCCCCGCCAACCGCTCATCAGTGTTCCGCCGCCCAGCCCCATGCCGGTGGTGTACTGCGCTTGCAACGTAACAAGATGCCGCTGGTCGAAGGTCGAGAGCCCGCGCTCGGCGCGCGGATCGAGCCAGTTCTGCGCCACCTGAGGCGCCGGGCCCGTCTGCGTGACCGCTGCCGACGTAGCCGTGACGTGCCCCTGCGCGCCTAACTGCACATCGTCGTCAATGGCCTTGGCATAGGTGTAGTCGACGGTCGCGGTGAAGCCGCTGCGCAGCCTGCGGCGCAGTTGAAACGTGCCCGCCTCGCGCGTTGAGTTGCCGCCCGACGTTCGGTAGACGAATCCTTCCGGACACGAGGGGCACGGATTCACCGCCCCGATCGGATAGGTGTTGGGCAAAAACTCCTGCATGCCGTGCGTTCCCTTGGTTCCCTGATAGGTGGCCGTCATGACCAATGCCCAGGGCAGATCGCGCTGCGCGGACAACTGCCACACCTGCGCATAGCCCACGCGCAGGTTGGGATCGATGGCGAAGGTGTCGGCCGTGGTTCCGGCGCAGGCGGTGGGAAATCCGTTGGCCAGCGTCAGCGCACACGCACTGCTGTTGGCTACGCTCAGGCTGGTGGAGAGCGGCGCCTGCTGCGCCATCATCTCCGCCGCGGAAAGATACACGGAAGTGTCGTCGTAGATGCCGTAGCCGGCGCGCACCACCAGCGTGGATGCGGGCAGCGGACGCCACGCGATGCCGATGCGCGGCTCAAAGCCATGCATGTCCGGACGCACCAGAGAGCTGGGATACCTGACGCCGGTAAGAGGGCCGGTGGGGCTGCTGCCGACGACGGGCGCAACCGCGGTGAACCCTGGCGCAACGTCAAGATTCACTAGCCTGCCGAACATCTCCGTCATGGGCGCGCCGTAGTCCCAGCGCATTCCGGCGTTGATGGTCAGCTCCGGCAGCAGTCTCCAATCGTCGTTGAAGTAGAGGTCGTAGACCGGCTGGCGAAAGTACTTGTCGGGATTCCCGAAGGCCACCGTACTGGTGTCGGGAACGCCGAAGAGAAAGTCCGCCAGGTCAGAGCCGGTGGCTGCCGATGAGCTGCCCGGCGCGCGCGTGGCCGCTCCGGTAAAGGTAAAGCTGCCGCGCGGGTCCTGCTGCTGGTACTGGTTGAACTCCTGGCGGCGAAAGTCGCCGCCGAAGCTGAAGTTGTGCAGGCCGATGGAGGTCGATACGTTGACGGAGAGCTGATCGGTGCGGTCGCGGTTGAAGGCGCTGTTGCCGTCGCCGAGCGAGGCGATGCCGCTGGAGAAGGTGAGGCTGGGCGGTCCCCAATCGGCCGGGTCCTGGTCGTTGCCGGTGATGCCGGCCTGTCCCGCAATGTTGGCGCGGTTCTCAAATGCGGGACGCACGCCGGTGCGGAGCCGCGTGAAGTGATAGCCGAGCAGCACAAAGGTCTGGTGGAGATAGCGGTGCGACCAGTTGACGTTGGCGTCGATTCCCAGCGTATTCGTGGTATCGACAAAGCCGAATAGATTCACGCTGTCTGCGCGGATGCTGCGAAACCCGAACCCTCCGTACAACTGGTCCTTGTGCCCCAGCGTCTTGTTCAGCCGCGACTGAAGCGCGTCGGCATGCGTGTCGTTCAGTATTTCGGTCTGGTAGTTGTAGCTCGAGTTTCCCGTGATGTTTGACGGTGGATAGAGATTCAAAAGCGCCGCCGCCTGGGGATTGACCGGAATGTTGCCGGTAAATGGAAGTCCGGTTGACGGATCATAAATCGTCACCGGCTGCCCCTGCGCATTCAAGAGGCCCGCCAGGTCGCCGCCGCGCTCCGCGGTGTCCGGCACGAGGCCCGCGGCCGTGGAAGCGTTTGCATTGCGGGTCCACTGATAGGCCACAAAGAAGTTCGGCCCGTTGGGCATCAGATGCGGAATGCGCAGCGGCCCGCCCAGCGTCAACAGCGTGGTGATCTGGCTGTATGCGGCCTTGGGCGTCTGCCCGCCGGTCAGCGAGTAAGGCCGCGCATCCAGCGCCGAGTTGTCCACAATGGCGCCGGCGCTGCCGTTATAAAGAGCCTTCGAGCCGGGGCGGTGATTTCCGAAGGCCGGCGACAGGCTGTACGGGGTTGTGGCGGCATTGCTCTCGCTGCCGTTGATCAGCAGTCCATCCTGAGCGTTCGCGGCGTTTTCATCCTCGGGCGGCTGCTCCGCGGCAGCGCCGGCTTCGGGCGGCGTGGGCGCGGGCGCTTCTTCCTCTGCCTGCGGCGGCGTTGCGTTTGCGGGCCGCGTCGCGAGCGGGCTCATGGCCTGCGACCCGGCCAGCAGTTGCGGAAGGCCAAGCATCTTCAGCTCCCACTTACCCTGCGGCATGTTCGGCGCGACCGTAACCTTGCCCTCCAGCTTGGCGAAGCCCCGCATGGTGATCTCAATCTTCCACGGGCCGTCGGCCAGGTTGGCAAACAGGTAGAGCCCCTGCTCATCGGTCACGGTGCTGAACCGCTCTGCGTCCTCGGTCACGGTGACCGTCGCCCCCGGCACCGGCACGGCGCCGAAGAAGACCTGCCCGTAATACTCCGTGGCCCGCACCGGCATTGCGGCGCAGAGACCCAAGAGAGCGCAGAAGGCCGGGATGTAGACCAAGCGTCGCGCTGCCATGCGTAGACTCCGGCGATGCCGCGAGGGGTTCTCAGTTCGCCGAAGGCTGTTCGACGTGGTCGATCACCATCACTTCAACCTGCGCCTTGCCCGCCTCCAGCTTGAGCCCCATCTGCTCCGGCATGGCCGTAAACAACGGCGGAGGCGCATCGGCGGCGTTGCTGGGCGGCGGCACCTTGATCCCCATGCCGCCAAACTGCGACTCATCCGGCGTCCACTTGAGCAGAAAATCCCAACGGCCCGCGAGGCCCGTCTGATCCACCACGGGACGGTCCAGCACCGCCGACTGCATCAGTTGCGTAAAGTCGCCCATGGTGGCGTTGCGCACCGCGAGCACGCCCAGGCCCTGGAAGAATAGCCCCGGCAGCCCATTCGGATTGTTCACGTCCTTGGTCATCTTCGGTCCGCCCTTGGCCACCGTGAGCACATAGGCCGAAAGCTCCTTTTTGTCCTTGTGGAACTTGAGCTGGAAGCGGTCAGCCAGCAGTTTCTGCATCATGCCTCTCAACTGATCCGTGTCGGGCACGCCCGGCTGGTCGGGCTTGCCGTCAATGTCGAACTTCTCTGACTCCGCCCAGGAGGGCGCATCGAGAATCTGCTTCTGCTGCACGGAATAGGCAAACGTGAGCAAGTCCATCAGGGTGGTATTGATGGTCATGAAGCGGCCGCCGCGCACCAGAAAGGCCTTGCCTTTCTCGTCGGGATTGCTGGGCTTGACGGTCGCCACCTCAAAGCCGGGCTTGGCGTCCGCGGCCATCGGCGGCAGCTTGGGCGCCGGCGGGGGGATGGTCCACTCCGTCTCCGGCGTGGCCCGCTCCAGCACCAGCGGAAACGCATGCGCGCTCTGCGTCCAGGTTCCGGAGATCGACTTGCCGTCCGCGGACATCTTGCCTTCATAGCTGCCATCAATAAATTGCATGGCGTACTTGAAAACTCCATCCTGGAAGCTGGCCGACGTAGCCGCCATGCCCTGCCCGCCCTGGTCGATGCTGTAATCCATCACCTTCAGCGCGCCGGCTGCAGTCTTCGTGATCTGGTTCACGATGCGCAGGTTGCTCTGCGGACCGTGCAGCGTGCCCTGCCACGTGCCTACAATGTCGTGGTCCGCAGCCGAGGCAGCCTGCGCGCTGGCCTGCCGCGCGGTATTGGCCGGAAGCAGTCCGGCGGCGGCGCAGGCCAGGGCAAGCATCGCCTTCCTGCTGAAGTCGAATTTGCGCACTGCACCCTGATTTCTCATGCAAAGAATCCTTTTCCCTGGCCGGGCCGGAAAGCTAGAGAGACGCGAACAGGGGCCGTCTTGGGGAACCATTTGAGGATACGCCTATAAGACGCTTGCAGGCTCGCCTCTGTTTCAGCCGTTTCGAATTTTCGTCGCGCGCCCGACCCGCCGCATTCTCCGCATGGCCTAATTCGGCGAAGGATGGTCCACGTGATCGATGGCGATCACATCCACGCCGGTCTTTTCCGCGCTCAGTTTCAATCCGAGCTGCTGCTGCATCGCCTCATACAGGTCCGGCGCGGAAGCAGTTTCCGCCGCCGGGGCCGCCGCAGCACCGCCTCCAGCCGCGGCAGGGGGCATTCCCGGAGGATGCCCGCCAAACTGCGAATCGTCGGGCGCGAAGAGGCACTGAAAATCGTACCGGCCCGTCAGTCCGGTGCGGTCCACCACCGGCCGGTCCAGCACAAGCTCCTGCAAAAAGCTCGTAAAGTCCGGCATGGTCGCGTTGATTACGCGCATTGTGAGTCCACCTTTGCCAGGGATGAAGCCCAGGCCGGGCAGCGGCTCTTTCGGGTCAGTAGGGGTCAGCTTTTCTCCGCCTTTGGCGACCGTCAGAACATAGGCCGAAAGCTTCCGCTTTTCCTGATGAAAGGTCAGCTTGAATCGGTCGGCGAGCAGCTTCTGCACCATCACCCGCAACTGCTGTATGCTGGGCGTCCCTGGCGCATCGGGGATTCCCTCAACGTCGTATCGTTCCGTGCCGATCCATCCCGGACCGTTCACAATCTGCTTTGTCTGCACGCCGTAAGCGAATGTAATCAGGTCTTCCACCGATGTGTTGTTCGTTGTAAAGATGCGTCCGTGCACCTTCAGTCCCAGCAGGTGCGGCACGCCCGAGTTATTGGGCTTGATGGTCGCCACTTCAAACGATGGGTTGGCGTCGGCCGCCATGGGTTGAATCCGCGGCGGCGTGGGGATGGTCCATTCCGTCGCCGGCGTGGCCCGCGCCAGCACCAGCGGAATTCGGTTCCGCCCCTGGCTCCAGGCGCCGTCGATGGAATTTCCATCGGCGCTCAGTTTGCCCTCGAAGTTGCCGCCGATTGCATTCAGGTCGATCTTTACCGTGGTTCCATCCAGCGTGATGGAGGTAACCGGCAGCGGCCTGCCGTTCTCGTCGATGCTGTAGAAATCCGCTTTCAGCGCGCCCGCATCGGTCTGCGCAATCTTCACCACCAGACGCATATCGTGCTGCGGAACGTGCAGCGTTCCCTGCCACGTGCCCACGATGCCCGTCTCCTTGGCTGCTGTCTGCACCTGCCCCTCGGCTGCATGAACTAAGCCGAGGCCTACCGGCAGCGCCGCTGCCAACACGGCCACGAAGCCCAGCAGCAGTTTCCGCCTCAGATCGAGTTTGTGCGCAACCTGTTCCGCCATGATTTGGACAATCCGCTTCTTCAGGTCCGATCCGCTGACGCCGGAGACGCAGGCCAGCGGCGACTCTACGTAATGCTTGCACACGTTGAGAATGCCTTCGGCGTAGGCCTCCGCGCCGTTGCCGGATGCGAGCACCGCTTCGTCGCAGGCGCGCTCGCGCTCTTCGATCAGCCGCGCGCCCATCCACCACACCGGCGGATAGAACCAGAACAGCGCCTCGACGATCATGTGCACCGCAAAGGTCAGGTTGTCGCGCCGGCGCACGTGGCACATCTCGTGCGCCACGATGGCGTCCAGTTGCGCCGGCGTAAGGCGGTTCAGAATGCCCTCAGGCAGCAGCAGCACCGGCCGGAAGATCCCGAAGACGCCCGGCTCCAGCAGCGCCGAAGTGGAAAGCGCCGGCACATGCGCCGCCAACTTCAGCGGCCGTGCCGCGCGCACCGCCGCGCGAATCCGCCGCCATCCGCGAACCCAGCGAAAGAGCACCATCGACGCCCCGCACGCCCAAATCGCCAGCAGCACAACCGGCAGCAGGTCCGCGCGATGCGCGGCAACCACTGGCCCGGCGAAATCGAAAGACTGCCCCTGCGGAAACGGCTGCGTAATCTGCTGCATCACCGCGGCGAGCGCGGGCTGCGCGGCGGGTGGAGCGGCGGAGAGTGAACGCAACCATTGACCGGCGTCGATCAAAAGCGCAAACGGAACCAGAAACTTCACCGACGCAATCATCCAAACCCAGTACCGCGCCCGCGCCTGATTCCTGCGCAGCGCGAGGGCCAGCAGCCACGCCACGCCCGCCACCACCGTCGACTGCCACAGGTGATTGACCATCGCCGCCGTCCAGGTCTCCTGCCAGAATGCCGGAATCGTCATGATTGCTTCTCCTTTTTGGCGTGCTTGCGTTTGCTCGCTTCAAGAACAGTTCGACGGTGAGCCCTGACTGTCCCTCAGGGGCTAAAGCCCTCGATCTTTCCTGCTCTTTTCGGCACGCGACCCACCCACCGGGTGGGTTCCCCGGTCGTGCCCTGATACAGTGCGCGTGCTTGAAAGACGCTCCAGGGTTCGCTCCGCGTCCTTCACATCCTCAAGGGACAGCTTGCCGCTCTCGATCAGGTGCGCCATCACCGGCTGCGAGCTTCCTCCGAACAGGGCCAGCAGGTCGCCGATCAGCCGCCGCTGCGCGGCCTGGCGCGTGATGGCCGCCGCAAAGACGTGGAAGTTGCCCACCTTCTTCACGCGCTTGACCACCCCCTTGGCTTCCATCCGGTAGACGGTGGTCTGGATGGTGGTGTAGGCGGGCTTGCGCCCGGCCGGAAGCGATTCGAGAATCTCGCGGATGGAGCGTTCGCCTTCCGTCCACAATGTTTCCATGACCTGGAATTCGAGCTTGGAGAGTTTGGGCGCGGGCATCGAGTCCTCCTACTAATGTAAGAGTATCTACTACACGTGTAATACAGCTGTCAAGCAGAATTTTATGCGGGTGCGTCCAGTTCTCATGTAGGCGCTGAAGCCCGTACACTTCAAACTGACCCACTACCGCGCTCCGGCATGGTTTGGCGGCGCTGATATGATGGTGCCCGAAGATTTGAATGCAGGGCACTCGAGTTCGACAGGAGGAGCGAGGCGTGAGAGGACATGGAGGTTGCGGGTTGCTGGCGAAGATGGCCGTTGCTGTTTTTTGTATTGGATTTACGTCCGGAGGCGCAATCGCGGCTCAGAGCGCATTGAAAGATGCGTCTATCCCCCGACCGCCGATGGGGTGGTCATCCTGGAACAGCTTTTCGAACATCGTGGACGCGGGCATCGCGATGCAACAGGCCCGCGCCATGGCCGCCAACGGCATGCGGAAGGCGGGATACGAGTACATCAACATCGACGAAGGCTGGTGGACCGGGCCGCGCGACGCGCAGGGGAACATCGTGGTCGATCCAAAACAATGGCCGGCGCTGGCTCCCGGCGAGCATGCTGGAGACATGAGTAATATTGTCCGTTTCATTCACGGGCTCGGACTGAAAGCGGGCATCTACACGGACGCGGGCCAAGACGGCTGCAGCATGTTTCCGGATCTCGGCCCAAAGTACTTTCACACCGGGAGCGAGGGCCATTACCAGCAGGATTTTCTGCAATTCGCGCGCTGGGGATTCGATTACGTCAAGGTGGACTGGTGCGGAGGGAACAAGGAGAACCTGGATCCCGCGGTTCAGTACGCGGAGATAGCGCACGCCATTGCGAGAGCGGAGGCGATCACCGGGCATCCACTTTACTTCTCATTATGCGAATGGGGCAAGAACAGCCCATGGACGTGGGCGCCCGGCGTAGGAGGATCGCCAGCGGACATTTGGCGGACCAGCGGCGATATTGTCGCTCCGATCGTCGCGGGGCATGAGCACGCAGACCGCAAGGCCAGCTTTGCGAAGATGCTCTCGAACTTTGATAATGGCATTCACCCGGAGGCGGAGCACACTGGCTACTACAACGATTCGGACATGATGGTGTTGGGCATGGCGGGGCTGACGGACGAGCAGAACCGGCTGCATATGGCGCTGTGGGCGATCTCCGGCGCGCCGCTGCTCGTGGGAGCGGATTTGACGAAGCTAAGCCCGGCCGAGCTTGCCGACCTGACCAATCCACGACTGCTCGCGATCGACCAGGATGCCGCCGGACTGCAGGCGGTAAAGGTGGCTGAGCCAATGGAGGGAGTCGAGGTGTGGTCAAAGCCGCTGGCGGAGAGCGGCAGGCGAGCCGTCCTGCTGCTCAACCGGACTCAATCCACCGAGCCAGTCGCCGTTCAGTGGACGGATCTGGGGCTGACCGATTCTCTGCCTGTGGTGAGGGATGCGTGGACGGGAAAGCGGCTGGAGGCCGCGGGCGATGGGTACGGAACAAGCGTGGCGGCGGGCGATGGCGTGCTTCTGCTGATCGCGGGCGAGGATGCCCCGATGACTCGCTATGAACCCGTGCAGGCTGGAGGAGCAGGCGGGTCCGAGCCTGCGGGAACGGTTCTGCAAGGACATGCGGCACGCTTTGCGAACGTGCATGCGCGGGGAGCGATGGCGCGCATACGAATCGCGTACAGGAATCCAGACTCGAAGACACGCTTTGCCGAATTGCTGGTGAACGGAGAGGTGGTTACAAGCGTCGCGTTTCCTCCTACGGGAGAAAATGCCGCGAGGTACGTCTGGATTCAGGCCAAGCTTGAGCCTGACGGTAACGCGAACGCGCTGGCCTTTTCAACGGACGGCGAACCGGGGCCGGTGATCCAGTCGATCTCTGTTCAATGATTGAACCGCAACGGAACGCGCGGGGACAATGGAGGGAGAGGAAACAGCAACAATGCAGAGAGGCTATCGTTGCAAGCTTGCAGCAGCGATGGCGCTGGCGGGAGCCTTCGATTGGAGCGGCGAGACAGCGGAATCGGCTTCATCCCTGGGCGGGATCGTTTCCTCAGGCCCAGGGCAATTGCATGAATGGCACGCAGGGGCGCCTTTATAGCACGCGCGCCGCCCCTACGGGGCTGACGGCATATTTTGGCCCCCAATTCCCCACGCTGAAGCGCGGGGCTAACAAACGTAGCGCCTACGGCGCGCGCCAATGGAACCATCTTTGCCAACAAAAACGTTCATGCAATCGCCCTGCCCTCAGGCCTGCTGGGGCCGGTGCGGATTCTCACCTCCTGATAAGATGGTGGACCGGGGAAGATGCAGTAAGCCAGAGTAGCCGGCTTCTCGGAGAACAGCACCTATGAAGAAATCAACGAATCTGATTGTGGTTTTGTCGCTGGCGCTGGCGGCGTGCGGCGCCGGCCAGGCGCGCGGGCAGAACGCAGACTGCCCATGCAGCCAATTGGCAGGCAAAGGTGAGTCAAATGCTGCCCCTTCTCGGGCACCGGAACTGGATCCTGATCGTGGATTCCGCGTATCCGCTCGAAATCACGCCGGGCATGGAGACGATTGAAACCGGACAAGGATTGCCTGAAGTGACAAGGTATGTTCTGAATGCCGCCAGCCATTCGATTCACGTGCGCCCCGACGTGTACATGGACGCTGAGCTTCCTTTTGTCCCCGAAGCCGATGCGCCTGGGGTGTCGCGGTACCGCAGCCAGATCAGGACCGTGCTGGGAGACCGCAAGGTTACTTCCCTGCCCCACGAGCAACTTCTGGAGAAGATCAGCGAGGCGGGAAAGAGCTACAAGATACTCGTCCTGAAGACGAACGAAACGATTCCTTATACTTCAGTCTTTCTGTGGCTCAACTGCAAGTACTGGAGCGACGATGCTGAGGCTCGTCTGCGCGAGGCGATGAAGAACGGGTCTGCGTCCTCGCGCTAGAGCTGGTTGCACAAATGCCGCAGCTCGCGCGAGGAAAATCCCTCAGGGGCTAAAGCCCGCGTTTTATGCGGTCTGTGCGGCACGGATAAATCCGTGCCCTTTCAAAACCCCGCTTATGCAACCAGCTCCAGAGCCGACGAGCGCGCCGCCCTGGTCGTTGGTGACCATGGCGCAGCGAAGGGCCCGCCTGTTGAGTTTTTTCGCCGCCGCCAGAAACAGCGTGGTTTTTCCGGCTCCCAGAAACCCTCCCACCAGCACCACCCAGGGCTTTGCAGGGACGCCGGATGGATTCATGCCCGGGTCTCGACGACGAGCGAGTTGCCCTGGCGCAATGCAACCAGGCGCGGGAACCGGACCACAGCGCGGCCGTCCTTAGCCTCCAGCGCGTGGCTGATTTTCTCATTGCCCGAACGCACCACGGCGCTGGCGCCCGAGGAGGTAATTTCACAGGAGCGGAAACTCAAATCGCCGGACAGGACTCGCAACGAGAATCGTGTTCCGCCCGCGGCGGCGGGCTCATAAGTGAAGGTGCCCCATCCGGTTCCGCTGGTCCACAGGCAATGAAACCTGCGATGAGGAATGCGCGGAACGGCAACTACGGCCTTCCCGATTCCGTCGTAGGAGAAGCCGCTGATGCCGACGAAGCTGCTCCATGCGGCCATAGCGCGCGCGTAATGATGCCCGCATTCGGCCTCATCCCAGGGGTTCCGCTTGACCCCGTCGTACCGGGAACGGATATTGCCGACGCACTCCACGCCTTCAGCGACCATGCCCGAGTAGATCATGAGGGCGGCGGCCGAGTGCTCGAAGCCCGTCATTACTTCCTCGAAGTAAGGGAAAGGGATGCGCGGCCTGGGCGCGCCGGCATAATCGCAAATCACCAACGCAGCTTCATCATTGAGAGCGAAGGTGCGCTCGACGTTGTCGTGATCGACCAGCGCGCGCTTGTGGTTGTAGCGGAGAAGCGAAGCCAGAGTTGACCGCACGCGATCGGAGGGAACCAGAGGTCCGAGGCCGGCGACGTGGGCGAGGTACTGCCCAACAAGCTGATCGATGAGACAGCCTTCTCCGACCTGATACTCGGGATGTTCGGGATCATCCGATCCCATGCCTTCGCGGAGATGGGGCGCAATCTGGTCCGGCCGGTATCCAATCACGCGCTGGATGAAGTAGCCGCCCTGGAAAAGGTTGGCATCGATCCAGCGGCTCCCTCGGTCAAAGAGCTGCCGGTACTGGCTGGCAGCCGCATCGTCGCCAAGCGCCCGCGCCATCTCCTCGCATGCGCGCAGGGCGGCCAGGTACCAGATGCCGCACATGGGATTGGGGCCGTAGAACTCGACATCGTAGGTATTGTGCTGAACGCCGGTCAGCACTCCCTGCTTCGCCGGGTCCCAGCCGCCAGCAAGACGCAACGGAACCAGTAGAGGGACATAACAAGATCGATTACAGCCCCGAGTATCATGTAAGTTGGAGGCTGCTGGACGCAGCTGACTACGGAGTTGCGCAGAGTCGCCAGCGAGTCTTTGTCATAGCGACGCGTACGAATCTTCCCGCCTACACGTTCCCTGAGTCGACAAACAGCCGCTGCGCGCTTCTCAGCCTTCAGCTCTCGGGCGAATACTGGGATCGGCATCACCTCAAAAGACCGCGAGTACCACTGAACGGCAATAATGGAAACAGAAATCTAAAGACGGACGGTCCGAGATTGCCTTGGGTGACCGTACGGGATGCATTTCTAGATCTGCCTGAACCTGCCCGACAGGAGTCCGAATCCCCCTTAAATCACTGGGTGATCCCAGGCGCACGCGTTTATGCTGGCCACAAGGGCAGCGTACTGGACTGGCCATCGAAGACGATCAAGGCCGGTGTGCATGGTGTCCCGGGGGGAGAGAACGTCGTCGTGGATGACTCGGGAAGGCGAGGTACTATACCCTGCGGGAAACTGCGCGCCTGCAATCGTTCCCAGATGCTTACTTCTTTGAGGGAGCGAGGCTTCATGTCACTCGACAGATCGGAAATGCGGTTCCATGCAAACTCGCGGCTGCCGTAGCGAAGCGTCTCTTTCGCCTTCTATTGATGAACTCGCAGCTCCTACAAAAGAGCAAAACATGAACGATGAACGGTCAGCCTCTTCTCGGCGCTGGGACTGCGCGGCCTTTGAGCGCTTCCAGTGTTATAACCTCCATGGACGGCGAAACGGATCCCACGCACGACCTTCAGGCGTGGAAAAGTTAAGGGGGAAAGCTTATGTCCAAAGACGTTGGGGTGGCTGGGGAGATTTCCACAGAGTTTGACTTAACTCCGAATCCGCGCATCCTCGCAATGTTGGGCGAGATCAATCTGGTTCAGTGGCGGTGCCTTGCGAGGCCATCGACAATTCAGTCGACGCGTTTCTGAAGGCGCAGCGATCAGCAGACTCCGACTCACTCCC
Organism: uncultured Acidobacteriota bacterium; assembly: GCA_963808795.1. GTDB lineage: Bacteria > Acidobacteriota > Terriglobia > Terriglobales > Acidobacteriaceae > Telmatobacter. The sequence continues at coordinate 132,017 of CAWEGL010000017.1, forward strand.
GATGGTTTTCGTGTCAATCCCG
>CAWEGL010000018.1:0-6627 GCA_963808795.1 uncultured Acidobacteriota bacterium
TTTGGGGCAACAACCGTGCCCGACACGATTTCAGACCACCCGAACTGCAAGCCTATTGCGGTTCTGGAGTTACAGACGAACTGCCCCGGATGCGATGCAGGATTCCAACTGTGAACCCCATGACGCGGTTTTTCGCTTAGCTGCGGCATCGCGGCTGGAAGCGGCTCCGGGAACGGTGTCGAAAAGGCTGGCTGCATGTTGCTCAGATTGTACGGCTTCGGGAGCCGGGAAGCCGAGCGGATTCTGTGAGGGATTGGGCAGCGGATCGGAGGCGGATTCCGCGCCGGGAGCAAGGCCGATTCCAGGCAGAGTTGATTTTTCTTTAGCCGCTAAAAACAGCAGCTAAGAGAAGAACATTGGAAGGTCTATTCGCGGTCGTCTTCGGCCTCTTCGGCGAGCATCTGGAAGAGCTTTTCCGCCTCTGGATCGGGAGCCTTCCGGGGAGCGTTTTCGTTGTGTCCGAGATGGGCTGCGGGATGGGTTGCGGCGTGGACCTGTTGCAGCGTTCGGATGGCGACGTGGGTATAGATTTGCGTCGTCTCCAGCTTCACGTGGCCGAGGATTTCCTGGATGAAGCGGATGTCGGCTCCGTTCTCGTGCATCAGCGTGGCCATCGTGTGACGGAAGAGATGGCAGGCCCCGGTTTTGCCCAGCTTGGCGGCGTCGATCCGCGCCTTGACGTTCGAGGTCATGTGATCGAGGCAGAACGGCTCGCCCTGCGCCGTGAGGAATACGGTCATGTCGTCCGGCTCGATTGCGAGTTGTGGACGCGCCTCGCGGATGTATTTCTCAAGCCATGCGATGGCCCGTTCGCCGATGGGAACGTAGCGGTCCTTCTTGCCCTTGCCCTGGCGAACCAGCACCACGCCCCGGTCGAGCGAGAGGTCGTAGAGCTTGAGCGCGACGATCTCCCCACGACGGATGCCGGTCGAGTACAGCACCTCGATGAGGGCCCGGTCGCGCAGGCCGATGGAATCGGCCACGTCGCAGAGCTGGAGGATTTGTTCGACCTCCTGGGCGGAGAAGATGTTTTTGGGCAGCGGTTGCCCCAGCTTTGGCAGTTCCAGTTCCGATGCCGGGTTGTGCAAGAGATGATTACGCCGTGTCATCCACCGGAACCACATGCGCAGCGGGACCAGGCGCGAGTGCTGCGAACGGAAGCTCATCGGCTCGCCGTTCTTCTTGCGGTAGAGGAACAGGTAACGCTGATAGCGTTCGAGGATGGGCCGCGTGACCTCGACCGGATCGGCGATGCCGCGCTCCCGGCACCATTGGATGAACTGGCGAAGCAGGAACTCGCGGTTGCCGATGGTCTGCTCGGAGTAGTTCTGGATGGCGAGGGCTTCGAGGTAATCGCGCATCATGATCTCCAGCGGGATTGCTGGCGGCGCTTTCTGTTTGCGTGGCGTGACAACGCGGGCCATTACTTGCCCTCTTTCTTGCTGCCGTTGTTACGATGCAGCGCGGCTACGACGGCATCTTTTTCCGTCTCTTCCCCAACAGTGCTTTTCAGCTCTTTCTCGTAAAAAGAGCCTTTACCCCCGATGGATACTGGCGATTCGTCTCCCCGCGATTCCCCCGCTACCGGGCCGTTTTGGCCCCGTTTTGACCCCGCGTTCTCCCGCTCTGGCCCCGCGAAGTTGCCATAGTACTTGTACCCGCCCAGCTTCGCCACCCCCAGATTTTCGATGTCGATCAGACCCGCCATTACAGGCTTGCCGACGTCGGCCTCGATGGCGAAGGCAAGCTCGTAAACGAAGCTCTGGCCGCGTCCGCCGCGATGAGCCAGCAGATACTCCAGTTCCTCCAGCCGCCCCAGATGCAGGCGCAACTGCGTATCGCCCCAGCCGGTCGCCTCGCGCACGTCGCGCCGCGAGAAGCGGTAATCGGCCCGCTCGATCCGCTGCCGCTTGCACTCCGCCGTGACCATCGCATCGACAAGCAGCAACAGCCGCCGCGTCTGCGGCGGCAGCTCGTCGAGCGAACGGCCCAGAACCTCCGCCGTCAGCCGGTTGGCAACCGCGATGTCGCCGAGCGCGACTTCGATGTATTCGATGGTCTTGCCATTGTGCTCGACCGTCTGCCGGGGCCGCTGATGCTGATGCAACAGGGCGATGGTGCGGATGAGGGTCAGATACTTGGTGTGGTCGCGCCTGGTCCGCGTCTGGCTGTCGAGGAAGGTCAGCCCTGGCGCGTAGGGATTCACGACCGAGACGGGCTTCAAGAGCCGCTGTGCGTTGCGATGCAAGCGCAGCAACTCGTCGCGGTCCTTGCGGCGCAACAGACCCTCGATGGTCTGGGATTCGCGCTGTATCCGGTGGATAGCCTGGGTCTGCGCCCGCTCTTCGTTCACCGTCAGCACAAGGCAGCGATTCAGCAGTTCCTCGTCGATGTCGATCGCCGTCGTGGTCAGGAAGATCATCACCGGACCCTTGACGCGGTACTGATGCGTGAGAAGCCGCCCCGTTGCCGGGTCCTTGCCCGTGCTGGCGATAGTTAACTCACCCTCCGACTGCAACAGCTTCAAGGCATAGGCCGCGCTGTGCGCGCCCTCTTCCTCCACGATGGCCAGCACCTTGTGCTGGAGATCGTTCTCGCCCATGTAGAACAGCGATTGCCCCGTCATCGCGGAGTATTGGACACGCTGCTCCTCCGGCACGAAGGCCAGCACAGCATCCATCAGCGAACTTTTGCCCGCTGCCGATGAAGACTGCACCATCACCGCCAGGGGCTCCGACAGATGCCGCGACACCACGCCCAGATAGCTGACGAGTTTGTTGGTCTCCTCACCCACAACGCCGCACCTGGCGAAGTCTTCCACGATGCGGTCGAGCAGGCGCGGATCGCGCAGCAGAGCCAGCGCCTCGGCCCGCTCTTCTTCGGTCAGCGTGATTGCCTTTTCCTTCGGTGCGAGCGCCTGCTTGATCTGCTCGTCCTGCATCTCTTCGAGCTTCATCAACACCCGGCCCAGGTCGCGCCGGATGACTTCTTCCTTGATTCCCAGTTCCTCGGCGGCCTGTTTCATGAACACGCCGCGCTGCCGCGCCGAGTAAAGGTCCAGCGTGTCCACGTGGAAGGCTTGCTCGCCGCGCGGCGTCGCGCCCGAGACAAGAACATTGACCTTCAACAGTTCGTAACTCATATTCTTGGCCAGCCCGCGCACCCGGTAACGGCGGTTGCCCTGCTGCAGGAAGATGTCTTCGCCGCGCATTTCCACGGGCACATCGATCACGGGCGGCGCGGGCGCTGCCGCTGGCTCTGTCGGCACAACCGGCTCCGGTTCGGCGGCTAAGGAAAAAACCTCTTCTGTCGGCACGGCAACGGCGGGCGCGTCGGCCGTCGGCATGGTCGCCGCGATTGGATCTGGCTCCGGCAACTCGTTCTCGATCTTTTTTTCTTTAGCCGCTGCTTTTGCTGGCTCTGGCTCGATCACCGGCTCGGCCACGATGACAGGCTCCAATACGCGCGGCGCCACGCGCCCCATTGCCCGCTGACCCTTGCCCAGCCACTCGGCCTTGTTCAGCAACACACCCAGGCTCTTGGCCGCGGGCGTCACCTTGCGCGCGTATTCGTTCGCGTCCATGCCCTTCGGGAACTGCACCCGGAAGCACTCGATTCCCATCTCGATCAGTTCCTCGGCCAGCTTTGCCGCTGCGCCGTCGCCCGCTTCGTCGCGGTCGTAGGCGATGTACACCCGCTCCGTGCCGTGCTTCTCGAAGGCCGCGCGATGATCGTCTGTGAAGCCGTTCACGCCGTAGCTGGCCGTTACGTTGCGGATGCCCGCGACCCAGAACGTGAGCGCATCGATTAGCGCCTCGCACAGGATGATTTCCTTCGACGCGGACAGCGCCTCTTCGTTCCACACGCCCCGGTGCACCCCTGGCAGATAGAGATGGTCCGGCGTCCCTTCGCGCAGGTTCGGCGTGATCTTCCGGCCATACACCTCGACGGCCTCGCCGGAAGCATTGAACACCGGGATAACGATTGATCCGTTGAAGTGCTCGTGCCCGCTCTCCCGGTAGATGCCCAGCCGTTGCAGACGCCCGCGCATCTCCGCGCCGGCGGCGCGGTTCTTCGCCGGCAGGCGATACCCCAGCGTCCGGTTGGCGAAGCCCAGCCGGAAGCGGTCGATGATCTCCGAAGACTGGAGGCCGCGCGACTCCAGATATTTCAGCGCCTCCGGCGACTGCTTCAACGACTCGTTGTAGTAGTCCACCACCTGCAACAGCAGCGCCCGGTCGTCCGCCTCCCGCTCGACCGGCGGCGGCAGCTTGGGCACCGTGCTCTTTTTCACCGGCTGCACCGGAGCGGCGGCTAAAGAAAAATGATCCTCTTTGAGAAGCTCGACCGCATGGCGGAAGCTCACGCCCTGCGCTTTCATCACCCAGTCGATGGCCGTTCCGCCCATGTTGCACGCGCCCAGGCAGTGCCAGAGATTTTTCGCCGGAGTGATAACCAGCGACGGGTTGCGGTCGTCGTGGAACGGGCACTTGCCCACAAGGTCGGCCCCGTGCCGCGTCAGCTTCACGCCCTGCGCCTCGGCCAGCCGCTGCACAGAGATTTCCTTCTTTAGCCGCTCGACTTCCTCTCCGGGATTCGCGCCATTTTCCGCCCTCCGCCGAAAAAACCTGTCAAGCAGTTTTTTCAGTTTTTTGCGTTTTTCATACCGTTCGCAAGTATACACGCGATACGTGTATACTTGCAGCGGATTCAGGGAGAGCAAAAAAATGGACCTTAAATTACCCCTGTCATGCCAGCCAAGAAGCCTTCGCAAAACGCGTTCGGTCAACGCCTCGTTGCTCTCAGACAAGCGCGCGGCCTCACTCAGGTCCAGCTTGCCAAGGCTACGGGCATGACTCAGAGGGCCATCTCCTACTACGAGATCGAGGCCGAGTTCCCGCCCGCTCCGGCGCTCATCACGCTTGCCCAGGCTCTTGAGGTCACAACAGACGAATGCTCGGCGTACAGCCCGCCACGCCCACAGAGCGCGCGCCATCCAACAAGCAGCGGCTTTGGAAGAGATTTCAGAAGATGGAAGTGCTGCCGACGAAGGACCAGAGAGCCGTGATTCGGCTGATTAACTCGCTGGCTGGCAGTGCGCAGGCGGAGGCCCGTTAGCCCTCACAACCATTGACCGCGCACGCGCCACGGCGCACGATAGAGAAGAGAGATTTTCCCGATGGCAACCGTCGCAACCAACCCGAAGCAGCAGGCCCACGAACTCATCGATCGCATATCCACCGCGCAGGCCTCCGCCGTCGTCACCCTGATTACAACCATGCTCGATCCGGTGGACCGCGCCATCGCCAACGCCCCCTTCGGGACGAACCGATCAGCGACAAAGAGAACCGCGCCGTGGCCGCTTCCAAGGCCTGGCTCAGGATAACGATCCCATCCCCAACGAGGAAATCTGGCCGAGTTCGGCCTAACCGCCGAAGACTTCAAGCGCATCGGACAGACGCGCTGGAACCTAAACCGCACCACCCCGGACATCGAGCATCGGCAAGAAGAGCGTTGCCTGGACCGACCAGGCCAAGGCCGATCTGCGCGCCATCGACCAGCCCACGGCGCTGCATATCCTGCACGTCATCGCCCGCTACCTGGCTTCCGGCGAAGGCAACGTGAAGCGCCTCCAGGACATCAAGCCACCCGAGATGCGGCTACGCGTCGGCGACTTCCGCGTGCGCTTCTACGACTACGGCGACTGATCCTCGTCCTGGCTGTCAAGCATCGCCGCGAAGCCTACCGCTGAACGGTGGTCGATCGGCGCCGAACAATGGCCGGACCTGACTCGAACCGATGCTGCACAGGGCTGCACAGCGTCCGGCTTGCATTCGATTTCGGTTCGAGGACGGCCGCGCAGCGGCCCCGCTAAGCCGTCAGGCTTAGGGATGGTGTCTACGTCCAACACATCGCCGCGCGCCGAGCTGATGCCGCTCCTGCGCCGGGTCAGCCCTTGCGCCCGAAGTGCCGCTCGAACAGTTCCCGCGACAGCCGCTCGCCCTCTTCGCTCAGCACGACAGACTTCGCCTTGCTCTTCGGATCGGAGATGTACCCCTTGGCGTGCAGCCGGTCCAGCGCGTCCCAGTCGTGCCCCTTCCACGCCCGGCCATCGCCCGCCGGCGTCAGCCACAGCAGCGCCAGCACCATCTCGTCCACTTTGTCGCGGTCGTAATCCATGCCCCGGCTCCTGGCACGATGCTACCCCGGCCCGCCGCCGTCGTGCTCCTCATGTGGAACATGAGAAAAAGACATTTTTCTCATAGCTGCAAAACAGCCGCAGCGAGGATGGCGGTCAAGGGCGCGGCGTTCTTTTGCGCGCCGGAGCGAAGCGCAGACCCTTGACGGCCACCGCAGCGGAGGCTACGCGCGCAGCGCGCCGGGAAGCCTGTTTCCGCCTCGATCCTTTGCTTTCAACACGTTAACGCCGCAGCAACCTCAGGTTACCGCGCGGTAACCGCGCACAGCCATTTTTCTTTTAGCTGCCTGATTCCACTCGCGTTGACGCGCGTAAACACGTAAACGCCAGTGTTTGCGCGGTCGCCCGCTGCATCCGTTGGCGCTGCTCACGTTAACCGCAGAGGAACCGCAGGTTCCTCTGCAGCAACCCGCCGGGGGTGACGTGTC
>CAWEGL010000019.1:0-63001 GCA_963808795.1 uncultured Acidobacteriota bacterium
GGTTATTTTGCTGACCGAAAGAGAACTGTAATGGCACTTGCCCTGGGGAATGGCGCGTCAGAGTGACTCGATAACACTTTAGTAATGCACCATGATGGTTAATTCGGGTCCAAATTGAGTTAAAAAATGTTTACCATTTTACGAGAGCGAATTGTCTGGCAAGCACCCGTAAGTTTGCGCTCGCATTGAAGGTTTTCGCTGGGGTGGCACCATCTTTGTCCGTTCAGGGCGGAAAAGTCCTGCGAGCCTAGATTCCGGATGACCTCTCAGCTTGAGATTTGAGCGGAAAGGCGGCTGGTGTCTCAGTGACCATTTCATTTCAAAGAGTGCTTAATGCCTTAAGTTCAGAAGATCTATCACTAGATTTGGATGCGAGGCGGGCCCGCACCACTGGGACCGCGCCCTTGTCGATCGCATTGATTGGCCCAGATGAGGGGAGACGTTCGGCCGTGGCCAAGGCCCTTGCCGAAACCCGTCGCGCCAATGTCAACGAGTACGGCTCCTACCCGCCGGAACTTGAATACCTGCAGCCAGGGAAGGCGCCGTTCGACGTTGTCATCCTTGACTTGGACAGTGACCCAGATGTCGTCCTGGATTTAGTGGAAAGAACGAATGCCGTCGACGCGGCGACGATCATGGTCTATTCGGAGAGTAGAAATACCAAACTTGCGGTCCGATCCATGCGTGCAGGTGCTCGTGAGTACCTCCTTCTGCCCCTCGAGAACGGCGCTGTGGCCAAGGCTCTCGATCATATCGAACCCATCCTTCGCGAGAAAGCTCTTCCTGCAAAGAAAACTACGGGGAGGCTGCTCGTCTTTGTCGGCTCCAAAGGGGGATCCGGTGTTACGACCGTCGCCTGCAATATTGCCATCGCTATGGCTCAGCAATCCGACGAAAGCGTTTTGCTGATCGATCTCGCTCTTCCTATTGGGGACGCGGCACTGTGCTTGGGGATTGCCGCGAATTACTCGACGGAGGATGCCTTCAAGAATATCGACCGGCTGGATACGAGTTTTCTTCAAAAGCTGCTGGTCAAGCATAGCTCAGGGGTGTTCGTGCTCGCGGCTCCCACCAATGTTCCCGAAGATGAGCTGTCTAAGGACTCCATCGCCAAGCTGATCGCAGTCGCGCGGCGCGAATTCGATCATGTGATCGTGGATGTGGGATCGAGGATCGATGTGGGGGCTAAGGCTCTCTTCAGAGATGCCTCTACCATCTACCTCGTCACTCAGACAGGCATCTCCGAGCTGCGCAATTCCAATCGCCTTATCTCACGGTTCTTCACCGCAGGAAGTCCGAACGTGGAAATCGTGATCAACAGGTTTGAGCCTCGCTTGCTGGAAACGGTGAACGAAGATGTCATCGCCAAGGCTATTGGCATGCCGGTGCGATGGAAGATTCCCAATGATTGGACCGCTGCGCGAGAGTTGCAGTACGGCGAAACGGGGCTTGCGGATACAGCCATCTCGCGCATATGCCTGAAGATGGCGAGCTCGATAACCGGACGTCCCGCTCCACAAGAAAGAAAGAGGGGGGGGGGCCTTAGAAGTATCGGTAGAAGTATTGCGAAGGTGATTCCTGGCAATGATGATCCGCCCAGCATCACATTTGCGCCTCCAGCCTTGGCGCGCACCACTCCAGCTATCACGTGGCCGGCGCCGGATTCGATTGCCTACGGCGCGGTCGTCGGCGCCACCCAGCTCAATGCCACAGCAACAGTGTCGGGATCTTTTGCCTATACACCTGCTGCGGGCGAGAGACTGGAGGCGGGAGTACATACGCTCTCGGTTACCTTCACTCCCGCGGACCGCGCGAACTACGCCACAGCGCAGGCCACCGTGACGCTTATTGTGACCAAGGCAATGCCGGCCATCCAGTGGCAGGCGCCCGCCGAAATAACCTACGGCGCCGCATTGGACGCTATTCAACTCAATGCCTCCGCGCCGGTTCCGGGAACATTCGACTACTCTCCCGCGCAGGGCGAGGTGCTCTCTTCGGGAGTGCATTCGCTCTCGGTAACCTTCACTCCCGAGGACCGCGCGAACTACGCCACAGCGCAGGCCACCGTATCGCTCACTGTGACCACGGCAACGCCGGCCATCCAGTGGCCAACGCCTGCCGAAATAACCTGCGGCGCCGCATTGAACAAAAAGAAGAGCGGCATCAGCCTGAAGGTAAGCGAGAAAAGAGCGGTTTCTCTCTATGGCATGGGCCGCTTTCCGGTCACGCTCTATAAAGAGCAGTGGCTGCGGCTCTTGGCCAGTGCAGCGGAAATCGAGGCGTTCATCCGCGAAAACGATTCGCGGCTGAAGACGAAAGACTAGGCCGCTGGCCGCGCGGCCTCCGAAAGGCGTCACAGCCGTTTCGATGCCCCGCACCCCGGACAACTAGAACTGGTCCGATAAATCCGGCGCGTCATAAATGCCTCAACATGATCTTCATGCAGCCGAGCCGGACCATACCGAGGAAGTTCTCAGCATGCAACTCGTAGCGGACAACCAGTCGGCGGAGCCAGTGCAGCCAGGCGAACAGCCGCTCCACGACCCACCGGCGCAGGTAAGGTAGCCGCGCGGGAAAGAACGTCGTTCACGTGATCATGTCAGAGAGCTTCGGGGAAGGGAGCGGATCGGCCCCGAAAAACGCCCATCTCGCCAGCGATCCGTATCCTCGCGGACCTTGCACCTTACCCCGCGCCCAGCGAAAATAGCAGCGAGAGTCATTAACTGCGAGACCCATTAGCTGCGAGAATTGGAGCTGACCATGAAAAACCCCGCCCCGGCCGAATCCGCCTCTGCCTTCATCGACGCCAGGATCAACTCGCTCGGCGATTGGCGCGGCAAGACGCTCGCCAAGCTCCGCGCCATCATCCACCAGGCAGACCCTGAGATCGTCGAGGAGTGGAAGTGGGCCAAGCCCTCATCGCCAGGAACTCCCGTCTTCTCCCACGCCGGCATCGTCTGCACCGGAGAGACCTACAAGACCGCCGTCAAGATGACCTTCGCCAGGGGAGCCGCGCTGCCGGATCCTTCCGGTCTCTTCAACTCCTCGCTCGGCGGCAATCTCCGCCGCGCCATCGACATTCGCGAAGGCGACAAAGTCGATGAGGCGGCCTTGAAGGATCTCATCCGCGCCGCGGTCGCGCTCAACCTCCAGGCCAAGACCAAGGCCAAGACCCAGCCGAACCCCCGCCGCTGACCACTGACCACTGTCCACTGGTCCCTGACCCCTGACCCCTGAAACCTGAAACCTGAAACCTGAAACCTGAAACCTGAAACCTGAAACCTGAAACCTGAAACCTGAAACCTGAAACCTGAAACCTGAAACCTGAAACCTGTTCCTCCCCCCACAGTCCTCTTTCCCCGCAAAAAACACGCAAATTCCGCGCACAAGCCTGTAACCCCCTTGTTGATGTACCAATGCGCGCATTTCCGCGCAATTCTCTACAAACAATTTGTCTAATCCGCGCAATTGCCGGTAAATAGATTTTCCCGCGCAGGAAATTGCCGGTAATATCCCTCTGCGCTTCGCGAAGCACCGGGCCAACATTTCGCGCCCCGGCCTGCACTTCTAAGCCAACATTTGCCACCCCGCCGGAACCCTTTAATCCAACATTTCCAGCCACTTCGCTGCTCCCGTGTTCACGCTCCTGTCTTCCCCGGAATTGGCCTTCCCTCCCGGCCCGAAAATCCTTTATATATGGGAGTTACCTTCTATAGTGGAGGCAGGAGCCATGGCTGATTTCGAAAGTCTCGACTTGAACGACCCGGTCCCTGCCCCTCAAACCGCCGGGACGCACCATCCGCGCGCCGTCGGCTCCCCTCTGCCCATGGGAACCGGCCCCGCTCGCGCGCTCCAACCACAACTTGAGAGCGCTTCCCGGCGCCCCGCGCCTGCGCCTCTGCCCAGCCGCTCGCTGCCCAACCCGCCGCTATCCGCGCCCGAACAGCCCTTCGCCAACATCCAGCGTGCTGTCAACGCTTTACGTCTCGCGTTGCCCTTTGTCCAGCGCCTCCTGCCCATCCTGGACGGCCAAGTGATCTCCGCCGTCTCCGGTATCCTTACCCGCCATTCGCCACCGCAACCCGCGCCGCCTTCCGTCAATCTTGCCCCCATCGAGGACGGCCTTGCCGAGCTGCAAGCCCAGCATCGCGAGCTCCGCGATCAGGTCGTCGAGCAGAATTCGTCGCTCAAACACGTCGAGGACCAGTTGGAGATGGTCCGCGAGGCCACAGACCGCAACACACTCGAACAACAGGAGTTAATGGAGGACCTAAAGAGCGTCGGCAAAAAGGTGAAAATCCTCGCGCTGATTGCCTTCGGCCTGCTGGCCCTCTCCATCCTTTTGAACGTGATTCTCTATCTGCAAATCCTGCGCGTTCTCCCCTGATGCCTCTTCCCCCGCGCCGTTCGCCGCAGCCTCACGCAAAATGTTTATGCCGTCAATAGTCGTGTTACTTATGTAAACTCGATTTCGCTCCAATCTGCTCACATTCGGCAACTTTGTGACAGCAGAGGTTGCCAGTCGTATTTTCGCCGGGCTAGTATGCCACTAGTTCGTCCGGGGTGGCCTGCTGTGGCCCTGACCTTCTCTCCATCATGGTGCGGTTGTTCCCAAGTCCACTAAGCTTCACCAACAAGCGGCGCCTGCCGTTGCCGGCGCGCGTCAGCGGAGTGTCTCGTCATGGCATGGTATGCCTACTGCATCGGCGAAAAACAAGCCTTTCCTGAATTGACCCATCATCGCAAACCGGTTCCCATGGACTCGGTTTACGGCGTAAATGGCGACCAGGTTTTCCTTTATCCCGCCTGCGATCTCGCGGTCATCGTAAGCGAGCACAACCCCGAAGAAATCCTCGATCAGAAGTCGGGCGTGGACCATGCGCGGGTGATCGCCGACTGCTTTCAGCACTCCACCGTCCTGCCCTTCCGGTTTGGCACCGTCTTCAACGACGATGAAGCGCTGCGCAAATCCATCCGCTCCAACCAGCGTCAGTTTCTGGCCAACATCGACAAGCTCCGCGGCAAAGCCGAGATGCACCTCAGGCTGATGGTCTGCGACTGCTGCACCCGAGCTCTCGAACGTCACCTGCAGGCCGGCGACGCGGGCCATGATTACCTCACCAGCCTGCGCGAGAATGCCGCCCGCACCAGGGAGCGCCAGACGCGCGCCCGCGCCGTCAGCTTTCAAATGCACCGGCTCTTCCTGCCCCTTGAAGAGGAAGTGAGCTGCCGGCTCATGGAAAACGGCAGGATGATGCTCGACATCGCCCACCTCATCGACCGCAAGTGCGTGGAGCGCTATCAGAACAAGTTCACCACCACCAGCGCCCTAATGCGCGAGTCCCAGTTGCAGCTTTCGGGTCCGTGGCCGCCCTATCATTTCGTCCACTGCCTTACCCGTCCGTCTCATCATCAGCCACAACCCGCGGCGGCCGTGCCGGCTCATCCCGGCCTCCCCGCAGCGCCCATTGCCGCGCCTGCTGCGCACCGGGTTGAGACAGAACCTGCATTGGTTTAACGCAAAATCAGAGTGATAGTAAGACCAGTTGATGCGGTTCAGCAGCCCGCCGCCGCAGGTCACGCTCCCCGCTCAAAACACAAAAGCCCCATCTTGCCGGATGAGGCTTTTGCCGTTCCCGCCAAGGGGCGGCCTGCGTCTGGTCGGCCGGCCCTCAGTCGTAGTACTCCAGTCCCAGGTGCGTGATCAAGTCCGCGCCCATGATGTGCCGCAGAGTGTTTTTGAGCTTCATCGACTGGATGAACAGATCGTGCTCGGGGTAGAGTCCTTCGGCGGTCTGCGGCGACTTCAGATAGAAGCTCAGCCACTCCTGAATCCCGATCGACCGCAGCTCCGGCGTGCGCTTGGCCAGGTCCAGAAAGAGCACCAGGTCGAGTGCGATGGGCGCGGCCAGAATCGAGTCGCGGCAAAGAAAATCCACCTTGAGCTGCATCGGGTAGCCCAGCCATCCGAAGATGTCGATGTTGTCCCACGCCTCTTTCTCGTCCCCGCGCGGTGGATAGTAGTTGATGCGAATCTTGTGGTAGAGGTCCTTGTAGAGATCCGGGTAGAGCTCGGGCTGAAAGATGTATTCGAGAGATCCCAGCTTCGATTCCTCCTTGGTCTTAAACGATTGCGGATCGTCCAGCACCTCGCCGTCGCGGTTGCCCAGGATGTTAGTCGAGAACCACCCCGAAACACCCAGCATGCGCGCCTTGAAGGCCGGCGCCAGCACCGTCTTCATGAACGTCTGGCCGGTCTTGAAGTCCTTGCCGCAAATGGGCGCGGCGTTTCGCTTCGACAGCTCGATCAGCGCCGGCGCGTCCACCGTCAGGTTGGGCGCTCCATTGGCGAAGGGCACACCCTCGCTCAACGCCGCGTAGGCGTAAATCTGCGAGGGCGCGATGCCGATGTCGTTCGTCTCCAGCCCCTTCTCGAACGCCTCCAGCGTCTTGTGCACCGCCGTCGGCTCCAGAAAGATCTCCGTCGATCCGCACCAGATCATCACCACGCGGTCCACCGTCTTCTTGAAGGCCCGGATGTCGGCCATCACCTGGTCAGCCAGCTCGCGCTTGGTCTTGCCCTGCTTTACGTGCGTGCCGTGCAGCCGCTTAACGTAGTATTGGTCGAAGACCGCCGGCATCGGCTTGATGGTCTCAAGATAGGGCTTGAGCTGAGCAAGCGTCTCCGCCTTCAGCACCTGCGCATGCGCCGCCGACTCGTACACGTTGTCCGTGAAGATGTCCCAGCCGGTAAAGACCAGGTTCTTCAGATCGGCCAGGGGCACAAAGTCCTTAATCAGCGGCGACTGGTTGTCGGTCCGTTTACCCAGCCGGATGGTGCCCATCTGCGTCAGCGATCCGATCGGCTTGGCCAGCCCGCGGCGAACGGCCTCCACGCCCGCGATCAGTGTGGTGGCCACCGCGCCCATCCCCACCACCATGACTCCAAGTTTGCCCGTAGCGGGCGCAACCTTCTCTCCTGCCGCGGTTTTTTGGCCGCCTTGCTGCTCAGTTGACATCGTTTTTCCTAACCTTTCTTCGTTGATCGTTTTTTCCACCCGTTCTATTGCATCTTCCCGCCAGCGGAACGGCCTACGCATACTAGCGGCTCCCGCTACCGGCTTCCGCCCTCAGGCAGCGTTCGCCTCTTTCCGGCGATTGACGTGCACCCAAACAAACCACGCTACCGCCGCCAACAGGGCCAGCTCGACAGCCAGATGAAAGCGATGAAACACCTCCTGAAAACGCGGATCGGTGTTCCACTTCTGGCCCAATTTCATGCCCGCCCAGGCCAGGCAAAAATACCAAACCGAGGAGCCTAAAGAAGTATAGATGTGAAAGCGCAGCCGCGGCATCCGGGCGATTCCCGCCGGGAAGGCAACAAACGATTGCACCAACGGCATCATCCGGCCCGCCAGGACGGCGGCCGAACCGTACTTATCGAAGAACCAGCTCATGCGGTCCAGGTCGCGATGACTCATCAGCACCCAGTTGCCGTAGCGCTCCACCAGCGGACGTCCGCCCTTGGCGCCAATCCAGTAGGCGATTGCCGAGCCGAAATTGCAGCCCACCACTCCCGCCGCCACCACCAAAAACAGATGAAGCGCCCCAGATAAACCAGGTAGCCGGAGAACGGCAGGATGACCTCGGAGGGAATGGCAATGCCCGAAGAATTGAGAGTAATGAGCCCGACGATGCCTGCGTAGCCGCCAACATGGATCGCACGAGTAACGAATTGAAAAACAAGTACGACGACCTTTTCGTTCATCAGCCCTCTCAGTATATAAGGCCAAGTGCGTGCCTAGTTCCGATCCCGCCATCCGGTACGCCCTTGAACAATCCAGCCGCAACCAAATTTCCAGGCTCTGTCATGTCATTCTGAGCGAAGCGCAGCGGAGTCGAAGAATCTGCGTCTCGCCTTTTTTCTGCGTCACAGGCGGGGAACCGCGACCCCCATCCCTCCCTGTAGCTCCGCCCCGCTTTGCTACGATGAGAGTTGATTGCAGAGCTTGGTTTCTGGAGGTTCCGTTGTCCGATTTTCCCCCCGTTCCGCTCACGCTCGAAGGCTCCAGCGTCCTCCACCAGTTCTTCCGCTTCGACTGGAAGGCTTGGCGGGCCTGCGCGGAGGCCGAACGTGAGCGCATCGCCGCCGGCGCCACCGCAGCTCTGCGTTCCATGGAACGTTCCAGCCCCGATGCCTCGGTCCGCACGGCGCTTTATTCCGAGCTCGGCCACAAGGGCGACCTCATCCTCGTCCACTTCCGCGATTCGCTCGAAGCCCTCAATCAGATCGAGCTCGATCTCGCGCAGACCGCGCTCTACGGCTTCCTCACGCCCGTCCACTCCTACGTCTCGGTCGTCGAGCTGGGCCTCTACGAATCCACCCGCAAGACCTACGAGGCCGCCGCGGCCAAAGGCCTCGCGCAGCACTCGCCGGATTGGAACGCCGAGATTGCCGAGTCGCTCCAGCGCGCGGCAGAGGCCATGGAACCGCGCCTGTTTCCCGAGGTGCCCGACACAAAGTACCTCTGCTTCTATCCCATGGACCGCAAGCGCGGCGAACAGGCGAACTGGTACACTGTGCCCTTTGCCGACCGCCAGCGCATGATGCACGAGCACGGCCTCATCGGCCGCCGCTACGCCGGCGAGGTCCGCCAAATCATCTCCAGCTCCATCGGCATGGACGACTGGGAGTGGGGCGTCGATCTCTTTGCCGGCGACCCCGTCGTCTTCAAAAAGCTCATCTACGAGATGCGGTTCGACGAGGTGAGCGCCGTATATGCGCTGTTTGGACAGTTCTTCATTGGGGTGCGGCTGCCGGTGGAGAAACTGGGCGGCTGGCTTGCGGGAAGTTTATAAAGCCGTTTGCATAGGCGTTCAATCGAATACCGGCTCACTCGCCGAATCCACAATTACCACTGGAACCGGTGCCTTCTCCGGCTTCAACTCCAGGCCCAGTTGCTCCTTGAGCGCGGTGAACAGGCCCGGGTATTGGGCGTCGGGAGGAATTCCCTCGCCATGATCGCGGGTAAATTTCATCTTAAAGTCGAAATCGCCGGTTAGCCCCGTTCGATTCAGAACCACGCGGCTGCCGACCTCATCCAAAATCCCCAGGTCGTGGGCGAAATCGTCCATCGAGAGGTTGGTCGCCGTGACGCTCCCGTTGTATCCGGAAAAATCACTAGACCGGTTGTTCTGCTGTGGGCTCGGCATGATCTTCGCGCCCGATTTCGTAACCACGAGTGCAAAAACGGGCAGCTTGCGCACTCCGCGGCTCACCTTCAGGCCAAAACGATCCGCAAGCAGCGACCGCAGCATGAGAGCCCGCTCCTGGCCCCGGTCGTCGTGATTCATCTTGCCCATCTTCGCCACGTCTTCATCGTCGATTTTAGCCGCGATATCAAACGCCTGACGGTCGATCCACTTCGGGCCGCCCAGCACTTGCGACTCGGATTTCAACCCGTAGGCAACGGAAATCATCCGGCGCAGCGTGTAGTTCTCAATGGAAACGCGGTCGTTTGAATCATCCCAGCTGTGATTCCCATCGCCGGGCTTGCTTGGCTTAATGGCTGCTACCTCAAAGGTGGAAGCCTGGTCTTCAATTGCGGCTTTTGGCTCCTGCTGCGCTTTCGCGCGAGGGTTGTGCAGGATGCCGAGCGCCAGCATTCCGCCGGCTATGCATCGGAGGGTCGAATTGCGGCGCCTGTGCGGCCGACGCGAGAATCTTTCAAAGCGCAAAACCGGACGGGTGTCTTGTAACATGGACCTGCAGGACTCCTCACAGGGATTATGGCTGAGACAAAGACGATCGGAAAGAAGGCTGCCAAGCGATCCGGCGTGCGCAATTCCGCGAGCAAACCGCCGAAGACGGCTGCGGGAAAGACGCCACTGCAGCACGGACCGCTCGCGCCGGAGCGCGTAGCCGCAATTTTGAAAGGTCTCGACGAAGCCTATCCCAACGCCGTCTGTGCGCTCGACCATTGCACTCCGTGGGAGCTGTTAGTGGCCACCATCCTCTCCGCGCAATGCACAGACGTGCGTGTGAACATGGTCACGCCGGAGCTGTTCCGCCGCTTTCCCACGCCGGCCGCCATGGCCAAGGCAACCTTGCCGCAACTCGAAGAACTGATCCGGACCACCGGCTTCTACCACAACAAGGCCAAGTCGATTCAGGGCGCGGCCATGAAGATCAGCGAAGATTTCAACGGCCAGGTCCCGCAGACGCTCGCCGAGCTCATCACCATTCCCGGCGCAGCGCGCAAAACCGCCAATGTAGTTCTCGGCGTGTCGTTCGGCAAGGCCGAGGGCGTGGTCGTCGATACGCACGTCTTCCGCATCGCGCGCCGCCTGGAGCTGGCCAAAGCCGACACGCCAGAAAAGGTGGAGCATGAATTAATGCAGGTTCTGCCGCAGGACCGCTGGATCAGTTTCAGCCACCAGATCATTCATCACGGCCGCCAGGTGTGCACTGCCCGTAACCCCAAGTGCGATCGCTGCAACCTGGAGGCGCTCTGCCGGTCGAAGGACAAGACCTGGGAGTCTTGAAAGGCGGCAAGCCAGGAAATTAGCGAGTGAGCGAGCCAGCGAGTTGGCAAGTGGGCTGCCACAGTGGAGATGAGGATGGAGGTTCGTCAGGCTGGAGTGGCCTGAAGAGCAGCGATTAACCCCGGAATATTTGACGGACTCGCCTCGGCCGCGGGTTCCCATCCATGCTCGCGCAGCGTCGCGCTGGTAATCGGCCCGATCGAAACCGCCTTTACGCCAGCGAATGGAAACGCGATTCCCGCAGCTCGCGCCGCGTCGGCCAAGTGCGTGACGCTCGACGAGCTGGTGAATGTGGCGGCGTCGATTCCCGCGGCCAAGGCTTCGCGCAGCAGCCCCGGCGCGGTCTCCGGCAGCACGTTGCGGTAAGCATCGACCACGTCCACAGCCGCCCCCGCAGCCCGCAGCGCGTCGGGAATCACGTCGCGCGCAATCTCCGCGCGAGCCAGAAGGATTCTTTTTCCCGCCGCGTGGCCGGCCAGCGATTCAACCAGAGCTTCGGCTACGTAGCTTTGCGGAACCATCGCCACCGCGAACCCCGCGTTCCGCGCCGCCGCTGCCGTGGCTTCGCCCACGGCGGCTACCTGCACGGTTGCGATGTTCTCAAAGAAAATCCCAAGCGCCGCCGACCGCTCCACCAGCGCTCGCACCGTATTCGCGCTGGTGAAGATCAGCCAATCGTAGGTGCCGAGCTGCCGCAACGCGCGGTCCAGAGGCTCATAGCTCTGCGGCGGCTGAATCTCCAGCGCTGGAACCTCGACCGGCTCGGCGCCCAGCGCGCGAAGTCTCGTCGCTCAGCTTGCCGGCCTGATGCGCGGCGCGGGTCACCAGCACGCGTCGTCCTCGAAGCGGAAGCGTCATTGTCAGACCGTCCCAGCGGGAGCTTTGTTGCCGGCTGCGAGCAGCGGCGCTGCGCCGGCATCCATCAGCATTTGGGCCGCCACGCGGCCAAGCGCGACCGGATCGCCGCTTGCGGCGCGCGGCGCGCTATGAATCACGCGCACCACCGCGCCTGTTTCCGGCGATGCCACCACGCCGAAAATCTCGTCCCACAGTCCTTCGCCGCGTCCTGGGCGCTCCTCGGCGAAGACCGGCCGGCAGTGAATGCCGATGGGCACCAGGCAGCCGCCGCCCAATGCCGCCAGCGCCGCCCGCTCGGCGGTGACAGCGAAGCGCGTGTCCGCGTGATCGAGGAAGCTGACAGCCGCGATGGCCGCTTCATCGTCCTTGCGCGTCTCGATCCCTAGTGCGCCTTGCCCCGCGGCGGGGCAAAAGTCCTTGATATCAAGCCGCTCGCGGACCCAGTCGGTCTTGCCCAGCCGGTCCAGGCCCGCGGCGGCCAGCAGAATTGCATCCACCTGCCCCTCGGCCAGTTTGCGCAGCCGTGTATCCACATTTCCGCGGAGCTCGACTGCCTCAAGATCGGGCCGTAGCGCCTTCAACTGCGCGCGGCGGCGCTGGCTGCTGGTTCCCACCCGCGCGCCCTGCGGCAGGAGAGCGAGACGCAGATGATTGGCGGAGACAAATACATCGCGCGCATCCACGCGTGGCGGCGTGGCGGCCAGCGCAAATGGCTCCAGCAGCTCTGTGGGCAGGTCTTTGAGCGAGTGAACGGCTAAATCCACCCGGCCATCCTCCAGGGCCTCTTCGATCTCCTTCGTAAACATGCCCTTGGAGCCGACCTCAGCGAAGGGGATCTCCTGCAGGTGGTCGCCGGTGGTCTTGATGATTTCGACCTCGACCGAGTGACCCTGCTCGCGCAGCAGGCCGGCGATGTGGTTGGCCTGCCAAAGAGCCAGCTGCGAGCCGCGGCTGCCGATGCGCAGGTTCACCGGCGGGCCTCCATGGGGGGCTCGCTCATCTCCGGACGCTCGGCGTGGTCCGGCTCGGAGGCGGCGGCAGTTGAGGGCCTGGTCTCACTCGGCTGCTCCACTTCGTGCGGCCCGGCCGCCGGCACCGACCACTCCTCGCAAAGCGCATCCAGGCGGGCTGCATCGCCGTCGCGGGCTGCGTGCTTCAGCGCCTGCATGGGGGGGTGAAGGAACTTGTTGACCAAGCCGCGGGTGAGCGCCTCAATGGCGGCGGCCTGCTCGGGGGTGAGCGTGCCGAGACGCGCGTGGATGCGCTGGATTTCCGCCAGGCGGATCTCTTCTGCCTTGCGCTGGAGGGCTACGATGGCCGGAGCCGCGCTAACGGTGCGCTGGCGCTGGTGGAAGCGGTCCACTTCGGCGGCGATCAAGGCTTCCGCGTCCACGGCCTGGCGGCTGCGCTCCTCCATGTGCGTGGCCGCCACCTGCTGCAAGTCGTCGATGTCGTAGACGAAGATACCGTCCAGCTTGTTCATCTCCGGGTCCACGTCGCGGGGTACGGCGATGTCGATGAAGAACATCGGGCGGTTGCGGCGGCGATGGAGGAAGGCGTGGCCGTGTTCGGGACGAAAAATGTGGTGGGGCGCGCCAGTGGAGCTGATCACGATGTCGGCCCTGCTAGCCGCGTCGTAAACTTCCTCGAACGGAACTACCTCCGGAGGCACTTGCCCTTGAAACTCTTCGGCCATCCTGCGGGCGCGCTCATGGGTGCGGTTGGTGACCAGAATGGCGCCCGCGCCCTGCTGCACCAGGTGCCGCGCCGCCAGCTCGCTCATCTTGCCCGCGCCAACCAGGAAGACGGTGCGGCCTTGCAGCGATCCGAAGATCTTGAGTGCCATATCCACGGCCACCGAGGCGATGGAAACCGAGTTGGACCCGATTCCGGTCTCACTGCGCGCTTTCTTGGCGGCCGCAAAGGCGCTTTGCAACAGGTGCTCCAACTGGCCGGAGACCGTGCCCGCCTCGCGCGCCACGGCGAAGGCCTCTTTCACCTGGCCCAGAATCTGCGGCTCGCCCACCACCATCGAGTCCAGGCTGGCGGCCATGCGGAACAGGTGCCGCACCGCCTCCCGGTCGCGGTACTCGTAGATATGAGGCGCCAGGACCTCCGCCTCGAGCCCGAAATAATCGGTGAGAAACGAAGCCGGTTGCACATCCCCGTCCTCGACCGCGGCCAGCAACTCCACGCGGTTGCAGGTGGAAACGATCAAGCACTCTGTGACTCCGGGCGTGGCCGCCAACGCACGCGTAGTCTCTGCCAGATCCTCTCGCCCAATCGCGATCCTCTCCCGCAGCGCGATGGGCGCGGTCTTGTGGTTGACGCCGATGAGCACCAGAGTCATTGCGGACCGAACCTGTTGAGTTGGCTGAAGAGATTGACAACCCACACGGCCATCATGGCCACCAGCACGGCGCCGGAGACGTAAGCGATCTTGCGTCCGCTCAGGCCGGCACTGCGGCGCAGCAGCAGCAGGAGCACGTAAACGCCCCACATGGCGAACGAGGCGATCACGTTGGGGTTGCGGAGGTACGCGGCGCCCCCTGAGGTTTCCTGAGCCAGCACCGAGCCGATCACA
This sequence comes from uncultured Acidobacteriota bacterium, assembly GCA_963808795.1. GTDB lineage: Bacteria > Acidobacteriota > Terriglobia > Terriglobales > Acidobacteriaceae > Telmatobacter. The sequence continues at coordinate 13,988 of CAWEGL010000019.1, forward strand.
AGGCCCACCGTCATGCAGGGAAATCCAAACTCCAGCGTGGCCTGGGCGATGCGTTCCAGAGTGCCGAGGGCCGGAAGCCAGTTGAGCGGCGCCCAACGGCGGTTCTTTCCCGGCTTGGGTTTGGCCTTGATGCGGCGTTCCTGCACCAGGTAAAGGACGCTGGCCAGCAAGCTGAAGCACAGCGCCGCGTAGGCCAGCAGCAGCGCCACAATGTGGGCCACCAGCCAGCTCATGCGCACGCCTGCAGACGGAAACGTATAGTGGCCGGGCCCCAGAGCAGGCACGATCACCAGGAAAAATGTAGCCGGCAACGCAAAGATTCCAAGGGAGATCGCATCATAAAGCCACCAGACCAGGAAAAACAGACCGGCCACCGTGAAACCCAGCAGCGACTCGATCTCGCGCCCTCCAACGGGCATCCAGCGATGCTCCTGGACGAGCATCTCCACCACGGAAATGAAGTGGAAGAAAAATGCCATTCCACCCAGGTGAACGCAGGTCTTGCGCCAGCGAACGATCCCGTAGAACACAGCCGGAAACACGGTAATGCAGGCCGCACCATAAAGAATCGTCGCAACTCGAAGCCAGAGGAGGTACATCCCGATCTTCACCTTAAAGCGTTAACGATCAGTATACTGTGATGTAAATCACCGGAACCTAACCTTTGGAGTGGTCTGCCGCTTCGCGCGGGCTGCCGCACAGGCTGTTGAATTCAGGGTAAATCCTCCGCCTGAAGGGGAGCGGGGAGAGCGTAACCTGAGGCAGCGAATTCCTCCCCAACTGAACCCTTGCGCCTGCATGAGCCCTGGGACATGGCGTTTCCGCAGACTGGAGGAATGCGACTCTCCTTTGGCTTGGCCGGCGCAGCGCGGGCGAGTCAGTGCGCCACGCATGGCCGGCGTTGTGCGACAATCCAGAGCGATGGCCTCCGTGCGCAAGCCCGTGATTGTGCGCAAGTTTTCCAGAGACTGGTGCGCCGGTTATGCGGAGACGAGTTTCGGCCGGGAGGCGGCGGAACTGGAGATCCTGGACCTAAGCGGCAAGGTGCTGCGCATCGGTTGGGACCAGGTGAAATGGGTCTGCTATGTGCGCGACTTCCCAGCCTCATCCGCTTCCCACGCCCATTCCGCTTCCTTTGACCAGCCGAATCCGGAGCGCCTCCTGCACAAGCGCTTTTCCGTCCGGCCGCGGACGGCGGGTCTATGGCTGCGGATGACGCTGATCGACGGCGACGAGCTGGAAGGTCTGGCGGCCAACGACCTTACGCTGGTCGCCGGCGCTGGCCTGCTACTCACCCCCCCCGATACGCGCTCCAATACGCAGCGGATTTATGTGCCCCGACCGGCAATCCAAACTCTGGAAGTGGTGAGCCTGATCGGCGCCGGAGGCCGCCGACGGGCCGCGGCGGCGAGCAGCCGCAAGGTCGAGCAGCCAGAGCTGTTTACAGACGAGCCGGAGACTCTGTAGACCGTTCCTTGTGCAAGCTCGTGAGGGAACAGGTCGCCTGCTCACGCGGCGAGCCGGATGAAGCCGGTCACGGACCGGGATCTCATCGCATCCTCAGCGCCGCATCCCGTCCGAAAACGCGGAACGAGCCCAGGCAACCCCACCCTGCCCGCAGGTTCTCCTACAATCGAATCAGTGCCGCAGACTCTCCCCAATCCGCCGGCGCAACTGAGCGCAGAATTTTCCGCCGATCCTTCCGTCCTCACGAGGGCCGGCATTCGCCGCCTTTTGGATGCGCCGCGTCTCCTGCGGCTTTGGCACCTGGCCAGCTTTGACGCCCCCACGGTGGCCGTGGTTTGGTCGCTCGCATTCGCCTGGGCGGCGGGCGTCCAGCTTCCGCTCTGGATTCCGGTGGTGCTGGCGCTGGCCGTCTGGGCGATTTATGTCGGCGACCGGTTGCTTGACGCCAGGGCCGGGCTGCGCGCGCCTGCGCGCCGTATGTTGCGCGAGCGTCACTACTTCCACTGGCGCCATCGGCGGATTCTTCTGCCTTTGGCCGCCGTGGCCGCTTGCGCTGCCGCCTTGATGGTCTTCCTCTTCATGCCGCCGGCCGCGCGCGAGCCCAACTCGTTCCTCGCCGCAGCCGCGCTGGCCTATTTCTCAGGCGTGCACTCCCGGCGCAGACTGCCCCGATTGCTCACCAAGGAGCTTCTGGTGGGCGTCATCTTCACGGCGGGCTGCGCCCTGCCCACCTGGTTTCGCCTGCGTGGCGGGCATGGTTCCATTCTCTGGCCTTTCTGGATGCTGGTGGTCTACTTCGCCACCCTTGCCTGGCTGAACTGTCACGCCATTGCGCGCTGGGAGGCCGGAAAACGCGCTCCGCGCGCAGCCGGAGTTTTGCTTCTCGGATGCCTGCTGGGGCTGGCGGGCATGGCCATCGCGCTGGCGGCCCTGACAGCTCATGCACGATCATCCGCGCTTCTCGCCTGCGCGGCCGCAAGCGCGCTCCTACTGGCGCTGCTCGACCACATGCGCGGCCGCCTGACCCCGGCGGCCCTGCGCGCGACCGCCGATTTCGTCCTGCTCACCCCCGCGCTGGTGCTCTCGCTAGCCTACTTGCTGCGATGAACCCTCCGCCAAACCTGAACCGCCTCGCACGGCTCTATCGCTGGATGGAGCTCGTCAGCTTTGGTCCTTGGCTGTCGTGGTGCCGGTGCGCTTTTCTTGGCGAACTCGGCGGTTGCCGCCGCGCGCTAGTGCTGGGAGAAGGAGACGGCCGCTTCGCCGCCCGGCTGCTGCGCTCCAATTCCCAGGTCGAAATCGACGCCGTAGACGCTAGCGCAGCGATGCTGCGCGCGCTCGTCCGCCGCGCCGGCCCCCACGCTGACCGCCTCGCCGTCCACTGTGGCGATGTTCGCCTTTGGAAACCCGCGCGCCCTCCTTACGACTTGATCGTCACTCATTTCTTTCTGGATTTCCTCACTGGCGAAGAGGTTCAAGCCCTCGCGGCCAGGCTGCACGGCGCCGTTACCCCCTCCTCGATGTGGCTGGTGTCGGAGTTCGCTGTGCCGGAAGGCTGGTTTGGCCGGCTTGTGGCCCGTCCCGTAGTCCGGGGCCTTTACTGGGCCTTTGGCTGGCTCACTGGGCTCACCGTGCGCAACCTCCCTGACCACTCCGCCGCGCTCCGGAGATCCGGATTCACGCTCGCAAAGCGCCGCGTCTGGCTGCGCGGTTTGCTGGTCAGCGAACTTTGGTTGGCCCCAGATTTCGAAGAATCGCCCAAAGCCGGACGTCCATCCTTTGAACAATCGGATTGTTACAACCGTGTTAAAATCAATCCTCTGAGAGCCGGCTGATGGCAACCGTTGCCCGGACCCACTGTCATGATCCTCTACCTCATGCGCCACGCCGATGCGGGAACCGTACGCGGGAACTCCCTTCTGGACGCCAAGCGGGGCCTCGTCAAGGAAGGCAAGGAACAGTGCACGTTGATGGCCCGGGTCTTGAGTGCGCTCAAAGTCCAGGTTGACGTAGTCGTCTCCAGTCCCCTGAAACGCGCCCTGCAGACCGCGCAGTTCGTCGGCACGGAACTGGGCTACGAAGCCAAGGTCGAGATCAGCCCGGCGCTCGGGCCGGATGCGAGCTTCGCCGATTTCCAGGAGCTGCTGGTGAAGTATGCCGGCCGCGAGGGCGTGCTGGCCGTAGTCCACAACCCCAATGCCTTCCAGTTCCTGGGCCGGTTGATCACCGGCAACGGCGGAGCCTCGATCCGCATGCGCAAGGGTTCGATCGCGCGCATCGACATGGCGCGCCATCCGCCCCGTTTGCAGTGGCTCATCGATCCACGCTCAGCCCGGGCCATCTACGCCAGTCTGCAAAAGAGTTCCCGCCCAAAGACCTCGCGGAAGTAATCGGCCTCCCTGCGCAGCGACCACAGCTCCAGCTCCGCCCCCGTCCGTCCCGGCGCCAATTCCAGATAGACCCGCTTGGGATAAACCTTGATCGCAAAGCGCAGCACGTCGGAGGCGCGGTCCTGGTTGAGCGCCACGGCCAGCCGCAGCAGCACCATGGCGCAATGCACGTTCTTGTGCTCTTCGGCGGGAATGTTGCGCAGCGCGCGGTCGCCAGGCTGGGGACGGCTCTTGCCCAGGTAGCGGGCAATGGCCGAAATCACCGTCCGCTGCATCTGCGTATATCCGTAAATCTCAGAACTGGAAATGATGTACTGGGTGTGCCGGTGATGGCCCTGGTGATTGATGAATTTGCCCGTGTCACGCAGGATGGCGGCGGCCGCCAGCCAGCTCTCGTAATCCGCCGGCAGTTGGTGAAGGGCTTTCAGATCGTGGAAGAGCTGCAAGGCGTGGGCGCGTACTGGCTCCGCCTGTCGGGGATCCACTCCGTAGCGCCGCGCCGTGCCTAGCACGCTCTCCCACCGCTCGTGTTCGAACTCCCGGTGGACAGTGGCGCGGGCATCCTGCGCGGCCAGCATCTGCGCCAGGATCCCGTCGCGCAATCCCAGAGGCGAATAGCGGAAGCCGGCCAGCCCGAAAGTCTCCAGCAACTCGGCAAAGACCGCGGCTCCCGCGACGATAATCTCCGCCCGGCGAGGTCCGATTCCCGGCACCGCCTCCCGCTCCGGCAGCGTCATACCGGCGAACCGCATGGCCAGCTTGCGCACCACCTGCGCGGGCACAATGCCCGCCAGAGCCGCCGAACGCGACGCCCGTCTTGCCGCCGTCTGCCTGGCTGCGGTTATTCCGGCCGTCTTCACGCCCGTCTTGCCTGCCTTGGTTCCTGCCGCGCAGGCTGCGGCCAGCGCCGCCGCCGTGCCGGAGGTGGCGATCACCAGCGGCGCCCTCCCCGGCTCAATCTTCCGGCGAGCCCGCCGCAGCTCCCGGCCGATCAATTGCCGCATCCGCGCCAGGCCCTCGGCGGGCGCGGGATCGGCCGAGAGGAACTGCTCGGTAAGCCGCACCGCTCCCAAAGGCAGACTGATCGTCTCCTGGATGCGCTTGTGCTCGGAGAGCGTGATCTCGCAGCTTCCTCCGCCCAGGTCCAGCAGAAGCACACGGCCGCCCGCGCCCGGTTCGGCGCCCGTCACGCCCAGATGAATCAGCCGCCCTTCCTCCAGGCCGGAGATGATCTCCATGTTCCAGCCCGTCTCCGCCTTCAGCCACGCCTGAAAGGCCGCCGCGTTCCGCGCGTCGCGCATGGCTGAGGTGGCCACCACGCGAATCTGATCCACGCCGTGCGCCTGCACCGCGCGCTGGAACCGCTTGAGAGCCCGCAGCGTGGCTGCCATCGCCTCCGGAGAAATCAATCCCGAATCGAAGACGCTGGCTCCCAGCCGCGTGACCTCGCGGTCCTCGGCCAGCGTACGCAACTGGTGCGCCACGACCTTGGCGATCTTCAATCTGCATGAGTTGGAACCGACATCGATGGCGGCGAACGTGGGCATAGGATCTAAATCACTCTCCGAAACATTGAGTTTATCCCTCGTGCCAACATACACGACCGCAGCAGGTGTGTGCAGTGTGGGCATCGCAGGACCGCGTCCACCCTGAAACGGTGCGCGCCGCCATTTGCTCCGCTGGTGTTCCTGTTCTATATCGATGGGAAAATAGCCTTGCCGTAAAGATCGAAACCCGGCTGTTATCCTTGAGTCGAACGCCAAGATCAAACAAAATCAAGATGACCAACACATCGTTTACAGTCGAACGGCCGAGTTGGGAGCCTTCGGCGCGCGCTGCCTGGCTATTGTTCGCGGCCCTCTTTCTCGCCGTCTATTTCGCCTCTTTGTTTACGCCTCCGCTGCTCGACGACGTGGACGCGGCCCATGCCGAAGCTGCCCAGCACATGGTCGAAAGCGGCGACTGGATCACGCCCAAGATCGACGGCGTCCGCTATCTGGAAAAACCGCCCCTGCCTTACTGGCTTTCGGCCGGCTGCTACTACGTCTTCGGCGAGAATGCCTTCGCCACCCACCTGCCCAACTCCCTGGCCATACTCGGCCTGGCGTGGCTGGCCTGGCTGTGGACGCGCCGTGCCTGGGGTGATCGCGCCAGCCTCTACGCGGGAATGTTCGTGCTCACCGCCATCGGCCCGTTTCTCTTCACCCGCTTCATCATCCCCGAGGCCATGCTCAGCTTTTTTCTGCTCCTGGCTCTCTACTGCCTTATCACCGGCCTCGAATCCAACCGCCCCATTCGCTTTTACGGCATGTGGGCCGCTCTCGCCGCCGCCACCTTGGCCAAAGGCTTCATCGCGCCCATCTTTTTTATCGGTGCGCTTGTTCCGTTCCTGCTTCTCACCGGCCAATGGCGCCGCTGGCGCGCACTCAAGCCCTTCTCCGGCGTTCTGGTCTATCTGGCCATCGCCGCGCCCTGGCACATCCTCTGCGGCCTCGCCAATCCCGATCAGGGCCATCCCGTCGGCAACCACCCCACCCTCGGCAACGTCCACGGCTTCTGGTACTTCTACTTCATCAACGAGCAGGTCGATCGCTTCCTGGGCACGCGCTACCCGCATGACTACAACAAGCTGCCCGGCGATCTCTACTGGCTGCTTCACCTAGTCTGGCTCTACCCCTGGAGCCTGTTTCTGCCCGCCGCGCTGGTTGTGGCCTGGAAGACGCGGCGGAGCTGGCTGCAGCATCTGCGCCGCGACGCCGGCCAGACTGTCGATTTCTACCTCGACCACGCCGCCCGCGAGGATGTGGCCAGCTACGTCGCCCGACTCAAGTTTCGCGTGCGCACGGCTTGGCTCCTGAGCCTGTTTGCGGCCTTCATCATCGTGTTTTTCTCGCTATCCACCAACCAGGAGTACTACACCTTTGAAGCCTGGCCTCCGCTGCTGATGCTCATTGCGGGGGTGTTGGCGGGCGCGGAGGAAAACCGCGCCCTCGGCGGGAACGGCAAGCCGCTCGTCTCCATGGGCTGGTTCACCGGCGCGCAGGCGGTCTTCGCCATCCTGGGCGCGCTATCCGCGGCGGCTTTGGGCTGGGGACTGTGGATCTCCCGCGGCGTCACGCACACAGGCCACGTTGGTCAACTACTGGCGCACCGCGACGTGGCCGGTTACACCCTCTCCATGTCGCATCTGTTCGACATCACCGGCCGCTCGTTCGCCGCACTGCGGCTGCCGGCCGCGCTGGCCGCCGTGGCGTTGTTCGCGGGCTCTGTCCTGGCCTGGCTGCTGCGGCACAAGCGCCGTCACTTTGCCGCCACCTTCAGCATGGGCCTTACCATGGCCGTATTTCTCATCGCCGCGCATCTGGCCTTTGCCCGCCTCTCGCCCATGCTCAGCTCCCAGCCCATGGCTGAGACCATCATCGCCAAGGGTGCGCCCGCCGACACCTTCATCATTTACGGCGACCAGGCCGACGCCTCTTCGATGATCTTCTATACCAATAAGTTCCTCCATAACCGTCCCGCGCTCATCGTCATGCCGCGCTGCGGCCAGCACGGCCAGGGCTCCACGCTGCTCTGGGGTTCCTGCTATCCTGACGCCCCGGACATCTTCCTGAGTGACGCCCAGCTTGCAAAGATGTGGGGCGCGGGCAACCGCAAGTGGCTCTTCGCGCAGGATAAAAACCGCGCCAAGGTCGAGCAACTGCTCGCCGGCCACTTGTACTTCGTCGAGAGACTCTACGACAAGACGCTCTGGACCGACCGGCCGCTGAAGTAAGCGCAACAGAGGACGCTCCTATCGCACGGCCCGCATCCTGCCGCTCTTAAGCAGCTCGTACACACGCTCCCGCCACAAGATACGCCGGCCCGCATAGCTGGCCGCCCAGAAACCGAAGCCCATCAGGTCGCGCAAGGGGTAGAGCGCGAGCAAGTCAAACCAGCTGGTGTCACGCACGGCCAGCCGGCCCACCCCAACCGCCAGCGCCAGCCGTGTGGCCACGCTCCAGGCCAACAGCGCCAATCCCCACAGCGGATGGCCGAGCCAGGCGGCGCTTGCGAGCCCCAGCAGGCCAAACGGCAGGCTGAAGGTAAGCGCGGTGCCCAGGTGTCCCCTGGGCCGCGAAAAGCGCGTCGATTTCATCCACCGCACCTGATGCCTGATGGAGCCCGCGAAACTCGCGTGTAAAACCATGTGGTCGATGGCGTGGTGGCTGAGCATGACCGTCTGGCCAAGCTTGAAGGTCTCGTTACCGAGCACGAAATCGTCGGCGCAGTAGTCAGCGGTAACCTTGAAGCCGCCCATGCGCCGGATGGTCTCGCGCCGGAAGGCCATCGTGGGTCCGAGCACAAACTGCATCCCTTCCACCAGCCGCGCCGCCAGCACCCCCGCGGTCATCTCTACGCTCATGCCCACGGCCTCCAGCCGCGCCCACACTCCGCCTTCCGCCGCCACGCCGCGATAGAGGCAGCACATCGCGCCTACGCGATCGTCGGCAAAGGGCAGCGCCACCGCGCGCAGGTAGTCCGGCGTCACGCGCACGTCGCTGTCGCTGATGACGAGAATCTCGTGCGCCGCTTCGGCCTCCATGCGCTCCATCGACGCCGCTTTCGCATTGATGTAATCCGGCTTGCCGCCCGTCCACAAACACTTCGCGGGAACCTCCGGATGGCGCGCCGCTACCCGCCGCGCGATCTCCAGTCCCGCATCATCGGGCTCGCGCGCGCAAAACAGAATCTCGTACTGGGGATAATCCTGCTCGAAAAAGCTCTCCAAGTACGATTCCAGGCCCGGTTCAGCCCCGTGGAGCGGCTTCAGCAAGCTCAGAGGCGGCATGAAGCCCAGCATGATCGTCCGTCCGGCCATCGCCCGCCGCTCGCGCAGGTAGCCCGGCACGGCCCAGAGGGCCATGGCGGCAAAAATCGTCGAAGTGAGGAGGCCGAAAGCGGCCAATCCCAGCAGTGCGTAGGACATACAGGTCTAAGCATACCTGTACAAAAGCGGGAAACGCGATGCCGCTGATGCAAGGCCGAAACGGCGCTGCAAAACCGGCGGCAAAAGGACCGCTTCCGGACTAAGGTTTGCGCCCCGGCGCGGGGCGCGGGGCCACCACTGGCTTGCGGATGGGCACAATGGCAGCCTCTGAGCCGGATGCAGCCTGCTGGAAGCGCGTCAGCATCTCCGAGCGCACGTACTCCACAAAGCTCTGCATCTGGCGGTTCATCTCCTCCATGCGCTCGCGCATCTGGAGGATGATGGCGATGCCGGCGATGTTGACGCCCAGGTCGCGGGCCAGGTTGAGGATGAACTCCAGCCGCTCCAGGTCTTCGTCCGTGTAGAGCCGCGTGTTGCCCTCGGTGCGCGAGGGCTTGAGCAGTCCTTCGCGCTCGTAAAGGCGCAGCGTCTGGGGGTGAATCTCGTACATCTCGGCCACCGCCGAGATCATGTACGCGCCTTTGGTTTTGCGTTTTGCGTGCATACGATCAGCTCAACCAATCGCCAGGATTCTTTCCGGCCACTTTTGTGCCTCCATGCGATACGGTTTAAGGAGCTCTTTCAATTCCTTACCTGCATTTCGCACAAAGTAATAGCCATTTTTTGTCCAGGAATCAGTCTTGGAATAGCCTTTCGCTTCCATTACTTTCAACGCCTGATTGAATGTCAACAGGTAGACCTCGCCTTTCCCGCTGGTATTCACATTCCACACGTAGGCGATTAGGAGGCCGGGAAACTTCTCATACTTACGGTCAAGAGAAAACGACTCGTGCGTGGAAGCCTTCATCTGCAAGGGCGATGCATCAAATCTTTCTTCGTCCCTGTAGACGATCAGGTCAATCCCCTTGTTCCGTAATGGCTCAGCTACCTCGAATCCCGCGGCAACCAAGCGGGAGATCAACAAGTGTTTCCCTGCGATTTCGACCAGTTGCGAGTCACTTCCCGTAGGTTCAAGTGGGTCGTCCGTGTCGGGCTGGCCCTCAAGGAGAGTTACGCGATGGCCCTTCGCATATTGCTCCGAGTGCCTTCCGCGGACGGCCTTTGAAAAGTCAAATTGGTTCCGCAATTTCTGTCGGCTATCGCTCATCTGCGTTTTCATACTCCCTCCTTTCCCACGGTTCGGCAATTCGGGCGCTGATCAAGCGCAACTTCGATCCGCGTTCAGTAAAAACCAATGTCAAAAGGCGCCCCTCTTCCGACCGGCCAATAGCAAGATAACGCAATTCCTCGTAGCTATGGTCGCGGTCGGGAACTTGGAGATGTTTCCTGTCTCCGAAGATCGATTTGGCCTCGTCGAAGGAGACATTGTGCTTTCTCAAGTTAGCCGCCGCCTTAAGCGGATGCCACTCAAATTCAAGTTCTCGAACGTCATCCCTGTCTGAGGCGCCTTGCCCGGAGGCCATTGCTCACCACGTGCAAATCCATTCTGAACTGGTGCTCACAGCTTATCAAACAGCGCCTGGCGCGGGTCCTGCGGGTTCAGCCGCCCTAGCTCGCGCATGATCTCGCGGCTGCGCTCGTCCTGCAAGTGCGGCACCACCACCTCCACGGTCACGATCTGGTCGCCGCGCTGTCCGGGGTGTTGCGCGCTTTCCACGCCCCGCTCCCTCATCCTCAGCTTCTGCCCGCTCTGCGTGCCGGGTGGAATCTTCAACTGCGCGCGGCCGTCAATCGTGGGCACATCTACCTTTGCGCCCAGCGCGGCTTCGGCTACCGTCACGGGCACGCTGAGATGAATGTCGTCGCCCACGCGGTGGAACAGCCGATGCGCCCCCGTACGCACAATCAGAAACAGGTCTCCGGCCGGGCCGCCATTCACGCCCGCATTGCCTTTGCCCTGCAAGCGAATGCGCTGGCCGTCGCGCGTGCCCGGCTTGATTCGGAAATCCACTGTCTCCGTCCGGCTCACAGTGCCCTCGCCGTGGCAGGTCGGGCAGGCGTTCGAGGTGCGCCCCGTACCGTTGCAGCGGGGGCACGTGATGTTGAACTTCATCCGCCCGCCCATCTGCGTCACCTGGCCCGTTCCGTTGCACTCCGGGCACTGCATCACGCCGCCGGCAGTCGCCTGGCCGTGGCAGGTGGGGCAGGTCTCCTGGCGGTTGACCTGCAACCTCGCTTGCCCGCCGCGGATGGCCGTCCAAAAGTCCACCGTGGCCTGATATTCGAGATCGGCGCCCGCCTGCGGCCCGTGCGGCTGCTGCGGGTGCTGCGCGCCGGTGAAGATGCCCGAAAAAATGTCCTTGAAGCTGCCCCAGGAGGACGGCCCCGCCTCTGCATGGTGGCCGGATCCGCCCTGGAAGCCGGAGAAGTCGAAGCCGCCGAAGTCCACCGGCCCGCGCCCGCCCCCACGCTGCTGCCGCGCATAGGCCTCGGCCGTCGCCGGGTCGATCTGGTCGGAGTAGAAGCCGACCTGGTCGTAAATCTTGCGCTTCTTCTCGTCGCTCAGCACGTCGTTGGCCTCGGAGATCTCCTTGAACTTCTCCTCGGCGCGCTTGTCCCCTGGGTTCACGTCGGGGTGGTACCTGCGCGCGGCCTTGCGAAAGGCCTTGCGTATCTCCTCCGCCGTGGCCGTCTTCTTCACGCCTAGCGTGGCGTAATAATCCTTGGGGGTCGTGGTGGGCATGGTCTGTGGCTACTCAATCTCCGATTCGTGCCGACTGTGGGCTCGCTGTTTCCTTGCAATTGCCGTGTTCGGCGGCAGCAACTTCTGTGTAGAGTCTGCTAATGTTCGACTCCATTTCAAGCGATAGCCCGGGATTTCGCATCCGCTTGCCGGCTCACCGGCCGTGGCCGAATCTCCTCGCGGATCGCGGCCTGCGCTGCGTCGGCAGCCGACTCCAGATCGTAATCCATCTGCAACCGCATCCAAAACTCCGGCGTCATATTGAAGTACCGGGCCAGTCGAAGCGCGGTATCCGCCGTGATCCCGCGCCGCTCCCTGACAATCTCGGAAATCCGCGTCACTGGCACGCGCAATGCGATGGCAAGCGCGTTGGCCGAAAGTCCCAGCGGCTTCATAAACTCCTCACGCAGCATTTCGCCGGGGTGCAAGGCCGGCATCAGCGCGCCAGCTTTCAGATCTGACTTAGTGGTAATCGACAATTTCGACCTCGTAGGCATCGCCATCGCTCCATCGAAAGCAGACTCGGTACTGCTCGTTGATCCGCAGACTCCATTGGCCTTCCCGGTCGCCTTTCAGCTTCTCCAGCCTGTTTCCAGGTGGCTGATAAAGCTCCTCGACCGCTGAAACCGTGTGAATTTGCCGCAGCTTGCGAAATGCCACCCGTTCAAACGCCCCAAACCGGCGGTTGTGCCGATGGCGGAAAACCTGCTCGGTTTCGTTGTCGGCGAACGAACGGATCATGCTTAACGTTTATCGTAACACGGAAAGCGATAAGAGTCCAGATCCGTAGATGGTTTTTCAGGCCACCTGGACTGCACGGACTAGCCAAACCGCCGAATGCGAAGTGGGATTACCCTCGGCGTTAGTGGGCGAGACCACTTCGCACGCCACGGCTAAAGCGCCGGTTGCTTTACGATGCGCGATTCGATGGGAGCCAGGCTTACCCCTCTACGCGGCCTTCGAGAGCGCCTTCGCCGTCGAATCCCTTGAGCAGCACGCGCACCAACCGGTTGGCGGGGAAGCGTCCGTTCAATTCCACGGGAAGAAAATTGTCAGTCAGCGCGGCTGTGCGGCGGCGAGCGGCAAGCGCCGCCGGCGTGTGCAGAGTGATGGCTTCCAGCTCCCGGCCCAGGAAACGCCTGCGGTACGACTGGTCTTTTTCGGCGGCCAGGGCCCGGAGCGCGGCCATACGCTCTTCCACCGCCTGCGGCGAGACTGGCGTATCGGCGTGGAGAGACCATCCCGGTGTGCCCGGCCGGGGCGAGAAGGGAAACAAGTGGAGATAGCCGAAGGGCAGCGCGCGCACCATCTCCAGCGTCTCCTCGAACTCGCGGTCCGTTTCGCCGGGGAAGCCCACCATCACGTCCGCACCCAGGGTCAAATCCGGGCCGGCGGCATCGAAGAGAGCGCGTACCCTTTCCGCGTAGTGCCAGGGGCGGTAGCGGCGGTGCATCCGGCGCAGGACCGCGTCCGAGCCCGATTGCAACGGCAGATGTGCATGACGCGCCAGGCGACCGCCGTGAGAGCGAAGGCTTGTCCGTGCAGCCGCGGGGCGGTCTCCGGCGAACTCCCGCATCAGCGCGATCATTTCCTGGTCCCAATCCATCGGCTCGATGGAGCTGAGACGCAGGCGCGGCAGCGCCGTGCGCTCGAGAATTTCGCGGACCAGTCCCGCCAGCGTGGGCCGCGGGGCGCCGTCGGCGGCCGGCAGATCCCGTCCCCAGCGGCCGAGGTTTATCCCTGAGAGTACCAGCTCGTTGCCGCCAGCGGCTACAAACCCCTCCACCTGCTTCAAAACCACTGCGTGGGGCAGGCTCTTGGATGGGCCCCGCGTCGAAGGGATCACGCAAAATGTGCAGCGATTTCCGCACCCCTCCTGAACCTTCAGGTTGGGCCGGGTCTGCGCGCCCGGTAGAAGCTGCGCCTCCTCGATGAAGGAGTGCGCAAACCGGCCGTCCGCCCACACCGGGACGGAAGCCGGCGCGCTCCCTGCCAGCAGCGAGGCAACGGGCACCAGCTCCGCGGCGGCAGGCGTTGCAGCGGGCCAACCCCGCGACAGCCGCAGTGCAATCTCCGGCGTCAGGGCCTTGTGGCTGTTGCCGACCACTGCGGCCACGCCCGCCAGCGCGGCCAATTCTTCCGGCGCGCGCTGCGCATAGCAGCCTGTGACCACGATCCGCGCCGCCGGATTCAGCCGGTGCGAGCGGCGGATGAACGCCCGTGCCGCCCGGTCAGCCTCGGCCGTCACGCTGCACGTGTTCACGATCACCACATCGGCTTCCGTGGCCTGCCGCGCACAGTGCCCCGCTGCGCGCAGACGTTCGCCGATCGCCTCGCCGTCGGCGCGCGCCGCCCTGCACCCGAAGTGTTCGACGTGAAATCCCGGCATAGATTCAGTGTATGGCCTGCTCGCTCCCGGCAACAGCGGCGCAGGACAGATGGCACGCCAAAGGCCTCAATCGGCAATTAAAATGGAGGCATGAGCCACGAAGGCATTCGCTTTGCCTCCCAAGAGGATCAAGCCAGGGAAACGGAAGATAACCGCCCTCTGCCCCGCATCGCTGTGACGCCGGAGAAGGTGCGCGTGTTGCTGAGCGAAGGCAAGGGGCTGGAAATCGATTGGGCCGACGGCCACAAGAGCGCATGGAGCTTTGCCTGGCTGCGCAACGCCTGTCCTTGCGCCACCTGCGTGGAGGAGCGCAATGCGGAAGGCCGCAAGCCGGGCCAGCCTAAATCCAAGTCCGCCGAGCTACTGCCCCTATACGCGCCGCCGCCCAAGCCGGCCAGCGTTCATCCCGTGGGCCGCTACGCCTTGCAGTTCAACTGGCTCGACGGCCACACCAGCGGCATCTACTCCTGGGAGTATCTGCGTCGCATGTGTCAGTGCCGGGAGTGCACCTTCGCCACTGCGGAGGCCAAGGGCGCGCCTAATTAGTCATTATGGAGTGAGCGGATCCAGTGCGCTGATAGTGGGTTAGACTGTGAGACGAAGAGCAACGCAGTCCAGAGCCACAAGCGGAGAGGAACCGGGGATGCAAAAGTAGGTACGATTGGGGCAAACGCCGAAATTGAGATCCGCGCATAGGACTCAATTCTCAGCCAATGAGAAATCCTGTGAGGATGGGGCTTGGGCGCGCGCCTGGCTCAGAACCTGTACACCACGCCCACGGCTGCGCTCGAATTCCAGGTCACGTGAGGAGAGAGGCCGAGACCCTGGTTATTTCCGGTCACTGAAAACGAGCCGCCCACCTTCTGGCCGGTCACGCGCAGCGCCCAGCGCGGGTTCAGACTATAGGTCAAGCCGCCGCCCAAGCCGCCCGAGAAGGAGGTGTCGGGACTCATGTTTTCGCCGCCCGTGTGTTCGGTGCCCAACAGTCCATAAAGGAGCCCACTGAGTGAACTGGTGATCTTCACGTTGAGCTGGGGGCCCGCGAAGACCGAATACACCGACGGGTTGCCAGGGTTGGAAATGCCATTGGTGCCGGTGCCAGCAGAGTATTTGTAGTAGTTACCCTGGGCGGTGAGGCCGAAGAATCTGCCCCAATCCCGGGTGAAATTAGCCTCGAAGCCCTGCAATCCCCGCTGCGAATGGTTGACCTGATTGATGCTGGTATAGGAGTAGGCGGCGAAAATCTCGTATTTGTAAGTGGGCGCGCCCCGCCGGGCTGGGCCCGGCTCTGCCTCTGGGGCAACCTGGCTGGCGGCCGCCAGGGGCAGAAGCGCGCCCGCAATCGCGGCCAAACTGGAAAACAACAACGTTCTCTTCAACTTGAAACTCTCCTCGCTGCTTTCGAGTGGCAAACCTGGCGCTTCCGGGCTTGGCTTCGGAGCGGGCGCTGTGACTGGTTTCCGGTACCCTTCTAGACTATCCTCTACCACCCGCTTCCATGAAGTCCCCACAGCCTTCGTCTGCCCCCGGTCCGGCCGCTGTCATCCAGATCTTTCCGGCGAGTTTGGAGTGATGCGAATCAGGTCGAGGCCGCCGCGATCCTCGAGAACGAACTCCGGCGCGGCTGCCGGCACGGCCACGATTCCGCGCGGAGGCAGTTCGACCGGCTCGAAGCCTTGCCCTGAGATCGTGCCGGCCCCGGCGGCGGCGAAAAGGTAGGCCAAACCCCGCGGCCGTTCATCTTTGCCAGCCAGGACAGGGCCACGCAGGCTGGCGCTTGTCCGGCTGCCGGCTATCGGAATCCGCTCCACGCGAAAGTGCTCCGCATCGATCAGCAACGTCCGGTCCGCTAGCTCCCGCGGTGCGATCTTGCCCGCTCGCGTCGCGAGCCGCACGGCCTCCAGAGATTTTTCAATGTGTAGCTCGCGGGGGCGTCCGTAATCGTACATCCGGTATGTCACGTCGGAGTTCTGCTGCGTCTCCAGCAGAATCGCTCCTGGCCAGATGGTGTGGACCGTTCCGGCATCCACAAAGATCAAGTCGCCCGCCTCCACCGGCAGGATCTTCAGCAACGTTTCGAGCGTGCCCGCGTGAATACTTTCCTTGATTTGGACGAGAGTGGCGCTGGACTTGAATCCCACGGCCACCTGCGCTCCCGGCTCCGCCGCCAGCGCGTACCAGCACTCCGTCTTGCCGCGCGGCTGGCCATACTTGCGCGCCATCTGGTCATCGGGATGCACCTGCACACTCAGCTTTTCCTTGGCAAACAACACTTTGATCAGCAGCGGCGACTGGGGTGCAGGAGCATCCGGGCCGAGCAGAGCTTCGTGGGCTTTACTGAACAGAGCGCCTAAGCTTTCTCCGGCGTGGGAGCCGGTCGCCACCCGGCACTCGTCCCCGGTCAGCCAGACCTCGCCGACTGGTTGCCCCTCCGCCACATTCTCGTACCAGGGGCGCAGATCGCGAGAACCCCAAACCCGTTTAACGTAGGTGGGCTGGATGCGAAAGGGCGCCAATTCCGGTATGGAGGATTGTGGTGTAACCGTCATGGATATCGGCCGCCGCAGGCTGCGCAGGGGGATCGGAAACGCCATCCCCACTGTAGCAGAGCGGGCGTTATTCGCCCAGTGATGTGCATCCGCCGCAGACGCGAGGTTTTCCCGCCGTGGCCGCGGCGCCCTGATCCTCCGCAGTGGTTGACCGCTCCGGAGGATCCGGGCGTCCGCAGTTCCCGATAAGGCTTGGCAGCGGTTTTAGGCCGCTTCCAGCGCCTTGGTCCGGAACAACATTCCCGCCGCGATTCCGCCCAGGCTCGGGACCACCAAGAATAGCCAGACCTGCGCCAGCGCGTGCCCACCCACCAGCAGAGCCGGCCCCAAGCTTCGCGCCGGATTCACGCTCACGCCGGTGATGTGAATCCCGAAGATGTGTATGACCAGCAGGGTAATGCCGATCGACAGTCCGGCAAATCCCGCCGGCGCGCTTTTCTGCGTCGAGCCGAGAATCACGATCACAAAGATCAGCGTGGCCACAAACTCAAACACGATGGCCGAAGTGATGTCGTAACCGCCTTGGTAGCCGGGACCCCAGCCATCCTGCCCCAACCCGCTGGTTGCAATGTTGTAGCCTCCGGTGACGCCGCGCGCAATAACCCACAGCACCCACGCGGCCAGCGAGGCGCCCAGGAACTGTCCTGCCCAGTAGCCGACCATGTCCTTGAAAGACATCCGCCCCGCGGTCCAAACACCGAAGCTCACCGCCGGGTTCACGTGGCCGCCGGAGATGGGGCCGATTCCGTAGATCGCCGCAACCTGCGCCAACCCGAAGGCGAACGCAATGCCCAATATGCCTACCTTGTCGCCGGCGATTACCGCTGTCCCACAGCCAAAGAGCACCAGGATAAAAGTGCCCACAAACTCCGCAAAATACTTTTTCATTGTTCCTCCTCTGGATGATTCGCGCGCAAGTTTGCCGTCTTTCTCAAGTCCCGGTTTCGCGGCCTGCCGCGTCACGACACTCGTTCCGCACCGGCCTGGGGAGAGAGTTGGGAGCGACCGGAGAAAAGCGGACAAAACTCGGGTGCAGGTATCCGCCCCCGGAGCATCGCAGAGAGCAATCGCCCGCGTCAAGGAGAAATCGTGCACACCACTATCCTTGCCCGCCGTGCAACCTCAGTGCTCAACGTCGAATGGGCGCGCAATGGCGGGCCGGTTTCTGGAAGTTATTCAAGCAGTATCTGAGAAATCTCTAATCCAAGCAGTAATCGGCTGGATGATGAGATGCCGCTGATTTTCCCGTCCGGGGGAATCCGTGTCCACCGTTACTACTTTGCCCGCGCTCAGCGCAGCGCGCCGCTGGCGCACAGTTCGCCCACTTGCCTTTGCCCTGCTAATCCTGGGGCCTGCTGCCGCCCTGGCTGGCGGACCAAAGTACGTGGCCGGCGCCAGCTTCTTCAATCCCGCCGCTCTCGGCCAGCCCATCCACTGGGCCGGCGGGCAGGTGAATTACTACGTCGATCAAGGTCCCCTCAACGCTTTCGTGTCGAACCAGCAAGCCACCGCCATGGTGGATGCCGCCGCCGCTCTCTGGAACGCCGTTCCCACCGCTGGCGTCACGCTCACCGACATGGGCCCGCTCAACGAGGAAGTAAACGGCTCCGACGTCCAGGTCAACTCCTCCAGCCAGTTTGCCGCGCCCGCCGACGTAACGCCCTCGGCCACAAACTATCCGCTGGGCGTCATCTACGACGCCGACGGCTCGGTCATCGACACTCTATTCGGCGCCACCACGAGCCAGCCCGATTCCTGCCAGAACAACGGCGTCTACGTTTGGATGGATAACCTCAACCCCGACGCCACCATCGCTCACGGCATCATCATCCTCAACGGCCTCTGCGCCACCAACACCAACCTGCTCGAAATGATGAGCTACGAGCTGGAGCGCGCCTTCGGCCGCATCCTGGACCTCGACTATTCGCAGGTCAACCCCGGCGCGCTCACCAACGGCGAAGCCAATGGCACGCTAGGCTGGCCGGTCATGCAGCCCCTGAGCGGCGTTTGCGGGCCCAGCGGCGGCCAGTGCATCCCCAACCCCGCCGTGCTGCGCTACGACGACATCGCCGCCCTCAACCGCATGTATCCCATCACCGCGGTCAATCTCGCCAGCTTTCCCGGCAAAGAGATTACCGCGGCCAACACCGTCTCCATCCAGGGCACGGTCAGCTTCCGCAGCGGCTATGGGATGCAGGGCCTGAACGTCGTGGCTCGCCCTCTCGACGCCAACGGCAATCCGCTCTACCAGTACACGGTGAGTTTCGTCACCGGCGCCTACTTCAGCGGCAACCACGGCAATCCGGTCACCGGCTGGGATGACGCCAACGGCAACCCGCTGGCGATGTGGGGATCGAACGATCCGGACTTGCAGGGCTACTTCGATCTGAGCGGCATTCCGCTGCCTCCCGGCGTCACCACGGCTAACTATCAGGTCACCTTCGAGGCGATGAATCCGCTTTACATCCTCGAAGACTCCGTCGGCCCCTACGCCCAAGGCCAAGTCACGCCCTCCGGCACGCTCAACGCCGTCACCCTGCCCAACCTCGCGGCGGGCAGCACGCAGACCCTCAACGTCACCGTCTCTGATTCCGCCGCGGGCGGCTACGACGACGCCATCGGCGCTGAGGCTCAACCGCGCTCCGTTCCCGCGAGCGGCTTCTGGGCCGGCCGCCTGAGCCAGGTAGGCCAAACCGACTGGCTTACTTTTCCAGTCCGCGGCAATCGCATCTTCACCATCGTGACCCAGGCTCTGGACGAAACCGGCGCGCCCTCCAATTTCAAGGCTATGCCTGCCATCGGCGTTTGGGACGCGTTTGATGCCGTGGGCGCGCCCGCCGTGGGCGGAGCTCCGGGCCTCAACGGCCTGGTCACCGGCGAAACCTGGCTGCGTGTGGCCACCGACGGCGACGACATCGTGCGCGCCGGTATCGCCGACCTGCGCGGCGACGGCCGTCCCGATTATGCCTACAACGGCTGGTTGCTCTACGCCGACACCGTCCAGCCCCAGCGCCTGCCCGCCTCCGGCGGCCCTATCGTCATTCAGGGCATGGGCTTTCGCCTTGCGGACACAGTGCTGGTCGGCGGCCAGCCCGCTCTGGTCACCAGCATCTCGCCCAACCAGATCACGGCCATCGCCCCTGCAGCCGCCACCGGCGTCACCGGCTCGGTTGATGTCGAGGTGGACGACGAGCCTCTCTTTTATGCCGCCGCCGTCATCCCCAGCGGCGTCAGCTACGACTCTGGGACGGGCGACGCGCTCACCCTCGTCACCGCGCCCTCCGGCACTGTGCCCATCGGCGTGCCTCTTCCCTTCACCGTCACCGCTCTTGGCCCCAATCTCGCTCCGGCGGGCGGCGTCACCGTCTTTTACACCGTCACCTCCGGCACGGCCACGCTGGCTTGCGGCCTGTCCACCTGCTCGGTGACCGCTACCGGCGAAGGCCGCGCCTCCATGAACGTCACCGCCATTGACGGCACGTGGTCGATCGTCACCGCCTCGCTCACCAACGGCTCCAGCCTGCAGGCACAGTTTGCCGGCGGAACGCCGCCCGCGCTGGCCGCGCTCACCCCCCAGCTTTCGCTTGCCGCCGGGGCCACCTTTACCTGGACCGTCCAAGCCCTGGTTTTGAATAACGGCGTTCCCGCAGCGGGTCAGTCGGTCGCCTGGCAGCCCGTATCCGGCGGCGGAATCACCGTCCAAGGCTCGGCTTCCGCGACCACCAGCTCCGCCGGAATCGCTACCCAGACCCTCACCGTGGGCCCGCTCGCCGAAGGCCAATCGGCCTCGATCAACGCCTGCCTCAATGGCACCAATCAGTGCGTGGCCTTTACCGCCTTCGGCGCGCGCCCTGAGTATGCCATGCTCCAGGCTGTCTCGGGCACGATTCAGAGCCTCGCCGTCTTCGGTACGCCCAGCCAGATCGTCCTCCGCCTCCTCGATATGGACGGCAACCCCATGGCCGGCGGCACGGTGGTCCTCTATCAGGCTCTCTACGCCTGGTCTCCGCCCTGCGCCCCGCACACGGTCTGCACCCAAGGCGCGCTGCTCGGCGCCCAGTCCGGCTCCGCGACCTCCGCCGTCGATGGCACGGTCACCTTCACCCCTGGGTCCCTTCCCGGCGTCGCCACCGATACCCTCGGCCTAGCCGCCTCCGGCAACACGGCAACGGTTGGCATCGCAGTCGAGCAGCATCCGTAAATTGGCAGGAACTGCGATCAGCGCGGCTGCCGCCGCAGGCCTTTGAGCAGCTCGCGGTCCTGCTGGCTGAGTACGGCGCGCTCCAGCAAATCGGGGCGATTCCTGAGCGTTTTGCGCAGCTGCTGTTCCCGCCGCCAGCGGCGAATCGCGAGGTGATCGCCATTGATAAGCGCCTCCGGAACGCGCAGCCCGCCAAACTCCGCCGGCCGCGTGTAGTGCGGGTAGTCGAGCAGCCCGCCCGCGCCGTGCTGCGAGCGCGGCACGCCCGGATCGCCGCCGGCGATTTCCGCATCGGCTGCACCAAAGCTCTCGAACTCGCCCGATGCCTCGTTGCCCAGCACACCGGGTACCAGCCGCATCGCCGCGTCCACCACCACCGCCGCAGCCAGCTCGCCTCCGCTCAGCACGTAATCGCCGATCGAAAGCTCCGTGTCGCAGTAGATCTCGTTGATGCGCTCGTCCACGCCTTCGTAGCGGCCGCAGATCAGCACTACGCGCTCCAAGGCGGCAAGATCGCGCGCTACCGCCTGCGTGAAAACCTTGCCCTGCGCCGACAGCAGAATCACCCGCGCCCCACTTCGAGCTGAGGGTGCTCCATCCTTTCCGCGTCCCTTTGCGGAAAGGGTGGGATCGCTGCTGGCTTGACCGTCTCGCTCTTCCTTCGGCCCGACGCCAAGCGCCTCCAGCGCCTCCGCCAGCGGCTCCGGTTTCAGAACCATCCCCTCGCCGCCGCCAAAGGGCCGGTCGTCCACGGTGCGATGACGGTCGTGCGTAAAGGCGCGCAAATCGTGAATGCCAATCGTCACCAACCCCTCCGCCAGCGCCCGGCGCACGATGCCGTGCGCGAAGATGCCGCTGAAGAATTCCGGAAAGATGGTGACGATTTCGAACCGCATACCGCCGATGATATAGGCTAACGCGCCGGCGCATTCAAATCGACCAGCCCCTCCGGCAGCGCCATCTCTACACGCCGCGCTTCGAGGTCGATCCTGCGCAGGTAGCTTTTCGCAAACGGGATCAGCACTTCGCCTGCCGCGCCGCGGACCACCAGCAGAGCCACGGGGCCTGCCGTCCGGTCCACGTCCTCGATGACTCCAACTTCGGCGGGTGGGCGGCCAGTTTCGGCGGCGTTGGCCACATCCACGAGCGTGCACCCGGTCAGCTCGCCGATATACACCTCGTCCGCGTCCAGCTCCGCCCGCTCCGCCCGTGGAATCGCCACCATCAGCCCGTTCAGCGCCGCGGCGTCCGAGATCGAATCCACGCCCGCAAAGTGCAGCACCACGCCGCCCTTGTGGGGCCAATGGTTGGTCAGCTCAACTTGATAGGCTTGTAGATCAATGGGCTTGGTCTCCCGGGTCCCCAAATGCGAGGGACCCGGGGCACCCGCACCGGCCTGCGCCTGCGCCTCGGCCTGGGCCTGCCTCTGCATGGAGCTGCTCTCACCCGCCTCAGTCTCCCCGCTCAGCAGCCATAGCCGCTTGCGTTCGGCAAATCTCTCGGGAAAATCGGTAAGGATCTCGGCGAAGACCTCACCCTTGCGTCCCTGGGGGCGGCGAATCCGCGCCAGCCACACCCACTCTTCCGCCGCCTCCGGCTCGGTCATCTCCGGCTCCGCAGTTCGCCGCGGTTGCGGGAAGCCGCCATCTTAGGCTTCGCTCTCCGGCTCATCCTCCGGTTCATCTTCCAGGATGTCCAGCGTATAGCGGTGATGCAGCTTCATGCTCACCGCGCCCAGAATGGTGCGCACCGACCGGGCAGTGCGCCCCTGTTTGCCGATGACCTTGCCCACGTCCTGGGGCGCAACCCGGAGCTTGAGCACCGTGTTCTCGTCCCGGTCGACAGATTCGACTTCAACGGCTCCCGGCTCATCCACCAAGGCCTGAGCGATCTCGCGGACCAGCTTATCGACTGCAACCATCTCGTATTGGGTCATGCCCTTGCCCCTGACCAACTGAGTTCGGAATAATGAATTAGGACCTGTGGGCGAATAGTATCACAATACGCGCCTGCAGCCCGCGGCAATTGTCTGCGCGCCGGCAGAATGCCGGCGCCCAGGATTGGCAAAGCAACAGGCGGAATCAGGCTGCGGGCGAATCCGCGCTCTGCTCCACAGGGGGAGCTGGAACGGGTGCTGGCGCGGGATTCCTGGCCACCAGTTTCGCGACCGTGGGTGAGAGTTGCGCGCCCGTTCCGCGCCAATGGGCGATGCGCTCGTGCTTCAAATCCACAGTGGCGGGGTTGGTGCGCGGGTTGTAGGTTCCAACAACCTCGATTGATCGGCCATTGCGGGCGCGATCCTTCTCGATGACCACGATGCGGTAGTAAGGCTGCTTGCGGGCGCCAACGCGCGCCAGACGAATCATAACCACTGCGATACGCTTCCTTCCAGAAATTCAAATCCTGATTGCCGGTTTTGAGCGGCGCCGCCGGCAGGCTGCACAGAGCCGACTCCATACCATACGCGGCGAATACGTCCAACCGCTCGCCCCACGAAGGGAACCCGTGCTTCGCTTAAGACGCCTCCTAAGTATCGCTGAAGCGGGCCCTTTCAGGCAAATGACGCGCTCTTTCCCCAACGCAGATTGAGGCCCACGCGGGAGTCGCACCCGACGAAGAGGCTGATCCGAAACCCCTTGCGGGTCCCCGATTCTGCACTACACTGGAAGGCAATCATGCGCAGGCTTCGCCGGTCCGTCGCTAGTCTCGCTCTTGCGCTCGCCGTCGTCCTTTGCTCCCTGCCCGCCGGTGCGCGCGGCCAAACCTACGCCGCATCCGCGCCCGGCGCCCAGGCCGCCGCCCGCGCCTATGCAGCAGCTCTAAAAACCGGGCCCACGGCGCTGCGGGCGTTTCTGGCCATCTTTCCCAAAGGCTCTGACCTGCACATGCACCTTTCGGGCTCGGTGTACGCTGAAACCTTCATCCGCGACGCCGGCGAAGACGGCTTGTGCATTGACCCTAAGGTGCTTAGCTTTGCCCAGCCGCCATGCGCTGGCAACCTCATTCCGGCGTCGGAGCTTTCAGGAAACATCAGCTCGGCCAGTCAAGTGCTTTACGACCAATTGATTGACGCCTTTTCGATGCGGGGTTTTGTGCCCACGCCCGGCTGGACCGGCCACGACCAGTTTTTCGCCACGTTTGACCGTTTCGACGGCCTGAACAAAAGCCATCTCGGCGAGTGGGTGGACGAGATAGCCAGCCTCGCCGCCGCACAAAATGTGCAGTATCTGGAGCTTATGGACACGCCACCCTTTACGCACGCCGTGCAGATTGCCAACGCCATCGGCTGGAATGCGGAATTGGAGCGGGGTGACCGGGAGGCTTTCGCGCGCCTGCGGCAGGAGTTGCTCGCACGCGGCCTGCGCGACGAGGTGAACCCGGACCGCGCCGAGGTGCGCCAGGCCGAAGATGGGCGCCTCCGCTTGGAGCACTGCGGAACCGCTCAGGCCGCTCCCGGCTGCGCGGTCGAGATTCGCTACATCTACCAGATTCTGCGCGGCTACCCGCCCGAGCAGGTCTTCGCGCAGGCGCTTTTGGGCTTTGAAACCGTCCAGGCCGACATGGATACCGGCAATACTCGGGGGCAGAGGGGCGGCTTTGTCGGCATCAACTTCGTGATGCCCGAGGACGGCTATATCTCCATGCGCGACTACACGTTACAGATGAAGATGGTGGGCTATCTGCACACGGTTTACCCCAGGGTCCACATCACGCTGCACGCGGGCGAGCTGGCTCCGGGGATGGTCCCGCCCGCGGGGCTGCGCTTCCACATCCGCCAGGCCGTCGAGATCGCTCACGCCGAGCGCATCGGCCACGGCGTGGACGTAATGTACGAGAACGACCCGTGGGGCCTGATTCACGAGATGGCGCAGAAGCACATCATGGTCGAGATCAACCTCACCTCCAACTCCATGATTCTAGGCATCAAAGGCGCCGATCACCCCTTCCCCATCTACCTGGCCGCGCACGTGCCGGTGGCGCTCTCCACGGATGACGAGGGCGTGAGCCGCATCGACCTGACCCACGAGTACGTGATGGCCGCGGAAGAATATCACCTTAGTTATGAGCAACTTAAGCTGTTGGCGCGGATGGGGTTGGAGCACGCCTTTTTGCCCGGCGCAAGCCTGTGGGCCAGGGGGGACGATTTCACCCTCCCCGTGGCGGCCTGCCGCGGCCAGGCGCTGGGCGCGGACCGGCCTACGCACGCCTGCAAAGCCTTTATCGACAGCAGCCAGAAGGCCAGCGAACAGTGGCAGTTGGAGCGCCGCTTCCGGGCTTTTGAAGCACGGTTCTGAAAGCGCCGGGGGCGGGGATCGGGATCAGGGATCAGTTGTCAGTTGTCAGTTATCAGTTGTCAGGGGTTGGCGGGGCGGGGCGGCAATGGCATCGTCCTGAGCTTCTTTAAGGGCTTGAAATGTTGGCTCTACAGTTTACGGGAGGGGCGCAAATGTTGGCTTGGAAGTTCAGGCGGGAGCGCCAAATGTTGGCCCGGTGCTTCGCGAAGCGCGGAGGGATATTACCGGCAATTTCCTGCGCGGGAAAATCTATTTGCCGACAATTGCGCGGATTAGACAAATTGTTTACCGACAATTGCGCACTATTTTGCAAAATGACGGCGGCAAAGTGCCTCGACGCGGTACTTTGGCGGTGATTGGCGGGGCAGCGTGGGGGTGGTCTTTCGCGGGGGAAGTTGACTGTGGGGGTGGCAGAGATCAGAGAACAGAGAACAGAGAACAGAGAACAGAGAATAGAGAACAGAGAACGGAGATCAGTTGTCAGTTGCCGGCGATCAGGAGTCAGGTTTCTTGACAGTTTGAAGGCCGACTTACACGCAACCGGGAAACAGGAGGGAGGCTTGTATGACACAAACGACAGGGGCGGGAATCATCGATATCCCTGGCCATCACACCGTGGACGAGACGGTGGAAGAGCTAAGGAGGCTCCTGGAGGCTAGGGGAGTGACCCTGTTCGCGCTGATCGACCACAGCGGTGAGGCGGAAAAGGCGGGAATGACAATGCCTCCCACCAAGCTGCTGATCTTCGGAAGCCCCAAGGCCGGCACTCCCCTGATGCTCGCTTGTCCCAGCATCGCCATCGATCTGCCGCTGAAGATTCTGGTTTGGGAGGACGGACAAGGAAGGGTGCGGCTTTCGTACAACAGCGCGGAGTATCTGAAGGAGCGGCACGGGGTTCCGGAGGAACTCATGCAGAACATTGCGGTGGTGGCGGCGTTGGCGGCGAAGGCGGCGGGTTGATTGCCCGGGCAGCGGAGGCTGCGCTGGGTGCAAGGGGGCGTTGGGCGGGGACCGATGCGGGTTGCTGCCCGGCTGTGCTGGACATCGCGGAGTGATTGGGGCTGTTTACGTCGTCCGAGGAAGCCTGGGTCCTTATTTCGCTGACGACTAGGCGAATTGTAGGGAGTTTGCAGGTAGCCCGTGCTGCAAAAATGCCAGCAAACAGTTCCTCTAAGATGGAATGCGTTTCCGCGGCGGCGAAAGCGCCTATCCGGCCGCATAACCTTAGCGCGGCCACGAAATCAGGGCAAACGCCTAGAACGCGTTCTCGTCGACAATCTTCACGATTGAATAACTGTCCGCTAGAGCGCCATTTTCAACCGTCAGGGACCCGGGCACGTAAGTTAAGGCATACTGCAAGCGCACTGCAACGCTGTTCGAGACTTCAGCTTCCGACGCAACCGGGCGCAGGTGGGGCGGGCCGTCGACGGGGGTCCACGTCTCACGAATTGCGTCTAGGGCGACCTCCGCGGGAAATGTCGCATACTGCGCGGCGATCGCGGGGTCGACCGTAATACCTGTCCTTTGCGCCTTGGAGATCATCCAGCCAAGCGTAATGTCGCAAAGCCTGGTTCCCGCATCTACTCCGCCGCCTTGGGCAGTTCCTCCGCCCACGTCTCCGTGGCAACCGGAAAACCACACCTGCTCAACCGCCTGGCCTGGCGCCGGGTCACCATCCCAGAGCGTTGCCGGGAACTGCGCTCGCTTTTCATCCAATGCCAGGCACTGAAAGGCGTTCTTGATATACGGATTGAGGCTGGTATCGAGGAAGCCATATTTTTTGTAGTCCACTTGGCCGAAAATCGCAGGGATACCGAGCGAGCCTACTGTATCCCACACACCAATCATCTGGATGGTTGCCGGCCCAAAGCCGCACGCCTTGAGCCCTGCAAGGATCGATGCCCGGTTGGCCGGATCGCGGTACGCCGCGAAGGCTTGCGTGACGCAGTCATCGCTAAAGGCACCGGTTGGTACGCCGCATGCCATGATCATCCCTGCCAAGGCCCTGACTGTATATGCTCCGCGACTGAAGCCGAACAGGAAAATTTCGTCGCCCGATTCGTACACGTGGGAGATCTTGGTGTAGCCGTCCTGTATCTTTTGGAGAATTCCCTGGCCAAAGGCTCCGTCGAGGATTCGATCCAACCCCGTTGCGTCGGCGCCCACTCCGTCGTCGTAAAACGTCACCTGATCGGAGGCTACGGTTAGCGCTTTATAGAGCCTGTAAACGTTGGTATTGTTCACCGGGGCCTGCCAGGTTCCATCGGCACAAAACACGATTCGTTTTCCCATGCCGGATTCCTCCTACTTTCGAACTGGACGATGCTCCTCTACGCGTACTAGATGCAAAGAAACAGAACCCTTCGAAAAATGCACAATTGTTCGTGGTACTGGCTGCGGCCCTATAGTTGCGGAAAGTCTACACCCGTCCGGAGCTGGTTGCGGGCACCACAGATTATAGTGGTGAGAATGAACGGCCCTGAAGCTTGACAGCCGCCCGATCAAGGTCTCAAATGCAGGTGTGAAATGCAGCGAGCTATTGATATCCCGCAAGGCTCGGGGAGGGTTAGGTGTGACCGCTCTCTCGGCTGGGTCCTTGATCCTCTGTGCCGTACTTGCCGGGTGTTCCTCCTCGCCGTTAGCTAAGCACGCCACCGCGCTTTCCGCCGCGCTGGCCCCTGTCGTGGATCAATCGGCTGCCGCGTATCGGGACGCGGTGACGCTTCATGATCTGCGCGCCGACTACGAGGCGGTGGTTGCGTACGAAAACAAGAACGCCACCTATAATCCGCGCAGTACACCGGTGCTGCTCTCGGAGAAAGATATTCAAGCCAGGCTCGCGGTTTTGGCGGCCCTTCAGGTTTACTCCGAGTCCCTGATCGAAATCGCGCAAGGCAGCGACTCTCCGGACCTCGATGCGGCTTCAAAGTCCGTGGGGAACAACTTGACTTCGCTTGGCAACGATCTGGCGCCTTCGATTGAGAGCGTGCTGGGAATCGCCGCGGCTTCTGCCTCGACGACCACGACAACCGTCACCACGGCCTCCGGCTCGACCAGCACCACCACGTCTACGCGCTGCGCCACTGGTTTCGCCGGCGGTCAGAAACGGCATCAGCACCGGTATCGACGCGCTCGGACAGTTTTTGGTGAGTCGAACAGTCGAAAAGGAGCTGCCTGGCAGAATCGTGGAGATGGACCCCCATGTTCAGGCTCTCTGCAAGGTTCTTGCCGACGACATTCAAACGCTTCAAGGTTTTGAACAGCGCGATTACGATCGAATCCTCAACCTGCAAAAACAGTTCATCCTTGAGGACGAGCAGCCCGGCAAGAATGTGAATCCCGAAGAGCTCCGCGCAGAGATCATGAAACTGCCTGAGATTGCCCGGCAGCAGCGGGACGCCAACGAGAGGCTCTCGACTCTTCGCGAAGCCATCGTAAAGCTAGCACTGACCCATCATGCGTTGGCCGCCGAGGCACAACATAATAATCCCGAAACCTTGAAAGACAAGCTGGCCGACCTTGCCGCTGCGGGAAAGAACCTCGGCACGTTCTACTCATCGTTGCCGACAAACTGAACCAAAGGAGCTAAGACCATGGCTACTCCGCCTGTAGATAACCTGCCCGCTGGCCCACCATTCCGCTCACGCCCGACGTAAGAGCGGCCTATCAGGATTTATATGACAAGATTCAGGCTGGCATAGACAGCACGATGGATCTGGCTACTGTTCAAGCGTTGAACGCGTGGCGGGATGAAGTGGATCAGGTTCTCACCAAGGACGATGAGTACAAGCTCAGTGCGGACACGGCCATCTTCGAGGCGCTGCGGACGCAAATCAGCTACACGAATCAAGGCCTCAAGACCTTGCGCGGCCAGATTTCGTCGATTGCCTCGCATTTCGCGATGGCCGGCGACATCATTGCAGCGATCGATAAAGTTCTCACGCTCGTGCCGGGGGCATAGGGCTGTTCATTTCGACGGATTACTGAGAGAGATTAGCCAGGACTGCTCGGTGTCGGGCTATTTTCTAGCCCGCGACAGGCTGAAAATTGCGCCCATTCGGCTCGCTTTTTGCCGAAACGCCAGTGCGTTCGCCGACACCGATGGGTTCTGAAAGGGCGGCCGGCGTTTAGGAATGCGTCCGCTCCGGAGGGTCGCGTGGTGGGGGCGGGGATTTGGGAGTGGTTAGTGGTTAGTGATTAGTGGTTAGTGGTCGGCGGGGTCTCCCACCCTTTCCGTAAAGGACGCGGAAAGGATGGGACAACCGGAGCCCTGCCGAACAATTGAGATTCGTACCCTTCCAGGTCTCAAAGTCGAGACCTGGGGCACCCGGCGCCGAGTCGCAGCGCGGACTTCGCAACGAATCCCCAGTGACTACTTAGGGATAGGTATGGCCGTCCCCAAAACGGGAACGTGGATTCCAGAATGGGTCGCGCGAGCTTCCGCAACTATCGAGAGGCAGTTACTCTCACGGTATCTCTGCTGGTGCGAGGTTATTGTGAGTAATTGGAATTGATCCATACTGTACTCGGCGGGGAGCGAAGTGATCATGTCAGAAGCGAGCGCCACATCGTTGATGCAGCCGAGTTCGCAAAAGGGCCGGAGAACCGCGCTTGGGCCGGAGGCACTGGCGCAATCGTTTCTTGACAATCTGTTTTTTGTGCAGGGCAGGTCAGTGGAGCGGGCCTCGTTGAACGACCTTTATATGGCGCTCGCCCATGCGGTGCGCGACCGAATCCTGGAGCGGTGGATAGCAACAGTGAAGAACTACCAGGCGCAGGATGTACGCGTGGTGTGCTACTTGTCGGCGGAGTTTCTGACCGGACCCCACCTGGCCAATAACCTTATCAATCTTGGCATCTATGACGAGGCTGAACAGGCGATGAGACAACTGGACATCGACCTGAATGTACTGATCGAACAAGAAGAGGAACCGGGGCTGGGCAATGGCGGTCTGGGCCGGCTGGCGGCCTGCTTCATGGATTCTCTGGCCACACTGGAGATTCCGGCGATCGGCTACGGCATCCGCTACGAGTACGGCATCTTCGATCAGCAGATTCGCGACGGATGGCAGGTGGAGTCGACCGACAACTGGTTGCGCTTCGGGAATCCCTGGGAGCTGGAACGGCCTGAGGATGGATTTGAGGTGAAGATGGGCGGGCATACGGAGATCCACACGGATGCCCAGGGGCGTTTCAAGGTGAATTGGATTCCGAGCCGAGTGGTGCGGGGGGTTCCCCACGACACGCCGATTCCGGGCTACCGGACAAACACCGTGAACACGTTGCGGCTGTGGGCGGCGCAGGCCGTGGAGAGCTTCGACTTCGGGACATTCAATCATGGAGATTTCGTGGGCGCGGTGGCGGACAAGGTGTCGTCTGAGAATATCTCCAAGATTCTCTATCCGAATGACGAAGGCTGGGAGGGCAAGGAACTTCGGCTGGCCCAGCAGTTCTTCTTTGTCTCCTGTAGTCTCCAGCACATTGTGGGCATTCAACTGGCGCAAAACCGGCCCCTGGCGGAACTGCATCGCAAATTCGCTATCCAGATGAACGACACGCATCCGGCTATCGCCGTTGCAGAACTGATGCGGCTACTGGTGGACGAGCACTCCCTGGAGTGGGATAGCGCGTGGCATGTGACACAGAACACCTTGTCGTATACCAACCACACCCTTTTGCCGGAAGCGCTGGAGCAATGGCCGCGCAGCTTGTTCGGCACACTTCTGCCTCGCCACCTGGAGATCGTGGAGGAGATCAACTCCCGCCACCTCGCCAATGTGCGCCAGAAATTCCCCGGCGATGCGGGGCGCGTGCAAAGACTCTCGCTGATCAATGAAGACGGTGGAAACGGAGAGAAGACTGTACGCATGGCGCACCTGGCCGCGTTAGGCAGCCATGCCATCAACGGCGTGGCCGAACTCCACACGGAGCTGCTGAAGAACAGCGTGCTCGATGATTTTTATGCGCTGAGTCCGGAAAAATTTTCCAACAAGACCAACGGAGTGACGCCCCGGCGCTGGATGGTGCTGAGCAATCCGCGTCTGGCAGAGTTGCTGACCGCACGGCTCGGCTCGGCGTGGATCGGCGACATCGAGAGGCTGCGCAGGCTGGAGCCCTACCTTGAAGATGCTGAGTTTTGCCACGAGTGGAGAGCGATTAAGCGCGACAACAAGGCGCAGCTTGCGGCCTACATTCTCGCCCGGCTGGGGATTCAAACCGATCCGGACTCGATCTTTGACGTTCTGGTTAAGCGGCTGCATGAGTATAAGCGCCAACACCTGCAGGTACTGCACATTCTGACGCTGTTGAAGCGTATTCAGCGCGACCCGAATGTGGAACTGACGCCCCGCACCTTCATCTTCGGCGGCAAGGCGGCGCCTGGATATCGCATGGCCAAGCTGATAATCAAGCTGATTCACTCGGTGGGAGAGGCCATCAACGCCGATCCCGTGGTGAGGAGCCGCCTGAAGGTGGTTTTCCTGCCCGATTTCAGCGTGAAGCTGGGCCAGAGGGTATACCCGGCGGCCGACCTCTCCGAACAGATCTCCCTGGCCGGCAAGGAAGCTTCGGGAACCGGGAACATGAAGTTCGCCATGAACGGGGCCATCACCATCGGCACACTGGACGGGGCGAATATCGAGATCCGCGAAGAGGTTGGGGCGGAGAACTTCTTCCTTTTCGGCCTGACCGCCGCAGAGGTCGAGAGACGCAGGCGAGAAGGCTACAATCCGCGTATCGTCTACGAGTCGAACGCCAACCTGCGCGAAGTGCTCGATTCGCTGACGAGCGGCGAGTATTCCCACGGCGACAGAACGCTGTTCGAGCCGCTGGTCAACTCGCTGCTGACAAAAGACGAATATATGCTTCTGGCTGACTATCAGTCTTATATCGATTGTCAGGACAGGGTGAGCCTGGCATACGAGGACCAGGAGCAGTGGACGCGCATGTCGATTTTGAATGTGGCCCGGATTGGCAAGTTCTCCTCGGACCGCTCGATCCGGGATTATTGTGCCGACATCTGGAAGACGTGGCCGGTCAGCATCCAGTTATAGGGGTGGAGTGTTCGGAGGCTCACTCAAGCACCCGAATGCAGCGCTGACTCGGTCCAGGCTACGGCTTCCACGTAGACCCTGGATAGCTCTGCCTGATCCAGGCCATCGGTTTGGGCAGCGGCATCGCAAGCCGCCCAATCGCCGCGCTCGCAGTATTCCATCCAGCCCAGCAGGGCACGCTCGGGACACCGTTTGCCCAGCAGCGCTTCAAGGATGCTTGCGCTGAGCGGCAGGGCCGGAGCTACTGCGCTCATGGGCTGGCCCTGCATCGCGGGTAGCAGGCTGAGCAACCCCAGCAAGTATTGTCCGAATGGATCCAGGCCGCGCTTCGATGCCATCACTTCGCAGATGCGTCCGCGCAGGATGGCCATGCTTAGCAGCTCGGGCGGCTGATCGCCATTGAACTCGTTGGCGACGGCCAGCGTGGCGATGCGGCGAAAGGCGTCTTCGCCTACTGCCACCAGCGCCACCTCGATCGATTCCACAATCTGGCGCATTCCCCAAAGCGGCGAATTCACCAGCCGCAGCAACTGATAGGCGAGTGGGCCGTCGCGCTTCACCAACTGGCTTACCTTGTGCAAATCCATGGGGTACTGCTGCAACGCCCTCAGAATATCCAGCCGCAGCATCTGGTTCACCGGCGGACGCCGGTTCCTCATCGCCACCGGCTCCAGGAAGAAGTAGCCCTCACAAAGCGTAAAGCCCTCTTCGCGCGCCCTCCGGTAATCCAACTGTGTATTCACGCCCTTGGCCAGCATCACGACGGGCTTGTCGTGCACCTCTTCCAAAAGTCTTCGGCGCGCTTCGGCTGCGGTCCGGCAAAAATCCACCTTGATGTAATCCGCCACCTCCATCAGCGCTCTCTGGTGTGGCTGATTGCTGAAATCGTCCAGGGCAAACCGGAAACCAAGTGACTTCATCTGCCGGCATATGCCGATCAGCTCAGGCGGAGCTTCAGGGCCCGGGTCAATCTCGAGGACCGTGAGCGAGGCCGGGAGGACCTGCGCAAGCTGCTCGTTCAGCACCTGCAATGGGCAGCGCAGAAATGCGGTTAACTTTCCAGTCAACTTCTTCAACTCGCTGGGCTTCTCCAGGCCGAAGTTTTCCGCGGTCTCGATCAGGCCGTTTAAAGCCGAAGCTCCGTCAGGGGCCGGGCCTCCGCGGAAGAGCAATTCGTAAGCATGAACACGTCCGCGCAGATCCAGAATCGATTGGCGGACTAGAGAATACGGTCCACGTATTGACGCCAAGGCTGGATCGCCAGAGTTGTGGACGGATTGGACTACGGCCGCCGCCATGGACTCTCCAGTTGCGTTTATCGGCTTCGGCCACAACAACTTGATATGCAAATTCCATCCATCCGGACGACTCCGCCGTTGTGGAAAGGATTGATTACGGCACTTTTGGAAATACTTTGGGCTGATGAGAACCGTAGGTGTGGATTTTTCTTGGGAAAAAATCCACCCGGCAGCCGCGGTTCCGGTCTACACAATTTCCGAAAATGCTATCGCGCCGCTAGTATTCAGACCTCGTGATTTGGTAATGACGTCTGGCGAGCGCGGGCGAGGACGCCCGCGCGACAGCCGGTCAGGAGACCGGCGCTACATCTGGAGACCGGCGCTACAGTTTATTCATTACGAAATCACGCGCTAGCTCCGCCAGGCAACGTTTGGAAGACGCTGCTCATCTCTGCTACTGCGGCCACGTCAAATCTGCCACTCTGGCCACGTCAAATCTGCCACTCCGGCCGTGTTAAGGGCTGGCAGAGATTCAGTGACTTCCCGCCGGCAACTTCCGGATTATGATGTTACGGAACCCGATCTTCACCCCCGGCTCCCCTTTGGGCTCGGTGCCCTGAAGCGAGATGTGGCCCGCATGGTACTTGCTGTATCCCGGCATGCGCGCGAACTTGGTTCCCGCAATCAGCTTCTTCCAATGGCGGTCCCACAGCTGGGTCTCGATGACCTGACGCCCGTTCTGGAAGAGCTGCAGGCGCCCGTGGTCCTGGATAATCTCAAACTGGTTCCACTGCCCCGCCGGCTTCACCCACTCTACCTTGTCGGAGATCATGTCGAAGATGTCGCCGGAGCGCTCCATGAGGATGCGGCTGTCAGGAACCGTACACGCCAGGTCCGCAATCTGCATCTCCACGCCCGTGTCGTAGGTATCGCGGTACTGGGGCGACTCGTCGACGTCGAACATCACCCCGCTGTCGATGCAGGGCCGCGCCTTCCACTCCAGCTTGAGATCGAAATTTGAGTAATGCCCGTCCGTCACCAGGTCCGCATAATCCGCGGGCGGATCCTGATTCGACTTCTTCAGTTGGATGGCCCCGTCCACCACCGACCAGTCGCTGCCCGCGCCCTTCTGAAGGTACGAGTGCCACCCCTGAAGGTCCTGCCCATCGAACAGCAACTGCCATCCCTCTTGCTTCTGCTGCGGCGTGAGCGTATTAGGCGCCTGCGCCCGAGCCATCGCGCAGGCCAGAACGCAGCCCGCCGCCATCGTCCACGAAATCCCGTTGATCATCGTCACCTTCCTCAACCAAAGTACACCTGCGAACAGGGGTTTTCCATTGCGGAGCCCAAGAGCGCCCGGCGCAAAGAGCCGGCGCAAGGGGCCTTGGCGAACTACTTTTTCTCAAGCGGTGAGATGCTTATACTTCTGGCATGACTCCGAAGCGGGAATTTGGTTTATGCCCCAAGCCGGGTTCAGCCTATGCCGCCATGACGCCGGTGGCGCCGGCGATTTTGCTGGCGCTGGCGATGGCGTGGGTATGCGGCGGGCCTGGCGCGCGCGCACAGGCCGTGCAGATCGATTCGCGATTTGCTCCCGGACAGACCGCCGCAACGCCGGAATCCGCAGAGTACCGGCAGGTGCAGCGGCAACTGGCGCAGGGCTGGAATAGCTGGGAAACGGATAGCGTGATGACGCAGGTGCTGCTGCCCGAGGGGCTGGCGATTCACGCGTCGCTCAAACATAACACCACCGTGAGCGGCGATGCTTATCTGGAGAATGCGCTGATCGGGCGGCTGACGCCGGGCGCCGAAGTGGTGACGCCGGGGCCGCACTCGTGGAACGGCAGCTATACCGATCTGCGCATCGCGTGGCACGGACACGAGTGGCGCATGCAGAGCGCGCAGGACGGGAAGGACCTGGTTTTTCTGGCTACGCCGCTGGGGGGCGAGAGCGAGGCAGCACTGCGGCCCGGGGCCTTCCGCCCACCATCATCTTTACGGTGGATTTTCTCTGGAACCGCCCGGGCACGGCGGCGCGCAGGGCCGATTCGATCGAGACGAGCGGGCCGGCGGGAACGATTCCGGTCTACTGCACGTGCGCGCCTCCCGGCTCGCAGGCGAAGAGCGGCTCTCAAGCGAATAACGAGTTGATCGATCTTCCCATTGGCGGGGCGTATTTCGCGGCGGACCTGACGGGACCGGTGGGCGTGAGCACGGGCCGGAGGCGGACGCTGGCGGAGATTGAAGCGGCTATTGACGCGCAGCATAAGGCCTACGAGCGCTCGATCGGCGCGGAAAAGACTGCGCCGCTGGTGGATGCGATTGAAACCACGCTGGGCTGGGACACGATCTACGAGCCCACCCACGACCGGGTGGTTTCGCCGGTGAGCCGCGTGTGGAGCGAAAGGTGGGGCGGCTATGTGATCTTCGACTGGGACACGTTTTTCGCGGCCACCATGGCCGGCATCGGCGACCGCGATCTGGCCTACGCCAATGCCATCGAAACTCTGCGCGAAGAAACGCCGGAGGGATTCGTGCCCAACTACGCGCGCGCCGGGGGATGGAAGAGCTTCGACCGCTCGGAGCCGCCGGTGGGGGCGATCACGGTGCTGGGCCTCTACCGGAAATTTCACGACCGCTGGTTTGTGGAGGATGCGTTTGAGCCGCTACTGCGTTGGAATCGGTGGTGGGACGCGCATCGGCAGATCGACGGCTATCTGGCATGGGGCAGCGATGGCGAGAATCCGCCGGGCAACCTGGACGACAAGACGCGGGGAACGCGCGCGGGCGCGATTCTGGAGTCGGGACTGGATAACAGTCCGATGTACGACACGTCGGTGTATAACCCGCAGACCCATACGCTGGAGTATGCCGACGTGGGGCTGATGAGCATGTACATCGCCGATTGCGACGCGCTCAAGGAGATGGCGGAGGTTCTGAACAAGCCGGAGATCGAGGGGGAACTGAAGGCGCGCGCGGCGCGCTATCGCGCCAAGCTGGCTACGCTGTGGGATCCCGAGGCGGGCATCTTCCTGAACAAGGATTTGCACACGGGAGAGTTCAACATGCGGTTGTCGCCGACCAATTTCTATCCGCTGCTGGCCCAGGCGGCCACGCCGGAACAGGCGCACACCATGATCGAGAAACACCTGCTCAACCCGAAGGAATTCTGGGGGCAGTGGGTGATTCCGTCGATCGAGCGCGACGATCCGGCGTTCCACGACCAGAATTATTGGCGGGGACGGATTTGGGGTCCGATGAATTATCTGGTGTACCTGGGGCTCGGCAATTATGACGATCCCCAGGTGCGGCAGGAGTTCGCGGAGAAGTCGTACGCGCTGTTCCTGAAGGAATGGACCGAGAAGCGCCACGTACACGAAAACTACAACGCCATCACGGGCGTGGGCGACGACGTCACAAGCAGCGACCGCTTTTATCACTGGGGCGCGCTTCTGGGGTACATCGAATATATGGAGGAGAGGCGCGGCGGAGAGTGATGGTAGGGGTCGGGGGATGCGTTTGAGCGGCGCGCCGTTTTATAGATCGGCTGTACCACGGGCTGCTAGTGTGATGCGTCAGAAGAATTGTTCAGTGTTCATTGCCAATTGGCCTGTCTGGAGTCTGCTCTTACGCCCCATGCGGGGGCTGGGCTTGCCAATTTCGCCCTCTTTCCCCAGGCTTGCGCCTGGGGCTAACGTCTTTTGCCCGCTTCGCGGGCTTTCAAGCCCGAGCGGAACTTAATCGACAAAATAAGTGACGCACTGCGTTAGGGGCGTTCGAGGGCGAGGGCTACGGAGTTGCCGCCGCCGAGGCAGAGTGCGGCGACGCCGCGGCGGGCGTTGCGGCGCTCGATTTCGTAGAGGAGGGTGACGAGGATGCGCGCGCCGCTGGCGCCGATGGGATGGCCGATGGCGACGGCGCCGCCGTTGACGTTGACGCGGCCGGGGTCGAGGCCGAGCTCGGCGGTGACGGCGAGGGCCTGGACGGCGAAGGCTTCGTTGAGTTCGAAGAGATCGACCTGATCGAGGGACCAGTTGGCGCGGCTGAGGAGTTTGCGGACGCCGGCGACGGAGGCCATCATGACCCAGCGGGGCTCGATGCCGCTGGTGGCCTGGGCGCGGATGAGCGCCAGGGGCTGGAGGCCGAGCTTAAGGGCGCGCTCGGCGGAGATGAGGACCACGGCGGCAGCGCCGTCATTCATGCCGGGGGCGTTGCCGGCGGTGACGGTGCCATCCGGCTTGAAGGCGGGCGGGAGCTTGGCGAGGGCTTCAAGGGAGGGGTGGTCGCGGACGCACTCGTCGCGGCGGATGGTGAGGGGCGGGGCGGCGGGGTCTTTGGAGGGGACGTTGACAGGGAGGGTTTCGGCGTCGAAGCGGCCGGCGTTCCAGGCGGCGGCGGCGCGGCGATGGCTCTCGAGGGCGAACTGGTCCTGCTGCTCGCGGGAGATGGAGTATTTTTCGGCGACCAGCTCGGCGGTCATGCCCATGTGCATGCCGGAGTGGGCGCACCAGAGGCCGTCCTTGATGAGGGAATCGACGGCCTGGGCGTCGCCGAGACGAAGGCCCTTGCGGGCGTTGGGCAGGAGGTAAGGGGCGTTGCTCATGGACTCCATGCCGCCGGCGACGGCGATCTCGGAGACGCCGGTGGCGATGGCCTGCGCGGCGAGGGCGACGGCGCGGAGGCCGCTGCCGCAAACCATGTTGATGGTGAGGGCGCTGACGGTGTCGGCGAGGCCGGCGGTGAGAGCGGCTTGGCGGGCGGGGTTCTGGCCGAGACCGGCGGCGAGAACGCAGCCCATGATGCACTCGTCGATTTCGCTGGGCGGAAGGGTGGAGCGGCGGACAGCTTCGCGGATGGCGAGAGCGCCGAGCTGGACCGCGCCGAGTGGGCTAAGCGCGCCGAGAAATTTGCCGACGGGCGTGCGGACGGCGCTGACGATGGCTACATCGGTCATGGCGAATACCTCGAAATCAGAGCGGTTTCGGGAGCTTCCGTAGCCCCGTGAGAAATGTGCAAGGCGGCATTTTCATAAAGGAAAGTGCCACACAGCGCCAGTGCCTTCTGGGTACAGCAACTCTGGTACCGCTGCAGCCGACAGCAGCCTGAACTGGACGAACGGCTGTTAGAATCCGTGCGCGTGCAGATAAAAGACCACCCCTGAAGCCGCGAGGCAATAGATACCGAACCAGTGCCAGCGGCCCGACTCGAGCCAACTGCTCAGCCACTTGAGCGCGATGAGCCCGGCGAGAAATGAAAAGGCCGCGCCCAACAGGCTGGCGGCAATGGAAGCATGAAGATTGATGGGCGCACTGGTGGCGGACGCCGCGTGCGCGGCTTTCACCAGGCGCACCAGCTCCATCGCGTCCACAACCGGCGTGAGGATTACGGCCAGCGCAAAGCTGAAGCGCTCGGAGGTGTCCTTGGCCGCGCCTAAAAGCATTCCGGCCGAGATGGTCGAGCCGGAGCGCGAGAAGCCGCGAAAAGGCAGCGCCAGCCCCTGCACCAGGCCCATCCATCCGGCCTGGCGCAGATTCAAGGGGCTGCCATCGGCGGGCTTGGTTCCAGCGCGCTCCTGACGGCGCTCGATCAAGCCGGCGACGAGGATCACCACGCCCACCGCCAGCAGAGCGGGCGCGATGATTTGAAGCTGGCCGAAGAGCATCTCGATCTGGGCCTTGGGCGCGCCGTGAAAATACGTCTTTTCAATGATGACCTTGAGGATTTCGCCCAAGACGCCGGTCAAGAACGTGGCCCAGATGGCCTGCTTGGCGAAGCTCTTGAACGTTGCCGCGCTCGCGAAGTACGTCCGCATCCAGGTCTTCCAGAAGTAGACGATGACCGCGAACATGGTGCCAGTGTGGAGCATGACCAGCAGGAGCGTCATCTGCGGGGAAGATGGGTTGAGCCCCATCAGTTTTTCGGCGACCACGACGTGCGCGGAGCTCGAAACCGGCAACAACTCGGCCAATCCTTGCACGATGGCGAGGATAATGATCTTGAAAATCGTCATGATTCCAATCTAGCGGCTCTCCTGTTGAAAACTTTTGAATTGCAGCGCAGCAGCGGACGGATTGATTCGAGCATCTCCAGCCAGGTCACGATCATCGAAGGATAGAACCTGGGGATGGACGTCGCCGAGCGAAGCGCCAGGGGCAAAAGTCGAAATAACCGCGAAATCATCCCTCGGCGGCTAAAGCCGCACTCATTTTGCGGCTGCTTACGGCACGGCTGAAGCCGTGCCCTTTCAAAGCTCGACTTACGCCACGAGCTGCGAAGCGCCGAATTGAAACGGCAAAGGGAGTGAAGGATGAGGATTGGATTTTTGGGACTGGGGAAGATGGGCATGGCGATGGCGCGGCGCTTGCTTGCTGCCGGCTTCGAGCTGGCGGTGTGGAACCGGAGCGAGGGGCGCGCCGAGCCGCTGATTCGCGAAGGCGCAATCGCCGCGGGCACACCGGCGGAGGCCGAGCTGGGCACCGATGCCGTGATCACCATGCTCTTTGACGATGCCGCGCATGAAGAGGTGCTCTTTGGGGCCAACGGACTGATGGACGCCCTTTCACCGGGCGCGTTGCACATCTCGTGCAGCACCATCAGTGTTGCGCTGAGCGAGCGGCTGACCGCCGAGCACGCCCGCCGCGGGCAGCAGTTTGTAGCCGCGCCGGTCTTTGGCCGGCCCGAAGTGGCCGAAGAAGGCCGGCTGTGGATTGCGATGGCGGGCGTGGAGAGCGCGGTGGCCAGAGCGCGCCCGCTGCTGGAGCCGCTGTCGCGGGGCATTTCAGTGGTGGGCAGCGAGCCGCGCATGGCGCACGCCGTCAAACTGGGCGGCAACTTTCTCATCAGCGCGATGATTCACTCGCTGGGCGAGGCGTTTGTGTACGCGCAGGTGCAGGGGATCGAGCCGCAGACGTTTTTTGAGACCGTGAACAGCGCGCTGTTTCAGTCGACGTATTATGCGGCCTATGCCAGCTTGATGCTGAACCCGCCCCAGCATCCGGGCGGCACCGTGGATCTGGGCGAGAAGGACCTGCGCCTGTTTCGCGAGGCCGCGGCCAGCCGCGGCGTGCGCCTGAGCTTGGCCGAGTCGATGGCGGAAATTTTTGCCGAGGCCCGGAAATCGGGGCTGGGCGGCGAAGATTGGGCGGCTGGGCTGTACCGCATGGACCAGCGGCGGGCGCCTGTAAAATGAAGGCAGGCAAATTTCAAGGGGAGTCATGGCCAACACAAGTGTAAAGGGGAAGATTGTCTTCATCACCGGCGCCAGCACGGGCATCGGCGCGGCCACGGCGATGGCCTTCGCAGGCGAGGGGGCACGGCTGTTGCTGGCGGCCCGGCGCGCGGGCAAGCTGGCTGAAGTGGCCTCGATGGCTCTGGAACGAGGCTCCCAAGCGGTTCACTCCTTTCATCTGGACGTGCGCAGCCGCCACGCGGTGCAGAGAGCCATCGACGAGCTGCCGCCGGAGTGGGCGGAGATCGACGTGCTGGTGAACAACGCCGGCCTCAGCCGCGGAATGGAAAAGCTCTACACCGGAAAGATCGAAGACTGGGATGAGATGATCGACACCAACGTGAAGGGGCTGCTCTACGTGACGCGCGCGGTGGTGCCGGGCATGGTGGTGCGCGGGCGGGGCCACGTGGTGAACCTGGGTTCGATGGCCGGAGAGATCGTTTACCCCAACGGAGCGGTCTACTGCGGCAGCAAAGCCGCGGTGCGGGCCATCAACGACGGCTTGCGGGAAGACGTGCTGGGAACGCCAGTGCGCGTGACCAGCGTCGATCCTGGGCTGGTGGAGACCGATTTCAGTCTGGTGCGCTTTCACGGCGACGCCGGACGCGCCTCCAAGGTCTATAAGGGATTGACGCCGCTGACCGCGGAAGACGTTGCCGACGTGATCCTGTGGGCCGTTACCCGGCCGGAACATGTCAACATCGCGAGGGTTTCGCTGTCCACAGTGCATCAGGCTAATACCCTGCTTGTCCACCGCGAGGCCTAACTGCGGGGAGAGCCGGAAGGCTGATTGAATTGCGCTTAGCCCAACGCTGCGATCTGCGACTCAATCTGGGCCAGAGCGGCTACCAGGGCGGTGCGGCGGGCGGGGTGCGAAGTTTTCTGCGATAGAATATTTTCTCGCTGCAAATAAAGCGCTTGCTTCTGGCGTTCACGGACGGCGCGATGCTTCTCGACAAGGCGCCGTTGGTCGTCCGTCATGAAGCCGCTGCCGGGATCGCCCGCCGGATCTTCGAATGCTGGCGCCATCTGTTCCTCCACGGATTTACTTTCCCATCCACGAGCCATATCTTCATTCTACGAGTGCTTTTCCGGAGCGTAACCCCCGGAATGGAGCGGGTACCGGGAAAGGCAGGAGGGTCTGGACGTATGCGTGCGTGGCAGATTTCAGCTTTTGGCGTTGATTCTTTGGAGTTTGTGGACCGGGTGACGCCCGCACCGGGCCCCGGGGAAGTGCTGGTGGCGGTGCGCGCGATTTCATTGAATTTCCGCGATCTGATGGTGGTGAAGGGGCTCTACAACCCTAAGATGCGATTGCCGCGGATTCCGTGCTCGGACGGGGCAGGGGATGTGGCGGCCGTGGGGCCGGGGGTGACGGCATGGAAGCCGGGCGACCGCGTGGCGGGCATCTTCATGCAGAACTGGCAGGACGGGCCGTTGACTCCGGTGCGGGCCAAGGGGGCATTGGGGGGGGACATAGACGGCACATTGGCCGACTATATCGTGTTGAAAGAAAACGGGCTAGTGGCGCTGCCCGAGCATCTGAGCTTTCAGGAGGGGGCGACGCTGCCGTGCGCGGCGGTGACGGCGTGGAATGCGCTGGCGGCGGGGGACGTGAAGCCAGGCGCGACGGTGCTGATCCAAGGCACGGGCGGGGTTTCGATTTTTGCATTGCAATTTGCACGGCTCAGAGGAGCGCGGGTGCTGGGAATCTCGTCGAGCTACGAAAAACTGGAGCGGGCGAGCGGGATGGGACTGGACGCCGGACTGAACTACCGGGATAACCCGGATTGGGACCGGTGGGCAGTGGAACAGACGGGCGGAGAAGGCGTGGACCTGGTGGTGGAGGTGGGTGGCGGGGGCACGCTGGCGCGGTCGCTCAAAGCCATTCGCATCGGCGGGACGGTGGCCCAGGTTGGAGTGCTGGCAGGGAGCGGCGAGGCGTTTCCCATCCCCCTGATTCTGCACAAGACGGCGCGGATTCGCGGCATCTATGTAGGCTCGCGGAGGGATTTCGTGGAGATGAACCGGGCCATCAGCCTGACGCAACTGCGTCCGGTGGGCGAGGAGTTCCACTGGACGCAGGCGCGCGAGGTCTTCGAACGGATGGAGGAGGCCAGCCACTTTGCCAAGCTGGTGCTCACGGTGAGTTAACGATCAGCTCAACGGCGCTTACGGCTCCTTATAGGGGGTCGCCTGGTTCTCTTTAGAGTATGGCCCGACTTCAGGCACGGGTTGAGTGTCCTTCAACGGCCCCAGTTCGTCAGCCACGCCGCGCATAATGGCTATGTCCTCGGAGCCAGCCTGGAAGCACGTGAAGTCCGGCCGGTTGAGCCAGGAGATAGGACCGCACAGCCGTTTGTGCTCAGCGAGCGCCGCGTCGTGCACTATGTTGATCAGCCGCTCGTAATCCGGCGAGCCGGGACGGTAGCCGGAGCGATTGCCCAGGTCACCGCTGGCGGCGAAGATGGCCGTTACGCCGGGAATGGAGGCAATCTCTTTGGCCTGCATCAAGCCGGGGAAGGTTTCAATCATATCGATCATCACCAAGTTATCGTTGATGGTCTGGCGATACCCGCCCGGAACGTTGGCCCAAAAAGC
The DNA here is from genome assembly GCA_963808795.1 of uncultured Acidobacteriota bacterium. Classification (GTDB taxonomy): domain Bacteria; phylum Acidobacteriota; class Terriglobia; order Terriglobales; family Acidobacteriaceae; genus Telmatobacter. Next base: position 57,011 of record CAWEGL010000019.1, read on the forward strand.
CGGAGTCTCGGCTTGGCCTCCGCCCTGGCTGCGGTTGCCGAGGGGCGGGAAAAAGGCCCAGTTTCTGGCCTGGAGGGCTTGCTGGTACGAGCGGGTGGTGGGAATGACGACCACTAGCGCGCCCAGATCCACGGCCTGCTGGATGTCGTGCTCATCGGCTAAGGGCAGGCGCACGCCGGGCACGGCTCTGGCGTGGGGACATGCGGCCCACATGCGGGCCACTTCTTCCCAATCGCGCGGAGAGTGCTGCATCTCGGTCCAGATGAAATCGTATCCCGCGTTGGCCATGGCGCAATAAGTTTGCGGAGTATCAGCGCTGAAGACGGTCCCGCCGGTCACCTTGCCGCCTTCCTTCATCTTGATCATGACCGGATTCCAAAGCTTGGCATCGGGCGGGGGGTTAAAGGCGGAGCCGAATTTCCATGTTTTCGGCTCAGCGCAGCCCTCACTGAGTTCGCAGGACATGGGACCGATGGGACCCTGGTTGACGGCGCCGGGGGGCGCCTGCTGGAGGGCATTCGAGTCCGTGCCGGCGGGCGCCGCGAGGGGGAAGTTGGTGGAGTAGTGGGCTGGCCCACCGAGGGCCATTCTTCCGCGGGGCGCTCTACTGCCGGCAGTATCCTCAGTTGCTTGTGCCCGCGCCTGGACGATCCTGAATCCGAACGCGACTGCAAGCGCTACAGCGAGCGCAAGCGCTATCCGTACGACTGGAAACCGTCGATTCATCGTGAACTCCTTCCGGTCAGCTTGTATTTGTATACCGTTGGCGGCGCTCTGGGCCGCCGAAAAACGGTCCGGAGAATGCTATCAGGAGCGGGGGCACTTGGGCACGATGTTTTTTGCCGGGAGCGGGGGCGCCGTGGAGGGGGAAGGGATTCGCGCCGGCGAAGGGAGTCTGCATTTTGGGCAATGGGAAGCGGCCAAGGGCCGCGAAATGTTGGATTAAAGGGGGATGGTTGGGCGCCAAATGTTGGCTTGGAAGTTCAGGCCGGAGCGCGAAATGTTAGCCCGGGTTTTCGCGAAGCGCAGAGGGATCTTACTGGCAATTTCCTGCGCGGGAAAATCTATTTACCGGCAATTGCGCGGATTAGACAAATTGTTTGTAGAGAATTGCGCACTATTTTGCAATGTGGCGGCGGGCGAGGGGTCAGGTTTCAGGGGTCAGGGGTCAGGGGCTAGGGACTAGGGAATAGGGAATAGGGACTGGGATCGGAAGGGGGGCGGGGCGGCGGGGCGGCGGGGCGGCGGGGCGGCGGGTGAGGCGGGGATTGGAGGCGATCCGGCGGCGGAGAGAGCGGGAATGGGCGGTCGGGAATGCTTGGCTGCGGGGCCCGCTGGTGGGAATAGGAACGCCCCGTCTCCGGGGCGTTCAACGGTTACGGAAAACCGATACCGTACGACGAAAGCTTACTGAGAAACAGCCGGGCAATCGCCGCTCATGTACACTGCTATACTTTCTACCTCCCCTGAATCTGAAAGTCAAGAGGGTCAAAGGCGATGGCAACATCTAATAGCGGTGGACAAAGCTATGTACTGGGTATCGACCTCGGAAGCGCTTCCTTGGGTTGGGCTGCCATTGGTCTGGATCAGCTATGGTGCGCCATCAAAACTCGCTCCGAGCCGGCGTGCGCATCTTCGATCCAGCCGTGACCGGCGATATTGAGAAAGGGCAGGATGAATCGAACGCGGTTGCCCGCCGCGCTGCCCGAGGCTGGTGCGCAGGCAGTTGCGCCGCCGCGCTGCCCGCCAAAAAGAACTCTTTCGCCTGCTTCAGCGGCATCATCTTCTGCCGCTGAAGCAGGCGAAAGAGTTCTTTTTGGCGGGCAGCGCGGCGGCGCAACTGCCTGCGCACCAGCCGGGCAGCGCGGCGGGCAACCGCGTTCGATTCATCCTGCCCTTTCTCAATATCGCCGGTCACGGCTGGATCGAAGATGCGCACGCCGGCTCGGAGGAGTTTTGATGGCGCACCATAGTGATCCAGACCAATGGCAGCCCAACCCAAGGAAGCGCTTCCGAGGTCGATACCCAGTACATAGCTTTGTCCACCGCTATTAGATGTTGCCATCGCCTTTGACCCTCTTGACTTTCAGATTCAGGGGAGGTAGAAAGTATCGCAGTGTACATGAGCGGCGATTGCCCGGCTGTTTCTCAGTAAGCTTTCGTCGTACGGTATCGGTTTTCCGTAACCGTTGAACGCCCCGGAGACGGGGCGTTCCTATTCCCACCAGCGGGCCCCGCAGCCAAGCATTCCCGACCGCCCATTCCCGCTCTCTCCGCCGCCGGATTGCCTCCAATCCCCGCCTCACCCGCCGCCCCGCCGCCCCGCCGCCCCGCCGCCCCGCCGCCCCTTCCGATCCCAGTCCCTATTCCCTATTCCCTAGTCCCTAGCCCCTGACCCCTGACCCCTGAAACCTGACCCCTCGCCCGCCGCCACATTGCAAAATAGTGCGCAATTCTCTACAAACAATTTGTCTAATCCGCGCAATTGCCGGTAAATAGATTTTCCCGCGCAGGAAATTGCCAGTAAGATCCCTCTGCGCTTCGCGAAACCCCGGGCCAACATTTCGCGCTCCGGCCTGAACTTCCAAGCCAACATTTGGCGCCCGACCATCCCCCTTTAATCCAACATTTCGCGGCCCTTGGCCAGCTTCCCATTGCCCAAAATGCAGACTCCCTTCGCCGGCGCGAATCCCTTCCCCCTCCACGGCGCCCCCGCTCCCGGCAAAAAACATCGTGCCCAAGTGCCCCCGCTCCTGATAGCATTCTCCGGACCGTTTTTCGGCGGCCCAGAGCGCCGCCAACGGTATACAAATACAAGCTGACCGGAAGGAGTTCACGATGAATCGACGGTTTCCAGTCGTACGGATAGCGCTTGCGCTCGCTGTAGCGCTTGCAGTCGCGTTCGGATTCAGGATCGTCCAGGCGCGGGCACAAGCAACTGAGGATACTGCCGGCAGTAGAGCGCCCCGCGGAAGAATGGCCCTCGGTGGGCCAGCCCACTACTCCACCAACTTCCCCCTCGCGGCGCCCGCCGGCACGGACTCGAATGCCCTCCAGCAGGCGCCCCCCGGCGCCGTCGACCAGGGTCCCATCGGTCCCATGTCCTGCGAACTCAGTGAGGGCTGCGCTGAGCCGAAAACATGGAAATTCGGCTCCGCCTTTAACCCCCCGCCCGATGCCAAGCTTTGGAATCCGGTCATGATCAAGATGAAGGAAGGCGGCAAGGTGACCGGCGGGACCGTCTTCAGCGCTGATACTCCGCAAACTTATTGCGCCATGGCCAACGCGGGATACGATTTCATCTGGACCGAGATGCAGCACTCTCCGCGCGATTGGGAAGAAGTGGCCCGCATGTGGGCCGCATGTCCCCACGCCAGAGCCGTGCCCGGCGTGCGCCTGCCCTTAGCCGATGAGCACGACATCCAGCAGGCCGTGGATCTGGGCGCGCTAGTGGTCGTCATTCCCACCACCCGCTCGTACCAGCAAGCCCTCCAGGCCAGAAACTGGGCCTTTTTCCCGCCCCTCGGCAACCGCAGCCAGGGCGGAGGCCAAGCCGAGACTCCGGCTTTTTGGGCCAACGTTCCGGGCGGGTATCGCCAGACCATCAACGATAACTTGGTGATGATCGATATGATTGAAACCTTCCCCGGCTTGATGCAGGCCAAAGAGATTGCCTCCATTCCCGGCGTAACGGCCATCTTCGCCGCCAGCGGTGACCTGGGCAATCGCTCCGGCTACCGTCCCGGCTCGCCGGATTACGAGCGGCTGATCAACATAGTGCACGACGCGGCGCTCGCTGAGCACAAACGGCTGTGCGGTCCTATCTCCTGGCTCAACCGGCCGGACTTCACGTGCTTCCAGGCTGGCTCCGAGGACATAGCCATTATGCGCGGCGTGGCTGACGAACTGGGGCCGTTGAAGGACACTCAACCCGTGCCTGAAGTCGGGCCATACTCTAAAGAGAACCAGGCGACCCCCTATAAGGAGCCGTAAGCGCCGTTGAGCTGATCGTTAACTCACCGTCAGCACCAGCTTCCCAAAGTGGCTGGCCTCCTCCATCCGTTCGAAGGCCTCGCGCGCCTGCGTCCAGTGGAACTCCTCGCCCACCGGCCGCAGTGGCGCCAGCGTGATGGCCCGGTTCATCTCCACGAAGTCCTTCCGCGAGCCCACGTAGATGCCCCTGAATGCGCGCCGTCTTGTGCAGGATCAGGGGGATGGGCAACGGCTCGCCGCTGCCCGCCAGCACCCCCACCTGGGCCACCGTCCCGCCGATCCGAATGGCCTTCAGCGACCACGGCAGCGTGCCCCGCCGCCGACCTCCACCACCAGGTCCACGCCTTCGCCGCCGGTCTGGTCCACGCCCAGCGGTCCCAATCCGGGTTCTCCCGGTAGTTCAGTCCGGCGTCCAGACCCATCCCGCTGGCCCGCTCCAGCTTCTCGTAGCTCGACAGATGCCCAGCACCCGCGCGCCCCGAGCCGCGCAAATTGCAGCGCAAAGATCGAAACCCCGCCCGTCCCCTGAATCAGCACCGTCGATCCCGGCTTCACCTCCCCCGCCGCCAGCGCATTCCACGCCGTCACCGCCGCGCAGGGCAGCGTGGCCGCCTCCTGAAAGCTCAGGTGCTCGGGCAGCTCCACCAGCCCGGTCTCCTTCAGCACCAGTAGTCGGCCAACACGCCGTCGATGTCCCCGCCCGTGGGCCCCTTGGCCCGCGCCGGGTCAGCGGCCCGTCCTGCCAGTTCTGCATGAAGATGCCGGCCACGCGGTCACCCGGCTTCCATGCCTCACCCCCGGCCCCACGGCCGCCACGTCCCCCGCCCCGTCCGAGCACGGGATCCGCGGCAGCTCGCATCTTGGGGTTATAAAGCCCCTTCACCATCAGCAAATCGCGGAAAATTCAGTGAAATCGCATGCACCGCTGACCAGCACCTCCCCGGGTCCGGAGAGGGTGTCGGCCGCTCCACAAACTCCAAAGAATCAATGCCAAACGACGAAATCTGCCAGGCCCGCATGGCGTCCGTCCCTCCTGCTTCTCGGTACCCGTCCACCGGGGGATACGCACTGGCAAAAGCACTCGTAAAATGAAGATATGGCTCGTGGTTGGGAAAGTAAATCCGTGGAGGAGCAGATGGCGCAGGCATCTCACAGCATCCGGCGGTCAATCCCGGCCGGCTTCGTAACCGAAGACCAACGGGCCTGATCGCGCAAGCAACGCGCCGAGCGGGAACGCCAAAAACAGGCGCTCAATCTACAGCGCGAAAACATCACATCGCAGCAAACTTCCACCCGGCCCGCCGCACCGCTCTTGAGGCCGCTCTGGCCCAATTGAATCGCAGATCGCAGCGTTCGGCTAAGGCAATTCAAACAACACCTCCGGCTGCCCCCGCTATTCGGCCTCGCGGTCGGACAAACACGAATTCGCCTGATGCACTGTGCGACAGCGTCACCCGCGCGATGTTGACATGCGCCGGCCGGGCCACAGCCCACACGATCACATCGGCAACATCTTCCGCCGTCAGAGGCTTGATGCCCTTATAGACCTTGGCCGCGCGTCTCGGTGTCTCCGTGGAACCGACCAGGCTGAAGTCGGTTTCCACCAACCCAGGATCGATGAGTACACGCACAGGCGTTCCCAAACATCTTCGCGCAAGCCATCGTTGATGGCCCGCACCGCCGCTTTGCTACAGAACGCGCCATTGGGATAGCGATCTCGCCCGCCATCGACCCCAGGTTCACCACGTGGCCACGTCCGCGCACCACCATGCCCGGCACCACCGCGCGCGTCACGTAGAGCAGCCCCTTCACGTTGGTGTCGATCATTTCTTCCCAGTCTTCGATCTGGCCGTGTAGAGCTTGTCCAGTCCGCGGCTGAGGCCGGCGTTGTTCACCAGCACGTCGATCTCAGCCCACTCCGGCGGCAAATCGTCGATGGCTCTCTGCACCGCGTGGCGGCTGCGCACGTCCAGATGAAAGGAGTGAACCGCTTGGGAG
>CAWEGL010000020.1:0-562163 GCA_963808795.1 uncultured Acidobacteriota bacterium
CCTAAGCATCCCGTGCGGTGCTGCGCACCGGGTTTATTTCGACAATCCACCCCTGAAAGGGTCGTGCAGGTATACGGCCGTATACCTGCGGCGATCCCAAGAAGAATCAGCGAGCTGGCAAAAATCCGGTATACCGCCGTATACGACGGCGTTTGAGGTAAACAATGCCGATTCTCACCACAAAAACTGATTCCAGCCATACGGCCGACAATGCTGCGCTGCGCACCGAAACTGCGTGCCTGAAATTGACGCCGGAGGAGTTTCGCAGCGTACAGGAAGTTGCCGATGCGTGCGGTCAAACACGCGGCGAATGGATGCGCGATGTCATCTTGCAGGCCGTGCAACCAGCAAAATCCGGAGGCAGCATTGACCCGACATTAAGCGAAATTGTCGGCGTCCAGCTTCTGCTGATGAACGTGCTGAAGCCCCTTGCCATCGGCCAACCGATGACGTCCGCCGCCTTCGACAGCATTGTCGCCGAGGTCCACAAGCTCAAGAAGTCTGTTGCGCGCAAACTCGTTCAGGAGAAATAGCCATGCCCAAACCAGCGAAATGGGGTCGTACCGAGACCATCATCTGGCCGCCCCGCAGCCCCATCTACACCTACGGAGCCATTTTTCTTGCCTGCATCGCCACCGGCCTTTTCGTATACCTGCGCTTCACTTTCGCGCTGACTCCTCTGCAACAGTTCTACCTTCCGCACTACCTGAAAACTGAAGTTGCAGGTGTCATGCGCAAGACGAGCAAGTATCAGCTTCTGGCCGTCGCCGACGCATCCGGGCGGCTCCATCTTGCCGACGATAGCGATGTACGAGTGGGAAAAACAATAGTGCAAGGCGGCAAACCACTGGCCCTGGAACTGACGCCGGCAGCGCGGGCCGCAGGCGCGGAAGTCCTCTACCGGACTGCGCCCACTGTGTATGGCAACCAGGCGTTACACGAGTACCTGAAACACGACATCTACGCTGGCCGAGAGCCGTTTGCCATATTCCGGTGGCAGCTACTTTTCGGCCTGATGGCTCTGGCCGTGCAGCTCCCATTTTCGATCCCCAAGGACATCCGGCGGCGCAAGGAAATGAAGTACGGGCGTCGCTTGCGCGGGCCGCTGCTGCTATCGCCAAGAGAATTCAATCGCACCCTCCAGGGCGACGGCATCGGCATCAAGGTCGATGGCCTGAAAGAAATGCTGCGCATTCCGGCCAGAGCCGAATCACAGCACATCCAGATCATCGGCGACTCGGGCGCAGGCAAGACCACGATCATCTTTCAGGTTCTGCGCCAGATTCAAGGCCGAGGTGACGCGGCCATCGTCTATGACCCGGCCTGCGAATTCATCCAGCGGTTCTATGATCCCAAGCGCGGCGACATCATTCTGAACCCGCTCGATGTGCGCTGCCCATACTGGGGACCGTCCGAGGAGCTGCGCCGAAAGTCGGAAGCAAAAACCATCGCGGAGTCCCTGTTCCAGCCCACGCAGGACAGGAAAGGCGAGTTCTTCATCGAGACTCCGCAGAAGATTTTCGCGCATCTTCTGACCTACGGCCCATCGCCCCAGGACCTTGTGCAATGGATGTCGAACGATGAAGAGATCGACCGCCGTGTCATGGGAACCGAGATGGCGTACATGATCGCCAAGGGCGCGCAGGAGCAGCGCAACGGCGTTCTCGCGTCGCTGGGCCTGGTGGCCGACAGCCTGCGCATGGTGCCCACGCGCGCTGAGGCTAAGTCTGTCTGGACAGCAACCGAATGGGCCGAAGAACGGAAAGGCTGGATCTTTATCACTTCGCAGCCCGAACAGCGTGCCGCGCTCCGTCCTTTACATAGTCTGTGGATCGATTTGCTGGTGATGCGGCTCCTCAATCAGCCTAAGCCGGAGCAGAAACGAGTGTGGTTTGTGCTGGACGAACTGGCAAGCCTGCAGCGGCTCCCCCAGCTCCACACGGCGATCACCGAGGGACGCAAAAGCCGGAACCCTCTGGTTTTGGGTTTCCAGGGGAAGGCCCAGCTCGAATACATCTATGGGCATCTGGCCGAGGTGATGCTGTCGCAACCCGCCACCAATATCTGGCTAAAGACCAAGGAGCCCAAGGCCGGCCAGTGGGTGAGTGAGTTCATCGGTAAAGTGGAGATCGAGCGGATGCGGGAGACGCACTTCGACGGGTCGCGTTCCGGCCGGAATTTCTCGCTCGACCGGCAGGAGGAGCCGCTGGTCATGGAGTCCGAAATCTCCGGCCTCGAAGACCTCCACGCTTTCTTAAAACATGCCAATTTTGTAACGCGCTTCTCCTTTCCGTACCTCGATGTGCCCAGCACCAAGACCCAGTTTGAGCCGCGCGAACTGCCCGGCGAAAAGCTCGACTTCGACCCGAAGACGTTGCGGAAATTGGATGCGCCGGTGCCAGTTCGAGAACAGGCTGCGAAACAAGATGAGGATCGCGAAGCACGAACAACGGTGACCACGTACTGACATGCTGACGATCTCGAAACCGCTCAACGCAAGCCAGGCGCAGAACTACCACGCCATCGAGTTCACCTCGCCCGACCAGAACTATTGGAGCCGAGGACAGACCGTGCGGGGCGAGTGGCAGGGCCGGTTGGCCGAGAAGTTCGGCATCGCCGGCGCCGTCGGCGCGGAGGAATTTGGACGGCTTGCGCAGGGGCAGCATCCGGCAACCGGGGATCAGCTCGTGCAGCATCGGCTGGTTCACGAGTACCGCAATGCCGCTGGCGAAATGGTGAAGTCGGTCGAGCATCGCGCCGGTTGGGATGCCACGTTTGCCGCGCCTAAATCGGTATCCCTCACAGCTCTCGTGGGCGGCGACAACCGCGTACGCCTGGCCCACCGCGAAGCGGTGACGGCTGCATTGACGGAGTTGGAACAGTACACGCAGGCCCGTATTGGGAGCAATCATCCGGCTGAAACGACCGGGCAATTCGTTGCCGCCAAGTTCGAGCATGACACCGCCCGGCCTGTGGATGGCTACGCCGCGCCGCAGCTTCACACGCACGCCGTCATCTTCAATATGACGGAGCGCGCCGATGGGACCCCACGCGCCCTCCAGCCCCAGAGCCTCTTTCAATCCCAGCAGTTCGCCACCGCCGTCTATCAGTCCGAATTGATGTACCGGCTGCGCAAACTCGGCTACGAGATCCAGCCTGGACGCAGCGGCGCGCCGGAGATCAAGGGGTACACCCAGGATTACCTTGATGCGTCGAGCCCGCGCAGCCAGCAGATACGGGAGTACATGGAACGCCACGGTTTTCAAGGCTTCGAGTCGGCCGAGATCGCAGCGCACTCGACTCGCGATGCAAAGAAGATTCTCTCGCCCGCCCAGGTATATGGCGCCCACCGCCAACTCGCAGCCGAGTTCGGCAACCAGGCCGATCAAGTCGTGGCCGCGGCACGCGCCCGTTCGCTCTCTGTCTCCGAACAGCAGCGCCCGGAGCACGTCGCGGCGCGGGCGCAGGAGGCCGTCACCTGGGCGCGCGACAAGGTTTTCGAGCGCGAAGCCGTGGGCGACGAACGCGGCATCTTCCGCGACGCCCTCCGGCGCGGCATGGGGGAGCTTCGCTATCCGGAGATCCGATTGAACTTCGAGGCCCGCCGCGATACCGGAGAGTTTCAGGAAGTTGCGGGGCGAAAGCACGCTTCGGGCCGCCTCTTCACCACCCGGCAAGTGCTGGGAGCGGAACGCGACGTGATCCGCATGATGCGCGACGGCCAGGGCCAGGCTGCGCAGATCATGCCTATCCAGCAGGCCATTGCGCACACGGACGAATATTCACGCCTGAATTCCGGCCAGCGCCGGGCCGTCGAGGAAATCTTAATCTCGCGGGACCGCGTGCAGGGTTTACAGGGATTTGCTGGGGTAGGGAAGTCGGCTGCTCTATCCTCCGTCCGGGAGGCCGCCGAGCGCAATGGCTATGCCGTTGAAGGCTTCGCTCCCACCTCCCGCGCCGCGCGCCAGCTCCGCGACGCGGGCATTCCTTCAGACACGCTGCAAGGGTTTCTAGCGCGCGGCCAGCAGGCCAGGGATCCAGTCAGCCGCCACCTGTATATGGTGGACGAAGCGAGCCTCGCCGGCACTCGCCACATGCGCGAATTTCTCACGAAGATCGGTCCGCAGGATCGAGTCTTGCTCATCGGCGACACACGCCAGCACCAGGGTATCGAGGCTGGCAAACCCTTCGAGCAACTGGTAGAGTCCGGGATGCGTACCGCGCAAGTCGATCAGATCATGCGTCAGAAAGATCCCGAGTTGAAGACCGCCGTGGAACGGCTGGCGCGTGGCGATGTGGCCGCAGGCATCGACATGCTCCAGCAGCAAGGACGTGTCAGAGAGATAGCCGATCCAGTTGAGCGCATTCAAGCCATTGCCAAAAACTATGCGGGCAATCCCGAAAATACGCTCATCGTCTCCCCTGACAATGCCTCCCGCCGAGAGATCAACGATGCTGTGCGCTACGAATTGCAGGCCAGAGGCATCGTCAATCTCGAAAATCATCCGCTCCGCGTGCTCGTTCCCCGGCAGGAACTCACCGGCGCAGAACGGCAATGGGCCTCTCGCTATGAACCTGGCGATGTGCTTCACTATGCACGAGGCAGCAAAGATACCGGTATCGAGCGCAGCTCCTATGCTCGCGTGGTTGCTGTCAATCCCGTCGAGAATCTTCTCACCGTTGAGAAGCAAAATATGGAGCTTGCTACCTACGATCCAAAGCGACTGCGCGGCGTGAGCGTCTACCGGGAACTGGAGCGCGAATTCGCCACAGGGGATCGCATTCAGTTTTCCGCTCCCGACAAACGCTTGCAAGTCGCCAACCGTGATCTTGCCGTTATCGAGAAAATCTCCGCCCATGAGGAAATTTCTGCTCGTCTCGACGACGGCCGGATTGTTGAGTTCTCAACTTGGGACAACCGGCATTTCGATCACGGCTACGCCGTCACCAGTCACAGTTCCCAGGGCTTAACCGCCGACCGCGTGCTTGTCCATGTCGATACCTCGGTACATCCTGACCTCATCAACTCCCGCTTCGCCTATGTTTCGGTATCCCGCGCCAGCCACGATGCGACTGTGTTCACCAACGATGCCGCTAAACTAGGCCAGCAGCTCGGGACGGAAATCACCAAGACCTCCGCGATTGAATTGGCTGAAACTCCGTCCATCGGCCAAAGCCTCGGGATGAGATGAACCCGGCTTCCGAAAGACAATAAGATGTTTATAATGTTCACACTGAATATCGTTACGCTACAATTTAGCCATATAGAAGCAACTGTGACGATACCTTGACGAAACTATTTTGTGCCTGTATGATCGAAGGTATCGGAGGTGTCCCATGCCTGCCACGCTCGCAGTCAAAGAAATCGAGGCCGCGCTCTTCAATCCTCAGTCCGGCCGTCTTGATGCTGCACGGATCGCTAAAGAGATGGGCGTTCCTGTGGCCACGATCGCTGGCGCCATCGGCCGCAAGGCTCCCGGCGTGCGAAAGAGCCCGGATGCCAACAGCATCCAGCAGAGCCTTCGCAAGCTCTACCGCATGTGGGTGACTCTAGTGGACCTCTACGCCGGCAACCGCCTCCATGCGCGTATCTTTCTAAATTCACCCAACCGCCATCTGGAGAACCGCGCTCCGATAGAATTCATCCTGCATGGCGATTTGGCTCCGCTGGAGATGTACGTGAGCGAGATGAGCGCACGACAGCCAACATAGAGAGTAGCGAGTGTATTCCATTGAACGCCTCAAAGCGATTCTGAACACCACGCCGCTTGTTACCCTACATATAGTAGCGATAGTGCAGTGCCGGGCTTTCGACATTCGCCATTTTGAGGATTTCGCCCACCCGTTTCGAGAATGCGAGCGTAATCGGGTCTACACAGTCTGAAAGCCGCCGTATTCCAGTTGAGTTTTGTCAGTCTCAAAAGGTCGTTGGCAACTTCGTAGAATGAGAGCGAACCCCAGTTCTCGCAAATTTCAAGTGGCTGAGGAATCCTGAATCCTGGATAGCAACGTAGAAACGGAATATACCCAATAGTAAAAACCAGACCCTTCTTTTCCCCGAAATGAACCGCTGTGCCCCGAAGGACTGGCTTGTTGCCTGGACGCAAACAGCACGTACCGTGCCTCGCAAGGGTCACCAAACCATATTGAGAAATGCCAGTTAGAGCGTCTTCAAACCCTTGCCTCTCCTCCACGGTGTATCGCGAAGTCTTGTGAATCACAACTCGTCGCGGTGTGGTCTGAATCTGCTCCTGATACGTTTGCAGCACCCGAGTCAGGAGGTCCCGCGCCGCTTCGCGCGAGAGATGCGGCGACCGCTCCTCTTCGTTCTCCGGGTTCCATTCAAAACGTGCTCCCTGCAGAACAAATCCTTCGCCGCGATCGGTGAATGCCTGGGCGACACTGCTACGCATCGAAGCGTTGTCCGTGCCGTCAGGGTGAAAGAAAGAGATACCGACAAAGCACGATCCGTCCATTACATCGGCAAGCCGCCACGGGATGACGCCACACTTGTAAAGAAGCGCAATCGAAAGATTCCAAGCCCGTGTCGCCAGGTCTTGAACTCCTCGCGAGCCAACGAGAGTTCTATGCCAAAGAAGCTGCGTTGGCAGTAAGTCGAGGCACTTCACTTTCAGGCCGCGCCGAAAGCTGCGAATGCCATCCGCTTTGATAGCCTCTCCACCATCATCCCGAGTACCGACATTCGAGTCTGTGGCCGATTCTGCGGCGACTTCGGTTACATCCACCAACTCGTCTTCATCGTCATCAATGGCAACTTGAGCGTCGTGTTCTCCAATGCCTACACGACAGAGCTTCTCCAGTCGCTCGGTCATAGCGATGAGCACGACATCTGGACACGGATCCAATTGTTTTAGCGCACGTATCTCCGTAATCACCGCATCGAGAAGCAATTTCACGCGAACTGTGAAATCGGGATGGCTTTCGACCGCAGCAACGTCAACCGGGCGAAGGGCGCGGTGCCAAACCGTCTGCGTGACCATCTCCACCTGAAAAGGTTCACCATCGTTGATTCCAGGGAAGGACGGGTGAAGCATGGCATCGACCTTTTCTGCCTGCGGGATCGGCCTCGACATCAATTTGACCAGCGTAAGAGCACGATCAATGGCTTCGGCGGGACCGACAATGCCGACTCGAATCGCCGTACGTCTCGTCACGTCGGTCTTGCTATAGGGGCCGAATGCGGTCAGTCCAGTGCGCGGATCCTCACACTGTCTTTTTTCGGAAAAAACCAACTGCGGCTCTTGAAGATATTCGCAATGGAGCTTGATCTGCGCCGCGGCAAGAATCGGCAGAATCGAATCACTCGGAACTGGTCGCGACTTCTGCGATTTGTGGCGTCTGTAGCGCGGTTGCTTCCGAGCCGGCGATCCGGTCATTCCATACCTCCGAACAGTTGATACTGTTCCGGAGCGAGTTCTGGCATGGCCAGATCGTCTTCAAACTCTGCGTTGATCAGACGGTCATAGTCAATCGAATCTCCACGAATGCCAAAGTCCATAGAACCCGAAGCTGGACTGAGAGAAATCCTAAGTTTTTCATTTCCGGTGGGGATGATTAACTCCTCTTTATTTCCTCTTGTCAGCACCAGGGACCAGAACCGGATCGACCGCAGCACTTGTCCATTTCGTTCTTGATTGAGCCACTGAGATAGGATCGGACCGACCCGCGGGCCGCCGCGCGGCGTCTTACCGTCTTCACCGGTCAGCATGTAGGTCGGCGTGATTCGTAGAAACAGACCCATCGGTAAATAGACGAACTCCGCCCGGATCGCCTGGTGTCGCCAGCCGAAAGGAAATTTTTCCGGCGCTCCGTCTTGGCCCTTTCTCATGCCGAAATGACGGGTCGTTACTTCTCGGACGCGTTTGCCGTTAAGGCTCCAAGTGATGCGTTTGGGCTCGCCCTTGTAGGGTTGAAAAAAGAACCTCTGGCCGTCCTTATCGAACTTGAGGTAACGGATCCAGCAATGCTGCCTAAACACGAGATTCAACAATTCAACGGCCCAACGCTTTCTTGCTTCGTCCGCGAACCAGGTCGAGAGATGCACATCGCGGATGCTTTTCGCGTCGATGGCTGCATCCAGCGGATTTTCAATATCGTGAAGGTCCGAAAAAGTGTAAAGTTTGCCTTCGCGTAGAATGAACGGCGGCACGTTTCGTTTTTCTGTCAAGGCCCCGATTTCCGACTTTCTTCGCATCGTCGTATCGGCGGATTGAACAACGGTCGGCAATTCTGTGACTGGGAGCAGATTGGTGACGATTAGCTCATTCACTCGATCAGCGCCGCTGGACGCCGTAATGATTTGCGGTGAAGCTGTATAACCCAGAGTCGTGGCCGGAAGCGCTGGTGAATATCCCCCACGGCCTCTTCGCACCGGAGTATCTGTAAGAAGCGCGACTAACTCAATAAACCCTTCTTCATATTTCGAGGCATCACGAAAGTCGATCCAGTTTCTTACCCTGAGACTGGCCGGCAATTCCACATTTTCCAAAAGGAGCGTAACCACCCGCCCTTTTCTCCCGGATGGGTCAGACCAGACCGCGATAGTACGCTCCAGAGTAGGCCACTCAGCTTCCAGCATCGCTTTACTGACAACAAGTCCGACAAAGCGGGATTCGTCAATGAAACGTTCCAGCTCCAAGACGATATTCTTGCCCTTCTCGAAGTCCCACTTGTCAAATACCACGCCAAGATAGCGATCCTTGTACCGTACACTCTCAAGTTGCTCTGCCAGGGATTCTACCCACGGTTTATTGGCGCCGTTGTGGCATAGAAAGATATCTCGTGCACGTTGAACGTGCTTCCCCAGCTCGAGATCGGCCTGAATCCCCATCTTGCGATTATCGTCCCCGCATATCAATACGTCACCGTCCAAATGCGTGCTCATAGGCTTCGTACTGCTTAACAAGCCGAATGGCTACTTGGGAAGCGAGCTCCGCAGACGTGAAGCTCTTATCGAGTTCACTAACCCACCACACGATAGTTTTTCCGTCTGCTCTGGGCTCCAAAGACCACACTTCGCTGGGTATTGGCGATTTATCTTCCAGAAACATGCCTTGCGGACCGGAAGCGTGCCGATCAAAACGGATGCGGCATGTCTGAGGAATACCATTGCGCTTTCCCCGGTCTGAGAAGATCGCGGCCACATCCTTCAGTTGCAGGAAATCCTGATCGGAAGCGTGATAGGGGGTCCATGCAAACGGGTTTCCATCAACGGCCTTTCCTGCCGTCAGAGATCTCGTCAAATTCTTCAGGCGCTGCCACTCCTCCGCTGCTCCTTGAGCAAGAATTTCCTCAGCGGTCCTGAAATCATTTTGTTTGGCCTCGCGTTCATGCAAGAACTCCTCGAAATCACTGCCCGCCAAGTCCTCGTTGGTCTCTGTGACCGCATCCGTTGTCCGAATTGCTTCCTCAATCCGAGCGATTTCTTCATCGCTCAGTTCGGCAAATTGACGCCGCTTTTTCGCAGACAGTGTGCCGTGATTTTGGAGAATGAGCCGAACCAGCAGAGAAGCCCGCGCATTAGGCATATCCACAATTTTCTGAGCCGCGATCATTGCCTTGTCGAAGACCTCAAGGAACTCGATCTCTTCGCGCAGATCTTTGCGGATGGTTTCGGCCACAGCTTCATAGAGGTACTCCGCCTGCGGCGTGGCATCGTAGTAGCGATATAAAGTGTCGGTTTTATTCAGAACGGTAAGCCGCTGCTGATCGTCCATTTCATATTCGATTTTTGGCATGATCCTGCCGGAAAAGGCGTTCAGGGCAGCATCGTAGGCTTTCGGGTCGCGAAGCATGGCTGCCGAAACGGGAAACAAAAGACCCTGTGGAGCAAACTTCAATTTAGCCAGACTATGGTGAATCAGGAAACGATGAATACGGCCATTACCATCCTCGAAGGGATGGATGAAAACGAAGCCAAAACCCGTGACCGTTGCCGCACAGATCGGATCAACCGCTCCATCCTCGATGCGCGCGACCGCGTGCATCCATCCATTCATGAGAGAGGCTACATCTTCCGGTCCTGGGCAGATGAAATGAACGATTTCCGTATAGTTCGACGCGGTTTGGCCGACGTAATTCTGGATAGCGCGCCAGTCCTTCTGCGCATAACGTGGATCGACAATGGAATTCTGCAGCTCGACAAAGGCTTGCTTATCGCCGGTATCGAAATGGTCCGCTCGCCCCAGCGCGGCCACAAAGCGCATCGTCCGGTCTGTACTCGGTACTTCCCCTTCGATCGCAAAGGAAGACTTGGTCTCTTTTGTAAAGAGGTAATGGACCGCACGCGCCAGCAAGCTTGGGTCAACACCCTCGACGATGCTCTTTGCTTCTTCGGCCAAGTTCTGCTGCATGGCGGAGTTCAGCCGGTCGGTGCGGCGAATCATGGGGCAGTAATCTCGATTGCCCAGGAGATTGTCGACGATCCGTTGCCGCCGGACGCGGACGCCGGTGGCCGTGATGTGCAGCGCGGGGTCCAGCAAAAGCACGTTGTCCGTGGGCGGAACCTCAGGAACATCCAGCGTCGCCCCGGTCAACAATTCGTAAAGATACCAGGCTCGCCGCGGATACCTGCCGACAGGCTCGCTCTTGATCCAGGCTTCCAGTTCTTTGCGTTCAATCTTGGTGAAAAACGCGGCTAGCACGTTCAAATCGATCGGCTCGTAGCGCATGGCAAAGCGGAGATGCCCAAACAGATCCTTCGGAGCGTAGCTCAATGGATATTGCTCAAGGACCGCCCCATTCGCAATTCTGGTCTTTCTTGCTCCACGGACGACTTCGGAACGAACGGCCGGAGAGACTACATCGAGTCCAAACTCTTCGATGAGCCAGTGGAGGCCAATAGCCTGAGTCGTCGATTTTAGTATGGAATCACTAAAGGTCATGGGAAACCACTAAAAACTGGCCAGCTTGGTGCAGGTTCGCTAAGCCCGTATTGGAGTATCTGATCATCCAAAAACACTAAAGTCAATGCGAAAATACTAAAGTCAGCGCTGTAGTCGACAAAAACACTAAAACTCTCTTCCTTTTGAACCATGAAGGGAGGACGGGATTCCTCCCTGGTTGCAGCCGCCGATGGTGCTGGCGTCTTCCACCACCCTGCTCAGCGGGGCCGGTTCCTTCCCCGCAACGCCCCTCCCCGACGTGCGCACAAGCGCACAGCAATAAGGAAGTGAACCGAATTCTTTTCTCGTCCGAGTGCCCCCGCTTCAGGCAACGGTCTGGCAGAGGCGGAAAGAACCCGTCAAGGCTCTCCGCTGCGCTTCGATGAACACGCACAGACCGCGTGGCCTTGACCGAACCTTCCCGCCTCCGCCCGTTGCAAGAGCCATGAAGCGGGGGCACTCAACGAAAAAAATTGGTTTAGGTGCTCTTGCTTCTGGACGCCAATCGGCCCCAACGGGGCTTCGCAGGAGCATCAGCATGAAACGCAGCAACAACATTACCAGCATCGCAGCCACCACCGCCAGCAATGGCACAGCCAGCATCCAAGCTGCGCCGCACAGGAAAAATGCGGCGCAGCGCAACCGCAGCGATTCGCCCTATCAGGGGCGGACGGCACAGAAAGACAATCCAACCCAACTCATCATCAAGCAGGCCGTGGACTACCTCATCAAGCAAGTAGAGGCAGGCAAGAGCGAGACTTTGGCCGCGTACCTTACTGCGATGGCGCGGTTCCACAATTACAGCTTTGGCAACATCGTTGCCATTGCGCGGCAGCGGCCCACAGCGACAAGGGTAACCGGATTCGGCACATGGAAGGAGATGGGCCGGTTCGTGAAGCACGGCGAGAAGGGCATCCAGATTCTCGCGCCGATGATCGGCTTCCGCCGGAGGAATACCGAGGCCGCTCAGAACACCGATGCGGAGACCAGTACCAAGCGGCCTCCAGTGCTTATCGGCTTTCGCGCCGTGTATGTGTTCGACGTGGCGCAGACCGAGGGCGAAGACTTGCCGGAGTTCGCGCACAACATCTCCGGCGAAGTGGGCAGGAAACGCGACCGGCTCATTGATTTTCTGGCGCAGCAGAACATCGCGCTTGAGTTCAACGAGAGGATCGCCCCGGCTTTGGGCGTGAGCTACGGCGGCAAGATCGCCTTGTTTCCCGGCCAGTCGAAACCAGAAGAGTTCGTCACTCTGGTTCACGAAACGGCGCATGAATTGTTGCACAAGGCAGAGCGTCGCACATTCACCACGGCAACCGTGCGCGAGACGGAGGCCGAGGCCGTGGCTTTCATCGTGGGTCAGGCAATCGGCCTTGAGATGGGCAACGCTTCGAGCGATTACATCCAGATGTACAACGGCAACGCAACCCTGCTGGCCGAAAGCCTTGAAGTTATCCAGCGCACTTCCGCTGTGATTCTGGCCGCAATCCGCGACGACGAAAGCGCGGAACCGGCGACGGAGCCTGAGCAGGTCGCAGCGGCCAGCTAACGCGCACATCCTGATGCGGGCGCGCATGGGAGTGTGCCCGCTTGCGCCCTCACGCAAGATTCAACCGGAATAGGAGATTCCCCATGAATACCACAGTTCAAACTCTGTCCAAATACCGCGACCTGCCGCTCGATTGGCTGGTCGTATCCCCCACCAACCCGCGCAAGACCTTCGATGAAGCTGCGATGCAGGAACTCGCCGCCAGCATCCGCGAAAACGGCGTGTTGCAGCCTTTGTTGGTTCGTCCCCGCGCAGAGCGCCGATTCGAGATTGTTTTCGGAGAACGACGGTATCGCGGCGCGGCGATTGCCGAGCGAGAAACCGTGCCGGTGTGCATCCGCGAAATGACCGACGCTCAGGTTTTGGAAGCCCAACTCGTTGAGAACCTTCAAAGACAGGATGTGCATCCGCTCCATGAGGCGCAGGGCTTCGCCGCGCTTTTGCGCCTTGAGGAGCCGAAGTATTCCATCGAACTCATCGCGGCCAAATGCGGCAAGAGCGCCGGGTATGTGGCCTCCCGGCTTCGCTTGACCGAGCTTGCCCCCGCAGCGGTCGAAGCCTTCACCAAGGACGAAATCGGCTTGGGTCATGCACTTTTATTGGCTAAACTCCAGCCGGGACAACAGGAAGAGGCCCTTGCCGCTTGCTGGCAGGAGAGCTATACGGGCGGTAGCAAAGTCAAGCGCATCCTGCTCCCCGTTCGCCATCTGCGCGAATGGATCGAGCATAACATCCTCTTGGAGCTTGCCGCCGCGCCGTTCTCGAAAGACGACACAACGCTTGTACCCGATGCGGGTTCCTGCGTTGAGTGCCCCAAGCGCACCGGCCACAATACGCTGCTCTTCGAGGGCATCGCATCCAAGCACGATTCCTGCTCCGACCCCGGTTGCTACGCGGCCAAGGTGGACGCACACGTAAAGCGGACAGTCGCGGCGAAACCCAAGTTGGTACAGATCACGACCGCCTACGGCAAACCCGCCGAAGGCAGCCCGGTTGTACCCCGTAACCAGTATGTCGAAATCCGGCAGGAGAAACCAAAGAACAAATTTCAGCAGGACGCGCCGGAATACAAGACATGCAAATACGTGACCGAGGCCATCGTTGCCGATGGGAGCGAGAAAGGCGAACTCCGCAAGGTGTGCGCCAATCCCGATTGCCCGGTGCATCACCCAAAGAAGAAGCAGCAGCGGCAGCGGGTTCAGGCCGACGCAGCGGAGAAGGCCGCGCAGGAGAAGCAGCGGCGCGAGGAGGCAATTGCCAACACCACCGGCATCCGCGTACTCGCCGCTATTGCCGACGCAGTACCTGTGCGGCTGATGAAGCGCGACCTGCTGTTTGTCGTGGAACGGCTGGCCGGGTTGGTAGAGGAGCGGCGCTTGGAAATCATCGCAAAGCAGCACGGCATCAAGCGGGAGAAAGACAACGATTCCATTGCCAAGCTGTTTGACGCCTACCTGCGCCGCGCCGAAGAAAGCGTGTTGGGTAGCGTGCTGGTAGAACTGACCGTCCTGCTTGCCGTCGCGCGCCAACAGACGACGCAGGTGTTGAATGAAGCAGCCGCCCTTTACAAGGTGGACACCGACGCCATCGCCGCGAAGGTCAAGCAGGAATTCGCCGCCAAGGACAAGGCGAAGGCCGAGAAGAAGTCCGCGCCGAAACCACCAGCCAAGTCGCACTCCAAATCAGCCAAGACAAGGGCAGTCGCGTAACCGAAGCCTTGCGGAGTCGCAATCTGCCTCCGCAAGGCTTCTCGCCAATTGCCTGTCCTCGGGGCGGTGCTCGGAACACCGCCCTGATTACCAACGATACACATGCCCAGATTCAGGAGAACCCACGTGTACACCGCTGATCTTCAGATAACATATCAGCCTTCCGCGCTCCAACAATTCGCGGAACCGGCCAAAGACCCGCCAGAGTCCCCCGTCCAACACCGCAAGCGCGTCCGATGCGGGCACTGCGATCTGACGCAGTGGGAGGCGGAGGCGTGTCGGCGCTGCCATCGGGCACTGCCTGCTCCCGTCGTCGAATTCGTTGAAGTCGAAAAGCTCGTGCCGATCATTACAAAGCAACTGGTCGAGGTTCCGGTCATCCGCGAGGTCTTGGTGCCTGTCGAGCAACCTTGCCTGAAATGCGCGGGATTGTCTCCCTCGGGATTGCAGACTCCTCAGCGAATCGAGGCCGCCGACAATTTCCCTTCGTTGGCAGAAATGGAAAGGACGCTTATCCAAGCCGCGCTCGATAGAAGCGGAGGGGATCGCCAGAAAGCGGCCCGTATGCTTGGCATCGGCAAGACGACCATTTATCGCAAACTCAAAGAGTACGGTATGGCCGCGATGAAGCGGGCTATTCTCTCAACCCAGTGTTAGAGTTTACGAACGCAAGGATAGCGGGGCCTCAACCCAGGCTCCGCATTTTTATGCCCGCCTGCCCGTCTGCCCTCCCTCTTGCGTGGCTCCTGCCATGCGGCAGGAGCGGCATCATGCGCCCACCCGACGTGCAGCGCCGAGACCCCGCGATGTAACCGCCAAATTTATCTGTAAATTTTCTCTCTGGGCATTTACCGCTCTCTATTGGCTTGGCTGAAACAGCAAACATCGATGATGTGGACACTCGGATCACCAATCCGCATTGGCAGACAATTCGTATCAGACTGAACCTATTATGGTTAATGGAGGAACGACAGGTGGCAGGACCCGGTCTACATGACACGGAACGAGAAGTGTGAAACATCAGCATGGCGAAGCCGCACTCCATCGCCAATTCCTCGAAGTGCGGCCGTACGATCTTGTTGACAAATGCTACCTCGCGCTATCCTTGTTCCACTGAATCATAGGGCCAATCTCCCCCGTGTCAATCATCGAAGGTAGTTCTGCCAGTTGACGGATGAAGTCACGGGCCGTACGGATTCCTGGGGGAATGAAAGATGAAGATCCCGTCCCTGAAACACATACGGGGCAATAGCTTCAAACGAGCTGTCGCCCGGCTTGCTGGTTTGCCGCCATCCTTTACACGATTCCGAATGCGCGCGCTTCCATCTGTGCGCAAGGTTCGCCACTTCGCGGATCGATCATCTTTGCACACGGAATCTGCGGAAGCACAGATGATCTCCCAACGGGGCTTGATCCTCGCCACTACCAATTCAATTCCGTGGGCTCTGTTTCCTTTCTCTTTGAAAAAGCGAGGACCCGCAATGAAGGTCGACCTGAGGATTTACGCGTCGATCAATCGATTCCGATCAATGTTTAGTTTTCATGGTGCACGAGAACGGGCCACATCTCCACGGAGTGGATGCACAAAAGCAATTTGCATTTTGCTTTCTCTTCTGCCCCTCCTCTTTTGCGGCAGATGGTCCGTCGCCCAAGGCGGTAGCCAGAAGGGACTTCCTGTCATATTCGTGCACGGCATCTGGAGCATGTCCCGCGCGTAGTTGAAAGTGGCGGGCGGCGGTTAGGTTGATGTTACTACGCCGCCTTCTGGTTGGCGGTCGCAGCCGGGTTGAGGATCGCTTCCAGCGCCCATAGATCGCGGTGTCCCATGATGCGTTTGAAGCGTTTCTCGGTTCTGAGGAACGCCGAAGCCATCCAGCGCAACACCATTCTGCCGTTCTGCCAGTGGGTGACGCGGCGGGTCTGGATGCGGACTCCGGCGTGCGGGCTCTCGATGATGTTGGTGGTCGCCAGGCAGCGGTGCAGCGCCGGCGGGATGTCGAGCCGGTTGATGGTGAAGCACTCCTCCAGACCCTCCAGCAGGCTGGCCGCCGCCTGCGGATACTTCTGGTCCAGCCATGCTGCCAGTTTCTTGATCCGTGCCATGCCTTTGTCGGCGTCCAGTTTCCAGGCTGCGCGCAGCAGGCTTTTGACCTGCGCCTTATCGTCCTTGGTCAGATAGTCGAGCACGTTGCGCAGCTTGTGCGCGCGGCAGCGTTGTACCGGCTGATGGCTGCCGAAGACGGCGTTGATGGCCGCCCGCAGCGCCTTGGAACCATCGATAACGAACAGCATCTTGCGCTTGGGATCCACGCCGCGCGAGACGATGTCTTCCAGCAGTTCGGTCACTACGGTGGAGTTTTCCGTGGCGCCTTCCCGGATGCCCAGCACGTGCTTGTGGCCCTCGCTGTCCACGCCCACCGCGCCGATCATCGTGTAGTCGCCGAAGATGAGCCCGTCGATGTAGATGACCAGCAGTTTGAGCTCGTCGAAACGCCGCGCCAGCAGCGCTTCCACCTCGGCTTCGGAGGCCTCGATCGCTGCCCGGCTCACCGCCGAGCGCGACACGCCCGCCGTCTCCGCCATCGGGGGGATGACTTGCTTATAGTTGCGCGTGGAAACCCCGTGCAGCAGGATGTCCAGCATCCGCGCTCCCATCGGCGTTGGGTTTTGCATGGCCGCGTAGGCGGGAACTTCCACTTCCTGGCCCCGCCGGCCTTTGCTCCGCAAGCGGGGCCGCTGGACTTCCAACTTGCGGTCGCTCAGAAGCACCTGGCCTGCTTGGCGACCGTAGAAAACCACGTCGCCCGAGCGCCGCTTGCCCTGCTGCTGCGGGCCGCCTGCGGCCTCGATGGCCGAAAGTTGCAACACCGCCTGAATGGCCGCTCGTCCGGTGACGTCGATCAGTTCGTCACAGGCCACCTGGCACTGCTCGATCAAATCCACCATGGGCAACAACGCCTGCCCATTCTTGGCCAGAAAGCCGGCCAGTTCCTGCTCGTTGACTTTCCCTTGCTTGCCTATCGTATGGTACGTTTTCTTCACGGCGGTTCTCCCTTCAAGGTTTGGCAACCCGATTCTTTCAGAATCAGGCTGAACCGCCGCTCAACTTTCAACTGCAGATGGGACATCCTCGGCATCTGCGAATCGGCAGACAACTTTGTTCCTGCCGAACAAGACCTGATGGGATACCTCCAGGGGCAATACCCAGCGCTCTACAATAATTCAATAGATTATGTGGCATTTTACAATGGGAGCTTTGTTGGATTTCAGACGCCTCAAGGGGAATTGCCAAAGGGCTCGCCGAATCCGGTGTACACCGCGACACAAATCGACCCGGCCGCAAGATTCTTCCTTGTGGCTCTTGATGATCCCAGCCAGGACTCCTATGAGACATTCGATCCGAGCGTCGTAGCGGATATACACATCTATACCAAAGGCAACGAACTCGCTCAAATCATTTGGCAAATAAAGACTCTTACCGGCGCACCCAGGGTGATTGTAGTTGCCCACAGCATGGGAGGCCTGGACACACGCGCATACATCGAGGGGCTTGCGAGCCCCACAGGGAGCTCAGACGCGGCGATTCCGTACTTCAATGATATCGCGGCGTTAATTACCTTAGATACGCCGCATGGAGGCGCAGTCAGTGCGGAAGTGGATGGCTATGAAACTTGGTTCGACGCGTGCTCGGACAATCCTTCAATTGATAAATCTGAAATGATCCCAAGCGGAATAGATTCGTCATCGGGGACAAATGTTCAGAGCATCATTCCAGAGATAAACTACAACGGAGGCAACGCTAAACAATTGCCTTCTGACCTGACCATCACATCGATTTCCAGCTTTTGGAACATTATCACACCACTATTCATACCACTACCAGGGTTCGGAAGCGACAATGTCCTGTATTCACAAGAACAAGACCTAGGCGCAAACCTTGCAAACCAAATACTAGACTCGCAAAGTACATTAAATAGCGTTTCCAACTCCTTCGGTGATAGTGGATATCTGATCGGGCCTCTAAATGGCTGCGGGATCACAGCGCCACTACATCAACTTACGTGCACTGGGAGTGCCACCCAAACATTTTCGCTTATCGAGGCTGCGGCTTTGCCGAGCGCATCGGCGAGTTCGGGACCAGTGCAAATAAACCCCGCCGCCCCTACAGTGGGATCTGGCGGTTCTCTGTCTTTCACAGCAACAACCGGATCGTCGACGATCTGGAGCATTTTAGAAGGAGGAAATGGGGGAAACATTACTTCTGATGGAACGTATCAAGCACCTGTCAACCACACGGCGTTGTCTGAGCCTTTTCATGTCGTTGCCATCAACAGTCAGAACCCTAGCCAGTACGCAGTCGTGCCGATTGAGGTCACTAGCAGTACAGCGAAGTCTCCGACGACGACAGTGCTCACTACGTCTGCTACGCAAGTTCCGATTGGCGCGAGTCTAACGATTAACGCGACAGTACAGACAAGCGGCGGGACACCTACAGGAACGGTAACGTTCTACGATGGCGGGAATGCGCTGAGTCCCGCCATTCTCAATAATGCTGGCGAGGCAACCTATAGTACGTCCTCCTTGACGCTCGGATTTCATTCAATCACGGCTAAGTATGGCGGGGACAGCAACTACACTGGGTCTACTTCGTCGGCGGTGTCTGTGGCGGTTGTCGCAATCGATCCGCAATTGAGCGTCTCTCCTGCCAACGGGACACCAGGCGTCACCAGCTTTCTTAAGACGGATATGGGTTTTACTCCTTACGGCCTCATTACGCACACTGCTACATTTCCAGACAACAGTGTGAGTGTCTTACAGACCTATGCTGATGGAAATGGCGAGTACAGCTATAGTCGCACTTATACGGAGATAGGAACCTATACCCAAATTGATACGGACGGAACTTCTGGGGAAACAACAAAGGCTGCGTCATGGACAGTATCCACCTCCGCGACAAACGACTTCTCCCTCCAGATGTCGCCATCGACCCAGACGCTAAACCAGGGCAGCTCGGTTACCTATACCGTGATTACAGCCACGAGCAGTGGATTGAGTCAGAGCATCGCGCTCAGCGCCACAAACCTTCCGACCGGAGTTTCTGCGTCCTTTAGTTCAGCAACAGTTACATCCGGAAACCAGTCGATCCTGACACTGTCGGCAAGCTCGTCGGCCTCCACTGGCACCTACACGGTAACGCTAATCGGGGTGGGCACGACGACGCACACGGCAACATTTTCGGTGACAGTTGCACAAGCGGCGCAGACCGCAGGCGCACTTTCATCTTCACCGTTGAGTTTCACCTTCAATTCTCAAACCATAGATACGGCGAGTGCGCCCTTTGTTTTCTCGCTCGTTAACACAGGCGGCACAGCGCTCACGATCAGCTCTATTACTGAGTCACCGCAGTTGTTCGCGTCGCTCTTGAACGGCCAAGGGTTACCTCTAACCCTTCAGCCGAACGGTTCAGCGAACATGCAGGTCGTCTTTATACCGAATGCAACCGGGCAACAGACCGGCACCATCAAGCTATTCAATACGACAAACGCGAGCCCTTTGACTCTTAATGTCTCAGGCACAGGTGTGGCGGCTCCAGTGACGACGGGGAACATTCAAATCAACGCTACTTTCAATGGTGCTCCGTGGGCTGGTACGGTTTACTACAATCTCACCGGACCCGAGTCCTACACTGGAGGGACCGCGCCGAATACCTACTACAACACGGCTCCTGGAAGCTACACACTTGCATACGCACAGTCCGGGCCATTCTCGGCAACATTTACCGGTGTCACTCCGTCAGCAACACAGTCCCTAAGCGCCGGGGCAACCGTTACGTACACGCTGAATTTTACAGGGTCAAACACCTTCGCAGTAGGAGACACAACCCCGACTTCTGCCATTATGGGCGCAGGAACATCGACACAATTTGCCATTGATCTTTGTATACTGACCGGCGCGACCCAAAGCGTCAATATGACAGTGTCAGGCCTTCCTTCAAACGCAACTGCGTCATTTGCACCGAACCCTGCGAGCGTCGGATGTAGTGGTGCGGCATCGACAGCTACAGTGACCACCAGCACATCTACGCCACCGGGTATTTATTCCCTTGTCTTTATCGGAACCAATCAAGACGGCTATTCAACTTCGAACACTCTGCACACTCCATTGACTGTAGATGTGCCGCCTGTTTCGCCAACACAAGTTGTTAGCCTGTCGAATAGTGGTACTCAAGGGAATGGGCAAAGTGGAGCATTGGGTACAAATGATTTTGTATCTAATGCTGTGAGCGGGAATGGTAGGTTCGTCGCCTTCTTGTCGTCGGCGACGAATCTGGTCCAGAACGACACAAACTCCCAGCAAGACATTTTTGTTCGGGATCTTCAACTGGGGACCACGACCCGGGTGAGTGTCGCATCGAATGGCACTCAGGCCGACAACGAGAGCTTATTGCCTTCGATCAGTTGGGATGGGCAGTACGTGTCATTTTCTTCGCTTGCAGACAATCTTGTGGCAGGCTCAGTTCCGGGCCAACAGGGTGTTTATCTCCACGATATGACTTCAGGGACAACGACTCGCCTGGACTTGGCACCGAATGGCACCGTAGGAAATAATACCGCTTGCTGTTCATCTGTGAGTGATGACGGCCGCTTTATTGCTTTTGCTTCGGCGGCAACGAACCTCATGGCGGGTGTATCAGGAGAAAATGTCTACCGATATGATATGAAGACTCAGCTATTGTCCTTGGCGAGCGTGGCATCCGACGGAGTCACGGTGGGCGGCGGAACTTCTCCTCAGATCAGCGCTGATGGAAGATTTGTAGCCTTCACGTCCTATGCCACTAATCTTGTGACCGGGGTTACGAACGGGAAGAATAATGCGTTCGTACATGATTTTGTGACCGGGCAAACTGTGCAAGTAAACGTCGCGTCTGATGGAACTCCGGATAATTGCGGAATTTTATTTACTGCGGCAATCCCCGTGTCGATCAGCGCTGATGGGAGATATTTAGCTTTCATCTCCTGTGGCAATACGCTTGTCCCTGGCCTGGCGAATCCATATGAATACTACACAGCCTACATCCATGATATGAATACGGGCCAAACATCGGCTTTATCGGCTGACCCTCAAAATAACGCAATATCCGTCGGGAATATGGGTACGCTCAGTGCTGACGGCCGATTTGTCTCTTTCGGAAGTACTTACCTCGAGGATCGGACAACCGGAGATTTTACTCTCCTCAATGTCGCCGCTGACGGATCTGGTGGGAATGGTGCCGCATACGTTGCGACCATTTCAATGGATGGAAGCAGTGCTGTCTTCTCTTCGGATTCCACCAACTTGGTTGCAAATGACACGAACACGAATTCAGATGTGTTTTCGTTTGCGAATCCATTTCTTAGTTCTCCTCGCGCAAACTCTTTAACGCTTGGGGTATCACAAGCGCCCGGGGGTTCCCAAGTAGCAGGAACAATCACTCTCAATGCGCCTGCCCCGACGGGTGGCACGAACGTAGCGGTCTGGTCGAACAATTCTGCGGCACAGCCGCCAGCGGAGGTATTAGTACCGGCTGGGGCTACGAGCGCATCATTCACTATTCCAACCGTCCCTGTTTCATCAGAAACCGTAATGACAATAATCGCTTCTTATAATGGCGGCTCTGAAGTGTCACTCCTTACGCTTGAGCCCGCCCCGCAGTTATCCGTTAGCCCAGGCGCGTGGGATTTCGGCTATCAAGCAGTAGGCAGCACCAGTGCGATAGAATCCTTTGCCCTGACCAACTCAGGCACAGCTGCGCTCGCCCTAAACTCCGTGCAATTGGGAACGGGCCAAGTATTCAAAATTAGCTCAAACACATGCGGCTCCAGTATCACCGCTGGGGGAAGTTGTTCGGTCTCAGTATCGTTTGACCCAAGCGCATCAGGTGCTGCATCGGATGCAGTCCAGATAAGCTACGGAAGCCCTGTGACGACCTTCTCCATTTCGCTGACAGGCAATGGTGCCACCCCCGTGGCGGCTCTTTCTCCAGGGCCGCTGAACTTCGGAAGCCAGTCGATGCCAGGAAGCTCCACGGCCGTCGCCACGCTCACGAACAGCGGGAATGCCTCTCTTTCGAGCATTTCCGCCAGCATTTCAGGCACCAATGCAGGAGACTTCTCAATTTCGTCTGACGGTTGCAGTGGAGTAACACTGCCGGCGAACAGCAGTTGCTTGATTACGGTCTCCTTCTCCCCGAAAGCCAAGGGAACCCGTGTCGCAACTCTTTCAATCGCCGACAGTGCATCCGGCAGCCCACAAACCGCGAGCCTTTCGGGAGTGGGGGTCCAATCGACCCCGACCGTGCTGTGGACTCCGTCGGCTGCTTCGCTTACATATGGATCGCCGTTGGGAACTGGAATTTTGAATGCGACAGCAAATGCAAGTGGCAATAGTCTGGGCGGGACGTTTGCGTATGCGGCAACTGTGAACGGGGGTGCGCCCCAGGCGGTGACACAAAGCACTGTGCTTGGAGCGGGATCGTATGCACTCACTGCGACCTTTACTCCGACCGACACGACCGACTACACAACGGCCACAGCCACAGTCGCGCTGGTAGTCAACCAAGGCGTCCCCGTAATCACCTGGGCCACTCCGGCAGCCATCACTTATGGAGCGGCGTTGAGCGCAAGCCAACTCGATGCAACTTCCTCGGTAGCGGGAACTTTTGCCTACTCTCCGGCGGCGGGAACCGTGCTGTCTGTAGGGTCACATAACCTCACTGCGACCTTCACGCCTACCGACACGGTCGATTATGTCGGAGCAACGGGAAGTGTGACACTAGCGGTGACTCAGGCGACACCCACAATCACTTGGGGAACGCCTGCCGCCATCACCTACGGGACGGCGTTGAGCGCGGCGCAACTCGACGCGACAGCATCCGTGGCGGGAACTTTCAGTTATTCCCCGGCGGTGGGAACGGTGCCGAAGGCCGGGTCGGAGACGCTAACTGTCGCGTTCGCACCGAATGACAGCACCGATTACGCGACGGCCACAGCAACCGTGACGTTGGTGGTAAATCGGGCGCCATCGACCCTCAGTTGGGCGGCTCCGGCCGCAATTGTATATGGAACTGCGTTAGGCGCGACGCAGTTGGATGCGACTGCGTCTGTGCCGGGTAGCTTCGCGTATAGCCCAGTAGCGGGAACCATACTGCCAGTCGGGAATGACATGCTATCTGTGTCATTCACGCCAACCGACTCGACCGACTACGCGGGCGCGACCGCATCGGTTACGTTGTCCGTTAATAATCCGCTGCCAGTTGTCGGCAATACATCTCCTGCATATACCAGTGCGGGGAGCGCCGCCTTCACCCTCACGGTGAACGGAACGGGATTTATGCCGAATTCGGCGATGTACTGGGGTTCTTCGTCTCTAACCACGCAGTTCGTGAGCGCGACGCAACTGACAGCACAGATTCCGGCGTCCGACGTTGCAACAGCGGGAACAACCGCAATTACCGTGCAAACGCCAACTCCTGGTGGTGGAACTTCCAATTCACTCCTGTTCGAGGTAGACTCTGCTGGCACTGGAACGACCCCACCAACATTTACAACAGTGACGGCCACTGTGGCTCCCGGGACTTCGGCAACCTATCCAGTAACTTTGCCTTCATCGGCAACGTTCGATTCAGTGAACTGTCTGAATCTGCCCAGCGGAGCTCAATGCAGCTACTCATCCGGAACGCTTACTATCACAACGTCTTCCACAACGCCTGCTGGAACGTACCAAATTACGGTCGTTTTTACGGAGACGCTGCCTGGTGCTGCCACAGCCTTTGTGATTCTGCCAATTCTTCTCCTTCCTCTTCTGTTTTTGAGGAAAAAGTTGGGAGCGCGGGGTTTCTGGTTTACCACTTGTCTGGGGCTGATTCTGATGACTGCTGCGGCATTGAGTACCGGCTGCGGGGGGGGCAGCAGCGGAGGAGGATCCACGCCCCCACAAACTCACAAGGTGACGAGTTCGGGGTCAGTGAGCCTCACGGTCCAGTAGGGCGACGCACCGCAATCGTCCGAGCAACCCGTTATCCATTGGAAGCTCAATGGGCGCCATTATGTGCCACCTGCCCGTCTGCTCGCTCTAATGTGATGCACCAGCCGCCGGCAGCCGAGGTGCATCTGGCTCACACGACGGCAGAGCGCCTGACCTGCTAGCCCCATCTCTGAGAAATAGTGGTTGCCTCTTTCGTAACCATCTGTACGGAAGCGGATAAGCCCCCAACGCTGCGTCGTACACTTATATCGTTCTTCGAAATGGCGATTTAGGCCGCGCGAGTCTTCAGTACGGCCGCGATTCGTCTTGGAATATCGTTGTGATCGCGCCGGAGCGGGGGGTAGCTGTAGAATACTGCGGCGCAAAGGGAAACGGCAGCCGACGATGGAAAACCGCTTTTTCGAGCATCCGATCCTCAATTCGCCCTATCAGTACCCGGCCAAGCACTGGGAACTGGATGCGAGCGGTCAGCCAACCCAACGTACCGTGGAAGCGCGGCGAACCGCACAGTTCATCACGCCTATCCCGAAGCCCCGCAAGCAAAAAGGGTCCCCGATTCAGGAAGGCTTCGAGTTCGAAGACGAAACGGGCGTTTCCACCGGCAAACAACGGTACGAGCCGATTCCCATCATCAACGAGTTGCGCCAGCAGGTGGATGAGTGGCGGCGCCTGCCCAGCCCCAACGACTGGCTCGTGACTCCGGAGACGGCGCGACTCCTCCAGCATTGGAGAAGCCATCAGTTCCAGGGCATCCGGCCCTTCTTTTGTCAGATCGAGGCCGTTGAAGCCGCAATTTGGCTGACCGAGGTTGCGCCGAAGCGGCCAGCGGGTAAGAAGTTTCTGGAGCATTTGGCCAATGCCAATGCCGAGGCGAATCCTGAGCTGACCCGCCTTGCCCTCAAACTCGCCACAGGCGCCGGCAAGACGACGGTCATGGCCATGCTTATCGCCTGGCAGACCGTCAATGCGGTTCGCCGTCCCGGCAGTTCGCATTTCACTCGTGGTTTTCTCGTAGTCACGCCCGGCCTCACCATCAAAGACCGGCTTCGGGTTCTCATGCCTAGCGACCCCGACAGCTACTATGCCAACCGTGAACTGGTGCCCACTGACATGCTCGACGATGTCAAGCGGGCGAAGATCGTCATTACCAACTATCACGCGTTCAAATTGCGCGAGCGGCTGGAGATCTCGAAAGGTGGCCGTGCGCTCCTTGAAGGCCGCCACGGTGCTCCGATCGACACTCTGGAAACCGAAGGGCAGATGATACAGCGCGTCATGCCGGATCTGATGGGTCTCAAGAACATCATGGTTTTGAACGACGAAGCCCACCATTGTTATAAAGAGAAGCCCGGCGACCCCGACGAAGAAGACCTCTCTCGTGACGACAAGGAAGAGGCGGAGCGCAACAAGGAAGCCGCCCGCCTCTGGATCAACGGCCTTGAAGCGGTCAAGCGCAAAGTCGGCCTCACGCGCGTAGTTGATCTGTCCGCTACACCTTTTTTCCTGCGCGGCTCTGGCTATGCCGAGGGCACACTCTTTCCGTGGACTATGTCTGACTTCTCTCTCATGGACGCCATCGAATGCGGGATCGTCAAACTCCCGCGCGTCCCTGTAGCCGACAATATCCCCGGCGCGGAAATTCCGATCTTCAGGAATCTCTGGGAACACATCCGCCGAAAGATGCCGAAAAAGGGGCGCGGCAAGGCGGAAAACCTCGATCCACTTAGCCTGCCTACGCCCCTGTACACGGCACTTGACGCCTTGTACGGCCACTACAAGCAGACATTCGAGAAGTGGCAGGAAGTCGGTATCAAGGTCCCGCCGTGCTTCATTGTTGTATGCAACAACACATCGACATCGAAGCTCGTTTACGATTACGTCTCCGGTTTTTTCCGCCCCAATGAGGACGGATCGTCCCAGCTTGAGAATGGTCGTCTCGAACACTTCAGAAACTTCGACGAGCACGGCAATCCATATCCCCGCCCACGCACGCTCCTGATCGACAGCGAACAGCTCGAATCGGGCGAGCCCTTAGATGACAACTTTCGGAAAGCCGCGGCTGCGGAACTTGAACAGTTCCGGCGGGAAATGGTCGAACGTAGCGGCCAGCAGGTACAGGCCGAAGAGATCGACGATGTGCTGGTCCTCCGGGAGGTCATGAACACCGTCGGGAAGGAAGGCCGCCTCGGCAGCGACATTCGCTGCGTTGTCTCAGTCTCCATGCTCACCGAAGGTTGGGACGCCAACACCGTCACCCACGTGCTCGGTGTGCGCGCCTTCGGAACGCAACTTCTCTGCGAGCAGGTCATTGGGCGGGCACTGCGCCGCCAGTCATACGACCTGAACGAGGAAGGGCTTTTCAACGTCGAATATGCCGATGTGCTCGGCATTCCATTCGACTTTGCGGCAAAGCCAGTCGTGGTCGTTCCTGTTCCGCCCCGGCAGACCATCCAGGTCAAGGCCGTCCGGCCTGACCGCGATGCTTTGGAAATCAGCTTTCCCCGCGTCATGGGGTATCGCGTCGAGTTGCCGAACGAACGGCTAACTGCGACATTCACAGACGACTCGATCCTGTTTTTGACGCCGGAACTGACCGGCCCTTCGCAGACGCAAAACTCCGGAATTGTCGGCGAGAGCGTGAACCTAACTGTCGCCCATCTGCGCGATACGCGGCCTTCGACCGTGCTCTACCGCCTCACGACGCACTTGCTTTACACCAAGTGGCGCGATCCCGGCGAGGAAGTCAAACTTCACCTCTTCGGCCAGCTAAAGCGCATTGTCAAAGAGTGGATCGACACCCGGCTCATCTGCAGGGGAGACACGTACCCCGCGCAAATCCTCTACCGCAACCTAGCTGACATGGCCTGCGAACGCATCACCGCGGCGATTACGAAGGGCACGGAAGACAAGGCGCCAATTAAAGTGCTTCTCGATCCATACAATTCCGTCGGCTCTACGAGTCATGTGAACTTCACAACATCTAAAACCAGCCGATGGGAAACAGACTCGCGGCGCTGCCACATCAACTGGGTGATTCTCGACAGCGATTGGGAGGCGGAGTTCTGCCGCGTGGCGGAAAACCATCCGCGCGTACGCGCGTATGTCAAGAACCACAACTTGGGCTTTGACGTGCCCTATCGTCACGGCTCGGAAAGCCATGTTTACAGGCCCGACTTCATTGTTCTAGTGGAAGACGGCCACGGCGAGGACGACCTGCTTCACTTGGTTGTCGAGGTAAAGGGATACCGGCGTGAAGATGCCAAAGACAAGAAGCTGACCATGGAGAACTACTGGATTCCCGGAGTGAACAATAGCGAAAAGTTTGGACGCTGGGCCTTTGCCGAGTTTACTGAGGTATTCGGCATGGAGGCCGATTTCGGCGCTCGCGTCGAGAGCGAATTTCGGAAGATTGTTGATTCCGTGAGCCAGACGCAAGCCGCCCCGGCGGTGCAGTAAAGGGAGAGCAATGGCAAAGACGGTAAAAGAGAAGCCAAAGAAGATTGTCGATACGCTCCTTCATAAGGAGGCTTCGCGCCGCAATATCCCTACCGCCGAATATCAGTCCGTGATGAGGGCCGAAGAACTGTCGCCCGTCCGCGTCGCATATGAGCGTCGCAACCGGGACCTCGATCCGCAACTGGTCTGGCGCGGCAAAGATGAGCAGGACTGGTCTGACTTGGTCGTACCTGCGCCCCTGCTTTATATCCAGGAAAAAGTTCAACCTAAGGTTCTCATCGACGATCTGGAACGGCAAACAAAGGCGGGAAAAGCAGCAGACGAACCGCAATTCGACCTCTTCGCCAACTTCAACGGTCTGCCCAGCGAAGCGGCGCGGACGGAGTTTTACCAGCACGATGCGCACTGGTCGAATCGCATGACTCTCGGTGACAGTCTACAAGTAATGGCGTCGCTTGCAGAACGCGAAGGGCTCCGCGGTAAGGTGCAGTGCATCTACATCGATCCACCGTACGGCATCAAATTCAACTCTAATTTCCAATGGTCCACAACTAGCCGGGACGTGAAAGATGGAAACGCCGATCACATCACGCGCGAACCGGAGCAGGTGAAGGCGTTTCGTGATACATGGCGCGATGGAATTCATTCGTACCTCACATACCTTAGGGATCGCCTCACCGTTTCTCGCGATCTCCTTGCGGAACCGGGCTCAATTTTCGTGCAGATCGGTGATGAAAATGTGCACCGCGTCAGATCGCTGATGGACGAAGTGTTTGGGGAGAGTAACTTTGTAAGCCTCATCGCAGTCACAAAAACTAGCGGCCTACAGTCTGGAACTTCGCTCCCTACCGTGATGGACTACGTAATCCAGTTCGCTAAGAATGCCGAGTCCGTGAAGTTCCGACCTCTGTACATCGACAAGGCGGCAGAGACGGAAAGCGCATCCGAGTACTTCAATATAGAAGATGAACACGGAAACCGACGCACGATGACTCGCGAGGAGAAATCTGGCGAACAACCGCTTGGAAGACTTGATCGCGCATTTCGAGTCAGTGATCTAACTAAACCCGGTCCGGGCCGCAAGTTCGACTTTCATTTTCAAGGTAGAGTTTATTCTCCCGGTCAACGTTGGTGGGGAAATCCAGAGGAGAGCCTGCATAGACTTGGTAAGGCATCGCGTCTTCAGCCACGAACCAAGGATGTTAACTTTGTCCGCTACCTCGGTGATTTTTCCGTTCGGCCAATTCACAATCTTTGGCAGGACACACCATTTACGAGCCGAAGCGAGGATAAGTTGTACGTTGTTCAGACCGCCGCTAAGGTGATCCAGCGTTGCCTACTAATGACCACCGATCCCGGAGACCTCGTGCTCGATCCAACCTGTGGTTCCGGCACGACCGCTTACGTCGCTGAGCAATGGGGGCGCCGCTGGATTACGATCGATACTTCGCGAGTCGCCCTCGCTCTGGCCCGCGCCCGTATCATGGGGGCACGCTATCCTTACTATCTGCTCTCCGATAGCCGCGACGGCCAACTCAAAGAAGCGGAAATTGCGCGGATGGTACCTTCGGAAGTTCCCACTCATAGCAATATTCGCCATGGATTCGTTTACGAGCGCGTTTCGCACATCACGCTCAAGTCCATCGCCAACAACTCAGAGATTGACGTAATTTGGGAAGACTTCCAGACTCGTCTCGAACCTCTTCGACAAATGTTGAACACCGCACTCGGGAAAAACTGGGAAGAATGGGATATTCCGCGCGAGCCAGGCGAGAAATGGCCGGCGAAAGCCCTAGAACTGCATGCCGCATGGTGGGAACAGCGCATTGCACGACAGAAGGTGATCGACGCCTCCATCGCCGCGAAGGCTGATTCACAATACCTCTACGACAAGCCATACGAAGACAAGAAGAAGGTCCGGGTTGCCGGGCCGTTTACGGTGGAAAGCCTGTCGCCCCATCGCGTGCTCGCCGTCAACGAAGACGAAGACCTAATTGAAATATCGGCCAGTAACGGGGCCGACCTGCGCGACGCGCAGGATTTTGTCCAGATCATTCTCGACAACCTGAAAATCTCTGGCGTGCAGCAGGCGCATAAAGGAGACAAGATCGCCTTCACCTCGCTTGCACCCTGGCCCGGGAATTACATCTGTGCCGAAGGACGCTTCTCTGATGCTGACGGTAGCGAAAAGCGCGCCGGCATCTTCATTGGGCCTGAGTTCGGCACCGTCACGCGCGAGGATTTGGTAGCCGCAGCGCGGGAGGCGGGCGATGCTGCCTTCGATGTGCTGATCGCATGCGCCTTCAGCTACGACGCGCACTCCGCTGACTTTGGCAAGCTCGGTCGCATCCGTGTGCTGAAGGCCCGCATGAACGCCGACCTCCACATGGCCGAAGACCTCAAGAATACAGGCAAAGGCAATCTGTTTGTCATCTTCGGCGAACCGGACATTCAGATCCTCGACACACCGAACGGCCAGATTCAGGTGAAAGTGAACGGCGTCGATGTCTTTCATCCGAACACTGGCGAAGTTCGCAGCAACGGCCCGGATGAAATTGCCTGCTGGTTTATCGACACGGACTACAACGAGGAAAGCTTCTTCGTGCGGCACGCTTATTTCCTTGGCGCGAACGATCCATATAAGGCGCTCAAGACGACATTAAAAGCTGAGATCAATGAAGAAGCCTGGGAATCACTGCACAGTGATACCTCGCGCCCGTTTGAGAAGCCCGAATCCGGGCGCATTGCTGTCAAAGTGATCAACCACCTTGGCGACGAGGTCATGAAGGTGTTCCGCGTGAACTGAGGACAGCTGTCGATGGAATTCCGAATTGCGGACACATTTACGGACAGCTTGGCTCGCTTGGCCGCGGAAGATCAGAAGGCGGCAAAGATGGCCGCGTTCGATCTGCAGTTGAATCCGGCGCATCCCAGCCTGCAACTCCACAAACTGGACAAAGCCAAAGACCCAAACTTCTGGTCCATTCGAGTCAGCCGCGACCTTCGCATCATTGTTCACCGCACGGGAACCAGCCTGCTGCTTTGCTACGTCAACCACCACGACGATGCGTACCAGTGGGCAGAACGAAGGCGCCTCGAAGCGCATCCGAAGACTGGCGCTGCGCAGTTAGTTGAAGTCCGCGAGCGCGTGCAGGAAATCACGATTCCGAAATACGTGGAGACAGTGCAGGAACCACCGCCGCGACGGGTCTTCCACAATATCTCCGAAGGCACTCTGCTGACCTACGGCGTTCCACCGGAATGGGTGCCAGAAGTTCTGAATGCAACGGAAGACGGCCTGTTGGAGATCGCGGGACACCTGCCTGCGGAGGCCGCCGAAGCTCTACTGAACCTTGCCACGGGGATTCGGCCACCGAAGCCCGAACCTCTCGCTCCGGGAGGCGATCCCTTCGAGCATCCCGATGCGCTACGCCGCTTCCGGATCATGAAGAACGTCGAGGAGCTTGCCCTTGCGCTTGATTATCCCTGGGAGCGCTGGGCCGTGTTCCTGCATCCCGAGCAACGCAAGCTGGTAGAGAAAAACTTCAACGGCCCGGCTCGGGTTTCTGGCACTGCGGGAACTGGAAAAACCATCGTGGCACTGCATCGCGCGGCCCATCTTGCCCGCACGAATCCGCAGGCGCGGGTGTTGTTGACTACGTTCTCTGAGCCTCTGGCGAATTCCCTTCGCGCCAAACTGCGCCTGCTGCTTTCCAGTGAGCCTCGTCTGGGCGAGCGCATTGAGGTGTACTCGATGGATGCGATCGGGCGTCGCCTATACGAGCTAAACATTGGCAAGTTGCGGATCGCAACGGATGCGCAGATCGCCGAGCTAATACTGCAAGCCTCAAAAAAGGTGGGAGACCATAAGTTTTCGCTTCGGTTTTTAGCGACAGAATGGGATCAGGTCGTCGATGGCTGGCAGTTGGACACCTGGGAAGAGTACCGCGACGTAAATCGCCTTGGCAGGAAGACGCGCCTGAAGGAAGCGCAGCGGAAACTCCTGTGGTCAATCTTTGAGACTGTGAGGGCCGGCCTGCGGGAACAGAGCCTCATCACGATCTCCGGCATGTTTAACGTCCTGGCCCGGCACTATGCCAGCGGAGCTGCGCTGCCATTCGACTTTGCCGTGGTGGACGAAGCGCAGGATACCGGCGTCGCGCAGATTCGTTTCTTGTCGGCCATAGGAGCTGGGAGGCCCAATGGTCTCTTCTTTGCCGGAGACCTTGGCCAGCGCATTTTCCAGCAGCCATTCTCCTGGAAGGCGGCGGGCGTGGATGTGCGTGGACGTTCGACATCGTTGAAGATCAACTATCGCACTTCGCATCAGATTCGGTCACAGGCAGACCGACTGTTGGACCCGCAAATGGCCGACGTTGACGGCAACATCGAAGAACGCAAAGGCGCTGTCTCGCTCTTCAATGGACCGAAACCGACGATCACTGTCTGTTCGTCCACCGACGCTGAGATTCGGACAGTCTGCGGTTGGTTAAGCAGCTTGATTGCCGCGGGGGTCCAGCCTCACGAGATCGCTCTTTTTGTCCGCTCCGTCGCGCAGCTTAGCCGACCCAAGGCTGCAGCCGACCAAGCAGGGGTGAAATACAAGGTTCTTGACGACCGGGTAGAAGTTGCTCCCGGCTTTGTATCCGTGAGCACGATGCACTTAGCCAAGGGACTTGAGTTCCGAGCAGTCGCCGTCATGGGCTGCGACGACGAGGTTATTCCGCTTCAGGAGCGAATTGAGACTGTGGCTGACGAAGCGGACCTTGAGGATGTTTACAACACAGAGCGCCATCTTCTCTACGTTGCCTGTACTCGCGCTCGGGACCACTTGTTGATTACGAGTACGGAGCCGTCGTCGGAATTCCTGCAAGATATGTTGAGCTGACGTAATCGCCAACCTGCAGGTACGTGTATCGAGTTCAACTCGGACTGAATCGTTGATTTGCCGATTGTCCGGATACTCGTTGAGTAGCCATGGCGTCATCCGCTCACCAGAATACGGCCGCAAACTCGCCCCACCACCTACAATGGTGCAGATGTTTTTGGTGGATGATACCGTGACCGAAGGTCTTGCCATTACCGCGCCTCGAATCCATCGTCTGACGATCGAGCGATTTCGCGGAATCGAGAGCCTCACATGGCATCCTGAGGACGGCGTAAATATCATTCTTGGAGGCGGCGACACCGGAAAGACCACTATTCTTGAGGCAATTGCGCTTCTTCTCCATCCGGCCACGAGCCCCGTCCTGACCGATGCGGACTATTGGCAAAGAGGGGTACAAGGTGGATTCAGCATTGAGGGCGTATTTTCCTTGCCTGCTTCGTGTGGGGTAAGCGAACAACCCAAGCATTCTTGGCCGTGGCAGTGGGACGGCAAGAACCTATCCGTTCCGAGCCCAGACGGCGGCTCGCTCTTTCATTCAACCTATTTGCCTGTTTATGTCCTTCGAGTTCGCGGGACAGACGACTTTGACCTTCTATTTGAGCTTGTTCAACCCAGCGGCGAAGCGGATGGGTTAGGCATTGGCCTTCGGCGTCGAATCGGCCTTGTTCGTTTGAGCGGTGACGATCGCAATGATCGCGATCTTCGCCTCGTCCACGGCTCTGCGCTCGAACGGTTGATTGACGACAAGACCCTCCGGGCGAAACTCGGCAGCAAGTTTGCCGAAGAAAAAATCGATGCGGAGCTTGCGCAGGATGCCCAAAATAAACTCCAAGAGCTGGACAAAGCATTTCAAGCTCGGCAGCTCCCGAATGGCCTCGGTTTGGGGTTGACCGGGAGCCAAGGTATTTCGCTCAACGCCCTGATTGGCCTCACAGCCGAGAAGGAGGGTGTGAATCTGCCGTTGTCGAGCTGGGGAGCCGGCACTCGACGACTATCCGCGCTTGAGATCGCATCGGCGAATCAAGGAGAGAATCCAATCACACTGGTCGATGAGATTGAACGAGGACTCGAACCATATCGTCAACGAGATTTGATGCTGAGGATTCAAGATGGGCAATCACAAGTATTCGTGACGACGCATAGCCCCGCAGCACTTCGGGCAGGCTCGAAATCGACAATCTGGTATTTGGATGCAAAGGGAAGAATCGGACAGCTCCCGAGTAAAGGGATCGTGAATCAACACCGCGAGCGAGATCCTGAATCCCTGCTATCTCGCCTCGTAATCTTTACCGAAGGAAAGACAGAATTCGGCTTCGTTCATGGTCTCCTGAAGAGAGGGGCTGGGCCGAATCTTCTGCAATTCGGCATCTGGATTTCGGATGCGGGAGGAGGATGTCCCATCTGCAGTTGAAAGTTGAGCGGCGGTTCAGCCTGATTCTGAAAGAATCGGGTTGCCAAACCTTGAAGGGAGAACCGCCGTGAAGAAAACGTACCATACGATAGGCAAGCAAGGGAAAGTCAACGAGCAGGAACTGGCCGGCTTTCTGGCCAAGAATGGGCAGGCGTTGTTGCCCATGGTGGATTTGATCGAGCAGTGCCAGGTGGCCTGTGACGAACTGATCGACGTCACCGGACGAGCGGCCATTCAGGCGGTGTTGCAACTTTCGGCCATCGAGGCCGCAGGCGGCCCGCAGCAGCAGGGCAAGCGGCGCTCGGGCGACGTGGTTTTCTACGGTCGCCAAGCAGGCCAGGTGCTTCTGAGCGACCGCAAGTTGGAAGTCCAGCGGCCCCGCTTGCGGAGCAAAGGCCGGCGGGGCCAGGAAGTGGAAGTTCCCGCCTACGCGGCCATGCAAAACCCAACGCCGATGGGAGCGCGGATGCTGGACATCCTGCTGCACGGGGTTTCCACGCGCAACTATAAGCAAGTCATCCCCCCGATGGCGGAGACGGCGGGCGTGTCGCGCTCGGCGGTGAGCCGGGCAGCGATCGAGGCCTCCGAAGCCGAGGTGGAAGCGCTGCTGGCGCGGCGTTTCGACGAGCTCAAACTGCTGGTCATCTACATCGACGGGCTCATCTTCGGCGACTACACGATGATCGGCGCGGTGGGCGTGGACAGCGAGGGCCACAAGCACGTGCTGGGCATCCGGGAAGGCGCCACGGAAAACTCCACCGTAGTGACCGAACTGCTGGAAGACATCGTCTCGCGCGGCGTGGATCCCAAGCGCAAGATGCTGTTCGTTATCGATGGTTCCAAGGCGCTGCGGGCGGCCATCAACGCCGTCTTCGGCAGCCATCAGCCGGTACAACGCTGCCGCGCGCACAAGCTGCGCAACGTGCTCGACTATCTGACCAAGGACGATAAGGCGCAGGTCAAAAGCCTGCTGCGCGCAGCCTGGAAACTGGACGCCGACAAAGGCATGGCACGGATCAAGAAACTGGCAGCATGGCTGGACCAGAAGTATCCGCAGGCGGCGGCCAGCCTGCTGGAGGGTCTGGAGGAGTGCTTCACCATCAACCGGCTCGACATCCCGCCGGCGCTGCACCGCTGCCTGGCGACCACCAACATCATCGAGAGCCCGCACGCCGGAGTCCGCATCCAGACCCGCCGCGTCACCCACTGGCAGAACGGCAGAATGGTGTTGCGCTGGATGGCTTCGGCGTTCCTCAGAACCGAGAAACGCTTCAAACGCATCATGGGACACCGCGATCTATGGGCGCTGGAAGCGATCCTCAACCCGGCTGCGACCGCCAACCAAGAAGGCGGCGTAGTAACATCAACCTAACCGCCGCCCGCCACTTTCAACTACGCGCGGGACATGCTCGGGGGTCCCTGCTTCCGACTCAAATTGTAGCAAAATGGCTAGTAAGTTGGCTAGTAAGCTCTGATCAATCACTTAAGTAATTGATTCTAAATGGCGGGAGTAGTTCAGTGGCAGAACGTCAGCTTCTGGCCCTTGTTGATTCCCAATTTAGCCCATTCTTTCTCGGGGAGTTTCCTCGAAACTAGAAGGGAACCGTCTTCCTGGAAAGAGATCAAATGCCGATCAAAAAGACGGTCAAGATTCGGAATCAACCATAGCCCATTGTATTGATCAAGTCTCTGCTTAGATTTTCCGTCCTTCCAGGGAACGATATGAGAGGCATTCATCACTGACTCAATCTCACATCCCGTGACAGAGCAGCTGCGCCATAGATCTTTAACGCGTTTACGGAAGAGGTCAGCGTGAACCCTCTGCTTTACCTCGGCCATTTTTTCTGTCATACGATATTGGCTGGCACTTTCAGCACACTTTTGTCCAGCGGGGTTGTCCTTAACAATGCATTCTTCTGCCGCCGGAGCAAACCAGCGCAACGATTTGAGGGCTTTCACGACAACATCATCCAGTTCCCATTGAAAGTGGCCGTCTGAATCTTTCCCGCATACAGAAGCTATGGTGAAGGTTTTGCTGCGAGACCGGAAACCAAGCTCCTTTGCTATCCGGGAACACATCTTCCCATACTGAAGGTTTGCGGCCCCGTAGTTATCGTATCCGCCATACTCTGCCAAGCGTCCCATGGACAACTTTCTATATTGGTAATGGGCCTCCAGCATCATCAACTGATAAGGTGTAAGTATTGGTTCCACAGATTCTAGGGCATCCATTATCTGTGCAACGGTGAATCTCTCTTTCGAGACAGAGCGAGCGATATTCCCCGGATAGTTACGCAATGCCTTTTCAACGCGATCCGCAATGGCTTCGTCGATTGAGGTGTAGGTCAGAGGTTTCTGGGGCCATCCCCACTCCGCAACCTGTTTGCGCAAGTATGAAAGGGGCACTGGAGTAGGCAACAGCTCTATGTTGCTGACCCTTGCTACATAATGTCCATTGGTGTTTCTTCTTGGCGTGGTCTCGATCATGCATCGAGCACTAAAGCCATCCTCCGGCAGAAAGACAAGAGCTTGATCGCCGGGCCTTGAGTCCTTCGGGACCCGCCAGCTAATACTCGCATGCCGTTTAGCAGCGCGGAGCACAGAATGCTTCTCGTCCTTCGCGCTCATAAGTATCCGCATCACAGGGCCACCTCGCAGTCTTTAGGTTTCAGGCAATCTTGACGCCGGATTCATCGCAATGCTCCGATACTGAATGCGAAATAGGCTCCGGTCAAAAATGAGGAATCCAGAAGCAAGGCTGTGGCTGGTTTTTGGGTTTCAAGCATCTGGAATACCGCTTTGGGTTTGCAAGAATAAAGGCGAAACCGCCGCCGGAGGTAGGCTTGCAGTCAACAATTTCAGCTGTTCCAACGATCTTGCCAATAGGCAAGATGGATTCCATCGTACCGAGCTTTCTCCAAGACTGAGTGTCGTGGTCGATTTTGCGGCAGGCATAGATGTAGACCTTGCCGCGGATTGCGGTCCGTCGTGAGCGGAATTCCTTCTTCTTCTTGCCCTGGAGGATTAATTCTGCAAACGGCTGCCGGATGCTGATTGCGCGGGTCTTTGATCGCATAGGTTCCTTCTTCATTGTAGTAGACACTTGACGGGCATACATCTGCGCCCAAAAGCGTACCATAGGCATCTGTGCGCATCAGTAACGAAAACGCCGATTGCGCCAT
Organism: uncultured Acidobacteriota bacterium; assembly: GCA_963808795.1. Lineage (GTDB taxonomy): Bacteria > Acidobacteriota > Terriglobia > Terriglobales > Acidobacteriaceae > Telmatobacter. The sequence continues at coordinate 37,123 of CAWEGL010000020.1, forward strand.
GATCCAAATCCGGTGCACCAGCAGAGGGCTCGGAGGGCACCTTCTCAATGTGCATATCATCGCCAATGCCCACGCCGACGGCGGAGACAAGACCAAAGCCATCGCTGTTCCGGTGCCTGGATCATCGGGCTGTCCACCTCCAACGTCGCAATGAACGCAGCAGGCGACCAATCCAACTCAAATGTCGGGGTGCTCATCCTGCTTTCTCTAAGTTGTACGCAGGCAACGTGGTCAGGCGCCGGTCCTCGACTGGGCCACCCACAGTGAAATGGTAGAAGCTCTGCCAATCGCGCGAAGAGATGCCGAACACCTCGTGAACCGGATCATCGAAGTAGCAGCCGATCCCGGTGGCACGAATGCCCGCCTCCTCCGCCTCGAGGTACAGCACCTGGCCCACGAGGCCGGCCTCCCAGAAGAGATTGCGGTAGAAGCTGGCCCCATAGACAACCAAACTGTCCATGTATTCGGCGATCATCCCCAGGCTGAAGGCCCCGTCCCCCGCGATGTTTTGACCGCAGGAGACGGTCGCGGCCAGAGTGCGGCAGTCCGCCTCTTTCAGCAGGTATAGCGGAAGGCCCTGCGGACACGACGAGGGGCGTAGCCACAGGAACTCAGGCCGCATCGCTTGCCGGAGTGTCTCGACCTTTTCCGGATCCCGAGCGAGCACGTAGAGACCGGGAGGCAGGTCGTTCACGCGGTGCACGAAGAGGCCCAGGTGGATGCGCGGACGCCAGGGTACGGCGTCCCACGGCATTGATCGGCCGTCCCGGGTGGGTACGAGACGAGCCAACATCCGGAAGAAGGTGGCCGCAGGAATCGCTGTGGACGCGTCCATGCTGACCGCGCTTCTGCGCCCCAGGATGACCTTTTCCGCAGTGAAGGCTCCGGACCGAACTGGCGTTCCGAAGAGCTCTTCCTCCGAAGGGAAACTGGAGAAATCTTCGTTGGCCACAGTCGCTGGATTTGTAGGGTTTCCGGAATTCGTGGTGGCGGGGTTCGTCGTGGCGAGAGCCACCTGGTCGATCACCGGCCAATCGACGCCGTGCTCGGGACTCAGCAGGTTAGCTTTGCCGTACCACTGAGAATTGGCCGCCTGGGATACCAACTCTTTAGACAGACAGAGGCCCCGGTCGTTGGGCCTTTTCTCCCTGGCCACAAGCGCCACGAGTTCAGGATGCTCTCGCTCCGCGCCGTTGTAGTCGGACTTGCGGTCGAGTCCGAGAAGTTGGGCCACGGCGGCGCTGCCCACACGGTCGAGGAGGCGAAATTTCCACCCCAGGGCAGCCGCCGCGAATCGCATGGTCCCCAGCGCATGGCCGACATCGTGTTGGCAGTACCGGAACGCACGCTCGCCATACTTCCAGGCCTCCCGCCAAAAAATGGACGACAGCCCCACGAGGAATGAGCCCTCCGGAAACGCTGCCGTCAAGGCTGCCCAGAGCGAAGGATCAAAGTCCGCTCGAAGCTCCAGACCGTGCGCCTTCGATGCATAGTGGTATACGCCAGGACGGTCGTGGATAGCGTCCAACGACGGCAGGAGCACGTATCCCTCCGTCGGGTGAAGGTTCCCGCTGGACGGATTGGCACGCAGAGACCATGTAGCGCCCTGGAACTGTTTCCAGGCTGTCAGCGAGAGTGCATAGCGCAAGAAAAGTGAGATGGAGTCGGCCGAAAGCGGAGCTGGAGCCATGCTATCCGCCACGTAGAGCTGCCAGTACGGAAGCGCTCGCCCCGAGTCGGGCAAAGGAAGGCGAACCAGGGGCGCTCCGTCATAACGGCGGAACGGGTCTGGCTGCTGGGCCCAATCCAGGTATCCAAGCGAGGCGGCATAGCGGTGGTAGTGGTGCTTCGTTCTCTCGTGGTAAGCTACCACGACTTGCCCGGCAGCAAGGTCGATGCCGTCTCCGTCCGTCTTCAGCGTAGATTCAGGAGGAGTATCTGCTTGCATGTCCATATGAGAGATTAGATACCACGAAATGCAATCGCCGTTTATGTTGATCGCGGGTGTAGATTATCCTTGGCTCGATGGCGAAGACGCTATCGGTGGCCGTGATTACGCTGAACGAGGCAGCCAACCTGGCTCGCACGCTGGGCAGCGTGCGCTGGGCCGGCGAGATTGTGGTGGTGGATTGCGGCTCGACGGACGCGACCCTCGAGATTGCCCGCGGCTCGGGCGCGCGCGTGTTTGAGGAGCCGTGGAAGGGCTTTGCGGCGCAGAAAAACTCCGCCATCGCGAAGGCCAGCGGCGATTGGGTTCTCTCGCTCGACGCCGACGAGGAGGTGAGCCCCGCATTGGCGCAAGAGATTCAGGCGCTGATGGCCGGCGAGCCTGAGTTTGCCGCCTATCGCATCCCCCGGCTCAATCATTTCCTGGGGCGCGCACTGCGCCACGGCGGCTACTGGCCCGACCCCAAGTTGCGGCTGTTCCGGCGCGGCTCGGCGAGCTTTGAGGAGCGGCCCGTGCACGAGACGATGAAGGCTGCGGGCACGGTAGGGCGGCTGAAAAACCCGCTGCTCCATCACTGCTACCCCACGCTCGAAGACTACACGGAGCACATGAATCGCTACAGCACGCTGGGCGCGCGGGAGATCATCGATTCCGGCCGCGCCGGCGGCTCGTCCTTTTGGCTGGTTTGGAACGCGTACCTGAACCCCGCGGCGACCTTCGCCTATAACTACTTTTTCCGGCTGGGCTTTCTCGATGGCCGGGAAGGCTGGCTCCAGCACCTGAACCATTCGGTCTATATTCACTGGAAGTTCGCGAAGGCGTGGCGCGGGGCGCGGGGCGGACGGATGAAAGCGACCTAGGGTCCTGAGTCCGAAGTTCGCAAGAAGAACAACCGCAGGTCCTTCGACGCGGTTTGGCCTCAAATGCGGCCAAACCTCGCTCAGGATGACAGCAAGTTTTATTTTTGCGAACTTCAGGGACATCACACTAGAAGCTGTGGCGCGCGAGATGATGGTGACCGGCGACAAAGACGAGCATGCGCAACAGGAGGATCAGGACGAAGAGGGCGACCGCGAAGGCGATCAGCAGGGTTCCGCTGTTTAGCTTTTCTGTGCGCGGTTTGGGTTTGCGCTTCACCGAATGGCCGGCCGGGGATCGGAACTCATCTTACGCGTAAATCCGATCCCATGACAGCGTGATGCCCCTGCGATCATCGCCGAAGGGGCCCATGAGCTAAAGGCTATTGATTGCCGGAATCAAATGTCCAGTTCACGAAGGAGAGGCAACCGCAGGTCGCCTTCGGATTTGCTCAGGATGACAACTATATCGTAAATATATATAAACAAGCAATATAAAATTTTGATATTATCTATACGGGTCCTGCACAGATACGCAAATTTAATGACTTGCCGGAAAAATCTGCACGGAATCTGCACAGGACGCATCGAAAACAATAGAGGCGAACATGGCATTCGTCACCGACAAAGCGGAACTCAAGCCGGGCCTGGTTCTCTTCCGGCGTGGCGACGTGGATCATCGGATGTGGTATTGCCGCATGAAAATACCCAAAGCCGACCGCTACAAGACGGTTTCGCTCAAGACGACCGACATCGAGGTGGCGCGGGAACGCGCCTTCGACCAGGACGCAGACATCAGGTTCCGCTTAAAGCATGACGTTCCTGTGTTCATAGGGTACAATTGCCTCACTCAAAGGAGTCCTGCACAATGACGAAGAAAACCATATGGGCATTCCTTTTCGCGCTGGTACCCCTGCTGTCCTCAATTTTGTGCGCTCAAGCCCAGAACAGCACCCAAGGTAATGCCGACAAGAAAGTGGACGGGTGCATATGTGAATTAGATGCGGTAAAGACCACGGTGAAGGTTATCCCATGGAATGTGAATAAGACGGCGTGGGACCCAGCAAACGCGATGGTATTCATTTATCAAGATAAGACGATTATCGAGGGAGAAAGCACGTCCACCGTTGCGGAGCTTAAGGGCGGGAAGGCTGTCAAGTCATTTCATTTCACGGGAATCTCACAGGGCAGAATGACGGGTACACCGTTCGAGATCAAGAGCCTATCGGAATGCGTAGGCCGTCGAACAACTCTCTACTGGGTCGTCGACGGCAGCGGCACCTCAGTCGCCATCAGAATGGTACTTCCCTACCTGTTCGGGGGCGAGTCGATGCCCGCGATGGTCGGGGATCAGGGTGCGCACGCTGTTGGCTCCGACAATTGCCCATGTCGGCTCAAATAATGAGATGCCGCTGAGATCGACGCCGCCAACGGAGGAAGGTGTCCGTCTCACAAAGGGTTCTTTCGTCGATAACGGAACGCTGACCGTCATCGCCTGTTTCCACGGCAGCCGCAAATGCGGCGCACTGGCAAAAGCGGGCGTGAGCCACGGGCGGAGCCTCCGTTGCCTGCCCTCGCAGCCAAAGTGCTAATCCCAATCGTGGTATACTTCGCCCCATGAAATCAGCCATTGGTAGAAAAGCTGTTTCCGCCATAGTTGCACTTGCCCCTATTGGGCTAGTCGCGCTGGCTTGGATGGCGGGCTCACCCGTCACATGTGCCCAGGATTCCCGGCCGTCGATTACTATTGGTGGCGGCAAAACTATCCTTCCTGGCGAGCTCACGATTGGTACCGACATCCTCCCAGTTGAGACCAAGTCGTTCACATGTGCTACGGTCCAGCTCTTCAAGAAAGACGACAAAATTCCTGGGATGCTTGAGATTGGGCAAAATGGACACAATAACCTATGGAGCGCGTCCAACCACTCAGTCCAGGTTGGTACGGGCCAGATCGCCTACCCCAACGCAGCGATAGTGGCGTCTTCGGATGGTCATGGGCACACGCTCTTTCTGGCGGTGCTGATGGCGAAGACTGACATCAAGGCAGGCGAGACGCTGCGCTCAGACGGCTACCAGATCGAGACCAAGCGGGCGGTCAAGGCGGGCGGCTCTATCTCCGTGCTTTATATAATTGGCCACTACTGTCCGGCTATAAGCTGAACAGATTCAGTTGGTTGTCAGAACCTGGTAAGTGGAGTTGGGGCTCTGTGGTCTGAAGTGCCTGTAAAATGGGCGTTTTCTCGAAGAGAGTAACACTGAGGATCTGCAGGATTTGGTAAAGGCTTGCTTTGAGTCCCAGCCGTTTGCGCACGATGGCCACGAGCACATAGATGGAGACGGCGATCCAGATTTGAGTCTTCACCGCGTTGTCGCTGGTGCCGTAGAAGGCCTTGATGCGCAGGTGCTGCTTGATCCATTTGAAGAACAGCTCTACCTGCCAGCGCTGCTTGTAGATTTGCGCGATGGTCAGCGCCGGAAGGGTGAAGTTATTGGTCAGGAAGACCAGCCGCTTTCCAGTCTCCGCATCGACGAAACTGATCTTGCGCATCGGATCGGGGTAGACCGAGGCCGACTGAACCGACGACAGGATCACGGCCTGATCGGAGCGCACGCCGGTGCTCTTGTCCACCGGACGCGACGAACGACGCTGGAGCAGGACATTGGATTTGGTGCGCACCACGAAGAAGGCAGCGCTGAGCGTGAGCACGAACAAGCGCCGGAAGTCGATGTAGCCGCGGTCCATGACGTAGAAGGCGCCGGCTTCGGGCACGATCTCATCGAGGATGTTCACATCGTGCACATCGCCGCTGGTGACGCGGATAAAGGTGGGGATGTTGCCGTGCAGATCGAGCAGCGTGTGCAACTTCACTGCCGCTTTGTGGCGTCGAAACTTGGCCCACGGAAACAGGCTCAGGCACAGATCGATGGTGGTCGAGTCGAGAGCATAGAGACTTTGTTCCAGTTCCACGCCCATCGGGTCTTTCGCATAAAGAGGCCGGGCGATGCGGATCAGCACCTGGGCGAAGTCGGCGAAGATGCGCCAGTGGTGGGATTCGTTGGCATCGGCCAGCGTGGAGCGGGCCACGCGACCGCGAAGACCCAGGTGGTAGAGCTTGCCGCCTAGCGCGCGCAGACAAGCTTCGATGTCGCGCAGGCTGTCGCGATAAGTAAGTTGGGCAAATGCCATCGCCAGATACTGGTCCCAACAGGAGAAGCCGCGCAGCTTGCTGTCTCCGCCGTAGCGCGCCACGCAACGACGGAACTCGCGGTCAGGAAGGAAGCTGATCAACTGAGAGAAAATGGTCCGGCCTTCGTTCACCCCTCATTGTTGCCGGTGGGCTCGGACGCGGGATTCAGGCCGTTTGCAATTCAAATCGCGGCAAGCTCAAATCAACCGCAACTCTCAGCCCTGTAAGGATTTCCCGGCGCGGCTCGAGACGATAGCCGGACAGTAGTGGTGTGATCTATACTGCTGCCATCATGGGCATCCGGAAAATCCCGCGCAATCGGGTTTACCTTGCGCTGGCTTTGATCTATGCAATTTCCGTCGTTGCAATCTGCTTTTGTGCGCCGGTCGTTCAGCGACCGGTGCAACTGAGATGGGATGATGTCGAGCAGGAGCCAGCAGCTTCATCGCCGCAACCTGCCACCTCCAACCTGGACGACTTAGATTTTGTCCCCGTCACAGGGCCAGGGGGTCAGCCACTTCGGCCGCAACCGGTAAAGGAACGCGCTCCACTTTGGGCGATTGGTAAACAACTTTCCCTCAATGTCCGCCTATTCGCCGCAGAACAGGTTGAATTGATCGGGTTGGTTTTGCTTATCGCGCTATCATATTGGTTCAGGGCGCGGATCGTGAACTGGTGCGCTGCGACCGCCGCATTCGTTACGTCTCGGCGCCGTGGAACATGCATCTGGTTGGGATTCGCGATTGTCCTGATACTCACCCTTTTCCCTCCTTGGGTACAGGTGAACACCTATGGTGGAAGGTATCCGACTCAGCGTGTCGAGCTATGGCACGCGCGAATCGACCGAGCGCCTGTCGAGACAACAAGGTGGCAATCCTCGAAGGTAGACTATGCCCGGATGCTGATGGAGATTGCCGTGGGGGAATGCTTCGTGCTGGCACTGTACCTGACGTGGGCACGAGCCAAGCCGACCATCCATTCAAAAGCTTGAGTCTTTGGTTATCGTTTCAAGTATCGCGAAGTTTTTCTATTACCCAGTTTTCGAGTTGCTCGCGGGTCTGCACGATTGCCAGTAGCCATTTGATTCCTTTAGGCCAATGCCCATCAAAATCCAAAAAGCTATCAACGCCGATTTCCTTCAGAGGAGTATTCGTCAGCTTATTGATTGCTGCATAAATAATGCAATGATTTAGCGCAAAGAAAAAGAAAAGGACAACTCTGATTGGGCGATGCAACCACGCAGTTTGTCGGTTGAGCTGCGGATGCCTTCGATGGAGCCGAGGATATCTTCCATGAGTTCATCTACATCGTTGGGGCAACTGTTGGCCAATTCTCGTTTGGCCAGAGACCAGACTCCTTCATCGGGGTTGAGCTGTGGAGCATATGCAGGAAAGTACTCGACGTGCAGGCGATGATGTTGGTCGAGAAGTTGTTCCAGAGGCGCCCCTTTGTGTGTGGAGGAGTTATCGAGCAGGACGATGATCGGGCCGCGCATATGGCGCAGCAGTTCACGCAAGAATAAACAGACCTCTTCCTGTCCAATGTTGTCGTAGAAAAGCAGGTAATAGAGGCCAAGACGGTGCCGCTTGGGGCTTACGGAGATTCCCGAGATGACGGAGATCTTGTCCCGCCGTCCCTGGCGATGACGATGGATGGGAGTTTCACCCTGGGGAGCCCAAGTTCTGACTACGTTGGGAATCAGCAGGAACCCCGATTCATCGGCAAAGACGATATGGGCGCCCAGCCTTCCAGCGTTTTTTTATGCGCGGCCACTCTTTTTGTTTCCACCGTTCGATTTTGTCTTCATCGCGTTCCAAAGCTCGCCTCTCTGGCTTTTGCGGAGTCCATCCTAAGCCATGCATCAAGCGCCCGATATGGTCAGGATGGTACCGCACGCCAAACTCGCGTTCGACCATCTCGGCAATGCGCGCCGTGGTCCACAGATTGGTGCGGTAACCCTGCGCCATCGGTCCCTTCAGCAAAAGACGAACCAGACGTTTTCTCTGCGATGCAACAAGCTTCAATGGGCGCCCGGGAGAAAACCGCACTTGCAACGCTTCGGCTCCGCCCTGTCGTCGTACATCACGCCAGCGCATCACTGAACTCGGATTGCATCCGATCTGTCGTCCTACTTCATTCAGAGATAACCCATCATCCAGCAAAGCCAAAGCGCGTCTACGCCGGTCTTCCAGAAGATCGGCGCTTCCCTTGAGTCTGGGCATAAGTCTTCTTTACCTCAATATCTATTATTGCATTATTTATGCAGTATTCAATAATCCGTTGCACGAAGCCCGTGGCTGAGACTTCAACTGGCGATTGCGGCATCAACATTCGGTTTCATCGCTTCTGACCACTGAACATGCGGCGAAGATGCGGCCATTGCTGCGATCATTTATCGTTAGCAGTATGGACAGCGGGAACCGACATCGCGTATGGACATGGCTACTCTGTGCGTTGCTGTTCTGGCTTCGGAAGAAGGGGCGACGCACCCCGGCTCCTCGTGCCCAAGGGACCTGTAGCAGCCAAATTGGCTGAAATTTGCACAATTGCCCTGCACAGTTCCTACACAGCCAAAAATTGGCATGTTATGTGCAATGAAAACAATGTGATGCAAAAGTTTTATCACCCGCTCAGGATGACAGCTTATTTGTGATGCGAACTTCAGACTCAGAACTCTAAGCGCTGAAAGCTGTGTTTGAAGACTAAGAACTGAAAGCTGTCTTTGAGGGTTTCGATCCCCACAGGCCGTACCAGGCGATGTAGAGATAGCAGGCTATGGGCAGCACGAAAGCGTGCTGGATGCCCATCTTGTCGGCGAGCATGCCGATCAGGAATGGAATCACGGCAGCTCCGACGCATGCGGTCATCATGAGCCCCGAGCCCTTGCTGGTCATCGGTCCCAGGCCGGCAATCCCGAGCGTAAAAACGTTGGGGAAGAGGATGGAGTTGAAGAGGCCGCAGAGCACCAGCGCCCAGATGGCGGTTTGGCCGGATGTGACCATGGAGACGCCCAGCAGCAGGGCCCCGCAGACGCCGAAGAGGCACACGAGCTTGCCTGAGGCCACTTTGGTCAAAATCCATGAGCCGAGGAGGCGGCCGACCATGGCGCCGAACCAGTAGAGGGAGACCAGGATAGGAGGCGGTTTTGAGGGAGCTCATGCCCTCTAATTTGAAGTAGTTGACGGCGATGGAGGCCAGGCCGACCTCGACGCCCACGTAGAGGAAGATGCCCACGGCGCCCAGCACCGTGTGCCGGTAGCTCCAGATGCTGCGCCCTGCCGAGGAGTCTGTTCCTTCGCCGGAGTGGGCGATATGGGGCAGGCGCATAAAGGCCACGCTGAGCCCCAGGACCAGCAGTCCGGCGGCGATGACAAGATACGGCACGCGCACCGTGGCGGCGATGGCGGCCTTCGACTCGAGATTGGGGGAGCTGGTGAGGATGAACGCGCCGCCGGCGAGGGGAGCAAGGAAGGCGCCGATGGAATTGAAGGCTTGCGCCAGGGTGAGACGCACGGGGGCGCTATGTTCGGGTCCGAGAATGGCGACGTACGGATTGGCTGCGACCTGGAGCGCAGTCACGCCCGCGCCGACGATAAAGACCGCGGCCAGAAACAACGGAAAGTTTACCAGCTTGGCTGCGGGGACGAATAGCAGCGCCCCTACTACCTGGATAAACAGCGAGACGACCATGGTGCGCTTGTAGCCGATCCACTCGATCAACTTGGAGGACGGCGCGGAGCAGACGAAGTAGGCCAGGAAGAACGCCGAATCCGCCAGCATGGCCCACGCATAATCGAGATTGAAGATGGAGCGCAGGTGAGGCACCAGCGCCATGTTCAGCGTGGTGATGAACCCGAAGATGAAAAATAGCGCGGTGACGATGATAAACGGCGCCAGATAGCCGGGTGAGGTGAGCGCCGACGACTGCTTCGCTTCTGCCGCCATGGACCGTTGATCTCCCGCTTCCTCAAGCGCCTAATCCGGCTGGAGCCGCTGGCCGCCGCCAGAGCGCACGAAATTCTCTCTAGGTCTCTGACAAGATGAATTTGCTCCTTCGGGATCGTGGTTTCCCACCCTTTCGCCAGAAAAAAGGCGAAAGGATGGGGCACGGAGCAGGTACAAAATCAAGTTGTCAGAAACCTAGGCAACCTGCGCTTTCCGCAAGCTGTTTTTCCGCTATCTCCGCGTCCGGGTTATCCTGCTGCTCACAACACTATACGCCGGAGTGCGGAAAGAGAGTTATTTTTCGCCGTGGGCAGCAACGCCCCTATCTCAAGGGACGTGGTTTTCGCTATGCTCATTTGAAAGCGAGGAAAAACCCATGCCCATGGCAACGCTGAGCGGCGCCAAGCTGAAGAAAGTTCTGGCGGCCCTGGAGGGCAACTGGCAGGCCGAGATGGAGGGCTACCACACCTACACGGCCCTGGCCGACCGCGACGCCGATGCGGTGCGCGCGCAGGTGCTGCGCCACCTGGCCCAGGCCGAACTGGAGCACGCGGCGCTGTGGGCGGGCCGCATCCATGAGCTGGGCGGCCCCGAGCCGGTTTATAGGGGCAGCCCAGGCGGCGAGGCCGACTCGCTGGCCAACCGCGCCGGCGGGGTGCGCATGGCGCTGAGGCGGCTGGAGATTGAGGAAAGCCGCGACATCGCCCGTTACGGCGAGCAGCTCAAGGCGCTGGGCGACGAAGGCTCCGCGGCCATTCTGGAACACGTCATCGAGGACGAGCAGGACCACTATCGTGAGCTGGGGTCGCTGTTGCGCGGCCACTACTCCGCGCCGGCCGGCGGGCCCAAGATCGACGCCAAGGCGGTGCTGGACGAGCTGCTGGCCAAGCGCAATCGCGGGCGCAAACAGCCCGGCGCCTGGATCGGAGACGCCATCTACGGCGTGAACGACGGCCTGGGCGCCATCTTCGGCATCGTCTCCGGCGTGGCCGGCGCCACCGCCGGCAACCCCAAGTACGTCCTGCTCGCCGGGCTCTCGGGCATGATCGCCTCGGCGCTCTCCATGGGCTCGGGCGCGTATCTGGCGGCCAAGAGCGAGCGCGAAATCTACTACGCCGAGCTGGCCCGCGAGCGCGAGGCCATCCAGATGAACGGACCCGAGGCTCGCGAGCTGCTCTCGCTTTATTACCAGGTGAAGGGGCTGCCCGAGGCGGACGCCCTGCACATGGTCAACCACATCGCCAGCGATCCCGATCAGCTGCTGCGCGCCCTGGCCAGCGAGCGGCTGGGCGCCTCAGAGGAGGCGCTGGCGAACCCTCTGGTTTCGGCCAGCTCCGGCGCGCTCTCCACCGCCGTGGGCGCCGCTATTCCCATCATTCCCTTCTTCTTCATGCAAGGCATTCCGGCCGTCATCGCCGCCGCCGTGGTCTCGCTGGCCGCGCACTTCGCCGTGGGCGCGGCCAAGAGCTTGATTACGGTACGGTCGTGGTGGTCGTCGGGGCTGGAGATGACCATGGTCGGCGCGGTGGAAGGCGCGGTCACTTACGGCATCGGCATTCTGCTTGGCAAGGGCGGCATGTAGCAATAGACAGGCGGACCATTGGCAGCCGTGTTTAGAGCGCGCGCTTCAGCGGTTCACCATCCGCCCCCGTGCAGCAGCGCCCCGCTCTGCTACGCTATGACGCAGATTCGGCGGACTCGGAAGCCGGTCGCTGAGGAGACACGTTCTACAGGCCGCTTATTATGGGCCGCCTATATTGATTGAAGGATGGAATCAGGCCAGGGAGGGCCCTTATGCAACCATTGCCGCGTCTTTTCTCAAAACCCCTCGGGATGCTGCCTGTTTTGCTTCTGCTCGCGGCTGTGCCCACGGCCATCGCCCAGGGCCCGGCCGCGCCCACCGCCCCGGGCGCGCAGATCTGGCGCTTCGACCGCCTCGACTCGATCGGCGGGTTCACCACGCAGGTCCTCGGCCATCCCCAGATCATCGAGACGCCGTATGGCAAGGCCATTCAGTTCAACGGCGTCAACGACGCCCTCTTCGTTGCTGACCATCCGCTGGCCGGCGCCTCCACCTACACCTGGGAGGTCATCTTCCGGCCCGACGGCGGGGCGTTCGCGCAGCGGTTCTTCCAGCCTGCAGGAGCAGGACCCGGCCACCGGCAAGGACACCGGCAACCGCATGCTGTTTGAGATTCGCGTGGTAAACGGGCAGTGGTGCCTGGACAGCTTTGCCTCCTCGGGCGCGAACAACCGCGCCCTGCTCAACTGCAAGCTGCTGCACCCGCTGGGCCGGTGGTATCGCGTGACCGCCGTCTACGACGGCAAGATGCTGCGCAACTACGTGGGCGACGAGTTGCAGGGCGAGGGGCCGTTCAAGCTTACGCCGCAGCTTCCGGGACACTCGTCGGTGGGCGTGCGGATCAACAAGGTCAATTGGTTCAAGGGCGCGATTCTGATGGCAAGAATGACGCCGAGGGCGCTCAAGCCGAGCCAGTTTTTGAAGATGCCGAAGAAGATCGCCGGCGAGGCGCGCAAATAAGCGCTACGCGCCGCGCTGGCGCAGAAATGATGGAATGTCCCGCGAGCCCTGAGTGATGGCGAGAATCTCAACGCACGCGCTGAGGACCCGGTAAATGATCAGGTAGGCGCCCACGGGCCAGAAGAGGACGGGCAAATCCGTGAGGTTCCTTCGCGTGTGCCCTGCGCGGGGATTGCTGGCGAGCATGCCGAACGCGTGACGCAATTTGGAGTCCCAGCGGTCAGCGGCTTCAGCATCATCCTCGGCAATATAGTCCCAAATTTCTTTCAGGTCTTCGTCCGCTTCTGCCGTAAGGACGTACTTGCTCATGCGATGCGCTTTCTGCGTTGAGCAGATTTTTCCCGGATGCGGCGTAACGATTCTTCCGCGGTGACGAAATCTCCTCGATCCGCGGAGTCTATCCGCCTCTGAAGCTCGCGATTGAACTCTTCCAGCCGCGCGGCGCGGTCGCGGTCGCGCTCTTCGAGCAGCCGCAGCGCCTCGCGGACCACTTCGCTGGCCGAGGTGTACCGGCCGGAGGCGACCTTGCCGGCGACGAATTTCTCCAGTTCGGGCGTGAGCGACACATTCATGGGAAGTTCTCCTGAGGTCGATGATGCGGCGAATAACAGGATTTGTCAAACTTTGATATTCATGCTTGTGCTCGATACGAAGTCTCAGAGGCGAGACTTGGGGCGCTCGGCGCGGGAAGCGGCCATTCTGAAGCGGCTATTTTGGAGCGGTCATCGTTGCTGAAGCGATATAATCACGGTCACGGATAGGCCCTTGCATGAAGGTTCGCGACGTGCTGAAGTTGATCGAAAACGACGGCTGGCATCAAGTCGCGTAGAAGGGAAGCCACCGGCAGTTTAAGCACCCGGCCAAGTTGGGACGAGTCACGATTGCCGGTCATCCGTCGCAGGAGATGGACAAAGGAACCCTGAACAACATTCTCAAACAGGCGGAGTTGAAATGATGGAATTTGCGGTGGTGTTTGAGAAGACCTCGAACGGCTGGAGCGGCTACGCGCCTGACCTGCCGGGCCTGGGTGTGGCCGGGGCGACCATCGAGGAGACGGAGCAACTGCTCCGCGACGGCATCGAGCTTCATATTGAAGGGATGCGCGAGGACGGCCTGCCTATTCCCGAGCCATCGACACAGGTGATGCGTCTGGCGATCCCGGCGTAATGCGAGCAATTACCCCATATTAGCTTGTTGCCCGCACGGATGTCCTTGCGAATGTTGGTTGGCTTCACATCTGGTCGAAGATTTCCCGGAAGTCCCAGGCGTTGGATTTGCCGGCCAGCCACTCCGCGCCGCGGACCGCGCCGATGGCGAAGCCGCGGCGGCTTTGGGCGTCGTGGCGCAGCTCCAACAGATCGTGCTCGCTCTTCGCTGTGACGATGTGCTCGCCCTTGGCGTCGCCCACGCGATGCGAGGTGATGGGGATTTCGAGGCCGGGGCGGACTGAGAGAATGATCTCCTTGAGCGTGAGGGCCGTGCCTGAGGGCGCATCGAGCTTGGAGGTGTGGTGGGTCTCGTCGATGGAGAACTGATAGCCTTCAAGCCGCGCCAGCTCCGCCGTGAGCCGGAAGAGCTTCTGCACGCCGATGGAAAAATTGGTTCCGTAAAGCAGCGCTCCGCGCTTCGCGGCCATGGCCTTCATCTCGGCGAGATGAGCGTACCAGCCGGTGGTGCCGACCACGATGCGCCCGCCCAACGAGAGCACTGCGCGCATGTTCTCAACCGCGGCTTCGGGCGCGGTGAAGTCGACGACCACGTCCACGCCGGCGAGATTGGGCGCGGTCAGCGCCGCCGCGTGCTCGTTCTCGTCGATGTCGAGCGCGCGGACAGAGTGGCCGCGCTCGCGCGCTACTGCGGCGACCATCGAGCCGGTTTTTCCTTTGCCGAGTACGAGAATGAGCATAGGTTCCTTCGGAACAGTGATCAGTTGTCAGTAAGCGGGCCGAAGCCTTGCAGTAGACTGATCACTGACCACTGACAACTGTTTTCTCGCTTGCACGTCGAAGACCGCGGGATCGGGATCGCGGAAAAACGCCGCGTGCAGCGAGCGCACCGCCTCGTCGGCGTCGTCCTCTTCGATCATGAAGCTCATGTTGATCTCGCTGGCGCCCTGCGAGATCATGCGCACATTGATGTGGCGGATGGCCGCGAAGACCTGCGCGGCGATGCCGTTCTGGCCGCGAATGTCCTCGCCCACCATGCAGATCAGCGCCTTTTTGCCCTCGTACTTCACGTCCGCCAGGCGGCTCAGGTCAGCGGCGATGGCGGGAAGGTGATTGTTCGAGTCCACGGTCAGCGAAACGGAGACCTCGCTGGTGGAAACCATGTCCACCGGGCACTTGTGCTTGTCGAAGATGGCGAAGATCTGGCTCAGGTAGCCGTGGGTCATCAACATGCGGCTGGCCACGACGTCGATGATGCTGAGCTTCTTTTTGACCGCGATGGACTTGAACGGGCTGCGGCAGTGAGGCGCGAGCGAGATGATGCGCGTACCCTCGCAGCCAGGGTTGCGGCTGTTCAGGACCGACACGGGGATATTCTTTTTCACCGCCGGCAGAATGGTGGCCGGGTGCAGCACCTTGGCGCCGAAGTAGGCCAGCTCCGCGGCTTCCTCAAAGCTGATGACTTTGACGCGCAGCGCGTCGGGGCACACGCGCGGATCGGCGGTCATGATGCCGTCCACGTCGGTCCAAATCTCGATGGCCTGAGCCGCGAGCGCGCCGCCCACCAGCGCCCCAGAAAGGTCAGAGCCGCCGCGGCCCAGGGTGGTGGTCATTCCGGCCTCATTGGAGGCGATGAACCCGCCCATCACCGGGACCTTGCCCTGGCGCACGAGCGGGAGCAGCTTTTCGGGAGCGCGTTTCTCGATGATGCTTTCCTGCGGGATGGCCTTCTGAAACTGGGAATCGGTGACGATGATCTCGCGGGCGTCCACGTGCGCGGCCTCGATGCCCCGCTCCCGGAACGCCGCCGCCACCATGCGGCTGGAGACGCGCTCGCCAAAACTCACGATGAGGTCGGAGACGCGCGGCGTCAGCTCCAGAATGGCCGCCAGCCCGCGCAGTATGTCGTCGAGGGAGTCGAACTTCTGATCGATCAGGTCAATGATGGCGGCGCGATCTTCGGGATTCTGCACCAATTCGGCGGCGGTGTCGCGGTGGCGCACGCGCAGGCGCGAGCTGATGGCAAGCGCGCCGGTGCGGTCCCCTTGCGAGGCAGCCTCGGCGGCGCGCAGCAACTGGTCGGTCACCTTGGCCATGGCGCTCACCACCACCACCGGGCTTTTGCCCTGCGCCAGGCGCCCGGCCACAATGGACGCGCTGCGCCCGATGGCCGCCGAGTCCTCAACCGAGGTGCCGCCGAACTTCATGACCACCGGATTCATGCCAGAATTCCCATCGTTCCCTGCCGGCGGCGGCGAGCCGAATCAGCGGTGCGCCGCCGCGGCTGCAACTGGCTCTCCACCCCAGCGACGAAGACCTGTCGCTGGGGACCCCGGCTCTCCACCGCTGCGACCAAGATCGGCCGTCCCCCCGCTGCGCGACCCCGGCTGCAGTTTGCCCAGGCTGGCCAGCAGCTCGGCGTTCAGAATCGTTGCTCCGGCCGCGCCGCGAATGGTGTTGTGCGAGAGAGCCGTGAACTTCCAGTCCAGCACCCCGCAGGGGCGCAAGCGGCCCACGGTCACCGTCATTCCGTTGCCGCGGTTGCGGTCCAGCCGCGGTTGCGGCCGGTCATTCTGCTCCGCCCACTCGACCGGCTGCGCGGGCGCGGTCGGCAATCCCTGGCCGGCCAGCGGACGAAACTCAGCCCACGCCGCCAGAATGTCTTCGCGCGTGACCGTCCTGCCCAACTTCCGCCCCAGTTTGATCGACACGCTCTCCGTGTGCCCGTCCTCGACCGCAACCCGGTTGCAGTGCGCCGTGATGCGGGCATTGAGCGGCGTGACCGCGTGGCCTTCAAGCCGTCCCAGCAGCTTCAGCGTCTCCGCTTCCATCTTCTCTTCCTCGCTGCCGATGAAGGGAATCACGTTGCCCAGAATGTCCATCGAGGGGACGCCGGGATAGCCCGCGCCGGAGACCGCCTGCATGGTGGTGACGAAGATCTGCTCGATTCCGAAGCGCTCCTCGAGGGGCTTGAGCGCCATCACCAGGCCGATGGTGGAGCAGTTGGGATTGGTGACCATGTAGCCGCCCGTCTGCCGCCGCGAGGGTTGCTCCTCGATGAGGTGCAGATGATCGGCGTTGATCTCGGGAATCACCAGGGGCACGTTGGCCGCCATGCGGTAGGCGCTGGAATTGGACACTACGGCGCAGCCGGCGGCCGCGAACCTGGGCTCCAGCTCGCGCGCGAATGCCGCGTCCACGCTGGCGAAGATGATCTTCGGCGCGGCATCGGACGCGGAGGGCGGCTCCGCGGGCGAAACGGTCATTCTGGCGATCCGCTCCGGCAGCGGCGTGTCCAGCCGCCACTTGGCGGCCTCGCCGTAAGGCTTGCCGCTGGAGCGGTCGCTCGCCGCCAGCCACGCAACCTCAAACCACGGGTGATTCTCCAGCAGTTGGATGAAGCGTTGGCCGACCATTCCGGTCGCGCCCAGGATGCCGATGGAGTGCTTATTTTGCATGGTCCTAAACATTCCAGTGTACAAGAGGATGGGTTCTGGCGCAGGGTTTTAGCGCGCGCCGCAGGGCAATTGCATGAATGACACGTAGGGGCGTCTTTATAGCACGCGCACCGCCCCTACGGGGCTGACGGCATATTTTGGCCCCCAATTCCCCACGCTGAAGCGCGGGGCTAACAAACGTAGCGCCTACGGCGCGCGCCAATGGAACCATCTATGCCAACAAAAACGTTCATGCAATCGCCCTGGAGTGCGCCGCTGGCTGGACCACCCTTTTGGCTGCAATGGTCCGCCGCGTTGCTCCCGGACTCAACTGCCCTATATCCCGTTTGCCGGCGGTCAATTTCCGGCACGGGTCATCCTGCAGGATCATCCTGCGTTGGGAAGAGCGGCTATGGTCCGGCGGTTGGGGAGTTGGTATACTCTAGGAAAGCTGTTGCAGCGCACTGTTCGTGGACTTGCCCATCCCTATCGAGCGATTTCCCAAGGTAAGCCGCTCCAACCGGCAGCGCCGGAATCCGCGTCCGCCGCGGCGGACAACTGAAGAATGCGCACTGAGGCCAGGTAGCTCAGTGGTAGAGCGCGGCCCTGAAAAGGCCGGCGTCGGCGGTTCAATCCCGTCCCTGGCCACCACCTTTATTAAGCACAATTTCTTCGGGCCGCGCTCCGCTTCTGCGCTGGAGCACAGTGGTGTCGCCCGCGGCCCTTGCAAGGCCGGCGTCGGCGGTTCAATCCCGTCCCTGGCCACCATCTTTATTAGGCACAATTTCTTTGGACCGCGCTCCGCCCGGGATCGTCAATGCGCGGTCGGCCGCCCGGTCAACGCCCGGCCCACCGCTCCAAAAACCCACAGCGCTTGTTGACCTGCGCCGCGATGAGCCGGAGCGGCGCGATGCCGCGAATCACTGCACGTCTCCGGTATGCGCATCGGGCGGGTGCTGATCGACGGGCAAAGGAATGCGGCGCAGGTGCATGCCCAGGGGGCCGGGATGAAAGCCCGCGTCCATGAGGAAGCGCGCCATGAAATGCGCGGCGGCAGGCTGGCCGTTGATGGTGGTGATCAATACGCCCTCATGGCTGCTGAGGCGCATGCGCGCCTGGCCGCGCGCGCAGAGGAAGTGCGCCAAGCCCGAGGCGGCTTGCGACCGCTCCGGTTCCTCGGTGGGGAGAAAGACCAGCAGGTTGGGATTGCCGCGGCGCAGCCACGCCACTAACTGGCCATTGCGCAGGATCACCTCGGCGTAGGCGGCGCGGTTGAGGATGCGGGGCGCGCTTTCCGCGTCTTCTTCGGCGACGGGAAGCTCCGGCCAGCGCAGGACGGAACCGTAGGGATTGGCGGGGTCGGCGGCGGCCAGGTGCACGAACTCCGGCTTTTCGGTGGGCGGCGCGCTGCGCAGTTGGCGCAAAAGGTCCACGGCGGCCGGCAGCGCGAACTGCGTGGCGCCCAGCCCGGCCACAAAGTAGCCGCGACGAATGCGGCCGCTCTCTTCAAGAGCCTTGAGCACGTCGTAGATCGCGCTGAACCCGCCCGGGACGTTTTCGGCGGCGACGGATTCGCGCAACAGGATGCCGTAGCGGTTGAGCAGTTGGAGGGCGAGGGCGTGGGAGGCTTCGGTTGGGGAGTAGCGCGTTGTACCGCCGGTCTCCTGACCCGCACGCGCCCCTGCCGGCGTGGACGCCGGGGGTACAACGATGGATGGCTCGTGGTCTCCCACCCTTTCGCCAGAAAAAAGGCCAAAGGATGGGGCACGGAGATTTGGCTCGGGCTTGGCGTTGCTTCCTGGTTGTGACCGTAGCGGCAGCAGAGACCAGCGCCCCTGCGCGGTGGGCGGAGTGGTGCGGCGGGAGCGGAAGACGGCGCCGGTTTGTAGACGGCGAGGCGTGCGCGCGCCCTCGGGCCTGGCGATGTAGGCGCGCAGCGCGTGCAGCGAGTCGTTGGTGATGAGCCCGCGCCACACCAGGCTCCAAAGCGCGTCGATGGTCTCGCCGGGATAGCCGCCGCCCACGGCTTGGTGCAACGGATCGAAGAAGCTGGCACCGGTGGATTCGAGCACCGCCAGCAGCTTTTCCTCGCGCCCGGTGAGCGGGTCGAGATTCGAATTGGCACTGGAATTGGCGCTCGAATTGGCGCTGGAATTGGCCAGCGGCCGCTGCTGCGCCAGCAGGGGCAGCTTGTCGGCGAGGAAGAGCGCGATGCGGCCGTCGCGTTCGCCGATGGGCTCGACCCCGGCCCAGGCCACTTCGCCTGCGGCAACCAGCGTGTCGAGGCCGGCGGGAGCGTAATCGGCGATGCGCGCGGGCAGGATCGCAGTCTCAAGCAGAGAAGCAGGCAAGGGCGCGCCTTGCAGGCTCTCGATGGCGTCGAGCAGCGCGTCGAGATGGGCTGCGCTGCTGCGCCGCGGAGCGAGCAGCCCCTGCCAGTGGGTGAGAAAGCGCGCCAGCGTGTGCTGCTCCACCGGCTCGACCTCGCGGCGGAGTTTGGCGAGGGATTTGCGACGAATCTGGCGCAGAATCTCCGCGTCGCACCACTCGTCCGCCGTGGCGGACAGTCCGGGGCTCCCGACGGGTGATTTGTACCCGGCGGGGAGAAAGCCGCCTTCGAGCACGCGGCCCTCGGCAGCCAGCAGCCGCAGGGCTCTTTCGACCGCGCTCGCGTCCAGCGCAAAGCGCGCCGCGGCCTCGCGCAGCGTGAACGGCCCATGCGTGCGCGCGTAGCGGCGCACCAGCTCCAGCACCGGATGGGCCACCGGCTCCTGCAGCGCCGCGGCCAGCCCCGGCGGGAGCGGAATGCCCAGCCCATCGCGGTAGCGCGCGGCGTCTTCGGCGGCGATCAGGCGCTTCTCGCCAGCGATGCGCAGCTCCAAGAGCCGGCGCGAGCGGATGAGCCGGTCAATATGCGTTAGAAGCTCCGGCGAAGCCACGCGGCGGGCCAGCTCTGCGCGCGAAAGATCGCCCAGTTTGAGGCACAGATCGTGAATTCCGTCGGCCGAGCGGGCGCGATAATTTTCCGCAAGACACTGCGCCGCCTCTTCGACCTCGGCGATGGCGCCGGCGTCGAGCAGCTCGCGGAGGTCGGTGTCGCCGAGCAACTCGCGCAACTGCTCCTGATCGATGGTGAGGGCCTGGGCGCGGCGCTCGGCCAGCGGCGCGTCGCCTTCGTAGAGAAAATTGGCAACGTAACTGAAGAGCAGCGACGCGGCGAAGGGCGAAGGCTTGCGCGTCTCCACCACGTGCACGCGGAGCTTCCGCTGTTCTATTTCCTGGAGGATTTCAATCAGGGAAGGCATGTCGAAGACGTCGCGCAGGCACTCTCGATAAGCCTCCAGCAGCAGCGGGAACGAAGGGTAGCGCGAGGCCACGCTCAACAGATCGTAGGAGCGCTTGCGCAACTGCCATAGCGGCGAGCGCTGGTCGGCGCGGCGGCGCGGCAAGAGAAGCGCGCGGCCGGCGGCCTCGCGAAAGCGCCCGGCAAAGAGCGCCGTGGAGCCCAACTGGCGCAGCACAAGCTGCATGGCTTCAGCGGATTCGACGAGAATCCAGTCGGAATCGGGCGGCTCGTCGGTGTCAGGGAAGCGCAGCACGAAACCGTCGTCGCCCCAGAGAGTTTCTACGTCGGGTCCGCCGGCGGCGCGGATACGCGCGCTGACCGCCATCGCCCAGGGAATGTGGATGCGGCTGCCAAAGGGCGTGAGCACGCAGACGCGCCAATCGCCCAGCTCGTCGCGGCAGCGCTCGACGACGATGGTCCGGTCGTCGGGGACTTGGCCTGTGGCTTCCGCCTGATCGGCGAGAAAGCGCAGCAGATTCTCCGCCGCGCCGGGATCGAGATCGTGCTCGGAGACGAGGCGGGTGAGCGCGGCGGGCTGCGGCAAGGCGCGCAGCTCGCGGACTAAAGATCCAATTCGCCGGCCGAATTCGAGCGGACGCCCCGGCCCGTCGCCCTTCCAGAACGGCATCTTGCCCGGCTCGCCCGGCGCCGGCGTCACCGTCACGCGGTCGTGCGTAATGTCCACGATGCGCCACGTCGATGCGCCGAGGATGAAAGTCTCGTTGGGATGGGACTCGAAGACCATCTCCTCGTCCAGCTCGCCCACGCGCACGGCCTTGCCCTCAGTGAAGGCGAGAAAGACGCCGTAAAGGCCGCGGTCGGGGATGGTTCCGGCGTTGAGAATGGCCAGCCTCGCCGCGCCCTGGCGCGCCGAGACCACGTTGCGCACGCGGTCCCAGGTCAACCGCGGGCGCAGGTCGGCAAACTCGTCGGAGGGATAGCGGCCGCTGAGCAGGTCGAGGACGCCCTCGAAGGCCGGACGGGAAAGCGAGCCGAAGGGCGCGGCGCGGCGAACGAGGTTGAAGAGGAAATCGACGGGAACTTCGGGCGAAGCGGCGTTAGCGGCGTTAGCGGAGTTAGCAAGACCTGATCCATCCCCAGCTGGAGCAGCAATGCGTTCAGGTCCGTGGTCTCCCGCCTTTGCGCCAGAAAAAAGGCGCAAGGGCGGGGCACGGAGGCTCGTTGCCTGGGGCGCTCGCCTTCTATTCCCTATTCCCTGTTCCCTATTCCCTGCTTTCAACGGCGGATGCGCCACGATGGCCACCAACTGCTGCGCCAGTACGTCGAGCGGGTTGCGCGGGAAGCGCGTGGACTCGATATGCCCCTCGTGCATGGCGCGCGTGACAGCGGCGCAGGCCACCAGATCGGCGCGGTACTTGGGAAACAGAATCCCCTCGCTCACCGCGTCCACGTGGTGGCCGGCGCGGCCGATGCGCTGCACGCCGCTGGCCACCGAGGGCGGCGACTCGATCTGAATGACGAGATCGACCGCGCCCATGTCGATGCCGAGCTCGAGGGTGGAGGTGGCGCAGAGGGCGCGAATCTTGCCGGCCTTGAGCTGCTCCTCGATGACCGCGCGCTGCGGCGCGGCCAGCGAGCCGTGATGGGCGCGGGCGATGGGCTCCCCGGCCAGGTCGTTGAGCGCGCCGGCCAGCCGCTCGGCGGTCTGGCGCGCGTTGACGAAGAGGATGGTCGAGTTGCGCTGGCGGATGAGTTCGAGCAGGCGAGGATGGATCGCGTTCCAGATGGAAACCCGGCGCGGAATCTGCGAGGCCGGACCGGAGGGAATCTCCTCCATCTCGCCCAGACGTGCCATGTCTTCGACCGGAACCTCGATGCGCAGCTTGAGTTGCTTGGGCTGGGCGGCGTTGACGATGGTCACGGGGCGGTAGCGGAGAGGCAGGGAACCAGGGACCGAGGGGTCAAGGGAACAAGAAGACATGGGATCGTCGTTGCGGTCCTCGAAATCCAGTCCCGGATTGCTGGTTTCTGTTTCCGCACTGTCCGTTGTTGCGGGCTTTCTCGGTCCCTTATTCCCTTGTTCCCTTGTTCCCTGTACTTCCACGCCGCCCAGGAAACGCGCGACCTCCTCGAGCGGGCGCTGCGTGGCCGAGAGGCCGATGCGCTGGATGCGCCGGTTGGCGAGCGCCTCCAGCCGTTCCAAAGTCAGAGAAAGGTGCGCGCCGCGCTTGGTGGGAACCAGAGAGTGAATCTCGTCCACGATCACCGTGTCCACGGTGCGCAGAGCTTCGGCGGCCTGCGAGGTCAGGATCAGGTAGAGCGACTCCGGCGTGGTAATGAGAATGTCGGCGGGATGGCGGGCGAAGCGGGCGCGCTCGCGCTGGGGCGTGTCGCCGGTACGTACGCTGATGGCGGGCTCATGAAAGGCTACGCCCATGCGCCGGGCCATGTTCGCCATGCCGGCCAGGGGCGAGCGCAGGTTGCGCTCCACGTCCACGGCCAGCGCCTTGAGCGGCGAGACGTAGACAATCCGGCAGCCGCGCCTTCGATGCGTACCATGAGCTTCTTCAGGGGCTAAAGCCCCGAATTGATTTTGTGGCTGTTCCGGCCCGGCTAAAGCCGTGCCCTGATACAAGACTTCCTGCCGGAGATTCTTCCGCGTCGTGCTGTTTTCCTGGTCCCCATTTCCCTTGTTCCCTTGTTCCCTGTTTTGCAGCATCAGCCGGTCCAGGCACCAGAGAAAGGCGGCCAGGGTCTTGCCGGTTCCAGTGGGGGCCAGGATCAGCGCGCTCTCGCCGCGCGCGATCGCCGGCCAGCCCATCCGCTGCGGCGCGGTGGGCGCGTCAAAGACGGCGCGAAACCAAGCTGCGGTGACGGGATGAAAGCAGGCGAACGGATCAGAGTTCGAGCCGGGGACTGCGTCTGGGTTAGGCCGGTCGGCGGACATACTCCTTTGAGCATAGCGCATGGCGAACAAGAAGCGAATGGAGATCAGGGGCCGCGTGGGAACGGGGATGCGGAGCTCACGATTGCCAAGAATCTTGATTGACTCCTACCCGCGCTTCCGGTAATGATCCGTCAGGGCAGGCGCCTGGGGGCAGCATGGCAACAGCGGCAATTGGGGGCTCAAGAGCAGTGTGGCATGTGCGCGGAACGTGGAGCGCACGGGACGACCGCACGGCCTCGGCCGTGTGGCTGGGCATCCTGTGGGTGGGCGTGATCGCCGGATTCGGCGTGGACTTTCCCCGGTTCCTGCATGAGAATCCGCCGGCGCCGAAGGGCATTTTGGCTTTGCATGCGCCGGTGTTCATCGTGTGGCTGCTGCTGCTGACGGCGCAGGTGCTGCTGGTCCTCAGTGACCGAGTGGCCTGGCACCGCAAGCTGGGCTGGTTTATGGCTGGATGGGCGTGCCTGATTGCGGTGCTGGGTCCGTGGGCGGCCATTGCGTCGCAGGCCGTGAATCTCAACAATCCCCCGCTCGGCGATCCGCAGTTTATCTCGGTGAACATCGTAGATATTGGCGGCTTTCTGGCTCTGCTGGCGTGGGGAATTTCGCTCAGGAAGAATCCCGCCGCGCACCGCAGGATGATGATGCTGGCAGCGGTCGCGCTTGCCGCCGATCCGGGCTTCTCGCGATTTTCGAGTTACGTGATGCCGGTAGAACCGGCTTCAGTGCTTCCGTGGTTCTTCTGGACGTTCTACGGCAATGCGCTGCTCATCTTCCTCATGCTAGCCTGGGACTGGTGGCGCGGGCGGCTGGTGCGGTCGTTTGTTGTAGGGTCGGCGGCGCTGCTGGCAGGCGAGTATGTCGCCACTCTGTTGTACTTCTGGGGGCCGTGGAAGGCGCTCACCCTCGGCTGGGTGCAGACGTGGGCAAGGCATTTCGCGTAGGCTAGGCTGTAATTACCGCGCATTCACGCGTTCAGAGCCGAGCCGCTCCCAAAAGGATTGTTGTCCGGTGGAAAGTGACCGCACTTGTGCGGTGATTCGCCCGGAACCATAAAGATTCGCAGTCCCCTGAGCGCATCGATCATACCCACGCCCGTGACAGCCCGTGCACCCCGGAATGTGGAGGGGCGCCACAGGGACAGATCCGATCCCATCCATATGGGCTTTTTGTCGCGGCGATGCTTCGCCGCGGCGGAGCATCGCGGACTCTGATTGAGGACGACAGAATGCGGCGTGTGGGAGTTGGCGGGGCGGGTGTGCGGCGCGTTGCACTGCTACCATGAACCTGCCGGAACACTGATGCGCGATCATTTGGCCACATTGCTCGACGACTTTCGCCGCTACGGCCGCGAGATCGCGGTGGTGCGCTACCAGGGCAACCGGCGGCGGGTAACCACATACGAGGAGCTGGCGCGGCTGACCGGCCGGTTTGCGGCGCTGCTGGAGCGGCGGGAGATCGGCCCCGGAGACCGGGTGCTGCTGTGGGCCGAGAATAGCGCCGAGTGGATCGCCGCTTTCTATGGGTGCATCCTGCGCGGGGCGCTGGCGGTTCCGCTGGATGCCGGCGGAGCGCCGGATTTCGCTGCGCGTGTGGCCGCCGATGTGCAGCCAAAACTGGTGGTTGGCGATGAGGTGCTGCTGGCGCAGTTGCGTGCCGAGCACGAAGGCCCGCGTGAGAACAGCTCCGGGAACGGCGCCGCTGGGGAGGCGCAGCCCGAATTCCCAACGCTGGCCTTCGAGAACTGGCTCGCCGAACTGCCCGCATCGGAGGCCGCTCCGGTGGCCGGGCTTTCGCGCGAAACCCCGTTGCAGATTCTGTTTACGTCGGGCACGACGGGCGACCCCAAAGGGGTTGTGATCACCCACGGAAACGTGCTGGCCAGCGTGAGGCCGATCGAGGACGGCGCGCAGCCCTACATGCGCTACGAGCGGCTGATCCACCCGCTGCGCATTCTGCTCACGCTGCCGCTGAGCCACGTCTTCGGCGAGACGATGGGGTTGTGGGTGCCCCCGATCTTCAAGGCCGAGCTGCACTTCGAGAGCCGGCTGGCTGCGCCCCGGCTGATCGAGATCATTCACCGGGAGCGCATCAGCGCGCTGGCCGCGGTGCCGCGGGTGCTGGCGCTCCTGAAGGCGCACCTGGAGGCCAGCCACCCTGAACTTGCCGACCGGATCGAGCAGGCGCGCGGCATCGGTCCGTGGCGGCGCTGGTGGCGCTTCCGGAAGGTTCACCGCGAGTTCGGGCTCAAGTTCTGGGCCTTCGTCTCGGGCGGCGGCCCGCTGGCGGGGCCGCTGGAGCAGTTCTGGAATGCGCTGGGATTCGTGCTGGTGCAGGGCTACGGCATGACGGAGGCCACGGCGCTGATCACGCTGAACCACCCCTTCCACGTGGCCAAAGGAACCATCGGCATGCCCCTGGCCGGCCGCGAGGTGAAGCTGGGGCCGGACGGCGAGGTGCTGGTAAAGGGAGCGATGATTGCGAGCGCCACCTGGGAGGGCGGGGAGCTGCGTCGGCGCGAGGAGGAATGGCTGGCCACCGGCGACCTGGCCGAAAGGGAGGATTCCGGCGATCTGAAATTCCTGGGGCGAAAGAGCGAAGTGATTGTGACCGCGGCGGGCCTGAACCTGCACCCCGAGGACATGGAAGCCGCCATCGAGGAGCAGCCGTGCGTGGCGGCCTGCGCGGTGGTGCCGATGGAGACGGCCGCGGGACCGGAACCGTGCGCGGTGCTGGCCTGCCGAGGATCGGGAGAGCAAGCCGCGGCGGCCATCGAAGCTGCCAACGCCAAGCTGGCCGACTTCCAGCACATCCGGCGCTGGGTGCTTTGGCCGGAGCCGGATCTACCCCGCACCTCCACCGGCAAGGTGAGGCGCAAGGCCGTGGAGGCGTGGCTGGGCTCGATTCAGGCAGCCGCTCGTTCCGGAACGGGGCAGGCGGCCGAAGCCGGTGCGTTTGGTGCTTCTTCTGACTGGCTGCTCACGCTCATCGCGCAAATCTCCGGCGAAGCCTACGCCGGCGTGGGAGACGAACTGCGCCTCGACGAGGATCTGCACCTGGACAGCCTGGGCCGCGTGCAACTGGCGGCGGCCATCGAGGAGCGCCTGGGAATCGTATCGGGCAGCGGCCTGCTTGAAGAGGTGCAGACGCTGGGCGAGCTGCGGCGGATGGCCGCCGGCGGAGACGCAGCCGAGCCGAAGGGGTGGTCTCTCGCTCACGCGGCTGAACAACAGGAAACCCATGAAACGCCGGGCCCGGCGGGCGCGCCCGCAACCGCAGGCGCGGCGCCGGAAGCTCCTCCGCCCCCGGCGCCCGAGCCGGTGCGATCCATCTATCCCACCTGGCCGTGGTGGAAGCCGGTGGACTGGTTCAGGGTGGCGTTCCTGGAGGCAGTGGCGCGGCCGCTCACGTGGTTCCTGGCCGCCCCGAAGGTGGATGCGCCCGAAGCTCTGGCGGCCGCGGAACCGCTGCTGATTGTGGCCAACCACATCACCGCTTACGACGCGCCGCTGGTTCAGTACGCACTGCCGGCGGCCATGCGGCGGCGGCTCGCGGTAGCTATGTCCGGCGAGATACTGGAGGACTTCCGGCACGCGCGCAATCCCCAGCAACCGCCGGGACAGAAGGGCTTTTACATCCTTGGGCCGCCCGCGTATTGGCTGGTGACGGCGCTGTTCAATGTGTTTCCGCTGCCCCATTCGCGGGACTTCCAGCGCAGCTTTGCCCACGCCGGCAAGGCCCTGGATCGCGGATACAACGTGCTGGTGTTTCCTGAGGGCGCGCGGTCGGCCGAGGGCAAGCTGACGCCCTTCCGCCACGGGATCGGGCTGCTGGCCAAGCAGAGCTACGCCGCGGTGCTGCCCGTGGCCCTCCGCGGATTGGGCGAGCTGAAGGCCACCCGGCGGCGCTGGTTTCGCTCGGGGATGCTCGAAGTGCACGTGGGGCAGCCGATTCGCTTCTCGCCCGCGGAGACTGAGGCCGCCATCACCGCGCGGCTACACGCCGAGGTGGGACGGCTGCTGGGGGAATAGGAAAGGGGAAGCGGGAAAGCTGTGTGCTACTCTGTGCACCAGGCATCGCTCGCGGCGCGCGCACGACTAACCGCAAGCGCCTAACGATAGTGAAAATTACAGTGAGCCGGGAGCCACGCCACCATGAAAACTGAAGTCACGCGCCGGGGTCTGATCAAAGGGTTAGCGGCCGCGGCCATTACCCCGTCTATTTTGCCCGCCACGGCGCGCGCGCAACAGGAAGAAAGGCCCTGGTGGCTGGGAAACGGGATGCCGCAGGAGGGCCCGGGAACCCCTAAACTTGCCATCACCATCGGCCTCGGCAACGGCGTCACGGACGAAGCAATTCGCGGGTTGACTCAGATCGGCGTCTATCACGCCATCTCCGGCGGACCGCCCATCCCCTGGGAGGCGGATCAGTTACAGACGCTCGTCAATAAACTGAAGGCCGGCGGCCTGACGCTGGGCAACCTGATGATCAGCGGGTTCCCCAAGACCATCTATGGGCGGCCCGGCCGGGACGAGGAGATCGAAAAAATCATTCAATCCCTTGAGGCGGCCGGCAAGGTGGGCCTGCCGGTGGTCGAATACAACTTTTACGCGCATCGCGCGGTGGAAGGATACTTCGATGTGCTGGGACGCGGGGGCGCCATCCTGACCGGCTCCGATTACCAGCACATGAAGGATCTTCCTCCGCTCCCAAGCGAGGGCGCGCACACGCTGGCGGAGATGTGGGCCAACATCACCTATTTTCTCAAGGCCGTGATTCCCGCTGCGGAGAAGGCTAACGTGCGCATGGCTCTGCATCCCAACGATCCGCCTTATCCCCTGAGCCGCGGCTCGCAGCAGATCATGGGGACGCTGGAGGGCTGGAAGCACCTGATCGAGATCGTTGACAGCCCCTCCAACGGCATCACCTGGGACTGCGGCGTGACCCGCGAAATGGGGCAGGATCCCATCGCTGTCTGCCAGTACTTTGGAAGCCGGGACCGCATCAACCACGTGCACTACCGCAACGTACACGTCTTCAAGCCCCACGAGGACTACGTGGAAGACTTCATCGATGAGGGCGACAACAATATGCTGGCCATCATGCGCCAGCTCCTGAGGGTCAAATACACGCGCGAGCTTTACCCGGAGCATCCGCGCGGGCTGGACTACGATCGCGGGCGGCCGGGCGCCTATGCCGGAAACGTGTACGACGTTGCATACGCCAAGGCGATGCTGCAGGCGGCGCTGATGCTGGAAAGGGGCTGAAGCGTTTCTTCTTCTGCTCGCGGCCGGAGCAGCTGGTGCGGACTTCACCTTGCAGCGGTTCCACTGTCGCTCGACCCTCGCTCGATCCACAAACCACTTTCACCAAAGTTGCATTGGTTGCGGCGAACGCCGCTGGTATACATCTGAGACGGGAAGTTTTACGGCGTTTTCACAATTACTGTGAACTTTTCGGCATCGTGTAAAGTGGCGTTTCTTTGAGGAAACGCCACTTGGCCTATTCGGCTTCGGTTTACACCAATTGTGAAAACGCTTTAGCATGGAATCTCGCTCTTTGCGGAGAATGATGCGTCCATGAACGGGCAAAATTCGTCGCCATCCGAACTCGACAAGCTGCTCGCTTCCGCACGTGAGGCCGCGCTGCACGCCTATGCGCCTTACTCCGGCTTCCGGGTGGGCGCGGCGCTGAAGCTCGCCAGCGGCGAGATTGTGACCGGCGCCAACGTGGAGAACGTAAGCTATGGGCTGACCATCTGCGCGGAGCGATCGGCGCTGGTGCGGGCGGTTTCGCAATTCGGGCCGGACATTCGCATCGAAGCTGTGGCCGTGGCTAATCTGAACGATGCGGCCAGCCCTCCCTGCGGCGCCTGCCGCCAGGTGCTGGCCGAGTTCATTCTGCCCGAAGCGCCGGTTCTCTTTCCCGCCGATGACGGTGTGCGCACGCTGCCTTTCTCCGCTCTGCTGCC
This sequence comes from uncultured Acidobacteriota bacterium, assembly GCA_963808795.1. GTDB lineage: Bacteria > Acidobacteriota > Terriglobia > Terriglobales > Acidobacteriaceae > Telmatobacter. Next base: position 66,431 of record CAWEGL010000020.1, read on the forward strand.
TCTGGCGTTCGAGATGAAGGTGAAGTAAGCCGTGCCGAAGCGCAAATGGCCTTATTTCGCACGGGGCGGTGTGCCCGCGCCGCGCAGGCTCAGCCGGCGTGCACGCCGTCCACTCGCCGTCCACTGAGAAACGCGGCCATCAGCTTGCCTTCCGCGCTGACGGCGACAAGATTTGCCTCGCTGCCCGCGGTTAGAGAGCCGGCCTGCTCTTCGAGTCCCGTCATCGCCGCGGGATTGGCGGTCAAGAGCCGCAACCCCTGCTCCACCGTCGCGCCCGTGAAGGCCACAAAGTTGGCCAGCGCGCGGTCCAGCGTGAGAACGCTTCCGGCCAGAACGCCTCGCGCCATGGCGCGTCCCGCGGCCACCTGCACCGCGAATCCGCCCAGTTGGTACTCGCCGTCCCCCATGCCCGTGGCGCTGATGGCGTCGGTGACCAAAATGGCGCGCTCCGCTCCCTTGGCCCGCCACCAGAGCCGCGCCATCTCCGGCGCCGTGTGCACGCCGTCGCAGATCAGCTCGGCAAAGAGCGCGTCGCAGGTGAGCACCGTGCCCAGGATGCCCGGCTCGCGGTGGTCCAGCGGGCGCATGGCGTTGAAGGTGTGCGTGGCGCTGACGGCTCCGGCGGCAATGGCGGCGCGCGTCTCCGCCGCAGTGGCGTTGGAGTGGCCCAGCGACACGCGCACGCCGCGCCGGATGGCGTGCGCCGCCAGCTCCACCGCGCCCGGCAGCTCCGGCGCCAGCGTCATCAGCCGCACCCACCCCCCGGCGGCCTCGAAGATCTTGTCGAAGATTCCAATGTCGGGCTGGAGCAGATGCTCGGCCGGCTGCACGCCGCGCTTGGCGTGGGAGAGAAACGGCCCCTCCAGATGAATGCCCAGAGGCCGCGCCTGACCATCGGACGGCGGTTGGGCGATAAGCTTCGCGAGGCCCTCCACCGCGCGCAAGGTCGCGTCCAGGGGCGCGGTCACGGTGGTGGCCAGAAAGGCGCCCACGCCGCGCGTGGCCAGAAAGCTGCCTATGGCGGCCAGCGCCTCCGGCGTAGCCTCCATCGCGTCGTGCCCGGCCGCGCCGTGAATGTGAACGTCGAAAAACGCAGGCGCCAGCGTGGCGCCGGGAAAATCGAACACGTGAACATCCGCGGGCAGCTCGCCGGCCGCGCGCGAAGCGATCGAGGCGATGCGGCCGTCTTCGAGAACCACGGCCGGCTCGTCGATCAGCCGGCTCCCGTCAAACAGGCTTTTCGCGGTGAGCGCCGTTCGCATACCTCAGACGATACAGCATTTTCGATTCTGCTCTTTACAGAAACCCGGCTGCTGCGTGGCTTTTTCCTCAACGGGGTCCCCGGCGACGGGTCTTGGTCGCTGGGGTGGAAGTAAAAGCCACCTTGCAGGCTCTCAAAATGGCAATATGTGAATCGAAAAATGCTCTGGCGGGCGGCTCTGGCGCTCGCGTCGTTGACGCCATCGCATCGGCGCCGCGGCGCCGGCCCTGCGACAATGAAAGCCAGGCGGACGAGAGATGCGGACAGGGTTGTGGCGCGGAAAGCGGTGGCTGCGCTGGACGCTGGGCGCAGCGCTGGCGGCGCTTGTTCTTTTAGCGGTCTTAATCGCCGTGGCCGTGCACCGGGCAGAGCCCGTGCTGCGCGCGCGCATCGTGGCGGAGCTGGAGAGACACTTTCACGCGCGGGTGGAGCTGGACAGCTTTCACGTCTCGCTGGCGGGCGGGTTGTGGGCCGAGGGCAAGGGGCTGCGCATCTGGCCGGCGCAAGCGCAACCGGATGGGACAGGAGCAGGCGCGGCGGGAGCGGGCGCGCCGCTGATCCGCCTCGAGGAGTTCCGCTTTCATGCGCCGCTGCGCTTGAGGCCGGGGCAGCCGATCCGCATTTCCGTGGTGGAATTGAAGGGGCTCACGGTGGATGTGCCGCCGCGGCCGCACTTTCTTCACGCCTCCGCGGGCGGCGCGGAGCAGGCGCAGGCCGGCGCCGGGCTGCTGCGCTTCACCGTGGACAACATCGTGTGCAGCGGCGCGCGCCTGACGATCGAGACCGGCAAGCCCGCCGCGGCGGGCAAGCCGGGCAAGCTTCCCCTCCAATTCGCCATTGCGCACCTGAAACTGACGGACGTGAGCGCGGGCGGGGCGATGGGATTCGAAGCGGAGCTGACCAACCCGCGGCCGGCGGGGACGATTACCACGGCGGGGAGCTTTGGGCCGTGGGTGGTGGAGGATCCCGGCGCGAGCGCGGTCGTGGGCAGTTACAAGTTTGAGCACGCAGACCTGAGCGTGTTCAGGGGGATTGCGGGGATTCTGAGCTCGACCGGGCGCTACCGGGGGACGCTGCGCGACCTGACGGTGGATGGGGAGACGGATACGCCGGACTTCCGGCTGACGGACTTCGGGACGGCGCTGCCGCTGCACACCGATTTCCACGCCAAAGTGGACGGGACCGATGGGGACACGTGGCTGGAGCCGGTGGAGGCGACGCTGGGGCGCTCGCACTTTTGGGCGTCGGGAAAGATCGTGCGCGTGCCGGGCGCGGGCCACGACATCGCGCTGACAATGAATGTGGACCGGGGACGGGTCGAAGATTTTCTGCGCCTGATGAGCCGCTCGGGTGCGCCGCTGCTGACGGGCGCGTTGACGATGAAAGCGGCGGTCGAAATTCCGCCGGGACCGGCGCCGGTGCACGAGCGCCTGAAGATGAACGGCAGCTTCGCGCTTGAGGATGCGCGCTTCACCAGCGCGAAGATTCAGGACCGCATCGACGAGTTGAGCGAGCGCGGGCAGGGGCGGCCGCAGGACGCGAAGAGCGGCGATGCGGCCGGCGTGCGCTCGGCGATGCAGGGGAATTTCACGATGGCGGGCGGAGTGATTACGCTTCCCGGCTTGAAGTACACCGTGCCGGGAGCGGAGATTGACCTGAAGGGCACATATGGCGTGGAGGGCGGCGCGCTGGATTTTGCCGGAACCGCGAGGATGAAGGCTACGATCTCACAGATGGTAGGAGGATGGAAGGGATTGCTGCTGAAGCCGCTGGACCCATACTTCGAGAAGGGCGGCGCGGGAACTGAGGTTCCAATCCGCATTGAAGGAACGCGCGAAAATCCGGAGTTCGGAATCGATTTCGACCGCATGAAGAGTAGCTCACCGGCCACGCCGGGCCAGCCGCGGTAGAGATTGCCCGTTCACTTACCTGGAGTGACAGCGCTGCCGATCCGGCGCAACCTGGCTTCCTATAGCGGTTCTCCGATTGGTGTAGAGCGGAGCGCAACCTCTGCGTGGCGTTCGCCGCGGCGAACGCCATCCGCCGCGGCGGACACGCCTCTCAGTACTGCACAGGAATCGGAGAACCGCCGTAATTTCGCCGCGCCGGCCGGGATGTACGGGCCAAAGGAAGGGCCGCGCCTTACCCTGCGGCCACGACGCCCGTCTAACCGGGCAGTACATTTTTCATGCGGCGTCGTCTTGATGGGGAAGTTTGCCGCGTACCTGAACCGAGGGCGGGACTGATAGGAGGTTGGGCCAATTTGCAGAGCAAGCCGCGCCGCCGCGCGCTCAAATCCGGTCGAACGCTTGTTTTTCTGGCGCTGCTCGGGCTGGGAATTTCCGCGTGGTCTCAACAGCGCGAATCGCCCGCTGCCATCTCCGCAGGCAAGGCCCAGGCGCAGATGCCTTATGCCGCAACTGCCCCCGGCGCGCAGTCGCCGGGCGGTATCCACGGGGTCGTGACCGGCGAAAACGGAGAGGTCTACCAGGGGGTCCGCGTCGTGCTTGCGCGCATCGGTCACGGGGCTTCGCCTGCGAGCGTGCAGACCACGGACAGCGCCGGCTCCTTCAACTTCACAAACGTTCCTCCCGGAGCGTTCCAACTCACCTTCTCCTCGATCGGATTCACGACCAAGGCGCTCTCCGGCGTTCTCCAGCCTGGCCAGACATACGATGCGCAGACCATTGTGCTGCCGGTGGCCACCGCGATCACTGAAGTGCAGGTGTCGGCATCGCAACAAAGCATCGCCGTGCAGCAGTTCCACGCGGAGGTACAGCAGCGCGTGCTGGGCGTGGTGCCGAACTTCTATGTCACGTACGTTCCCAACGCGCCTCCCCTCACCACCCGGCAGAAGTACGCTCTCGCCTGGAAATCGTCGATCGATCCGGTCACCTGGGCGGTGACGGGAGCCTTTGCGGGAGTGGAGCAGGCCGAAAACACCTTCAGCGGCTACGGCCAGGGCGCACAAGGGTACGGCAAGCGATTCGCAGCCAATTATGCCGATGCCTTCATCAGCACCATGCTCGGCGGCGCGGTGCTGCCGTCGCTTTTCAAGCAGGACCCGCGCTACTTCTATAAGGGAACGGGGACCATTCGGTCGCGCGCTCTCTACGCCATCGCCAATGCGGTCATCTGCAAGGGCGACAACGGACATTGGCAGGTAAACTATTCCGCCATTCTGGGGGGACTGGCCGCGGGCGGCATCTCCAACCTCTATTACCCGGCCAGCGACCGCGAGGGCGTCGAGCTGACCTTCGGCAATGCCTTGATCGGCATTGGCGAGGGGGCGGTGGGGAATATATTTCAGGAGTTCGTGGTCCGCAAGCTGACGCCCAAGGCGCATCATGCGGAGACGGACAATCCGTAGCGATCCGCGTTGCAGTCACGGCAACCGCGCAGTTCCTCCCGGCAAAAGACTTCCAACAAGACGCTAAAACGGGACCTGCTCGGGGACGGCTTCGCCGTCGGCGCGGGGATCGGTAGCGCCAAAGTTTACGCCCGTTGCGTCGTTGTGCTCCACGGCATTGCCGCGGCCCATGGCCTGCGAGTAGCGCGGCACGAGGGTGATCTCGTGGCCCTGCGCGCGCAGCCCGGCGATTACGTCCGGCGCGACGCCGTCCTCCATGAGAAGGTCGCAGCCGGCGAAGGTGTACTTGGTGAAGCGCGCCGCCTCCAGGGCGGCCTGGATGTTCATGTGAAAGTCAACCACGTTGGAGACGAACTGGGCGTGGGCCTGCGCCTGGTCGAAGCCGCCCATGATGCCGAAGGCGATGCGCTCGTCGCCCTTCTGCATGAAGCCGGGAATGATGGTGTGCAGCGGGCGCATGCGCGGGCGCAGCGAGTTGGGCTGCCTCGGCTGGAGCGTAAAGTTCGCGGCGCGGTTTTGCAGCACGAAGCCCGTGCCTTCAGGGACGACCCCGCTGCCAAAGGCGCCGGAGTTGCTCTGGATGAGCGAAACCTGGTTGCCCTGGTGATCGGCCGTGGCCAGATAGGTGGTTTCGCTGGACAGGCGCGCAAGCTGTTGGGACAGGTCGGAGGGCAGCGCGTTGCACTGGGCGCGATCGGTTATGAGCGCGGCGCGCCGCGCCGCAAGCTGCTTGGAGAGAAGCTGGGCGACGGGAATTTGCGAAGCGCGCGGGTCGCCGATATAACGCGCCAGGTCGGCGTAGGCCAGCTTTTTGGCCTCGATGTCCACGTGCAGTGACTTCTGGCTGTTGTGGCCCCACTCCGCCAGCGGAAAGCGCTCCATGATGTTGAGCATTTCCAGCGCCGCGATGCCCTGGCCGTTGGGCGGCATCTCCCATACCGTCCAGCCGTGGTAGGTGACGCTGATGGGACTGACCCACTGGGGCTGGAACTCGATAAGATCGCTGGCCTGCATTGTCCCGTGCAACTCGCCCGAGAGCTTCAGGATCGCTTCCGCCACCGGACCGCGGTAAAAGCCGTCGCGGCCCTCCCGGCCGATGCGGCCGAGCGTGGCCGCAAGCTCGGGGTTGCGGAAGATTTGGCCCGCCACGGGCGGCTTGCCGCCGGGCAGATACACGTGCGCGAAACCGGGGCTGTTGGCGAAGCGCGGGGCGTAGATTTCCCAGTTCGCGGCGTCGGTCTCGGGCACCGCAATGCCTTTCTCGGCGAGCGCAATGGCGGGCGCGAGGTCCTCGGCCAGGGGTAGCTTGCCGAAGCGCCGGTCGAGCGCCTCCCATCCCGCGACGGCGCCGGGAACGGTCACGGAGTCGATGCCGCTCGGAGGTACGGCCTTGTAGCCCTTGGCCTTGAAATTCGCCATGGTCATGCGCTGGGGCGCCCAGCCGCTGGAGTTGATGCCGTAGAGCTTTTTGCTCTTGGCGTCGTAGACGATGGCGAACAGGTCTCCGCCCACGCCGTTCATCATGGGCTCGATGACGCCCAGGGCGGCGTTGGCGGCGATGGCAGCGTCCACGGCGTTGCCGCCCCGCGCCAGGATGGCCGCGCCCGCCTGCGAGGCTACCGCTTCGCTAGTGGCCACGATGCCGTTCTGCGTCATCACCATGGAGCGGGCCTGGGTGCGCGCGGGCGCTGCCGCGGGTGCCGGTTGCGGCAGCGTGGCGGCCAGAAACGAGGCCAGCACAGGCGGACTGAGGCTCTTACGCAAAGTTGAATTCATAGCCAGGATCGCCCTCGGGGTGATTTTTTGAGCGCACCTAGAGCGGTTCCACAGTTCATATAGCCCCAGCCGGGTTCAACCGAGGTGGCTTTTTCTTGTTGAAAAAGCCACTTAGCCTCCCGGCTCCGGGGTACGGCAACTGTGGAACCGCTGTGGCCGCTGGCCCGGACGCATGAACCAAGATACACCGCGCATGCGGCGGGGGCGAGGAGCGAGGGTCGCGCGCGGCCAGCTTCGAAAGCAGTTCCAGAGTCTCCGTGCCCTTTGCAGAGTCGAGCAAGGTGGCATTTTCTTAAAGGAAAGTGCCACTTGGCAGCATTGCTTTCTGGGTACAACAACTCTGGAACCGCTGACGGGCGCTCTCAAGCGACGGAGAAGCGCGCCAGCGGCCGCGGACGGCTGCTCCTTTGTAGGCTGTTAGAGCAGATTCAGAGTTCCCGTGCTGCGGCCAAAATCGTGCAAGGTGGCTTTTTCTTGAGGAAAAAGCCACGCGGCCGCATCGGGTTCCCTTACATCAACTCTGAATCTGCTGTAGGCAGAGCCTCGGTCAGGAGGCCATCTTGAGCAGTTCCTGCTCCGCGCGCAGCCAGTCCTGCTCGGCGTATCCATCCCGGTAGCCGCGCTGCGCCCAGTAACTCCGCGCCAGTCTCTCGATCTCCTCACGCGGGGGCAATGCCGGCCTTGCGGCCTGCACGGTTTTCTCTTTTTTCGCGGCGGTCTTGCGCGGTTTCGCCGGCGCCTTGGTTTTCTTCGCTGCCTCGGTCATAAAAAACTCCTTTAATGGATTCGCCGCCGACCTGCTGGGGCATCCTCTTCAGGGTATAAGAATTTTGCGTTGAAAGCGAGCTTCGACCGGGTTGGCGTACCATTCTGCTCAATACGCGGGGGTCTTGCACTGCGGAGTTCTGATGGCTCTGACAACGCTACTCATCGAAGGCTGCTTCGTAGTCTTGCCCACCGTAGAAGATTCCGAGGATGGTCACCGCTTCGCGAGTGACGTCGAAGGCGATGGTGACACGCCTTCGAAAGCCGGTGATGCGGAGCCCTTGGCGGATATCGTCCCGCCGCGTACCCCGGATGGGGAACGTCTTCAGGCTCTCGCACTGTTTCACGATGGCTTCGGTGTAGCCGGCGGCAATTTCAGGCGATGCCGCCGCGGCAATGTGGACATACAGAGCGACCAGTTGAGCTTCCGCTTCCGGGGCGAACACGACGCGGCGCATTATCCGGCCTTGAGAGACGATTTATGAGCAGCCGCAAGCGCCGCGCGCACCTTCGCGGCCGGCACCGCGCGCGAGGGGTCGGCCTTCATGGCGTCGTAGGCCGGAGCCACCTGATCGCGCAGCCATGCGTCGAGAGCGCGCGCGTGGAGCTGGAGCGCGCGCAGCCCGTCGCGGACAACCTCGCTTTCCGAGGCATACTCGCCGGACTTGACCTTGGCGCGAACCATCTTGGCCATCTCGTGGGTCAGGGTGATGCTGAATTGCTGGGTGGTGCGCATGGGCCGTCCTCGTTCCTCCGGATAGGATTATATCCTACCCAGCGGCTTCTCTCCAAGCAGCGCGCTTTGGGGGCGCGGAGTAGCCTGGGGGCATAGCTGAGTGCGAATTCTGGACGGTTATGACTAGAAAGACTATAATTCTGGTCAGAATTGAATGAGGAGGCGCAGATGGCCCGCTGGCAAGTGCAGCAAGCCAAGTCGCGATTGAGCGAGGTGATCGAGAAAGCTCAAAGCAAGGGTCCGCAGATCATCACGCGCCACGGCGCGGAGCGGGCGGTGGTGCTCTCGATCGCCGATTTCCGCGCGTTGACGGCGCACAAGCCGGGTCTGAAGGAGTACCTGCTGGGCGGGCCGAAGGTGGGCAGCTTCAAGATCAGGCGGGAGCGCGACACCGGCCGCGAGATCGCACTGTGAGCCCGCCGGTTGAGTATCTGCTCGACACCAACGTCCTGAGCGAGACGCGCAGGCGCAAGGCCGACGCGGGCGTGACGGCTTTTCTCGAAGCGGCTGACTCCGCGTCGCTTTATCTGAGCGTGCTCACCATCGGCGAACTGCGCAAGGGAGTGGCTGCGAAGCGCCGCACCGATCCGGCGGCGGCCAAAGCGCTGGCTGCATGGGTCGAAGGGCTGGAGTTCGGGTTTGCCGACCGCATCCTGGGCATTGATGCGGCCACGGCGCGCCTCTGGGGCGATTGGTCCGCCGAACGTTCGCGCCCTGTCGTCGATACGCTGCTTGCCGCTACGGCCGTGCAGCACGGTTTGACTCTGGTCACGCGCAACATCCGTGACGTGCGCGGGCTTCCGGTGAGGGTGCACAATCCGTGGACTGAGTAGAGGGAGCTTCAATCGGTTTCTTGCCCGCACTCGCCCCCGCATGTTTGACTGGTTGCCGGAAAGGTGCAGGGCATCATGAGTTATATATTGGCGCTGGACCAGGGGACGACGAGTTCGCGGGCGATTCTCTTTGACGAAGCAGGCGCGATCGCCGCCGTGGCGCAGCGCGAGTTTCAGCAGTTCTACCCGCAGCCGGGCTGGGTGGAGCACGATGCGATGGAGATCCTGACCACGCAGATGGGCTGCGCCGTGGAGGCCCTGGCGAAGACGGGCGCGCGGCCGCGTGATTTAGCCGCCATCGGCATCACCAACCAGCGCGAGACGGCGATCGTGTGGGAGCGCGCCACGGGCAAGCCGATTCACCCCGCCATCGTTTGGCAGGACCGGCGCACAGCCTCTTTTTGCAAAGAGCTGGATGAGAGCGGCGCCGGAGAAACGATCTCGGCCAAGACCGGGCTGGTGCTGGACCCCTATTTTTCGGCTACCAAGGTGAAGTGGATCCTGGACCACGTGGAGGGCGCGCGGGCGCGTGCGGAGCGCGGCGAGCTGGCCTTCGGCACCGTGGATAGCTGGCTCATCTGGCACTTGACCGGGGGCAGCCGCCACGTGACTGACGTGACCAACGCCTCGCGCACGCTGCTGTTCAATATTGTCAAGGGCGAGTGGGATAAGGAGATGCTCCGCATCTTTGACGTTCCGGAGTCCGTCCTGCCGGAAGTAAAGTGGTCGAGCGAAAAGGTGGGCGAGGTAACCACGACGTTGGGGTTGGGCGGAGCGGCCATCGCGGGAATTGCCGGCGACCAGCAGGCCGCGCTCTTCGGCCAGATGTGCTGGCAGGCGGGCGAGGCCAAGAATACCTACGGAACCGGATGCTTTCTGCTGCAAAACATCGGGACAGGAAGGGAAGGCAACGGCACAGGTTTTGTGCGCTCGAAGCACCGGCTGATCACGACCATCGCGGCCAGCGCCGAGCGGCGGCTCGAATACGCGCTTGAAGGCAGCATCTTCATCGGCGGGGCGGTGGTGCAGTGGCTGCGCGACAATTTGAAGCTGATTGCGTCCTCGGCCGATGTGGAGGCGCTGGCGGCCAGCATGCCGGATGCGGGCGGCGTGGTGTTTGTGCCCGCGTTCGTGGGCCTGGGCGCGCCGCATTGGGACGCGCACGCCGCCGGCATGTTGATCGGCCTGCGCCGCGATACGCGACCGGGACACATCGCGCGCGCGGCCCTGGAGGCGATTGCGTTTCAAGTGGCCGACGTGCTGGAGGCCGTGCATAGCGAGACCGGAGCGCCGCTGCGCGAGCTGCGCGTGGATGGCGGCGCGGCGGTGAACGATCTGCTGATGCAGTTCCAGGCCGACCTGCTGGGCGTGCCCGTGGTGCGGCCGCAGATGACCGAAACCACCGCGCTGGGCGCGGCGTATCTGGCCGGCCTGGCGGCGGGCTTCTGGGCCAGCCCCGCAGATCTGCGCGCCAGGCGGGTCGCCGCGGCGACCGACACGCGGTTCGAGCCGAACATGGATGCTGCCCAGCGCGCCGCGCGCCGCCGCGAGTGGCGGCGGGCTGTGGAGCGGGCCAAAAACTGGAGCGCGTAGAAGCGCTGCGCCGCGCAGTTATTGCGCCGCGCAGTTATTGCGCCGCCCACGGCAGCGGCTGGGGCGCAAGACCCTGCAAGTGATCACGCGTTGCGCCCATCGTTCGCGGCCCGGCGCGGTCCTTCGAACTGGCGATGGCGAGAGAAATTCTGCAACACTGGCGAGGGAAACCAAGAGCCAAGTGACGAGACCAAGGACGCCGACGCCAAGGCGGAGTTGCAGAAGGCCGTTTCAAGATGGATGTAAGATCAACAAGAGACATTATTTACTGACGATGTGGGCCTGTAGCTCAACGGTTAGAGCAGGGGACTCATAATCCCTTGGTTGGGGGTTCAAATCCCTCCGGGCCCACCAAAATGCGCGGCAACCAAGATCAACAAATAGTGATGTAGAAAGATAGAACGCGCTTCCCGCGGGGAGCCTTTTGTCAACTCGCGCCCCGTTTATAGCAGATTCGATTCAGTTGTTGACATTTGCAGGTCGTGCAAGGCGGCTTCTACTTCCACCCCAGCGACGAAAAGCTGTCGTTTCACCCTGCGAGCAACCGCCGCGGCGGACGCTCGCAGGGGGCCCTGTGCCGCTGGGGCCCTGTGCCGCTGGGGACCCCGGAGCGGAAAAAGCCACTTGGCCACAGCAAATCTCCTTACAGTAACTCTGAATTTGCGTTAGCTCCACTAACCCTGCTAGCGCCGCTGCCCTTACGCCATCGCCTCGCGGCCCATGGGCTCAAACACAAGCTGATTCGACTTGCGATCCGCATCGATCCTCACGTGCGCGCCGTGCAGCACCTCGCCGTCGAGGATCTTCATCGCCAGCGGATCCTGCACCATGCGCTGCAACGCTCTCTTCAGCGGACGGGCGCCATAGGCCGCGTCGGAGCCGGAAGCCAGGATCAGTTGGCGCGCCGGCTCGGTCAGCTCGAGGGAGATGGCGCGGTCTTCGAGCAGCTTGCGCACCTCGTTCAGCCGCAGATCCAGAATTTGACCGAGCTGCGCCGGGCCCAGCGGACGGTAGATCACGATGTCGTCCACGCGGTTCAAAAACTCCGGGCGGAAGTTCTCGCGCAGGATGCGAAGGACGCTCTCGCGGGCCATTTCGTAATCGCGCCCGGTCTTGAGGGTGTCGCCGGCGAGCATGGCCGCGCCCAGGTTCGAGGTCATGATGAGCACCGTGTTTTTGAAGTCCACGGTGCGGCCCTTGGCGTCGGTGAGCCGGCCGTCGTCCATCACCTGGAGCAGGATGTTGAAGACGTCCGGGTGCGCCTTCTCGATCTCGTCGAAGAGAATCACCGCATACGGTCTGCGGCGCACGGCCTCGGTCAACTGGCCGCCCTCGTCGTAGCCCACGTAGCCCGGCGGCGCGCCGATGAGCCGCGCCACGGCGTGCTTCTCCATGTACTCGCTCATGTCGATGCGCACCATGGCCTGCTCGTCGTCGAAGAGAAACTCGGCGAGAGCGCGCGCGGTTTCGGTTTTGCCCACGCCGGTGGGCCCCAGGAAGATGAACGAGCCGATGGGCCGCTTGGGGTCGCTGAGTCCCGCGCGGGAACGGCGGATGGCGTTGGCCACCACGCTGAGCGCGTCGTCCTGGCCGACTACACGTTCGCGCAGCCGGTCTTCCATCTGCACGAGCTTTTTGACCTCGCCCTCCAACATGCGCGAGACAGGAATGCCGGTCCACTTGCTGACGATCTTAGCGATGTCTTCCTCGTCCACCTCTTCCTTCAACATGCGCGCGGAGCCGTCTTTGCTCCCGTCCTGCGCGGCATTCAGCTTTTTCAGCTCAGATTCGAGCTTGGGCAGCTCGCCATATTGGATCTGCGCGGCGCGGTCAAGCTGGCCGCGGCGGGTCTGCTCCTCGGCCTCGAAGCGCAAGGCCTCGATCTTTTTCTTCAATTCGCCGACGCGGTTGATGGCCTCGCGCTCCTTGGTCCAGCGGGCGCGCAGTGCCGTGGTTTGCTCGCGCAGGCGCGCGATATCGCGCTCCACTTCGGACAACCGCTCCTTGCTGTTGGAGTCGGTCTCGCGCTTGAGGGCGGCGCGCTCGATCTCGAGCGAGGTGGCCTCGCGCTCCAACTGGTCGATCTCCGTTGGCACCGAGCCAATCTGAATGGCCAGCGAAGCCGCCGCCTCGTCCACCAGGTCGATGGCCTTGTCGGGCAGAAAGCGGTCGCTGATATAGCGGTGGGAGAGCGTGGCCGCAGCCACGATGGCCGCGTCCTTGATGCGCACGTTGTGGTGCGCCTCGTAGCGCTCTTTGAGGCCGCGCAGAATGGCGATGGTGTCCTCGACGTTGGGCTCGCCCACATAGACGATCTGGAAGCGCCGCTCCAGGGCCGCGTCCTTCTCAATGTATTTGCGGTACTCGTTCAGCGTGGTAGCGCCGATGGCCCGCAGTTCGCCGCGCGCCAGGGGCGGCTTGAGCATGTTGCTGGCATCGATGGCGCCTTCGGCCGCGCCCGCGCCGACGAGTGTGTGCAGCTCGTCAATGAATAGAACGATTTGCCCGCCCGATTCCTCGATCTCCTTGAGAACGGCCTTGAGACGGTCCTCGAACTCGCCGCGATACTTGGCGCCGGCCAGCATGGAGCCCAGGTCGAGCGCGATCACGCGCTTGTCGCGCAGGCTCTCCGGCACGTCGCCGGAGACGATGCGGCGGGCGAGGCCCTCGACGATGGCGGTCTTGCCAACGCCGGGCTCGCCGATGAGCACCGGATTGTTTTTGGTGCGCCGGCTCAGCACCTGGATGACGCGGCGAATCTCCTCGTCGCGGCCGATGACCGGGTCGAGCTTGCCGCGGCGGGCGAGATCGGTCAGGTCCTTGGCGTACTTCTCCAGGGCCTGGAATTTGCCTTCGGGATTTTGGTCGGTGACGCGCTGCGAGCCGCGCACCGCGGTGAGCGCCTTCAGAATGGCCTCGTGTGTGGCGCCGAGAGCGGTGAGCGCGTCGCGCGCCGGGTCGCCTTTGAGGTGGGCCACGCCCAGCAGCAGGTGCTCCGTGGAAACGTAGTCGTCCTTAAAGTTGGCGGCCTCGCGGAAGGCCTGGTCGAGGGCGCGGGTGAGCGCCGGGCTGGGGCCAGGCTGCGCGGCCTCACCGGCCACGCGAGGCAGTTTCTCCTCCAGACGGTGCAGGTCGCTCTCCAGCCGCTCGGTGGCCACGCCGATCTTTTCAAGGACGGCGGGAATCACGCCCTCGCGGTCCTCGAGCAGCGCCAGCAGCAGGTGCACGGGCTGGATCTCGGGATTGCCCAGCTCCGCCGCACGCGCCTGCGCCTGCTGCATCGCCTGCTGCGACTTGACGGTAAATTTGTCCCAACGAATGGCCATGGTTTGATGCCTCAGTGAATGATTTTGCGGTGCAAGGGGTCAGGTTTCAGGGGTCAGGGATCAGAAAAAGGGGACCAGCCCCTTCCCCTTGTGCAACCGCACTCAAGAACTCGCTCTCGCAAGCATAGTACTCCTGGCGCGTTAGGGGGTGACTGATCCCTGAAACCTGATCCCTGAACCCTGTTTTTACGCCGCCAGCGTTTTGTCCACCTTCACCTTGATCTGCTTGGGCTGGGCTTCGGGCTTCTTCTTGAGCTCCAGCTTCAGCACGCCCGCATTGTAGCCGGCCGCGATGTTCTCCGTGTCCACGGTCGAGGGCAGCGTAAAGGCGCGATAGAAGCTGCCGTAGCGGCGCTCGATGCGATGGAAGTTCTCTTCCTTCTCCTCTTTCTCGAACTTGCGCTCGCCCTTGACGGTCAGCGTGTTGTTTTCCACGCTCACGTCCAGGTCCTTTTCCTCGATGCCGGGCACCTCGAGCTTGAGCATGATCTTCTTCTCATCCTCATAGATGTCGGCGGCGGGCAGAAAAGCGGCAGTTGTCAAAGGGCTCTCCCCTTCATCCAAGCCGCGGAACAGGGAGTTGAAGCGGTTCTGCATTGCTACGACTTCACGGAACGGATCCCAACGAGTGATTGCCATGACGTTCTTCCTCCTGAATACATTCAAGAATTTGATGGGGCGGGGCGGAATCCCAGCCACCCACAACCCATCTGATGAAACTATAGCACAAATGATTCATAAAATCTTAGTGTATTATACTAATATTTTTAACAGTTCACTAACCTTATTGTTTTCAGAAGAATAGGCAAGCAAGGCAAGGCGGCTAGAAGGCTGCCATCGGCTCTGCGTCTGGCGCCGGCGGGTCCAGAGCAGCCAACTCCCCGTCGCATCCGGCGCCCATAAGCGAGATGCGGCCGTCGGCGGCGACAACCAGGCCATGCGCCGAGGGAACGGGGACGACGAGGATCGCGCGGGCCGCGGGTGCGAGCAGAAGGACCGCGAGGAGGATTGCGAAACGACGCGCCATTAGGGGGTAGCATGGCGCCCGCAGGCTGGCGCGCCACAAGCAGCGGGTGTACAACGAAAGCACGATCCGGCGCGAAGGGACGGAGGTTGAAAATGGCGGCAGCGGGATGCAGTCATGTTGCGGAGCAACCGAAGAAGGTGAAGCCGCGGACGAAGGGGTGCGAGGGGTGCCTCAAGAGCGGCGACCGATGGGTACACCTGCGCATGTGCCTGGAGTGCGGCCACGTAGGCTGCTGCGACTCGTCCCCGGGCCGGCACGCGCGGGCGCATTTCCATGAGACACAGCACCCGCTGATCCAGTCCGCCGAGCGCGGCGAGAACTGGCGCTGGTGCTACGTGGATGAGATGTATTTGTAACCGGTCAAGCCAACTCCACTTCAAGCTTCTTTGCTTCCGCATCCAGCTTCGTGATTTTGACAGTGCGGATTTGGCCTTCGGCGAGCGGCTCGGGCTGGGCCGAGGGCGCTGGGGCGTTGCCTTTCCAGCGGGCCTTGAGCATGGAGGAGAGCTCGGAAAGATCGGCCTTGACGGAGCTAGCGGAGTTGGCAGGGTTAGCGGAGCTAGCGGAGTTCGCACGGCAAGTACAGCGAATGCCTTCGCCCAGCTCGATGATCGCGCCGGAGGCTGAAAGCTCGACCACGCGGCCCGAGACTTGGTCGCCCACTTTATGCTCGGCGAGGAACTCGTCCAGTCCGGTGGGGATGAGCTGCTTGATGGAGAGCCGGATCTGGCGCTTCGCGGGATCGACGGCGAGGACCAGCGCCTTGACGCGCTGACCCACGCGCAATGCGTCGCCGGGATGGTTGAGGCGGCGGCCGGCCACGATCTCGCTGACGGGCACCAGCCCGTCGATACCCTCGGCAATCTCCACGAAGGCCCCGAAGTTCATCAGCTTGGTGACCGTACCCTCAACCTGCGCGCCCGTGGGAAACTTCTGCTGCGCCTCCGTCCAGGGATCGGCAGTGGCCTGCTTGAGGCCGAGGGAAATTCGGCCTGGTTCGCCACGCCCGGACGCGGAGTTGGCCGGCGGCTTGACGGAGAGCACTACTGCGTCCACGCGGTCGCCCTCCTTGAGCAGGTCGGAGGGGTGGCGGACCTTCTTGGCCCAGGACATCTCCGAGATATGGATGAGGCCCTCCAGACCGGGCTCCAGCTCGATGAAGGCGCCGAAGTCGGTGAGCCGTGTAACGTCGCCGGAGACGCGCTGGCCGGGCAGGTAGCGCTCCGGCGCGGTTTCCCAGGGCTCGGGCAGGAGCTGCTTGAGGCCGAGGGAGATTTTTTGGGTTTGGGGGTCGATCCCGAGGATGCGCACCTGAATTTGCTGGCCCACGGAGAGCACGTCTTCGGGCTTGGCGATGCGGGTGCGGGAGATGTCGCTAATGTGGAGCAGGCCGTCAAGACCACGAAGCTCGCCGGCGGGCTCGATTTCGACGAAAGCGCCGTAAGGCATGAGGGTGCGGACCGTGCCGGCGACGGTATCGCCCACCTGGAGCGCGGCGCGGCGGGATTCGAGTGCGCTCCGGGCCTGCTCTTCGAGGACCACGCGGCGATCGACGACCACGTTTTCATCGGCCACGTCGAGCTTGGTGATGCGGCACTCGATCTGCTGGCCGACGAGAGCTTCAAGGCCGGCGGCGTCGCGAGTTCCGCTGCGGCTGGCGGGCATGAAGGCGCGCACGCCCACATCCACGCTGAGGCCGCCTTTGACGACGGCGGTGACCGTGCCGGCGACGGCGAGCTTGTCGCGGAAGGCCCGTTCCAGCGCGGACCAATCGCGGGGCTGGGCCACGCGGAAGCGCGAGAGCTCGTAGTAGTGCTCTTCATTGCGCCCGGTGATGGAGACGGGAAAGGAGTCGCCGGGCTTTACGTTTTCGGCGTTGTTGTCAAAGGCCGAACGGGGCAGAACGCCCTCGGTCTTGTAGCCGATGTCGAGGAAGACCTGCTCGGCGGAGAGCGAGACGACCGTGCCCTGAAGCTGCGCGCGGCCGGGCTCGGGCGCATGCGCGTGGCTGCGATCGAAGGCGAGAAGAGCGTCGGCGAAGGAGGACTCGCCGTCGAGGATTTGGTTGTCCAGGTCTTGGTTTTGGCCTTGGCTTTGCGCGAGCGCGGAATCTTCCGCCTGGACTGCGGGTTTTTCCGCCTGGGCGGTGACGGGCTTCGCAGCGGGCGCGGCGGCAGGCTCTTGGATGGGCACTGGCGGGGGCTCTTGAGCGGGTTCGGCGGCAGCTTCAGGGTCGGGCATAGCTTCCGGGGTGGCTTCGTTGCTCATGTTGGGTTCCGGTTCCATTCTCCCATGCCACGCGGAGGGAATGGATGAGTGCGGGACTTAAGGCTGGATGGCAGGGCGCGGGGACGGCGCCGCCGGCGGCGATGGTTTGGCTTCTTCCGCGAGACCGCCATCAATATGTATTCGTAGACAACGGGCGGGCGGCAAAGAGAGAATGTTGGTTGCCCTGGGAGGGACACCATGAAGACTCTATCCATGACGAGGCGGGATTTTGTGCGCCTGGGCGCGGGCGCGGCCGCGGCCTATGCGGGCGGCGCGCGGCTGGCGGCGCAGGCGAGCCGCGGCGGGCAAGCTGGACACACTCCAATCGGCTTGCAGCTTTATTCGGTGCGCAGCCTCATGCCCAAGGATCAGTTCGGCACGCTCGACGCGGTGCGGTCGGCGGGATACACGGTGGTGGAGGCGGCGGGCTACTACGGCCGCACGGCCACGGATTTCCTGTTTGCGCTGGGCTCGGCGCGGCTGCGCTGCGTGAGCACCCACCACACACTGAAGGAGCTGGAGACGCAGCTTGACCAGTGGATCCAGTACTCGCAGCGGCTGGGCCTGGAATACATGATTTGCTCCTCTTCAGGAGGGATGCACCGCGACCCGCAGGCGACCGGCGCGCCGACGCTGGACGACTGGCGCTGGATCGCGGGGCAGTTCAACCAGGTGGGCGCCAAGATCAAGGCCGCGGGCATGACCTTCGGCGTACACAACCACACGCCGGAGTTCGCCACCCTCGACGGCGTGCTGGTCTACGACGAGCTGCTGCGGTTGACCGATCCCTCTCTGGTGGTCTTCGAGATGGACTGCGGCTGGGTGTATGCCTCCGGGCACAACCCGGTGGATTATTTGAGCAAGACTCCGCAGCGCTTTCCCTTGCTGCACATCAAGGACATGATCCACCTGCCCGACGGCCAGTGGCACACGCCGGTGCTGGGCAAGGGAAAGATCGACTACGGCCCGATTCTGCGCGCGGCCACGGGGCTCAAGTACTACTTCGTCGAGCAGGAGGAGTTCGACATGGATGTGATGGAAGAACTCAAGCTCGACGCCGAATACATGCGCAACCTGAACGCGTGAGGCGGCGCGAAGGGCATCGATCCCGGCCTTTCGGGTAGGCTGGGAGGATGAATGTTTTCGACGAGAAGCGAACGGAGCTGGAGCAGCACGAGCTGATGATGGGCGTGGAGCGGGGCAGGCTGGCCGTGGCGCTGGACCTGCTGACCGACGCGCTGATCCTGGTGGGACAGCACGGAGTCTACTGCACGTCGAGCCGCAACCCGTCCCAACCGGCGCTGGATCTGCAGGCGGTCCTGGACGGCATGGGAGGGGCAAAGGAGCTGATCCAGTCAGTGATGGAAGAGCTGCGCGCGCGGCGCGAGGCGGAGCGTGGAGGGGAGTAGGCTGGCCTATACCCCCAGGGCAATCGCATGAACTTGGATTGGGCAGGAATTCGAGCGGATTTGCGCCGCCCCTCCGGGGCTGGCACTCCCTTTGGGGCCAGCTTCCCCACGCTGAAGCGCGGGGCTAACAACCGTTGCGCCTCTGGCGCGGTGAATACGGATCGCAGAGGTATACAGAACACGCTCATGCAATTGGCCTGCCCAGGCGGATGCAATGGGGTCGAGCCGGCTCGAAATGCGCTATCCTGATAAGGCGCGCCCGTAGCTCAGCTGGATAGAGCGAATGCCTCCGGAGCATTAGGTCGGGAGTTCGAATCTCTCCGGGCGCACCATTCTGGCCTTCCCTCTTAATCAATTGAAAGCAGTTTCTAATCTTCGAGATGGGCGCTGTTTTTCCCGCTGGCGAGCGGTTTCAAAGGAGGTAGTTTTCCCGGCGCGCACTGGCGCCCGTGGTGGAAGTGGAATTCTCGCAAGAACCTTCCCTCAGCGGCTAAAGCCGCGTTAGTTCTTAGGGCTCTTACGGCACGACTGAAGTCGTGCCCTTTCAAAACCAGACTTCCACCGCGGACTGCGCGCGTTATGCGGCGAAAGTCTCTGCGTCCGGCGGAACTTGTTCGAGGAGGCGCTTCCAGGTTTTCTGGTTTTTGCGGAAGCCTTTCTTCAAGTTTTCGAGGATGCGCTCGAAGTCGGCGTTGTTGCGCAGGTTGTTCCAGGATGGGTTTTTCTGGAACCAGGGATAGTTCTCGTTGCCGAGATAGATGGCGCGGCGGAGCCAGTGGAGGGCCTCGCTGGAGTCGCCCTCGACGGCGAAGTAGGTGGCCAGGCGATAGGCCATCTCGCTGTCGGCCTCGGCGGCGGCCAGGGTGTCGTCTTTGAGCAGGGCCGCGGCGCGCGCCCGCTCGCCGGTTTGCACGTAGCACATGGCGAGGGTGGGCACGGCGATGCGCATGCGCTCGTCGTCGCGGATCACGCTCTCCAAAATCTCGATGGCCGCGTCGAGGTTGCCCAGGCGCATTTGCTGATAGCCGGCCGAGGTGCGCAGCAGCGGATGGCGCGGCTCGAGGGCCAGGCCTTTTTCCAGTTCGTTGCCGGCCAGTTCCAATTGATTGCGATAGTGGTAGACGCGGGCGCGGTGGTTATAGAGGATGGGCGCGCCGCCGGGATTGAGCTTGAGGGCGCGGCCGAATTCGGCGAGTGCTTCCTCATACATGCCGTCGCCGCGCAGCGCCTGGCCGGCCACCATGTGCACGTCCCAGTCGTTGGCCGCGCTGGCCAGCAGGCCGGCGATGCCGTGCCGCGCCGACTCCTTCTCACCGCGCGAAAGCAGCATGTAGATGCGGTAGAGATTGGCCTCGGTGGAGGCCGGATCGAGCTTGAGCGCCTCATCGAAGGCGCGGCGCGCGCGCATCACGTGAATCTGCCCGCCAAAGCCGTGGCGGGCGTACTGCAACTCCGCGATGCCCAGGCCGGTCCAGCCGGCGGCGAAGGCGGGATCGGCCGCAGTGACGCTGGAGAACAGGGCGTGGGCGCGGTCGAGATCAGCGCGCGCGCCTGTGCGCACCATGAAGGAGCCCAGCAGCGCCCGGGCCTGCAAGTAGTTCTCGCTGACGGGGCCGGGCAGCGAGCCGTTGCGCGCGGCCGGGCGCGGCGCTTCGCCGGACAAGGCTTCGATGCTTTCGGCGGCGCTGAGCCCGTGGAGGGTGGCGAAGACCTCGTTGGCGATCTCGGTTTGCACCGCGATCAGGTCCAGCGACGGGACGTGCATGGAGCCGCCCGCGCGCACGCTCTGCGCGGCCACGTCCAGCAGTTGCCAGTTCAGGTCGAAACCGCCTTGGGGACCGCTCTCGGGACCGCTCTCAGAGCGCACAAAGCTGCCCGCGAGCACGAAGGAAACCAGCAGCTTTTGGCCGACCGCCAGAGGATCCATCTGGGCGGCGGGAAGCTGCATTAGGGTGCTGGAGGGCCGCACCACGAGGGCGGGAATCCGCGCCAGGCGCGCCGCGATGGCGTCAGCCAAAGCAAAGCCGTAGAGGGGCGGCGCCGCGCCCGCGCCCAGGTTGGCGAAGGGCAGCACGATGAGGGAGTTGGGTTGGGCACGGTCGCCCGCGGACTCGCGAAACCGCTCCGCGAGCATGGAGAGTAGTCCCGTGGCGCGCTTCTCGGCCGCGGGGCCGGTCGAGGGCAGATTTGCCGCCGCATCGCCGGGAATGATGCCGGTTTCAATCCGCTGCGCCTTCATGATGGTCCGCAGCGCCTCGCGCACCTCCGCCGCCGAGGCGTAGCGCGCCGCCGGATTCTTCTCCAGGCACGTGGCGATCACGCTCTTCAGCTCCGGCGCGATCTCCGGCACGATGGCGCTCAAATCCTCGGGCTCCAGGAACTGGATGGCGTGGATGGCGTGAACGTCATCGTCGCCCGGTTTGACGAAGGGATGGTGGCCGCTGGCCAGCTCGTAAAGAATCACTCCCAGCGCCCACACGTCGGACTGCACACTCGACTGCCCGGTGACAAACTGCTCCGGCGCCATGTAGCGGATGGTGCCGCCGCGCGCCGTATAGGCGGCCGCGAGCGACGCCTTGGTGGCAGGCCCCGGCGTGGAGGGATCGAAGTTCGCATCCTCGGGGCGCAGCCGCCGCGCCAGCCCGAAGTCCAAAATCTTTACCAGCCCGCCGTCGGTGAGCATCACGTTCTGCGGCTTCAAGTCGCGGTGAAAGATGCCTAGCGCATGCGCGGCTTGCAGGCCGTCGGCAATCTGGATGCCCACCGAGAGCACCAGTTGCGGGCTGGCCGGGCCGCGCGCGATGAGCTGATCGAGCGACTGGCCGGGGACGTATTGCATGGCGATGAAGGCCTCGTCGCCGCTCTCGCCCACCTCGTAGATCGCGCACACGTTGGGGTGCTCGATGGCCGAGGCCAGCCGCGCCTCGCGCAGAATGGTGGAGCGCATCTGCTCCTGTGTGAGTGGCCCGGCGCGCAGAACCTTGAGCACCGCCGGCCGCTGGAGCAACGTGTCGTTGGCCAGGTAGACCACGCCGTTGCCGCCGGCGCCCAGGCGGCGCAGAATCTCGTAATGTTCGATGGTCTTGCGCTTCATTCGTTATCTTCAAGTGTACGGGGTTGGCTCTTTGCGCGTTTCACAAGCGCGGCGGGGGGGCTTGCGCGCTGTGTGGGGCCGGCGGCCACCGTGGGCAAGACCAACGTCAACCTCCACTACATTCGTGTCCTCACCCGGCCCCTGGGCTCAACTCATCCCCGCCGCGCGCAGCACCGCTTCCACAACCTCCTCGGGCGTGAGCGCGTCGGCGCGGATGGAGACGTGCGCCTGGCGGTAGAGCGGCAGCCGCCTCTCGTAGCGCCTGGCCAGATTCGCCTGGTCGGCCAGCACCGGCCGCGTCTGTTCCGTGCCGCCGCAGCGGGCCAGCGTGGTCGCCAGGTCAATCTCCAGATGCACGAGCAGCGTTTCCGGAGCGTTCAGGAGCAGCGCGCGCGTCCGGGCGTCTTCGATTGCTCCGCCGCCCAGCGCCAGCACCAGCCCCTCGCCCGCGGCCAGCCGCGCGATGGCCGCGCGCTCGCGCTCGCGGAAGGCCGTCTCGCCGTCGCGCGCGAAGAGTTTCGCGATGGGCGCGTCGGCCTCAGCCTCGATTACGCCGTCCGCATCCACAAAGCGCCATCCCAGCCGCGCGGCCACCAGCGGACCCACGGTGCTCTTGCCCGAGCCCATGAATCCCGTGAGCACGATGCGGCGCAAGGGCGCGGCTGGCTGCGGACGGCGAACGGCGCGCGATTCGGATTGGCTTGGGACGCTCATGCGGGGCGGCGCGGTAGGCCGCATTCACTCGTATCAGTATAGGGAAACGGCGCCGCGGCTTCCGACGCCGCCTGCTGGCCCGCGCAAGGACTTCATCCGCGCCCCGGTCCTCCTGCCGGTAAGCAGGCTTCGCGACGTCCCCGCCCGCGGCGGAGGCTGAAGCGCGCTATCTTCTCGACCGCGCTATGAACATGTTTTCCCGGTTCCGGGCGCGCAGCCGAGCTGCCTCAATCCCCTCCCGCAACCGCGCCCAGGATCAGGAGCGGCTCGCGGCCCTCCTCGACGGCCTGGGGCAGCGGATCGTCGGGCGATGCGTGCGACCAATCCTCGTTGCAGGCAAAGAAGCGCAGAAACGCCCGCCGCTGGCCAGTCTCATATTCGCGGATGGTTCCGCGCAGCATGGGGTAGCGGGCTTCCAGCGCGTCGAGCACGGCGCGCAGCGTGACCGGCGGCGCGACTTCAAGCGCCACGTCCCCCTGGACCTGCGCCAGATTGCGCAGATGATAGGGCAGAGCCACGCGCACCAGCGC
Organism: uncultured Acidobacteriota bacterium; assembly: GCA_963808795.1. Lineage (GTDB taxonomy): Bacteria > Acidobacteriota > Terriglobia > Terriglobales > Acidobacteriaceae > Telmatobacter. The sequence continues at coordinate 89,133 of CAWEGL010000020.1, forward strand.
CGCGTTCTTCGCGTTCATCCCATCCCCCTCCGCACCGGCCCGCGCCTGACCACTGAAACCTGAAACCTGACCCCTAGCTTTTCAGCGTCTGCACTTCGATTGAAAGCACCGCGGGCAGGTCGCGCGCGATAGGCGCCCAACTGTCGCCGGCGTCGGCGGAGGCGTAGACCTGGCCGCCCGTGGTGCCAAAGTAGACGCCGCACTCGTCCAGCGAGTCCACGGCCATGGCGTCGCGCAGCACGTTCACGTAGCAGTCCTTCTCGGGCAAGCCCTTCGCTAGGGGCTCCCACTCGTTGCCGCCGGTGCGGCTGCGGTAGACGCGCAGCTTGCCCTCCAGCGGAAAGTGCTCGGAGTCGCTCTTGATGGGGACCACGTAGAGGGTTTCCGGCTCGTGTGCGTGCACGTCGATGGCGAAGCCGAAGTCGGTGGGCAGGTTGCCGCTCACCTCGCGCCAGTTGTCGCCGGCGTCGTCGGAGCGCATCACGTCCCAGTGCTTCTGCATGAAGAGCACATCGGGCCGCGAGCGGTGCATGGCCACATGGTGCACGCAGTGGCCAATCTCAGCGTTGGGATCGGGAATGTAAGGCGAGCGGAGCCCCTTGTTGATGGGCTTCCAGTTCTGGCCCCCGTCGTCGGTACGGAATGCGCCGGCGGCGGAGATGGCAATGTACATGCGATTCGGATTCGAGGGGTCGAGGAGGATGGTGTGCACTCCCATGCCGCCCGCGCCTGGCCCCCACATGGATCCGGTGCCGTGGCCCCGCAAGCCGGCGAGTTCCTGCCAGTTTTCGCCGCCGTCCGTCGAGCGGAACAAGGCCGCGTCCTCTACGCCCGCGTACACCGTTTCGGGATCTGTGAGGGAGGGCTCGACGTGCCACACGCGCTTGAACTCCCACGGATGCTGCGTGCCGTCGTACCACTGGTGCGTGGTCAGCGGCTTGCCTGTTTCGGCCGACGTATCGTACGCAAAGCGGTTGGGCAGCGCCGCGGGCGGACCCGGCGGGGGCAGCGCTTCATCGGCGAGCCCTGGTTGATGCCAGGTCTTGCCGCCGTCGTCCGAGCGCTGGATCAACTGCCCGAACCAGCCGCTGGTTTGCGACACATAAATCCGGTCGGGGTCCACCGGCGAGCCTTTCATGTGGTAGATCTCCCAGCCCGCGAAGAACGGCCCGTCAACCTTCCAATCCTTGCGCTTGCCGTCCGCGCTAAGGATAAACGCACCCTTGTGCGTGCCCACTAACACTCGCACACCGCTCATTTCGACCTCCTTGGCGTCCGCGCCCGCTCTGCCGGTCCGGACTGGCTGATGGGGGTGGTCCAGAGCATTTTCAGAATACAAATAGACCTTTTGGTAGCCGTGAAAGGTAGCTCGCTGCGGCGGGCCACTTTACGATGTGCTTCCGGTCTACGCCAATTCCGAAAATGCTGTAGCCGGCCACGGGGAATGCCGCTGCGCAATTGTGTTCGATTCAGATTGCAAATTGCAAGTTAATTTTTGGGAGCACCCGCCGGGGCTGCGCTCCGGCCCGTGCGTCCTGAATCCGCGCCGGAAACCGGCTCCAGCGGGGACGACGCGACCGAGACCAGCCGCACCGGACCCAGCAGCCCCGAAGGCAGCAGCGGCGAATCCGCCTTATACGGCCTGAAGTCCGTGAACGTGTACTTCTTCACCGACCATGGCTGCTGGTCGCCGATCAGCCGGTTCACCCAAAGGTTGGTCACCTCGATCACCAGTTGGTTGCTGCCCGGCTGGAGCGCATTGGTCACATCCACCTTGAACGGCGTCTTCCACACGATGCCCCAATACTTTCCGTTGACCGCGACCTCCGCTACGTCCTCCACGTCGCCCAGATCGAGCCACAGATGCGCTCCAGGCTTGAAGTCGGCGGCGGGAATCTCGATGGTCTTCGAGTAAGTGGCCGTTCCCGAGAAATACTTCACGCCCGCGCTCGCGTTCTCGCTCCAGGAAGTAAGCCTGTCGAAGGTCATCGTCTCCGGCGCGCCCCGCCCCGGCTCGAAGCCGACGATCCAGTCGCTGTTGAGCACGGCGTCCAGGTCCGTGAGCGGAGTCACGCGCGGCTGGAGCAGCTCCAGCGAAGTTTTCGCCGCCGGCTCGCGGAAGACCACAAAGACGGTTCCGTAAGGATCGAGATGGAGCGGGAGAGTCGTGAGCCCGCCGGCAATGGAATAGGAGACGGGCCGTGCCGAGCCTGTGGCCGCATCCCATAACTCAGGCGTCTTGCCCGCCACGTGGAAAGTTGCGTCGACGCTTTCCGCGCGATCCTGGCGGTTATCCACGTAATAAATGTCGCCGCCGGCCAGCTTCCGGTGCAAAAACATCAACGTGGTATCGGCCTCCGGCTTGGTGTAGCCGAAGTCCTTGGGAACGCCCAGCGCCGTCAGCGCCTGGTCCGGAGTTATGCCGGAGTACACTCGGCCCTTTCCGAACGGATGAAACGATCCGGCTGGAACGGTCTCCTTGCCCCAAAGCTGCCCGGCAAGCTGGTGAAACTCCGCTTCGTTGTCGGCGAGGCTGGGCGAGCCCGTGGGCTCATTGCCCACCAGCACCGCGCCCTGCTCCACCAGCTCGCTCAGCCGCCGCAGCACGGCCAGCGTCATGCGCTGGCTCTCCCCGCCCAGATATAGGATGCGATAACTCGTTCCTCCGGGAGTTACAAGGCGGCCGTTCCTGAAAGAAAGCTCATGTAAGATCACATCGCTGTTCACGTAGTCGAACCCGTAGCCCTCGGGCTTGTCTTCCGGCTCGTTCCAGCCGAAGACCGCCGTCAGCGGGCCCTCCTGCCCATAAAAGTAAGCAACGTCGGCATAGAAATGGCCCTGCTGCAAGAGATAAGAACACCGGGCCAGATAACTCACCCATGGCTTGGCATCATCAGCCCACGTCTGATTGCGGTTGAACCACAAACCATACGGTCCCAAGGTAAGTCCCGGCGCCATATCCGCCACCGGCTGGTGCGTGGACTCGTGAATCTCAAAGCGGTTGACACCCAGCGCGAACTCCAGGTCGGCTACCTTCTTGAGGGAGTTAGGAGAGAACGACCAGGCCGGACCACGCGAGGTCATTGACTCCGCGCCGGCGAGATTTTGCCCGTAGATGTGCGCTATGGACGCCGCGCCGCGCAAGTCGGCCACGTAATCCACGTCCGGCCCCGGACTGCCGGCATACGTCCACATCGCTCCCATGGGAACATCGGCTTTGCTGCGCATCTCCATGTCGTCGCCCAGCATGGGGCGGTGATACTCGAGCGCCTCGCTGTAGTAACGCATCCCGTGGCGATGTAACTCGGCGGATATCTCGCCGTAATGGTTCTCGGCCAGCAACTGCGCGATGGTGCGCCGGAAGTCCCAGAGAAATTTGTTGGTGCCGGCGGTGCTCTGAATAATAACTCCCGTCAATGCCGGAAACCATAAATGGGGATTGTAGCCGCGCAACTGCTCGAAGTCGCCGATCATGTTATTCGTCCAGTTTTGCGGCCCCGCCTCGATGCTGTCAGTGAGGAGATAGGAGATGCCGGCGCTGCCCATCCTGGAGGGGCCCACGGTATTGGAGAACATCTTCAGATAGCCGTCGAGATAGCTCTTGACGTCCTGGCGGTTGAGCTTATCCGCCTCGAGGCCCGTCGCTTCCGCCGGCGCGGGGCCGTTCTCGTGGCCGGTGAGCGAGTAGCCGATGCGCAGGATCATCCACTTTCCGGGCGGCGGCGTCCAGTTGAGCGTGCCGTCGGGCTTCATCTTGCCGGTAAGGTCGATCACATCTTTGAGCGGAACGATAAACTGCGGCGCGACCATGGGATCGCGGATGGCATAGTAGTCGGGCGTAGTGGCGTACCCCGCGCGCTCCTCGAACCGGTTCACGCGCGCGCCGCTGGCCAGCACCAGCTCGGTGATGCGGTGATCGGGCCCCGGCCCGGCGCCGGCCGCGGCCGCAAAGACCAGCCGGAAGTAGCGCGCCGTCACCGCGTCGAAGGCCACCGTGCGCTCCACCAGGCTGCTGGGCGGAACGTCGGCGATCTTACGGAAGTGCACGCCGTCGTCGCCGGCTTCCAGGTAGGGCACAGGAGTGGTGCTGGGGTGGTCGAAGATGCTGCCCATGCCGGTCAGGTCCGCCAGGGTGACGGCTTGAATCATCTGCGGGTGGCCGTAATCGAACTGCACCCACGCCTCGCCGCCGGGCGCAGCGGCGGGCAAGTCGAGCGCGGCGGTATCCACTTCTCCGTCGGAGAGCGCGGCCGCGTCCACCGTGCCGCCGCTCGCAGTGACCTGCGGATTCAACTCCGCCTGGCTCTCGTCGCCTTCCGGAATCCGGTAAGCCACGATCGCCACGTCCGCATAGAACTCGGGAGGCGTCATGGGCGTGCCGTTGGCGCGGCTCCGGGCGTGGACGGCGAAGTCCTGAAAGGCTCCATCGACCTCCGGCGGATGGGGCAAGATGCCCGTGAACGGCTGCCCGCCCTCGACGCGCGTCGCGCTCCACACCATCTTCTTCATGCCCTCGGACGCGGGAACCCACGGCCCGCCAGTCTCGCTCCATCCCGGCGAGCTGGCGATGGCTACCTCCATGCCCAGGCTCCGCGCGGTGGTTACGGCATAGGTAAAGGCCTGCTTCCACTGCGGGGTCATGTAGATCAGCCGCTGCGGCACCACCTGCGGCGTGTCGATGGCGCCTTCGAAGATGGTTACCCCGCCCAGGCCCACGCGGTGCATCCAGTCGAGATCGAGCCGGATGCCCTCCTCGGTGATGTTGCCGTTCATCCAGTGCCACCACACGCGCGGGCGCGCGCCGTTGGGCGGGTCCTCGAAGCCACGCATCAGCGCGTCTCCGCTCGCCCGGACCGGAGTTTGCGCCGCAGTAGGCTGGACCGGAGTTTGCGCCGCGGCGGGATACCATGCGGCGCACGCAAGCGAAAGAAGGCTGGCGATAGAGCGGTTCCAGAGTTTAGGTGCTCTTTTGAGGTTCGTGAAAGGTGGCATTTTCTTAAGGAAAATGCCACTTGGCAGCGTGCTTTCGGGGTACAGTAACTCTGGAACCGCTGTGCCCGGCCGGAAAATCATCATAGGAAGCCCCCGCAGAAACACTGTACAAGCCGCTATTGTAAGGCCGGGCTTCCCACACCGGCCACACAAGCGCGCGGACGCGCTGCCGCTTGCAAGGGCAGAGAGCCTACCGCAAAGATGCGAGCAGCATCCGCGGCGGCGGACGCCGTTCCCTTCTAATGCGCGAGGGCTAACCGCGCGCTGCGGGTTTCGGCCAGCGCCTGGTCGATGGTCTGAAAGAGCCTGTTCACGTCGGAAACTTCGACATAGGGCGGCGCATTCCCACCTTTCATAACCACCCAGATGGTAGGCGTATGCTCAATTCCGACCCGCTGGCCAAGGGCGGCGTCGGCTTTCACCTCGCCGGCCAGCTTGCCCTGGGGATCGATGTTAAACGGCAGCGCGATGCCGTGGCTTTGCGCAAACTTCTCGGTGAACTGCGTAAGCTCCGGAAGAGTCTCAATCGAGACCTGGTTGGCGAAGACCGAATTGCGGTAGTCGTTGCCCAGCGTCTTGTTCTTGGTTTCGAACCAGCGCGCGTAAACCGCGGCTTGGAAGCTCCAGGGATGGTAGGGAAGCGGAAAGTCGTAGCGGATCCAGGGAATGTGGTACTTGGCCACGGCTTGCATCAGGATGGGATTGGCCACGGCGCACTCGGGGCATTCCATGTCCGCGAACTCGACGATGGCTACGCGCGCGCCCGCGGGCGGATGCAAGATCGATGAGTCATGGACCGGGGTTTCCGGCGGCACGCCGAACTGCGCATGGACTAGAGCCGCGCCAAACAACGCCACCGCGGCCAAGCCAAGCAACAGGCCTGCACTGTTGCGGCGCTTGCGCGAGGAATGGGCAATGGAAAAGAAATGGGACATACCCGCTGAGTGACCCCCTCGACCTTCTATTGTAAAGGGGAAATCGCGAGCCGGATAGCCCTGCATCCGCCCTGGACGCTCTTCGCCATTGCCTCTTGCGGGATCGGCCCGGCGCGCGCAATCCCCGCCCCTTACCGTCCGATCACGATCACCGTGAACGTGCCGGGAACCATAGGGGGACGCTGGAACCGGCCCTGAGCGGCGCCGGCGGGCGGCGGGCCAAACTCCGCCGTGTCGGTGTAAATGCGGTCGGTTTTGGAGTCGTAGGCCATGGTGCGGGCGCCGCGCTGGGTGGGCAAAGTCTCAATGGTGGGGTAGCCGGGAGCGGCGGCGTCGATCACCGAGAGAACTCCATCGCCGCCGCAGGTGGCGAAGGCCAGCTTATGCTTGGCGCTCCAGCGAGCAGCGTCGGGGCCGTTGCCGATGGAGGGGTTGGCCAGCACCTGGCCGGTTTCGTAGTCGATGACGGACATCTTCTGTCCGCGGCAGACCGTGAAGAGACGGTGGCCGCGGGGGTCGATGGCCAGCCCGGAGGGGGATTCGCAGCCCGCCGGCCACTCGGCTGTGATCCTCCTTGTACGCGCGTCGATGCGGATGATCTCGCTCTTGCTCTCGATGTTGTCGTAGACGTTGCCCTTGCCGTCGGCTACGGGAAACTCCGGCCGGCCGGGCAAGGGAACAGTGGCCACGTTCATCTGCGTAGGGGCGTCGATCACGGTTGCCGTGCTGGAGCGGCCGTTGAAGGCCCACACGGTCTGCGTGACCGGCTCGAAGACGATGCCGTCGGGGTTCTGATCGGCGGCGATGGTGGCTACCTTGGCCAGCGTCTTGCGGTTGAAGATGACCACCGCGTCGCCGCCGCCGTCGGAGATGTAGCCGTACTGGCCGTCCGTGCCCAGCGCGATGCCGTGCGTGCCGTGCAGGCCGGTGATGGCGCCCACCAGCTTGCCGGTGCGCGTGTCGACGACATCGACGCGCGGCCCGTGCGCAATGTAAAGCTGGTGCGCCGCGGGATCGTCGTGCATGTAATCCCAGCCGCCCTCGCCGCCGATCTTCCAGCGCGCGATGACGTGGTAAGGCTGCTCCGGTCCGGACTGCGCCACGAGGGGCGCGGGCGCGGCGGCAAAGGAAACGCAAAGCAGCGCCGCGGCTGCCAAGGAATAGGTGAGCAGACCAACAGCGGTTCCAGAGTTGCTGTACCCAGAAAGCACACTGCCGAGTGGCATTTTCCTTGAGAAAATGCCACCTTTCACGAACCTCAAAACGGCACATGAACTCTGGAACCGCTCTAGCACCGGGCGATCGGGCATAGAACCTCCTTGGGAAGATCGAACCGAGCAAGGATACCACTTTGAGTCTGCCGGGGGCGGACAGGAAGCCGGCCGCGCCAGGTCCGGTGCGCTCCATGCATTACCCTCATAACTGCTGGCCTTTACGCCCCTGGAGACCCCAGCTTGCGCATCGTTCTCTCGAATATAGGCACCCTTGGCGACATTCATCCCCTCATCGCCATCGCTCTCGAACTCAAGCGCCGCGGCCACACGCCGGTGATGGCGCTGCCCGAGGTCTACCGGCCCAGGATCGAGCCGCTGGGCCTCGAGTTCCACGCCCTGCGCCCGGACATCGACCCCAGCAACACCATCCTGGTGGAGATGGTCTACGACGTGAAGAAGGGCACGGAGCGCGGCCTGCGCGAGTTTCTCTTTCCCGCGCTGCGGCAGACATACGACGATCTGCTGGACGCGGCGACCAAGCCCGCGCGCGCCGATCTGTTGCTCTTGGGCGAGCTGAACTACGCCGGCCCGCTGGTCGCCGAGGCCGCGGGCATTCCCTGGGCCAGCTATGTTCTCGCGCCGTTCTCATTTTTCTCGGCCTACGATCCGCCCGTGCTGCCGCCTTATCCGCGCCTGGCCAAGGCCGACAAAGTGGCGGGCATGGGCCGCGCCATGCGACGGCTGGCGAGCTTTGTCACGCGCAAGTGGCCGGAGCCGGTCTACGCGCTGCGCCGCGAGCTGGGATTGCCGCCGGGAGCGAACCCCATCTTCGACGCCAAGCACTCGCCCTACCTGGTGCTGGCGCTGTTTTCGCGGGTGCTGGGCGTGGAGCAGAAGGATTGGCCGGCGAACACGCTCATCACCGGCTTCTGCTTTTACGACGCCGATGTGGATTCGCCGCAGCGGGCGAAGCTGCCTCCGCGCCTGGAGGAGTTCCTGGCCGCGGGCGAGCCGCCGGTAGTGTTTACGCTGGGCTCGGCGGCGGTTTTGGCGGCGGGGCGGTTTTACGAGATGTCGGCGCGGGCCGCCATGCGCATGGGCGTGCGCGCGGTGCTGCTGATCGGGGCGGACCCGCGCAACCGCCTCCAACAGGAGCTGCCCGAATCGATCTGCGTGGCCGAGTACGCGCCTTACTCGGTCCTGTTTCCGCGCGCGGCCATGGTGGTCCACCAGGGCGGCGTGGGGACGACCGCGCAATGCCTGCGCGCCGGCCAGCCCATGCTCATCATGCCCTACTCGCACGACCAGCCCGACAACGCCCGCCGCATGGGCCGGCTGAAGGTGGCGCAAGCCATCCAGCGCGCCAACTATACTCCGCTGCGCGTGGCGCGCAAGGTGCGGGCCATGCTGGCCGAGCCGCGCTTTGCCCTGCGCGCGCAGAGCGTGGCCCTCCAACTGCAACGCGAGGACGGCGTGCGCAGCGCGTGCGATGCGCTGGAAGCGCTCTACCGGAAGACCAGCGGGGCCAAATCCTAACCGCGGAGGAAGGCGGCTCTGGCGCATGGCGGGCAGGGCCGTATCTCTGCGCCAATTCCCCGAAATGAGGCCGCGGTTGCCACGATCCGGCGATTTTCTGCATCCAACTAAGCAGATAGCGCAGCAGGAAAACATAAATATTTAAGGAGAAGACTATGAAGGGTTTGACGGGGAAGGTCGCGATTGTGACCGGAGCGGGGTCGGGAATCGGGCAGGGCATTGCGGAGCGCCTGGGACAGGAGGGCGCCAAGGTGATCGTGGATTACGTGGGCGATCCGGCGGGCGCGGAGACGACGCAACGCGCCATCGCCCAGGCCGGCGGCACCGGAGAGATCGTTCAGGCGGATGTGACCAGCGCCGGCGCCGACCGCAACCTGGTGGATGCGGCCTGGAGCCGCTTCGGCTCCGCCGATATTCTGGTGAACAACGCGGGCATGGAGCACAAGGCCGACTTCTGGGACACGGCGGAGGCGGATTACGACAAGGTGCTGAGCGTGAATCTGCGCGGGCCGTTTTTCCTCACCCAGGCCTTTGTGCGCCGCCTGCGCGACGTGAAAAAGCCGGGGCGCATTGTCAACATCAGCTCCGTCCACGAGGACATGGCCTTCCCCGGCTTCGCCACCTACTGTTGCAGCAAGGGCGGCCTGCGCATGTTGATGCGCGATCTGGCCGTGGAGCTGGGGCCGCTGGGAATCACGGTGAACAATGTGGCGCCGGGCGCCGTGGCCACGCCCATTAACACCGCGCTGCTCAACGACAAGCCCAAGCTCGATGCGCTGCTGGCCAAGATTCCGCTGGGGCGCCTGGGCAGCCCGGAGGATGTGGCCGGGCTGGTGGCCTTTCTGGCCTCTGAGGAAGCCTCTTACGTCACCGGCGCGACTTTCGTCGTGGACGGCGGCCTGATGCGCAGCTACCACGAGCAGTGATGCGCGGTACTCACCAACAGTAAAGAGCAAAGATAAAAAATATGCCCGTAAAAATCGAAGACTACGCCCTGATTGGCGATTGTGAAACCGCGGCCCTGGTGGATTTGAACGGCTGCATCGACTGGCTCTGCTGGCCGGACTTCTCCTCGCAGGCCTGCTTTGCCGCGCTGCTGGGAAGCGAAGAGAACGGCTACTGGAAGATCGCGCCCCAGGACGGCAAGTGGACGTCAACGCGCCGCTACCGCGATCACTCCCTGATTCTGGAGACCACCTTCGAATGTGCGGATGGCGCCATGCGGCTGATCGATTTCATGCCCATTCGCGGCCGGAACTCCGACGTGGTCCGCATCGTGGAGGGGATTCGCGGCAGCGTGGACGCGCGCATGGAACTGGCGCTGCGCTTCGACTATGGCCGCACAGTCCCCTGGGTTACGCGCATCGAGGATGGGGTGCGCGCCATTGCGGGGCCAAACCTCGCCGTTCTTCATGCCTCCGTTCCCGTGCACGGCGAAAACCTGAAGACGGTGGCCGAGTTCAACGTGAACGCGGGCCAGCGCGCCTGGTTCACGCTCACCTATGGAGCCTCTTACCTCGTCGATCCCAAGCGGATCGATTTCCGTCATGCGCTCGAAGATACGGAGAAGTTTTGGCGGCTGTGGACTTCGCGCCTGAAGTACGCAGGCAAGTACCGCGACGCGGTGGAGCGTTCCCTGATCACGCTCAAGGCCCTGACCTTCCGCCCCACGGGCGGCATTGTGGCGGCGGCAACCACTTCCCTGCCGGAAGCCATCGGCGGCCCGCGCAACTGGGACTATCGCTACTGCTGGCTGCGCGACACTACCTTCACCCTCCTGGCCCTGGCCAACGCCGGCTACTTTGACGAAGCCGCGGCCTGGCAGGACTGGCTGTTGCGCGCCCTGGCCGGCAGTCCCGAGCAGGTGCAGATCATGTATGGCCTGAAAGGCGAGCGCCAGCTCACGGAGTGGGAGGTCGGATGGCTCCCAGGCTACGAAAATTCCCAGCCCGTGCGCATCGGCAACGCCGCCTCGCTGCAAGTGCAGCTCGACATCTACGGCGAGATGCTCGACACCTTCTTCCACGCCCAGCACACCATGTTCCGCCATAGCGGCTACGACTTCAGGGTGCTCTCGCTGCTGCTCAGGCACCTGGAGAAAATCTGGCAGCAGCCGGATTCGGGGATTTGGGAGACGCGCGGCGTCCCGCAGCAGTTTACCTACTCCAAAGTGATGGCCTGGGTGGCCTTCGACCGCGCCGTCCTGCTGGGCGAGCAATTAGGCTACCAAGCCCCGCTGGAAAAGTGGCGTTCGATCCGCGATGCGATTCACGCCGAAATCTGCGCCCAGGCATTCAACCAGCAGAAGAACAGCTTCACGCAGGCCTACGGCTCCGACCAACTGGATGCCGCGCTCCTGCTCATGCCCGCGGTCGGCTTCTTGCCCGGCGGCGATGCGCGCGTGAAGGGCACCGTGGAGGCCATCGAGCGCGAGCTCATGCCCGACGGCCTGGTCCTGCGCTACGACACCTCCAAGTCCCCTGACGGATTGCCTCCCGGCGAAGGCGTGTTTCTGGCGTGCAGCTTCTGGATGGTCGGCGCCCTCAAGGCCGTCGGCCGCCCCGACGACGCGCGGGCGCTCTTCGAGAAGCTGCTCTCGTTGCGCAACGATCTTGGCCTGCTCTCGGAAGAGTACGACGTGGGCCGCAAGCGCCTGGCCGGCAACTTCCCCCAGGCCTTCTCGCACATCGCGCTGGTCAACGCCGCCTTCGATCTGGAAGCGGGCGCCAAGGTGCGCGAGCGGGCGCATCGGCATGTGAGCCATGGGGCGGAGGTAAGTTGATCGCATTCGCGATCAAAACCGGAATGCTTTGCTGAGCCTCAATTTCCCCTGATCGAAGGATTATTCCTGAATTGGAATTGCTCTCTTTTTCAACAATTCAAAAATCCTGCCCTCTATCCGCGTCTAAAGTAGAATGGCGACATGGGTAAGGTACTGCAATTGTTTCCTGAACTCGATCAGGATCTTGAACCCAATCTGTCGGAGAATCCCCGTAACCTCTGTGAAATCGTAGTCGGTGATGCTCGGCGCGTACTAGGAGGATTTCCCGACGGGTTGTTTCAAACCGTGGTCACCTCGCCGCCGTATTGGGGCCTGCGCGACTACGGAGTCAAGGGACAGATTGGCGCTGAGATGAAAGTCGAGTCCTACATTGCAGACCTTGTTTCGATCTTCCGCGAAGTACGGCGAACTCTCGCCTCCGACGGTACACTTTGGCTGAACATCGGAGACAGCTATACCAGCGGCGGGAGGACCTGGCGAGACGAGGATGCGAAAAACAAAGGTCGGGGCATGTCTTACCGAGCTCCAACGCCTAACGGACTTAAGCCGAAGGACTTGATCGGAGTTCCTTGGCGAGTGGCATTTGCGCTGCAGTCCGATGGATGGTATTTACGTTCCGAGATGATCTGGAATAAGCCGAACTGTCAACCGGAATCGGTAAAGGATCGCCCCACTCGCTCGCATGAGTACATTTTTCTTTTTTCTAAGTCAGAGCGATACTTTTACGACCACGAGGCTATTCAAGAGACTGCGATGGACAAGACGCAAAAGCGCAAGAATAGACGAAGTGTTTGGAATATTAACACGGAACCATACGTGGGCGCGCATTTTGCGGTCTATCCTAAATCGCTAGCGCGGATTTGCGTGGCGGCCGGATCGAGAAAGGGCGACAGAGTCCTTGACCCGTTCTTTGGTTCAGGTACTACAGGCGTTGTCTGCAATGAACTCGAACGCCAATGCACAGGCATCGAGATTAGCGAAGAATACGCTAATCTAGCGAGGAATAGATTGCTCAAAGGGCGTTGATTCGAACCGCCAGGTGGCGTGGACGGTACATAATTCTTTCCTTATCTTCTTGATTTGTAACTTTCGCTCGGTGCCGCCGTCGAAATAGAGCGCAAACTTCAGCTTGCCTTCAGAGTCATAAACGTACCCATAGCCAGGCTGCGGAGTTTGACGACTGCGTGTCTGGACTACCAGTTGCGCATTTATGCCCTCCAGCAAAAGAGCCTTTGGAATCTCCACAAGTTCGTAGAAGTACAAGCTCGGCCCTGGCAGCAGGGAACGAAACTGGAAAATTCGTTCGTAGCCGTGCATATGTTGCAGAAACATGTCACGAAGCAGATGTAATTCCCAAGGCCCTTTGCCGAGCTCCATAAATTTGCTGATATGCAACGTCTCGGAGCGGATGCTTGCGTCAGCTTGGGTTTTGAGACTGATGGGAACCCCGCTTATTGTTATGTCGTGCCCACGATTGGTCCTATTCTCAACAAGCTGAGCCGGCACACCTGCGCGATTTAAAGACCTCTCTAGGGCGAACTCAAAGCGATCTTTACTCAGAGCTTGGCGACTGAATGCATGGTGAATGCGAAGCGCATCCCCCAACATGTCCAGGACAGGAGCCGTAACGAGATCAGAGTCTTCTTTCCGGAAGAACTCGCACGGCAACTGGAATTGTCGAATCACCGCGCTGACCCAATCGATTTGAGACGGCGTTAGTGACGCGAGAGCGCGTGCGAGCGCAGGAATGGAATGCGGATTGGCCATCGTTAACTCTCATTGTAGTGTCTGAAAATGAGACAGTTTTTTACCCGAGGGTCGTCTTGAACCACTTTAGGCACGGGTGAGAAGCATCATGCGGGGGAATTTCTCTAGGTACTAAGGAAATGGAATCATGCCGCCTATCGTCGCGGGACTCAAACGGCCATAGGGGCGTCCCTTACTTCTGTGCTGCTGATAAAATAAAAATACCGCATTTTGCGGCATTTTGCTCGAACTCCTCTGATGTATCCCGGCGGCCCTGCCGGCCGCATCCATGCTAAGCAAGTATGGGCTAAGGAAGTATGGGCGAAGGAACCATGCGCCTGTGAGCCAGACGATACGCAATATCGCCATCATCGCCCATGTGGACCATGGCAAGACCACGCTCGTGGACGCCATGCTGCGCCAGTCCGGCGCCTTCCGCGCCAACCAGCAGGTGGTGGAGCGCGTTATGGACTCCAACGAGCTGGAGCGCGAGCGCGGCATCACCATCCTGGCCAAAAACACCGCCATCAACTACGCCGGCGGCAAGATCAACATTGTGGACACGCCCGGCCACGCCGACTTTGGCGGCGAAGTGGAGCGCGCGCTCAAAATGGTCGATGGCGTCATGCTCCTCGTCGATGCCGCCGAGGGCCCGCTGCCGCAAACCCGCTACGTGCTCTCCAAGGCGCTGGAAGCCAAGCTGGTGCCCATCGTGGTCATCAACAAGGTCGACCGGCCTGACGCGCGCCCCCAGGAAGTGCTGAACGAAATTTACGATTTATTCATCGACCTCGACGCCGACGAACACCAGCTCGATTTCCCGGTGCTCTACACGGTCTCCAAGGCGGGCACGGCGACCCTCGATCCCGCTCAACCCGGCGTGGATTTGCAGCCCCTGTTTCAGACCATCGTGAGCGCCATTCCCGCGGCCACCGGCGACCCCGAAGGGGCGCTGCAAATCCTGGTCGCCAACCTCGATTACTCCGATTACTTCGGCCGCATCGCCATCTGCCGCGTCTTTCAGGGCGTGCTGCGCGTGGGCGATGAGGTGAGCATCTCGCGCCGCGACGGCTCGCTCTACAAGACCAAGATCACCAAGCTCTTCACCTTCTCCGGCCTCAAGCGCACCGAGATCGCCGAGACCACCCTGGGCGACATCGTGGCCGTGGCCGGCGTCGAGGGCATCACCATCGGCGAAACCATCACCAGCGTCGAAAATCCCGCACCCCTGCCGCTGATCGTCATTGACGAGCCCACCATCGCCATCCAGTTCAGCGTCAACAACTCGCCCTTCGCCGGCCGCGAAGGCCAATACGTCACCAGCCGCAACCTCCGCGAGCGCCTGGAAAAGGAGTTGCTGGCGAACGTCTCCATCCGCGTGGAAGAGACCGGATCGCCCGACACCTTCAAAGTCCTGGGCCGCGGCGAGCTGCAACTGGCCATCCTCATTGAGATGATGCGCCGCGAGGGCTTCGAGCTGATGGCCAGCCGCCCGGAGATCGTGACCAAAGTGGTGGACGGGGCGCGCATGGAGCCGGTCGAGCATCTCACCATCGACGTGCCCGAGCAGTTCACCGGCGTGGTGATTGAAAAGCTGGGTCCGCGCAAGGGCGAGATGACCAAGATGCACAATCACGGCTCGGGCCGCGTGCGCCTGGAGTTCCGCGTGCCCAGCCGCGGCCTCATCGGCCTGCGCTCGGAGATGCTTACCGAGACCCGCGGAACGATTGTGATGAATTCGCTCTTTGACGGCTACATCCCCTACCAGGGAGAGATTCCGCAGCGGCCCACGGGCGCGATGGTCGCCGACCGCCAGGGCCTGACCACCACCTACGCGCTCAACGGCCTCCAGGATCGCGGCATTCTCTTTGCCGGCCCGGGCGTCGAGGTCTACGAGGGCATGATCGTCGGCGAGCACTCGCGCGACAACGATCTCGACGTCAACGTGGTCCGCGAAAAGAAGATGACCAACATGCGCGCCTCCACCGCCGACGAAGCCATCCGCCTCGTCCCCCACATCACCCTCAACCTGGAGCAGGCCATCGAGTTCATCGCCGACGACGAGTTCGTCGAGGTCACGCCCAAGTCCCTCCGCCTGCGCAAGAAGATTCTGCAACAGAACAAACGGCCGAAGCGGTGGGAGAAGGCCGGGCAGGTAAGTTGACTCACCACGAAAGGGACGTCCCAGGTTTCGATTTTGAGACTTGGGATGAGCGCTAGGTATCTCGAAGGACCTCTTCTTTGCTCACCCCTTTGTGAACTGCTACGGCATTGAGAATCGCATTCAGTGTTCCAATTCGGAGGGGGTTGTGCGCCGGAACAACAATGCGGTGGCGTGAAGGCTGCTCAGTTTGCAAAATAATGTGGCTGCCTACCTGGTGGACCCTCGCGTAACCCCAGCGGCGGCAGAGATGCCCGACCAGTTCCTCACCGCTCAGGTCGCGCGGCAATTTCATGCGACCGCCAGCACCTCATCCCGCACCAGCCGCAACCGGATCGACGCCGGCGGCTCCGAGTCGAAATAGAACGCCTGCACCGCCTCACGCGCGTTCGCCCGCAACTCGTCCCAGCTATCGGCCTCAGTGAAGATGCTTTCGCCAATGGCTTCAGCGGTGTAGCCTCCGCCGGCCTCCTGCGCGACTTCAAAGACGATTTCCTTCATTCCAGCAGCTCCCGATAATTCCGGACATTGACGCCGGTCATCTACACCATACCACCGCAACGGCCCGTGAGCCTTCGGCTGCGCGATCGAAACGCCCTCGGGGTGATTCCAGGTACTCGTTCACCGCCATCGGCTCCAGCCGCCGCCATGCAACGAACTCCAAGGATCCGCTTCTGTGCGCCCTTGACTAATCCCAATCCTTCACGTGCGGCCAAAGCACGCTCATCGGCTCTTTCAACCCCTGGCAGTAGTAAACATCAAAATGCTCATAGGGCATGGAGTATGGATTCGAGACGTGGGCGACTTTGCGCACGGATGCGAAGAGCCGCTCCAGATTCTTTTGGGAGTCGTCCAGCACGATCATGCTCTGGCCCGTGTAGCCGCGTGGACCCCACAGGAAATAACTCTGGTGGCCGCTGATGGCCTGGGGCAGTCCGTAGCGCGGGCCGAAGAGATCGATGGCCCCGGCCTGGCCGTAGTTTTGGCAGAAGATCGCCGTGTGGGCGCGCACTTGGGGCGGCAGGCTGTTGTAAGCGCGGGCCACCGTGGCCGCCATCTCCTGCCAGCCGAACTGGTCGGCGAACAACTGCGGCAGCGGCCCGAGCTTTTGGTTCTCAATGCGCGGCTGTTGCAGGTGGGTGAACGCGACGTAGCGGATAAACGTCTGCGGCGGGAGCAGCGGAAGCATGGTAGGCGCCAGCAGCGCGCCCATAAGAACCATGAGCGCGCCGTAACTCCACTTCACCCATGCCAGGTGCGGCCGGGCGTGCCAGCGCTCCCACACGATCGCGCCGCCGGCAAAAAGCAGCGGATAGGCGGGAAATAGGTAATAGATGCGCGGATTCACGGTCATAATGACGGCGGCCGTTACCAGCCACGCCCAACCCAGAAAGCGGTAAGTCTTGCCCTGGCGCGTGAAGAAGAAGAACCACAGGCCCGCGAGCCAGACGGGAACGCTCAGCGGCAGCATGGAGAGCGCCTCCTCGCCGAGAAACTTGAGCGGCGGCAGGGCCACATTCCGCCCGCTGCGCTGGATATTCTTCTGTAGCTCGAGGAATGGGAAGTGATAGTGGATATTCCAGAGGAGGTTGGGCAAAAAGATCAGGAAGGCCACCGCGCCGCCGATCCAGAACCACTTGGTGCGCAGCAGCCGCCGCTGTTCGGTGAGCAGCAGCCCAACCAGCAGGCCAAAGCCAAAGATGGCCATCGAATACTTGTTTTCGAGGCCCACCCCGGCCACCACACCGAACCAGAGCCAGAGCTTGGGATTGCCCGTCCGGACCATGCGTATCAACAGGTACGCGCAACCCATCCAGAACAGCGGCTCGAAGGTGTTCATGCTGAGAAAGTGGTCCAGCGCCAAAAACCCCGGAGCCAGCAGGATGCAAAGCGCGGCCAGCCCCTGCGCCAAGCGGCGCCCTCCCAGTTCACGCGCCAGCAGGCCCGTCAAAATTACCTTGGCCGCGGCGGAAAGCGCCGGCAGGAAGCGAATGGCGGAGAGTGAATCGCCCAGCACCGCGCGCTCCAGCCACGCCACCGCGGCGATCAGCGGAGGCTGGTCCACGTAGCCCCAGGCCAGATGACGGGCGCAATCGAGGTAATAGAGTTCGTCGACGAAGTAGCCGTACTTCCGGTCCGCGTAGAGGTGCAGGGCCAGTTCGATCACGGCGACGACCGCGACGGCCAGCCCTGAGCCCAGAAGCCACGGCTTCTTGCTTGCGGGCCGGGAAGAATCTGCGGCTTCAATCCCTGCGGCTGATTCCATTGCGGATTCCCGATGAGCAGAGGATCTGCTCCGCAGAATAATACGCCGCGAAGTCCCTCGCTGTTCCTCATGGACTGGACGAGCTCGTCTGCCTGGTCAGCCGGCCTGCCGGCATTCTGCCCTGATTCGTCAAGAGCCGCCTGGGCCGCACCTACTCGGGCAGCTTGGCCTCCAGCACTTCCCTGGCCCGCGCCGCGCGCCACGCCTCCAGCCGATCGTAGAGCGCGGCGTCATTCAGCGCCAGAATCTCCGCCGCGAAGAGCGCGGCGTTGGCCGCCCCCGGTTTGCCGATGGCCAGCGTAGCTACGGGAATGCCCTTGGGCATCTGCACCATGGCCAGCAGCGAATCCAGGCCGTTCAGCGGCGTAGCCGCGATCGGCACCGCCAGCACGGGCAGCAGGGTCTTTGCCGCCATCACTCCGGCCAGGTGCGCCGCGCCGCCAGCCCCCGCGATCAGCACCCGCATCCCCCGTCCGCGCGCCGCTGCAACGTACTCGAAGAGTTGGTCCGGAGTGCGGTGCGCGCTCAGCACCCGCGCCTCACAGGGAATCTCCAGCGTGCGCAAGATCTCCACCGCAGCCGAGAGCACCTCCCAGTCGCTCTTGCTGCCCATCACTATGCCCACCAGCGGTTGTTCACTCATGAGCCGATTATAAAGGCGCGAATGGCATCACAAATCACCCCGCACCGCCGCGCCTCCGGCTCGCTTCCACTCGAGCTGCGAAGCCAGGGTTTATCCTCAAGGTGCATTAGCGAGGCTGGTTCGAGTACCGCGCTTATGAAGACCATGGTTCTGGACGGACGGCCGCTCACGCTCGATGAGATTGAGGCCGTTGCGCTGGCTTGCGATCCTGTTGGGATCGCCCCCGCCGCTCTGGCGCGCGTGGCCGCCGCCCGTGAGCACATCGAGCGCATTCTGGCCGCGGGGCAAACCGTCTACGGCGTCAACACCGGCTTCGGCAGGCTCTCCGATGTGCGCATTCCGCCGGAGAGCCTGGCCGCATTGCAGGTCAACCTGGTGCGCAGCCACGCCTGCGGCGCGGGCTCGCCGCTCTCCGTAGCCGAATCCCGCGCCATGCTCCTGCTGCGCGCCAACGTGCTGGCCAAGGGCCTCAGCGGCTGCCGCGCGGAGCTGGTCGAGTCTCTGGCCGCGCTCCTCAACGCCGGCGTTACGCCGGTCATTCCCGAGAAAGGCTCGGCGGGCGCCAGCGGCGATCTGGCCCCGCTGGCTCATCTGGCCCTGGTGGTCATTGGCGAGGGCGAAGCGTACCTGAACAACGAGCGCCTCCCCGGCGGCGAAGCGTTGCGCCGCGCCGGCTTGCGCCCCTTGGCCTTGGCCGCGAAGGAGGGCCTTTCCCTGCTGAATGGAACCCAGGCCATGAACGCCGTGGGCGCCTTGGCGGCGGCGCGCGCACGCCGCGTGGCGCGACTGGCTGACCTGGCCGGCGCCATGTCTCTTGAGGCTCTGACCGGCACGCCCTCCGCCTTCGACGCGCGCATTCACGAGGCCCGGCCCCACCCCGGCCAGATCGCCGCCGCCGCCCACCTGCTTCGCCTCATGGAGGACTCGGAGATTCGCGAGTCCCACCGCGAGCATGACTCCCGCGTGCAGGACGCCTACTGCCTGCGCTGCATGCCCCAGGTGCACGGAGCGGTCCGCGATGTGCTCGTCCACGTGGCCGCCATTCTGGAGATCGAGTCCGGCTCGGCGACGGATAATCCTCTAGTCTTTCCGGAAAACTCCTCCGAAACGCAAAGCAACGGAGTTGTCGAGGGAGGGAATTTTCACGGCGCGCCGCTGGCCTACGCCTTCGACTACGCCGCCATCGCGCTCACCGATCTCTGCGGCATCACGGAGCGGCGCATCGACCGCCTGCTCAATCCCGACAGCAACGAAGGCCTGCCCGCGTTTCTCTCGCCCGGCGCCGGGCTCTCGTCGGGCTTCATGATCGCGCAGGTCGTGGCCGCGGCGCTGGTCAACGAATGCCAGGTTCTCGCCCATCCCGCCTCCACCGGCAGCATTCCCACCAGCGGCGGCAAGGAGGATCACGTCTCCATGGGCATGACCGCGGCCCTCAAGCTGCGCCAGATCGTCGAGAACGCCGAGCACATCCTGGCCATCGAGCTGCTCTGCGCGGCTCAGGGCGTCGAGTTTCGCCGTCCCCTCCGGCCCAGCCGCGAAGTCGGCCGCGCCCTCGCCGCCGTGCGCGCCGCCGTTCCGCCTCTCCACGACGACCGTCCCCTGGCGCCGGACATTGAGGCCCTGGCCGCCGCCCTGCGCGCTGGCGCGTTCAACGCCTGGTGCGAAGAATAAGGCAATTTCAGAGTTTCTATAGCGCCGCCGAGAACGTGCAGGGTGGATTTTTCTTGGGGAAAAAGCCACTGAGCCGCATCAGTTCACCTTACAGCAACTCTGAATTTGCTCTAGCGCCGGTCATCAACAACCCCCGCGCCGTCTCCGCCCTCACCCCGCCGCCTTTCGCCCCGGCGCCTTATCGAACGCCTCCCGGATCGCAAAAAACGCCGGCGCCGGCTTGTAATCCGCATCGAAGGGCAGCGGCCGTTCCGGCCGGTTCGGCCGTCCCTGCCGGCGCCTCATCCCGTTCAGCCACGTGTGCTTGTCCGTAAATCCCCACGTCAGCACGGACTTCACCGCCTTGTGCTCCAGAACCGCCGACAGATAATCCCGGTACACGCCGGCCACAATCCGGTCGCGCTCGGCCGGGTCGTCGCTCTCAATGCCGGCGTCGTTCACATCCATTTCCGTCACGTACACTTCCAGCCTCATCCCATGGGCGGCGTCGATAAGCTCCCGCAGCCCCTTGCCGAACGTCGACGACGACACCGCCTGGATATGCGACTGAATCCCCAGCGCATCCACCGGCGCTCCCGCGGCCTTCAGCCGTTTCAGCAACGCCAGCGTGGCCGCGCGCTTGCGGTCGCAATCCTCGTTGTCGTACTCGATTCCGTATTCGTTGTACGTCAACTTGGCGTGGGGGTCCGCCTGCCGCGCAGTCTTATAGGCCAGCTCCAGATAGTCCGGCCCGATCATCTCGAACCACGGCGTCTTGCGCAGTCCGTCCGGCCGCCCGTCGTTCACGTTGATGGCCTCGTTCACCACGTCCCAGCTCTGAATCTTTCCCTTGTACCTGCCAGCCACGGTCATGATGTGATCGGTCAGAATCTTCTTCGCGTTCTCCTTGGTCACGGTGCTCTTGAACCACGTGGGCAGCTCCTCATGCCACACAAAGTTGTGCCCCCGCACCTTCATCTTGTGCTGCTCCGCAAACGCCACCAGCGCGTCCGCGTCAACAAAAAAGTAGCTGTCGGGAGTGGGCCGCAGCGGCCCGAACTTCATGCAGTTCTCGCCCACCACCAGGCTGTACTGTTCGGCCAGCGTGCTGCTGTAGTCCTCCTCGTTCCGCAGCGGCCCCGCCGCCACGGCGCTCCCGGCCAGCAGGCCGTGCTTGTGCGCGTGGGCCTTCAACGACCCTTTCCCCGCAATCTGCGCATCCACATCCGCGCCGCCCGCCAGCTGCGCCTGCTCGCCGGGGCGAGCCAGCGCCCGCAGCGTCCCCGCACCCATCAGCGCTAAGCCGCCGCCCGCCATCGCCCCCTGCTTCAAACACTCCCGCCGTGTAATCATCGCTTGCTCCTCTGGAACTCCAAATTAGAACTGAGATTTCGCCGGCATCCAGTCTAAACCTAAGCTCAACCGGCCTTCCGCGTCCAACCGGGCACCTCCAGGGAATGCTCGCCAGCTTCCGCTCCGGCGGTGCCCTGCGTTTGCTGGAGGTTACCCGCTGAGTCCCCGGCTTCGCTGACCGGGCGCGCGCGCAAAATTTACACCGCTCGCCCTGCGCTTGCCCGCTGCCGCATAATTGCTCATAATCCTTTCATAATAATCCACATAGAGTGAATCTCGCGGCTCAGTCGCGCCTTACCGCCTCGGCTAAATATTCGATTTTCTATTGATTTTTGAAGAAAATACACGTAAGATAGTACAAAAGTTACCTCTGGACCCGTACCACCCCCAGACGGTGTCCGGGAATGTAGAGACGAACCATTCTCTTCTAAAGGACACAGAATCAATGGCAAAACGTCGTGGAAATCCGAATTGGGGCAAACCGGAGCCCATTGGCCCCGTTGTGCCTACTGTCACCTCCTTCGAGCAGATTACGAAGGAGTTCAAGCTGCCTCCGGATCAATACATCCGGTCTACACGCCTGCGTGAGTGGGCGCGCCGTAACAAAAACTCCAAGTATATCCCTGAGGCTCTTCTTGAAGCCTGGGGCTTTGAGATTGAATCGACGTTGTAAGTCCTGATTTCTTATGCCGGTTGACCAAGAGCGCCGCCTTCGGGCGGCGCTTTTGCTGTCTGGGGTGGTTGGGGAGCAGTTTCCGGATGGACGACCAACCCGCTCTGATGAGCAACAGCGCCCCGCAAAACGAAAGTTCATGAAGATAGACTTCCAGGTAAGCCATTTCCCTGGCTTGCGGTCATGCCCTCTTGGCGACGAAGTGGCGCTCAGCCAGCAATCAAGCCGGGAGGAAAAGAGGACTGAAGCATGCTGCGGACGCGAAGTGCCCAACTCGCCGTGATCGTTTTGATGGTGTTTGCTGATTGTAGCTTCAGTCAGACCCCCGCGCCATCCCGGGTAACAACGGCTGGCCGCTTTTCCCATCCTCCAACCATTCAGTACGTCAACAAGAAGTTTGGATTCAGATTCACTCTTCCGGCCGATTGGCGAGGGTACACAATCGTCATGAGCGGATGGAGGGGACGGAGCGGAGACGCGAATATGGCGGACGTGGAAGGCCCGGAGCTCTTGATACGGAATCCACATTGGACCGAGGAGAACCCCTGGGAGGACATCCCGATTATGATCTTCACGCACTCGCAGTGGAAATTGGTAAAAGACGGCAGCCTCGATGTAAGCGCAGCACCTTTCGGTCCCGAGGAAATCGGGCGGAATCAGAAATATGTTTTTGCGCTTCCTCCGCGGTACTCCTATGACGAGAATCACGGTTACGAAGAGGTTATTAAGATCATGGAGGGAAGCCCCCTACACGCGTTCTAGTGGACACGGCTAGTCGAATCTACCTCCTCTCTGGATAAGGGTTTTGAGCGTATTACCGGCTATCCGGCAACTGCACCATAACCCCCCAGGGCCGGCCCTTTTGCCGTTTCCGCCTTCCATAAGCGAGAATAAAAGCGCGCTATGCCTCCCGCTTCCCGCACTCCCGGCTCTCCCTTCACCAGCGTCCCTGAGGCTCTGGCCGAGATTCGCTTGGGCCGCATGGTGGTGGTGGTGGACGACGCGGACCGCGAGAACGAGGGCGACCTGACCCTGGCCGCCGAGCACGTGACCCCCGAGGCCATCAACTTCATGGCCCGCTACGGCCGCGGCCTTATCTGCCTCACCCTCACTGAGGAGCGCGCCGACTACCTACGCCTGTTTCCCATGACCCAGCAGAACTCCTCGCGCTTCGGCACCGCTTTTACTGAGACCATCGAGGCGCGCGAGGGGGTCACCACCGGCATCTCCGCCGCCGACCGCGCCCACACCATCCGCACCGCCATCGATCCCAAAACTACTTACAGCGATCTGGCCCGTCCCGGCCACGTCTTTCCCCTCCGCGCCCGCAACGGCGGCGTGCTGGTCCGCGCCGGCCAAACCGAGGCCTCCGTGGACCTGGCCCGCATGGCCGGCCTCAACCCCTCCGGCGTCATTTGCGAGATCATGCGCGACGACGGCGAGATGGCCCGCATCCCCGACCTCATCCCCTTCTGCCAGCAGCACGGCCTGAAGATCCTCACCGTCGCCGAGCTGATCCGCCACCGCCTGCACCACGAGCGTTATATCGTCCGCGCCGGCGAGAGCCGCATACAGACCCGCTACGGCGAGTTCCGCATGATCGCCTACCAGAGCGAGGTGAACGGCAACGAGAGCCACATCGCCCTGGTGCGCGGCGACCTTTGCCCCAACTGCGGCGCCTTCTACGGCGGTCCCGCCGCCGGCGTCCTGATTGGCGACCTGGAGCGGGTCTCCCTGGGCCAGGCCGAGCTGCGCCCTCCCTGCGAGCACGCCGTTCTGGTCCGTGTCCACGCCCGCTGCACCGCAGGCGATGTCTTTGCCGCCGACTGCCGCTGCCGCGAAATCCTCGACCAGTCCATGCGCATGATCGCCGAGGCCGGCTGCGGCGTCATCCTCTATCTGCACAACACCTCGCGCGGCTTCGAGATCGACCATACCCCGGCCCAGGCCTTCGGGGCCGACGGCGCCGCGCCTCCGGCCGGCGCCAACGACGCCAGCACCGGCCGCCTCATCCTGCACCGCGAGCTGCGCGCCCGCGAAGGCGCCCAGGCCCGAAGCGGACGCATCCTGCGCTCCATCGGCCTCGGCGGGCAGATTCTGTCGGATTTGGGGATTCAGCGGATACGGCTGCTATCGAACACGCCCATGCACATCCCCGCCCTGGAAGGCTTCGGCCTGGAGATTGTGGAGCAGGTGGCGATTCCCATCGAGGAATGCTCCCGCGTCGGTTGACGGAAAACCATCCCCACCAGCCCGCCTCGATGAGCTGATGGCTGAAGACTGAAGACTGAAGGCTGAAGGCCGATAACTGATGACTGATAACTGTTCCCTATCTTCTATACGTAAACACGCCGCATCGCGCCGGCGAGCCCTGCATCGCCTCGAACGTGAACACCGGCATCTCGCTTCCCGAAAAGAACGCCACCTCCAGCGTCTTCCCCGTCACGTAGGTTGCCATCCACTGCGTCTCTTCGCCGCCGCACAGCGTGTTCTTATGCGCAAAGCGCTGCGCCGCCGGCACCCTCAGCCGGTACAGCTGCCCGCTCATCCCCGCGTCCGAGACCACGCTGAACACCGCGCTCACCTCTGCCGGCTTGAGCGCGCGAGCCGGCGCCAGCGAATAGGTCATGAAATCGATGGTCAACTCCTGGGGACGAATCACAATGTCGCCGGTAATTGTCGAAGCCATCGAATCCGCCGTGCGCCAATAACCCTGATCCGGCGCCAGCCTCTGCGCCGCCCTCGCCTGCGTCCCCGCCAGCATTGCCGCCAGCGCCAGCACCATCGCCGCTATCAAGCACCGTAACCGCATCTTCACCCTCTGCTCTCTGACCCATGATCCCTTCACTTCCAGCCTAACGCGGCTGGCTTGAAACGCCGCCGTCCCGTGGCCTCGCAAAGGCATTTCCCGTAACTTTTCCAACAATTTTCCCCACAGTTTTCCAGGCCCCGTGCCGCCGATTCGCGGGAAATCGTCGCATTTAGCTGCCCAGCATCCGCCCAATCCTGTAATATAAGCGAAACTGCCCAGGGGAGAATGTCCGACGGGGAGACCCGTCATCGGCAGTCATGCGGAGATGGATCTCCGCGGTTGACCGTTCGGTTCAATTAGGCACTCTCTGAGGTGAAACTACTCGCACGAGGAGAGGGTGTATCCGTTGAGCGTCCATCTTGTAAATCCAAGCGACAATTCTTTTGGTACGGCTGTGATCACGCCGCGCTGGTTATTCGTTCTGGCGGCAGCGACTCCGCGGGAGGCGGGAGACCCGATCCTGGTGGATGAGTCGCTGGAACAGATCGTTCCCGAGACGATTCAGGCCGGCGATATTGTGGGCATCAGCGTGCATACGGGCAACGCCCTGCGCGGATACCAGGTGGGCAGGATGGCCCGGAGCCGGGGCGCATGGGTGGTGTATGGCGGCATTCACGCGACATTATTTCCCGAGGAAGCCCTGGAACGCGGCGCAGCGCACGCCGTGGTGAAGGGTGACGGGGACATTGCCTGGGGCAGAGTGGTGAGCGATTGCGCGGCGGGCAAGCCGGAGAGGATCTACGAGGGCGGGCGCATTGAAGGCGGGCAGTTCCTGGCCGCGCGCTGGGACCTGATGAATCCAGAGAAGTATATGTGGGCGTCAGTGCAGACCGTTCGCGGCTGCCCCAAGCACTGTTCGTTCTGCAGCGTTTGGCGCACGGATGGGCAAAAACCCCGGCAGCGGAAGTTTCAAAGCGTGGTGGACGAGATTGTGGAGCTGCGGCGGTTTGGGTTTCGCTTCATCGCCCTAGCCGACGACAACTTCTATCCGGTTTCGATGACCGATCTGCGCCTGGCCAGGGAGCAGAACAACACCGCCAAGCTGGAGGAGTTGACCGCGATTCGCAGCGAGCGTTTCCAACTGATGGAAGAGCTGGCCAAGCTGCCCAAGGACATGGTGTTCTATACCCAGATCACGATGGAGGCGGGCGAAGACACGGATTTTCTGGATGCCATGCGCAAGGCCAATATCAAGGGCGCGCTGGTGGGCGTGGAGGCAGTTACGCCGGAGGGACTGAAGGCGGTGTTCAAGGACTGGAACTACTCCGGCGAGGCGCTGGCCCGGCAGTTGCAGACCTTCAAGGCGCATGGAGTGCACGTGCTGGGCTCGTTCATCTTCGGCCTGCCCACTGACAGGCCCTCTACCTTCGACGCCACCGTGGAAATGGCTCTGAAGGCGGGAGTTACCTTTGCCCAGTTCGTGATGATGACGCCGTTTCCGGGCACCGTGGATTTCCTGCGCTGGGAAAAGGAGCAATCGCAGCATCCCACCATGGTGGGCGATGTGCCCATTACGCGCTACTGGATGATCCCCATTGAAGTCAGGCCCAAGATGTTTACGCCCCACCCCACCATGAACTCGGATGAAATCCGCGACCGGACGCAAAAGGTGTGGGATAAATTCTATGCTTGGAGCCAGATCTGGAAGCGTTCGGCCTGCTGCCCGAATATCACTTCCAGGATCGCTTTCATATTTCTCTCCAAGCTCTACCGTCAGATGTATGCGGGGACGGGCATTTCGACCGACAGCGCGCGCCGGAAAAAGTCGAAACGATGGGCGCGGTGGACGGCCCGCCAGTGCAAGCGGCTGTTCCGGGCGGCGCCCATGCCGGAGTTGGCGGGACCGGAATGGGAGCCGGGGCTGAACGGCTTTGGGCAGGCGGCGTTCGGCGGCGGCGATGGGCAGGAGATGCGCGGGCAGTTTGTGGTGCTGCCGGAAAACTGAGCCGGGAGAGATCGCCTGGGTGTTGCGCGGGGGTTCTGGCTATTGTTTCCCAGGCTGCGCAAGCGAGACCGTGGAAGCCGGCACTTCACCAGCCCAGCACGTATGCAAACACCAGCGGCGCCACAATGCTCGCGTCGCTCTCAATGATGTACTTGGGCGTCTTCTCGCCCAGCTTGCCCCAGGTAATCTTTTCGTTGGGCACCGCGCCCGAGTAGGATCCGTAGCTCGTCGTGGAGTCCGAAATCTGGCAGAAGTACGCCCACAGGGGCACGTCTTCGCGCTGCAAATCCTGGTGCAGCATGGGCACCACGCAGATGGGAAAGTCCCCCGCGATCCCGCCCCCGATCTGGAAGAACCCCAGCGGCGTCTTCCTGGTGGTCTCCGTGTACCACTCCGCCAGCTCCATCATGTACTCGATTCCCGTCCGCACCGTGTGCACCTTCTTCACGTCGCCTGCGATGCAGTGCCCCGCGTACATGTTGCCCAGCGTCGCGTCCTCCCACCCCGGCACGAACATGGGCAGGTCCTTCTCGGCCGCCGCCAGCAGCCAGCTATTCTTGGGGTCGATCTGGTAGCTCTCTTCGAGCGCCCCTGAAAGCAGAATCTTGTACATGAATTGATGCGGAAACCACCGCTCGCCGGCTTTGTCCGCCCGCACCCACTCCTCCAGCACCGCGCGCTCGATCCGCCGCATCGCCTCCTCTTCCGGAATGCACGTATCGGTCACGCGGTTCATGTGCCGCTTGAGCAACCCGGCCTCATCGGAGGGCGTCAGGTCGCGGTAGAGCGGGACTCTTTCATAAAACTTGTGCGCCACTAGGTTGAACACGTCCTCTTCCAGGTTCGCGCCGGTGCAGCAAATGCCGTGAATCTTGTCCTGCCGGATCATCTCGGCCAGCGACAGCCCCAGCTCCGCCGTGCTCATCGCCCCCGCCACGGTCACGAACATCTTGCCGCCCTCGTTGAGCAGCTTCTTATATCCCTCCGCCGCATCCACCAGCGCGGCCGCGTTGAAGTGCCGGAAATGATGTTTGATAAACTCCGTAATCGCTGCCATATGCGTTCCTTTTCGCTCCAAATCTCCAACCTACCACAGCGCCATGCGCGTCCCTCCCCGCCGGAGCGGGCCGGTTTTCAAAAGGCCGCGGCCTCAAAACTCACCCTGGGCGGAGCTGGAGGGCGCCGCAACCGGCGCAAAAATCAAGTGGGCCTTTGGCGCCTGAGCGAAGTTCTTGCGCAAATCATCCCCCTACCGGGAATTGGAGAACCGCCGTAGGATACAGACAGCCGGCGGGAGCCGGCGAAGCGGCCACGGCCTGCCCGCTCATGTGCGCAAAGGAGACAGCTTGCGGATCTTCACCTTCATTGCCGGCCTGGTCTGCATCTTTGCCGTCCTGCTTGACGCCTTCCAGACCATCATTCTGCCCCGCCGCGCCAGCGGCCGCTTTCGCCTCACCCGCATGTTTTACGCGGCCACCTGGGAGCCCTGGGTCTTCTTCACCAAGTGGCTGCATAGCGCGCGCAAACGCGAACTCTGCTACAGCTACTACGGCCCCATGTCCCTTATCTTTTTGCTTGTCCTGTGGGCCGGCGTCATGGTGGTGGGTTTTGCGCTTCTCTTTTATGCCCTGGGCAGCCCCTTCCACGACCCCCGCGCCGTGGGCTTTTCCTCTGACCTCTACGTCAGCGGAACCACCATCTTCACCCTCGGCCTTGGCGACGTAACGCCCATCGCGCCCTGGGCGCGCGCCCTCGTCATTTCGGAGGCTGGCGCCGGCCTCGGCCTGCTCGCCGTTGTCATGGGCTATTTCCCCGTCCTCTATAGCGCTTTCTCCCGCCGCGAGGTCAGCATCTCCCTCCTCGATGCCCGCGCCGGCTCTCCCCCGACAGCCGCCGAACTCTTGCGCCGCCACGCCTATGAAGGAGGCGAAGCTGCTCTATCGCTGTTGCTTGTGGAGTGGGAGCGCTGGTCGGCGGAGCTGCTTGAAAGCCACATCTCCTATCCTCTCCTCTGCTACTTCCGTTCGCAGCACAACAACCAGAGCTGGATCAGCGCCCTGACCGCCGTCCTCGACGCTTGCGCGCTCCTCATCGCCGGCGTCCGGGGCCGCGAGGCCCGCCAGGCCCAGTTGACCTTTGCCATGGCCCGCCACGCCCTCGTCGACCTGGCCCAGATCTTCTCCCGCGTTCCCGTCAACGACGCTCCTGACCGCCTTCCTCCTGAGCGTTACGAACAGCTCTACGAGCTGCTCTCGCAAAGCGGCGTCAAGGTCTGCCGCGACGATCGCTCCGATGACCGCTCCGCCGACCGCCTCCGCGCCCTGCGCATCCTCTACGAGGGCTACGCCCAGGCCCTCAGCGATTACCTCCGCATGCCCCTGCCGCCCTGGATCGCCGCCCACCCGCACAAGGACAACTGGCTCGCCGTGGCCAAACTCCGCGCCCGCACTGAAGCCGCTAACCCTCCCTCCGGCCCATCAGCCCCCGCCGCAGACGCAGCCGCCGACGCCGCCCATGCCGTCGTCCGCCTCTTCGACGACCACCATGAGTTTTAATCCCCCGGACGATCATCGTGCGCCCTACAGCAGATTCAGAGTTGATGTAAGGGAACCCGATGCGGCCGCGTGGCTTTTTCTTCGGCCGGGGTCCTCGCGGACAGGTCTTGGTTCGTGGGGTAGAGATCTCGACTTTCGGGCCTGCGAATTCGCAAATGCCGGATGGGAGACCACGAATCTGAAAAAAGTGCGCTCAATGAGCCCATGGGACGTTCGCGGCGTTTGAGAATGGCGTTCTTCTGATCCCGGAAATCAGAAGCTGCGCAAGAGAAATTCTCGTGCGCTTGCTAGCACCTTTTCTTGTGCAGCACGATCGGGCAACATACGCGCAATCTCAACTGCCCCGATCATCGTTGAAAAGATTGAAAAAAAGGCGCGCTCTTTGTCTTGAGTTCGCCGGCCCGGCATGAAGGGAAGCATCCGGTCCTTGTACTTCGCCAGTTCGGCAAGAATCTGGCCTCTCATTCTCTTGTCGCCCCGCGCAAGCTCGGGGGCGAGTGCTGTCAGAGGGCAGCCGCGATCGGGATGATCGCAGTAATCCAGGCTTAGATATTTCCTTACAATCGCCTTCCACGCTGGCTCGGAATGCTCCCGTTCGGCCGCACTGGCCAAAGTGTCGGCAATCTCCCGGAAGGACTCGCGCAGCGCCTCCAGGAGCAGATCGTCCTTGCTCCCGAAATGCTTGTAAAAGCCTCCGTGCGTCAGGCCGGCATCCCGCATCACGGCTGAAACCGCGGCGCCCGTCATGCCTTCGGCGCGGACCCGCCGAGAGGCATCCTTCACAATTTGCTGATGGATTTCCGCTTTATGCCCGGGCCGGTAGCGCATGACTGATTATAGGATGCTGGCACTCATCCCAAGGCTCAATCCGCTTTTTGCCGGCCGCCGCAAAAATTCGAATCCATAGGATGATTATAATCATCCTATGATCTGAAAAGGAGAGCTTCAATGTCTCATCCCATCGTCGTGTTGGATCTTGTCGGCTCGATCGTCTCAATGGCGGTCATCGCGGTCGATCTCGTTGCGCTGACGCAGGCGCTTTCCGGTTCGTTCGCCTTCCGCCTCGCCATTGCCGCCGCCGGCGGCGGCTGGGTAGGCCTGGCGATGGTCCTCGGCGCATCCGGACGATTGGCCTTCTCACCGGCGTTCCCCGCGCCGCTGATCGGTGTTCTGCTCGCTGTGCCCCTGTTGACCGCCGGTGTGCTCGCGTTGACCAGCGAAAGGGTGCGGACCGCCCTTCTCGGGGTTCCGCTGCAGCTGCTCATCGGTCTGAACGCCATGCGCATCCTCGGCGTCCTCTTTCTTCTGGACTTCGTCGCGGGAAGTCTGAGTGGACCATTCCCGTTCTTCGCGGGTTTGGGCGATATCGTCACTGGCGCGCTGGCTATTCCGCTCGCGCTGAGGATTGCCAGTTCCAAGGAGCCCTCGGTGCGCGCCATCGCGGGATGGAACGCCTTTGGAGTGCTTGACCTCATTGTGGCCGTTGGGCTGGGCATCGCTTCGGCCGCGGGCAGCCCGCTGCAACTGATCCATGCCGGAGTGGGATCGCAGGCCATGCAGTACTTGCCGCTGTGCCTCGTGCCTACGGTGCTCGTGCCCTTCTACCTGCTGACGCACGCGATCGTCGCCGCGCAGTTGCGAGTGCGCTCCGGATCCGTTCACAGGACGCTGTCTGCAAGCGCGATGCAAAACGCAGCCTTGCCTGAGTGAGTCCACTCTCGCGCGTGAGGTAGCTCCGCACTGCCGGCCACTCAGGCGAGTCGCGCAATTTCATGGAGTACCGGCATCGTCTGAAAGTGGTCCCGATTCCGGGACCTGGGAATTCACAGATGCCGAGCACCCCATCCTTTCCGCATCCTTCCGCGGAAGGGGTGGGAAGCCACCTCCGCCAACGCGCCCACAACCGCTCTGCCCGCAGGTCACCCAGCCCGCTCGGAACGGCAGCATTCCGACTCGCCGGCTCGTTCATCGGCGACGGATCGGCACTCATAAGCTGGCTTTTAGGACCGATCCACGCGGCGCTTCGGGAATCCGGAAGGGAGCTTTTTTCTGCGCTCCATGCCTCCGGCGCGCAAACGGCGCGTCTCGCCGCTCTGCTATTCTCTAGTCCTGACGGCGTTGCTGCTGGAGCGCCGCGTTCGCCCCATTCAGTGTTAGCTAGCAGGGAGGTTTCTCATGAAGAAAGAGCTGTTCTTGTGCCTGGCGATCTCCGCCGCACTCTCGATCCCCGCCTTCGGCGCCGTCCAACCAGGGGACCGCGCGCCCATTTTTTCCGCCCCGGCCTCGCTGGCGGGCAAGCAATTCCATTTCTCGCTGCGGGCCGCGTTGAGAAAGGGCCCCGTGGTCGTTTATTTCTACCCATCTGCCTTCACCGGCGGCTGCGATCTTGAGGCCCACACATTTGCCCAGGACAAGGACCAGTTCACCGCCGCCGGGGCCACTATCATTGGGGTCTCGGAAGATAGCATCGCACGCCTCGATCAGTTCTCGGCCGATCCCAAATACTGTGCGGGCCGCTTCCCCGTCGCCAGCAACCCCAGCGGCAGCATCGGCGCTTCCTACGGCGTGACGGCCAGCGCCGGAAGGCCTGGCATGAAGGACGTGCGCGGTGTCGCCATCGACCACGGCTTTTTTGCGCGCACAACCTTCGTGATCGGCAAAGATGGCAAGATCGCTGCGGAATTTTCTTCCAATGCGGATCATTTATCGCCGCCTGAACATGTGCAGAAGGCGTTGGCGGCCGTAGAACAGCTTGCCGGCAAGTAATTGTCCGCCGACGCCTCGCCGTAACCCATCGCGCGGCAGTGGCAGGCTGCTTAAGATGCTATTTCCAACTCGAGCGGCATAGCGCGCTTGCACGAGAAGAGCAACCGGGGGTTTCCTTCGGCTTCACTCGGGGCAGGCGTTCGCCTCGTCCGCCGCGAGGGACTCGCGCAGGATGACAACATTGGTGGCAACCGCAGGTCCCAGCCACGGCGCGCAGAGGGCGCGCGGGGTGGGGCGTCCTTTGCTTTGGATTTAGAGGCCGGCGGGTTTGGGGTTGGCGGGGTCGAATTTGGCGACCTGGACTTTGCGGGCGAGGCCGAGGCGGGCGAGGAGCCAGATGCCCTAGTAGTTGGGGTCGAACTCGTACCAGGCGAGGCCGTGGCGGGCGCTGACGGGGTGGGCGTGGTGGTTGTTGTGCCAGCCTTCGCCGCCGGTGAGGAGCGCGACCCACCAACTGTTGCGCGAGTCGTCGTGGGTATCAAAGCGGCGGCTGCCCCACATGTGGGTGGCGGAGTTGACCAGCCAGGTGGCGTGGAGGCCGAGGGTGACGCGGAGGAAGACTCCCCAGAGGAGCATGGCGAGGGCGTTGACGGGCCCGCCGAAGACCCAGCCGAGGACGGCGAGGAGGACCCCGCTGAGAGAGAGGGGGAGCCAGTGATACTTGCTGAGCCAGACATGGAAGCGGTCGCGGCTGAGGTCGGGGGCGTAATGGGCTAGGGCCTGGGTTTGGGCGTGAAGGGACTGGCCGAAGAGCACCCATCCCGCGTGGGCCCACCAGCCGCCCTCGCGCGGCGTGTGCGGATCGCCTTCCTTATCGCTGAGCTGGTGATGGACGCGATGCGTGGAGACCCAGAAGATGGGTCCGCCCTCAAGCGAGAGCGTAGCGAAGACGGTCATAAGGTATTCCAACCACTTGGGGCACTGGTAGCCGCGATGGGTGAGCAGGCGGTGATAGCACATGCCGATGCCGACGTTGATGGCGAGCACATAAATCACGGCCATCACCAGCAGGCGCTGCCAACTGAACAGAAAAAGCGCGGCCAACGCGCCCGCGTGAAAGAGGCCGATAAGCAGGAGCATGGGCCAGCTTAAGCCAAAGCTGACGGTGGCGGCGCGGCCCAGACGCACCTGCCGGCTGGCGGAGGGGGCGTGCGATGAGGCAGAGACAGCCGGCGCAGCGGACGAGAGCGCGGGAGAGAGCGGGGCCTGGGAGGTCTGCG
The DNA here is from genome assembly GCA_963808795.1 of uncultured Acidobacteriota bacterium. Taxonomy (GTDB): domain Bacteria; phylum Acidobacteriota; class Terriglobia; order Terriglobales; family Acidobacteriaceae; genus Telmatobacter. The sequence continues at coordinate 122,382 of CAWEGL010000020.1, forward strand.
GAGAAGGAGCGGTCAGCACGGAAGCCATAGGCGGCGGGTCCTTGCGAAGTGGGGATGAACCCGTTGGGGAGGGTTCTTATAGAGACATTGTATAGGACGGCGAGTGAAAAACCGGAGCGATGAAGAAGAAAGCAAGAATAAAGAGCCGGGCGCGCCGGGGATCGAGGGTGGCCGGTGGGCGGGTTTGCGGGGAGCGCGAAGGCTGAGAAGGCGCGGTCTACCCTCCGGTTTGGCTGACAAACGAACCGCCGCCGGTGACCAGAAGTTGGGTAACCTGGCCGTTGTAGATGCGGTAAAGGGCGAACTGTCGCTGGGTGGCGCCGCGGAGCTCGAACAGGAGCTCGGCGCGGTTATCGGCCATGGCGTCAACAGGGCCGACGAGGCGCATGCGCGGCGTGAGGTCAAGGTGGGCGGCGTCCGTGACGCTTTTGAGGAGCACCACCACGCGGCCGTAGAGGTCGGGCTGAGCGATGAGGGTGATGTATTTTTCGTCTGCGTCCGTGCCTGCGGTGCGGGCGGAGAAGACCAGGGTGGCGCCAGAGTCGTAAGCGAGCCGGAAGACGTGGAATTGCTCGTCTAGGAGCGGGACGGGCGGCGCAAGCGTGGGCGGCGGAGGGGCGGCAGCGGTCTTTTTGTGGGCTGCGCGCCGCTTGGATGCCGAAGTTGCCGCTGGCGCAGCGGCGGGCGGCGGAACGGGCTCCAAATCCTTGCGGGCAATTTCCTCGAGCGCCGCATTCATCGTGTCCTCGTCCTCGGGGTTGGCCCAGGAAAAGTTCCAAGGATGATCCGGGGTGTTGCTGGCGTCAGAGACGGCAATCTCCTGGTGCATGTCCGGCGGCAGGCCGTTGAGGACGGGAGCTTCACCGAAGGCGGACTTGGGTTGGCCCTCGAAGAGGCGGGGGCGGCCGGGATCGTAGGCCTGCGGGACGGTTTCCACGTAGGCCTGGTCGGCGTCGTTCTGCTGCTTCTTCTTCTTTCTCAGCTTGGGGCGGCCGGAATCGTCGGGCGGGGTGGTGGAGGCCGAATCGTCCGAAGCGCGGTGCAGGGTCGGCCCTTCCGTATCGGGGGGTGGGTTATCGGCAGTGGAGTTGCCGGCAGTGGAGTTCCCGGAGTCATCGCCGGAGCCGGCGCGGTGGAGGGTGGGGCGGCCTTGGTCGGGAGGCGGCGCCTGGCTGCCGGAAGCGGAACCTGAGCCGGAGCCGGAGCTGGAGGTGTTCTCAGAGCCGGGGCGGACGTGCAGGACGGGGCGGCCGCTATTGTCATTACCGAAGGAGTAGTGGGGCCGGGAGCGCGCCAACTCCGCCGGGGGTTTGGGTTTGGGCAGCGGCTTCCAGGTTCCGTAGCCTATCCAGGCGCCTTGAACCTGGGAGGCGTTGTCGATGTCGTAGAGGCCTACGGTTTTGCCGTCCTGCTTGAGCTGGTACTCGACGTCGGGATCGAGGGCCAGCGGCTGGGGCCGGGCCAGATAGATGTCGCCATCCTGAAGCTGCTGGCCGTCGAAGACGCTGATAGGGATCAGGCGGGAGGCGGTAGGATGGCCGGCTTCGCCGGTCCACTCAAGCACGGCGACGGCGCGCAGGTCAGGGGCGGATTTGGGGGTAGGCGCAGTCTCTACGGGGTACTGCGCGGCGGCGGGGATGGCGGCCAGGAGCGCCGCTGCGGCCAGGAGCGTTGGCAGCACGGAAAGAAAAGCCGCGCGCCGCGGTGACAGGGCGCGCCCAGCTCGGGAATAATCGGAAATGATGGCCATGATTCGGCCCTCCAACTTACCGGGGAGGACATACTCGATGGAAATCAACGACAAAGTCGCCGATTTCACCCTTCAGACCGACGAGGACAAGACCGCACGCTTATCAGATTATGCCGGAAAACCCGTGGTGCTGTTCTTTTACCCCAGGGCGGATACGCCAGGCTGCACCATCGAGGCCTGCGGCTTCCGCGACACGTTCAAGAAGATCCAGGCGGCGGGGGCGGTGGTGCTGGGCATCAGCCGCGATACGCCCAAGGACCAAGCCAAATTCCGCGCCAAGTACAGCCTGCCCTACACGCTCCTTGCTGATGTAGACGAGAAAGTGTGCAATCAGTTTGGCGTGCTGAAGGAAAAGAACATGTATGGGAAGAAAGTGTGGGGGATCGAGCGGACTACTTTCCTGATCGGCCCGGACCGGACGCTGGTGCACATCTTTCCAAAGGTGACGCCGGAGGGCCACGCGGAAGAGGTGCTGGCGCTGATCAAGGAATGGAACAAGGCGCACAAATGAGCCGCGAGCCGGCTGCGGAGGCGCGGTTGGCAGTCCTCAACCCGGCACACAAGGCCCGTCTGCCGAAGTTACCAGGCCGCTTGCTGGCGCGCGCGTTTTTTGAGGCGCCGCCGGAGCGCGTGGCGCCGCTCCTCCTCGGCAAGATTCTCGTCCGAAGGATAAGAGGGCGGAAGCTCCTGGTGGGACGGATTGTGGAAGTGGAGGCCTATCTGGGCCCGCACAACGACCCGCCGGACCCTGCGGCGCACGCGCATCGCGGCCGGACGGAGCGGAACGCCGTGCTTTTTGGTCCCGCGGGGCACGCGTATGTGTACGCGATCTACGGCAAGCACTTTTGCATGAACATTTCCTGCGAGGCCGAGGGGCGGGCCGGAAGCGTCCTGCTGCGGGCGCTGGAGCCGGTGGCGGGCCTTGCCACTATGGCTCGCCTGCGCGGGCTCCCGGAGGACGCGCCGGCGCGCCTGCTCACTTCCGGCCCGGGGCGGCTGTGCCAGGCGCTGGGTTTGACGCGGGCCGCGCACAACGGGCTGGATCTGCTGGACCCGGCCTCGCCTGTACAAGTGCGTGAAGTGAGTGTGCGCGGCGTACGCGGCGACGGATTCACGGCCCGCGAAGTGCTGGTGACGCCGCGGATCGGCATCCGCCACGCCGCCGACCGGCTGCTGCGCTTCGTTCTGCCTGAGAGCGGCTGCGTGTCGGGGCCGCGGACGCTCGTTGGCAGGCGCGTCTTTCCCGGTTAGAATTCCGTCTATCTGGCAAGTCGATCCCAACCCGCGAGGAAATCCCGCACTTGAAAATCCCCTCCCTGTTCCCATCCGCCACGGCGGTTGCCTTGTTGGCCGCAGGCTTGTTTGCCGCCGCCACAGTCGCCCAAGCTCCACAGGCCGCGCAGCCCTCGCCATCCGCGCAGCCCGCCCCGGCCGCACGACCAGGAGGCGGAGGCCCTCCGCGTGGTATGCCTCACTTCCCTAAGCCCAAGAACTTGAAGGTCCTGCCCAAGAACCTGACGGGGCAGCAGGTGCGCCGGATTATGGTCGTGTGGGCGGGGTCGCTGGGCGTGCATTGCGACACCTGCCACGCGGCGGACCCGCACAAGCTGGACCGCTTCGGCCACCCGGAGCTGGATTTTCCTTCCGACGCCAAGCAGGACAAAGACACGGCGCGGATGATGTACAAGATGGTGAAAGACATCAACGACAACACCATCAGCATGGTGACGGGACAGGACGGCAAGCCGGCGCCGCCGGTCACCTGCGGAACGTGCCATCGCGGCCACCTGGACCCGGAAAAGTTTGTGCTTCCGAAGGAGAGGCCGTTCCCCATGGGAGGCCCGCCGCCGGCCGGGGCAGCGCCGGCGCCGGAACGCCCGCCGAGCAGTTGACAGGCTCTTGGACGCGGCGCGGGGCAATAGCGATCCGATGGCGGCGATCCGATGATGTACGATGAGCAACGAATCCCCCGCATTTGCCGGCGGCATGGCATGAGGACGCCAAGCCGCCCGAGGAGGCCGCTATGAAACGCTTCGCTCTTGTTGCCGCTATGTGCCTGGGCCTGCCCTTGGCGCTGCCGGCCCAGGACCAACCCGTACAGGACCAATCCGTACAGAACCAGCCCGTGCCTGAAATCCCCTTCGACTCGGTTCCGAACCTTCTGAAGCTGCCGCCGGACATGTATCTGGGCGAGGCCTCCGGCGTGGCCGTGAACAACGAGGGAGACGTCTTTGTGCTCTCGCGCGGCAACACCACGGGGCCGGCCTTTGATGCGGCCGCCGCGCAGCTTTTGGAGTTCGCGCCCAATGGAAGGTTCATGCGCGAGATCGGGCACAATCTTTACGCGTGGTCGTTCGCCCACGCGGTGAAGGTGGACAAGCAGGACAACATCTGGGTCACGGACAAGGGGTCGAACATGGTGATCAAGTTCGATCCCCAGGGACGGGTTGCGATGGTCTTCGGGCGGAAGCAGGAGGCCGCGGACTACGGCACCGGGCCGCTCCGGCACGTGCGCCCGCCGCTGCCCCCGGTGGACGGCGAGTTCCGGCAGGTGACCGACGTGACGTGGGATCCGCAAGGTGACACCTTCATCAGCGACGGCTACATCAACTCCCGCGTGGCCAAGGTGGATAAGAACGGCAAGTGGCTGATGTCGTTCGGCGAGCCGGGAGACGGGCCGGGGCAGTTCAACACGCCGCACAGCATCGCCGCCGACAACCAGGGAAATATTTACGTGGCCGACCGCGGCAACCGGCGCATTCAGGTGTTCGACGAGGACGGGCACTTTCTGCGCCAGATCACGATCGATGTGCCGTTCGACTACACGACGGCGACGGCGGCCATCGGCAACAAGCCGGGCCCGAACGTGACCGGGACCATGGCGCCGGGCGCTCCCTGGGCGATCTGCATTACGCCCGGACCGCACCAGGTGCTGTACTCCGCGGATGCTTTTCCGGGGCGCATTTACAAGCTCACTCTGGACGGCAAGGTGCTGGGGGTGCTGGGCGAGACCGGCAAACAGCTCAAGCAATTCGGGTGGATTCACGAGATGGCCTGCCCGTCGGAGAACGTGCTGTTTGTGGCCGAGCTGCTGAACTGGCGCGTGCAGAAGCTGATCCTGCACCCGAAGAAATAAGGCGGTTCCAGAGTTCATGTGCCATTTTGAGGTTTGTGAAATGTGGCTTTTTCTTGAGGAAAAAGCCACGCGGCAGTGTGCTTTCTGAGTACTGCAACTCTGGAACCGCTGGTGGGGGTTGGCGGCTCTCCGATTTTCGTGGAGCACTGAGGGGTGTGTCCGCGGCGGCGGATGGCTGTTTCTCGAGGAAAAAGCCACGCGGCCGCATCCGGTTCCGCTACATCAACTCTGAATCCGCTGGAGAGCTGTCTTTAAGAGGTGGACTTTAAGAGATTTGGTGCCGAAGAAGGGACTCGAACCCCCACACCCTTGCGAGTACATGGACCTGAACCATGCGCGTCTGCCAATTCCGCCACTTCGGCACACCAGGGCGCTCAGGCGGGTTGCGCCGAGCAGGCAGCAGTCTTGAGTTTCGCAAAGGCGGAAGGTAGTGTCAAATTTCTGCCGCTACGTGCGCCGGCCGGGACTGGACGCCCCGGCCGCGGCGTCCGCAACCTCATTACACCAGCTTGGCGTCGAGGGTGATCTCGGTATTGTTGGCGAAGAGCTTGGAGATGGGGCAGCCGGTTTTGGCGTCGGCGGCGGCTTTATCGAAGACCTCTTTGCTGGCGCCGGGAACGCTGGCCGTGGTGGTGAGCGCGATCCTGGTGACCGCGAAGCCCGCATCGGTCTTGGCCAGGGTGACGGCCGCTTGGGTTTCAATCCTGGCGGGCGTGAGGCCCGCGCCGCCCAACTGCGCGCCCAGCGCCATCGAGAAGCAACTGGCGTGCGCCGCCGCGATCAGTTCCTCGGGGGTGGTGCCGCTGGCCGCGCCCTCAAACCGCGTGGCGAATGAATAGTCGGCATCCTTCAGCACGCCCGTCGCCGTCGAAATCGTGCCCTTGCCTTCCTTCAGTGAGCCTGTCCAAACCGCACTTGCTTTGCTTGCCATAAGTTCCTCCTTAGGGGGTTCAAGAATCCTGTGGTTGAAGATTGATTGCCGGGTGCGCCGCCATGGGGAAGCCCGGGCGCTAGTCTAAAACGCGAATGCATCAGGCGGCTGTCGGGATGACGAGCGCCGGGCCGCCTTACCTCTATGCTAATCTGTCGGGCATGTTGCCTGAGCGGCCGCACGCTTCCGATCCCGATTTTGTTACCGATGCGGCGGCGAATGTCTCGCATGGTGAGCCGGCAGGCAGGCAGCCCGGCGCTGCGCCGGCGGAGCACCACAGCCAGGTGTGCCCCAATTGCGGGCGCAGGCTCACGGGCCACCGCTGCAAGCTGGTCTGCACGCAGTGCGGCTACTACATGAGCTGTGCGGATTATTACTGAGGGTTGCGGGCGAGCCTCGTAGATGAGCTGGCAGGTGAGCCGGGGCGCAACTTGCCCCCCAAAAAAGATGCAATTCTCCGGCTCCGAGCCGGCGTCGCTTTCAAAGCATTTCCAGCACATTTTTTGACTGCGCCCGTGGAAACCAGGCGGGGCATATGATGAAAGGCGGAAAGCGGGGGACGACGACCATGGAGCGGCTGAGATCGAGCGCCATGCAAGCGCCGCGGACGAGCTTCAGGACGGGTTGGATTCTTTGCCTGGTGCTGGGGCTGGAGATGGTTGCGACGACGGCTGCGGAGACCGGGAATAACGCGCTCCAGAGGGAAACATCCGCGATACGGGTAGCCTTCGATGCCCACCAGCCGGGGCTTGCCGCTCTCAGCTACGATTCGCTGCAGAAGGGCAGCTTCCGCGCCAGCCCGATCGTCGCCCCAGGCGCCTCTCCGGTTGAGTACAAGGTAAGCGTGAAGGACGGCTGGGTCCGGTACGCCCCGAGCGCCGATCCTAAGCACGCGGTTTGGGAGTTGCGCTGCGATGGCGACACGCTAACCATGCGCAGCCTGTTCCAGCCCAACGGAGCTTCGCGGGATGTGACATGGAGGTTCAATACGGACATTGCGCATGCCACGCTGCTGGGCCACGTGACGCCGGAAGGAAACATTGCGCTGCCGGCGCTGCTGCACGTTCCGGGCATGGGATCGATGCGCATTTACGTCGCGGGGAACAGCTCCGCCGACGCTGCGCTACCAAGCCTTCAGAAAGCCCGTTCCCTTTATGACGGTTACCTTCCCGGCTGCGACGGCGGAGCACAAGGTGCTGGAATATACGCTGCAAACCGCCGCTATCTTCCCCGCGGTCCCCGGAATGCGGCCCGGCGATCCCGAATTCGACGGCTTCCGGCGCGACTGGTTGAATGCCTTCCAACTACAGGCCGAAGCTCATACCCTGGCCAACAATTCAGCCAGCGATCCGGTGGGTTTCTGCCTTTATTTCTACGGCGATATGGCGCGGTATACGCCGGAGCTGGTGAAGGGGCTGACCGCGCTGGACATCGTTCGCGACAGCCTGAACCGCTATCTGGCCGGGGTGCTCTCCTACGGCCAACCCGGCTACAGAGGAGTGGATGCGCTGGCCAGCGCATCCCCAAGCCCCATCAGCGAGTGGTTTCCCCATGCTTCTCTGGACACCTATCCGTCGCTGCTGATTGCGGCCTACGATTACGCCGACGGCAGCGGCGACGAGCAGTGGCTGCGGCAGAACTACCCCGGGCTGCGCAAGTGGGCCGAGTTGATGACGGCGCCCAATGCGGACGGCAGCCCGCTGCTGGAATTTCCGGTGAGTGGCGACTCCGGCTCCTGGGGAGAAAAGCTGACCTTGCGCCCGGCTAACTGGTGGGATGCGGTTGGATTCGGCCACCAGGACGCATATTCGAACGCGCTGGGCTATCGTGCGCTGCGCTCGATGGCGGCGCTCGCCGATCGCGTGGGAGAAACGGCCGACGCGGCCAAGTATCGCAAGCGGGCCCAGGAGATTCACGATGCCTATGCGGCCGCCTTTTTCGATCCGGCGACGGGCGTGCTGGCGGGCTGGAGAAGCAGCGATGGCCAACCGCACGACTACTACTTCACCTTTGTGAACGGCATTGCGGTGCGCTACGGATTGATCGAGGGAGAGCAGGCGCGGCAGGTGATGGACCGGCTGATGGCCAAGATGAAGAGCGTGGGATACACCAACTTTGCGCTGGGACTTCCCGGTAACCTGATTCCCATCCGGAGGGCCGACTACGTGGATCTGAACCCGCGCTGGGGCGGACCCACGCGCGCCGACGGCAGCGATACTTTCGAGGTCTATCAAAACGGCGGCGCGACGGCCTGTTTTTCCTACTTCACCATGGCCGCTCTCTACCACCTGGGCGATAAGCAAGAAGGCGATGAAATATTGATGCCCATGCTGAAGTCCTTTGCGCAGCAGAGATTCTCAGCCCGCGCGGAGAACGGCCTGACCTACGAATGGATGGACTGGCAGGGCCGGCCTCATGGGTATGAGGGGCTTCTGGTGGATAGCTACTACGCGCTGCTGGCGGTTCTCGATCGCGCCAATATGGTTCATCCGATACCCTGAAGGGCGGAGCGGTGACGCACAGTCCGTCCGCCCGGGCGGCGATGCCCCGTTTCAGCATTTTCGATTCTGCTCTTTACAGAAAGCTGGAGGCCAAGTGGCTGTTTCCTCAAGAAAAAGCCACCTTGCACGACCTACAAATGTCAACCAGTGAATCGAAAATGCTCTAGAATGCCCCCTCATCGGAGCGCACCGCATGGACATTGGGCAGCACGGCAGAGAGCAAGTGGGCGCGGGTGAGCACCTTGCGGGTGAGGCCGGTAAGCGCCATTCCCGCCGCCTCGGCGAGCGAAACCCAGCGGCGCTCACCGCCGGGGACGGTGATCTGCTCTGCGTCGTCCTCAAAGACGGTGCGGATGCGCACGTAGTAGTTGACCTGCATGATGGCGTGGCGGACGGTCATGCGCAGTTGCTCTTCAGGAACGGCGGGGTCGCGCAGCAGGGGCAGCTCCCATAGGCCCGGCATCACGGTGAGCGAGGCCGGGCGCTGCTCGAGCAGCACCTCGCGGCTGGAGGGCCTGCTTGACTTGCCTGGATTTTGCCCCATGCGCACGGAGAGCGCGTGCGCAACCTCGCGGCTGAGCATCCGGGGCCGGGGCAGAGTCTTGTGCTCGCCGCGGGTCTTGCAATCGCGCCGCACGGGGCACGCCAGGCAGCGCGGATTGCGGGGCAAACACACCGTAGCGCCCAGTTCCATGATGGACTGGTTGAATTCGCCGGGCCGCTCGGGATCGACAAGCTGCGCGGCCAAGCCTTCGATTTTGCGTTTGAAGGCAGCGCCGCCTTTGAGGCTGCCTGCCTCCCAGCCCGCCAGCCGGCACAACACCCGCTCCACGTTGCCGTCCACCACGGCCACGCGCTCGCCGTGGGCGATGCTGGCGATGGCGGCGGCCGTGTATGCGCCGATGCCGGGCAACGCGCGCAGCTCATCCACCGTGGCCGGCAGGTTGCCCTGGTGGTGGCTGGCCACAAACCGCGCCGCCTTGTGCAGCATGCGGGCGCGGCGGTAGTAGCCCAGGCCGCTCCACAGCGCCAGCACTTCCTCCTCGCGCGCCAGAGCCAGCGAGACCAGCGTCGGAAAGCGCGCCATAAACGCGCGGTAGCGCTCCACCACCACGGCCACGCGCGTCTGCTGGAGCATGATCTCGGAGACCCAGATGGCGTAAGGATCGCGGTTCTGCCGCCAGGGCAGATTGCGGCGGTTGCGCGCGTACCACTCCAGCAGCCGGCGGCGCAGATAGGCAATCTTCACGGGCTCGTGGTCTGGCGTGGCCATGCGCCTAGATTACGGCATCGCGTTTGCGGCATCGTGCGCAACCGCGCCTTGCGCGGCTGCGCTTTGCCCGCGCACCTCTTTCCTGAGTTGATTTCTTTAGGTTGACGAAGACGGTATCGCCGCGCGCGCCTCGTCTCGCGCCGTGAAATCTGCACTGCAGGCGCTACGGTTCCTAACCATCCTCCGGTTCAATCGCTGGGCCCCTACTCCTCAATGCGGTACGAGTACTCTTCGATCACCGGGTTGGTGAGCACCTCGCGGGCGACGCGCTCCACCTGGGCGCGTGCGGCTCCGGGCTCAAGCCCGCCGGCGAGCGAAAGCGCGAAGTATTTGCCCTGCCGCACCGCGGTCACCTCCGCGAATCCGATCTTGCGCAGGGCGTTGTGGATGGTCTGGCCCTGCGGGTCGAGGACCGATTCTTTTAGCGTGACATAGACATGCGCCTTCATCATCCGCGATTATAGTATCTCCGGCAGTTGACGCGCGCCGGCGCAACTGCGGATCGATGTGCGGATTCATGCATCGCGGCATCACGCTTTTTTCCACCTTCCCCACCCCGAAGGAGAAACAATACGAGATGGTCAACTACCTGGAGCTGCCCGTTGGCGACCGCGCCCCCGAGGTCTTTCGCGCGGTCGTTGAGATCCCCCTGGATGGAACGCAAAAGTTCGAATACGACAAGCAATTGCACGTCTTTAAGCTGGACCGCAACCTGCACTCGCCGGTGCACTATCCGGGAGACTACGGCTTCATCCCTTCCACGCTGAGCGACGACGGCGACCCGCTGGACGTGCTGGTGCTGGTGCCCAGCCCCAGTTTTCCCGGCTGCGTGCAGGAAGTGCGCCCCATCGGCCTGCTGGAGATGCTCGACCAGGGCACTCTGGACGAGAAAGTGCTGGCCGTGGGCAAGAACAATCCCCGCTTTACCGACGTGTGGAACTACACCGACATCTATCCGCACATGCTCAAGGAGATTACGCATTTCTTCTCTATTTACAAGGATCTGGAAGGCAAGCGAGTGGAGATTAAGGGCTGGCGCGACGCGGCTTATGCCCGCGACCGCGTGACCTACGCCATCAGGCTCTTTGAAGAAAACAAGGCCAAGCGCCAACAGGCCGCAAAAGCCGCGGTGGTGTAAGCGGGGAGCCGGATGCCGGAAACGATCCAGTCCGCCCGGCGCCGGCGCCGGAAACGATCAAAGCCGCCCCGGGAAAACGTATCGGCCCGCCCCGGAAAAGGAGCCGTGTGGCTTGGTTTGCGCCGGAAGCGGCTAATCCAGGGTTGATTCCGCGGCCTTGCGCCGCGCCGGCAGCAGGGCCGTGAGCCAATAAAACACCGGTCCCAACAGGCCCACGGCGGAGGCGAACCCGAGCGCCGAGACCGAGCCAATGAGCTTCTCGTAGCGCGAGGCGTAGAGCGCATAGGCGATCAGCACTGCCGGCCCTACGCCCAACAGGCACGCGAAGGCCAGGTTGCCGGCCTTGAAGGGCCGCTCCAGCTCCGGCTCGCGAAGGCGCAGGACAACCAGGGCCGCAAACTCCAGCAGCAAACTCGAGCCATAGAGGATCAGGTCAATGGAGATGAGGCGTTCGAAGGGCAGTTTAAGAGCCAGCGCCCAGGCCAGCCCGCACGCCGCCACGCTCACCCAGGGCACGCCGCGGCTATTGCAACGGGCAAACGAACGCGGCAACATGCCGTCCCCGGCCATGGCCATGGGCAGGCGCGTATAGCTCATCATGAGCGCATTGAACATGCCGATTCCCGTGATGCAGCCGCCCGCCACCACGGCCATCTCCAGCAGCGGCCCGCCCAAGGCCGCGGCGGCGGTGGCCCAGTCGCCGGTGGAAAAGCTCCGCGGCGAAATCCCCGCCAGGGCCATGGCGAGGAGCGGCAGGGCGTAAGTAAGCACCGTGAGCGTGATGGCTCCGATCATGGCGCGCAGGTAGTTGCGCTGAGGGTTTTCGACCTCCTGGGCGACGGTGGAGGCATTGTCCCAACCCATGTAGTTCCACAGAGCTACCAGTATGGCGGTCGAAAATCCAGCTTGCGTTCCAGCCCCGCCCCAGTGAATGGCCGGATGCAGCGTAAGCCCGCGCCAGAAGCCGAGCGCGATGAAGATTGCGAACGGAGCGAGCAGCAGAGCCGACATCCAGATGGAGTCCTCGCCGATGCGGCGTGCGCCCAGCAGGTTCCACAGGCAGCAGACCACCACTACTGTCAGCGACCACGCGTAGCCGCTCCATCCGGCGGTGAGGGACGGCATGAAGCGGCCCAGGTAGAGGACAAACATGGCGGGATAGAGGGCCATGTCAAAGATGCTGGCCGCGAGCGACAGCCAGCTCTCCTGGAAGCCCCAGAACGGCCCCATGGCGCGGCGCACCCAGACGTAAAAGCCGCCTTCGGCGGGGATGGCGCTGGCCAGCTCGCCGATCATGAGCGCGGTGGGCAGGCTCCAGACTACCGGCAGAAGCAGCAGAATAAGGATCGCCCATCCGTAGCCGGCCCCGCCCAGAATATCTTCGATGCCGTAGGGACCGCCCGCCACCATAAAGTAGGTGGCGGCAATCAGCGGCAGAAGGAGCATCTTCCGCCGCGCCGGCTTCAGACGCAGAAACATCATTGTGAATCTAACAACGCCGGCCACTTGCAGAAAGGGAAAAATGCGCCGGCGGCGGGGCGCGCCGCTCTTCAGCGCCGTGCGCGAACGCAACCCCGGAGGCTTCCTTGCCGGCCTGCGGCCCGAGAGGCACGCCGGCAAAAGGGACGGCGGCAGCTCTCTGCGGCTTGACTGTTCCGCGCCGGCAACTCAACTTCCGGTATAATCCCCCTGAGACCCGGAGAGATGGCCGAGCGGCTGAAGGCGGCGGTTTGCTAAACCGTTATAGGGTCAAAAGCTCTATCGGGGGTTCGAATCCCCCTCTCTCCGCCAGCATCCCTTCCAAGAGCATCCCAAGACATCCAATATAAAGACAAAATCCCCGGCAAACACTGGGGATTTCGTATTTTTACGTCCGGTGGCGTACTATGGAAGCCAACCGCTGAGGGGGGTACTTTGGGGGGTATTTTGCTTTCCGAAGGGGGGGTACTTTTCCTGCGGGGGATTTCTTAGGGGGGATTTTATGCCGCTTACCGATACGCAAGTAAGGAAATCGAAGCCCGCTGACAGGCCATACCGTTTGAGCGATGCGAATAGCCTTTTTCTATGGGTCACACCCGCCGGAGGAAAGCTGTGGCGGTGGGCCTATGAATTCGAGGGCCGGGAGAAGTTGATGTCCTTTGGCAAGTACCCGATGGTCACCTTGGCAGAGGCACGAGAGCGGCGGGACGAATCCAGGAAGGTGCTCGCGAACGGAATTGATCCGATGGCGAAGAGGAAACAGGATAGGACCGAAGAACGCGTCCAAACGGAAGGCTCATTCAAGAACATCGCCTCAATGTGGCTGGAGCACTGGGCGGAGGGCAAGAGCCCGCGACACGTCGAATACACGCGGCGGCGGATTGAAATGGATATTCTGCCCGGCTTGGGAGCGCGTCCCGTGGCGGAGATCGAAGCACCTGAGCTGGTAGCGATGACGAAGGCCATCGAAGATCGGGGAGCCCGAGACATCGCCAAGCGCGCCCTGGAAACAGCGGGGCAGGTTTTCCGATATGCCATTGCGCACGGGTACGCCCGCCGGAACCCGGCGACGGAGATCCGGCCGAGGGACATCCTTAAGTCCTCGCACAAGACGAACTACGCCCGTGTGGAAGCCAAGGAACTGTCTGCCCTTTTGCGAGCCATTGAGGTCTATCAGGGCACTCATGTAACGAGGCTGGCAATAAAGCTGATGGCGCTCACCTTCGTTCGGACAGGCGAGTTGATCGGAGCCAGGTGGTCGGAGTTCAATCTCGAAGCTCGCCGGTGGGATATTCCACCCGAACGCATGAAGATGCGGACTGCGCACATCGTCCCCCTGTCCAAGCAGGCAGTCGGGGTTCTTGACACCTTGCAAACCCTCTCAGGCACCAGCGAGTTCTTGTTTCCCGGCGACCGCAATCCCAAGAAGCCAATGAGCAACATGACAATCCTCGGAGCCCTTGAGCGCATGGGCTACAAAGGCCGCATGACTGGTCACGGCTTCCGCGGTCTGGCGTCCACCATCCTGCATGAGCAAGGTTATGCGCACGAGCACATCGAATTGCAGCTTGCCCACGCCCCGCGCAATGCCGTGAGCGCCGCCTACAATCACGCCCTCTACCTGGAGCCCCGCGCCAAGATGATGCAGGACTGGGGCGATTTTCTGGAGCGGACGCAACGCGGAGGTAAGGTGTTGCCCTTCCGTGGAACAGCGGCATAGCCATTCGGTCAGTTCGGCCGGCAGAGAATCAGGCTATGCCCTGCAATCCAATCCCAGACGGATGCCAGGGGGGAACCCACTCCGGGCCTCACCTTGACGACAACGGATTCACGCGAGTAGGTTGCCCCCTGATTTCCCGGCTGACCTCTATCTGGCGGGCAATCCACTCCTCCACTTCGGTTTCGATCCAGCCGACAGCCCTGGCGCCCAACGACACTGGCCTTGGGAACTTTCCTTCAGTGACGCGCAGATAGACGGTACTGCGTGACAGGCCGGTGCGATCCAACACGTTTGGCAATCTCAAAATCTTCTCGGGCATCCTCTTACCTCCGGGTCCGCAAGCTGCCGATCATCTACTACTGCAATGTACATCGCTTATAGTGTGCCATATTCGTCTGCGGCAAACAACTTGGCCATCGGGTAAAATCGCGAGAAGAGAACCGACTACCGCGACGTGCATGGCAGTAGTGGCGTGTCATCATAGATGAGTGTCGTCTGTGTGATGGGCTTTCAGCGCGCCTTGTGAATGCGGGAGCGGACAGAACCTACGGCCCTTTTGAAAGCTCAGGGAAAGCGCAGAATGAAAGCCGAGGTCCATTTGTGACAGTGAAGAAGAAAGCCCGGACTGCGATCAAGAAAGTGCAAGACAAGGCTGACGACAAGCCAGGAATGACGCTGCGGCTTCCGATTGATCTGCGAGATGCAATCACGGAGGAGTCGCGAGTAAAGGGCGATCTAGCCCGGATTGTTCTTTTCGCTCTCAGTCAGGTTGATCGAGAAAAAGTGGAGATACAGCAAACGCGCAAGGCGGGTCTGGAGCTTTCCAACCCACAACTCCTTCATGTCGGTCCAGAAGCCAGAGCAGCGCTAAAAGAATGGGCAGAGTCCGAAGGGGTCAGCATCAACGCGATTGTTGTGAGTGTCCTCGAAGAGTTCTTCAAACGCCTCAAGAAGAGCAAGGCGCTCCAGAAAGAACTGAGGCTTGAGCTTCGTGCGCATCGGAGCTTCGGTCCGCAATGAGCCTTCATTAAACTCAAGGAATCTTTTCCGAAGAATCTCCCGGAATGCCACCCGGCTCAGCGAGTATCGGCCTGACCAGCTCCGCGTCAAGGCTAAACCGCGTAGGACGCGGCGCTCCGCGGCCTTGACCCAGAGCTTCAACCCAGGCCGAATTTCCCACTATCCGGGCATGAGCATGGAAAAGCAAAAGCCAAAACGAAGCCCTTCCGCTTTTATTTTCGAGGTTCGCATCAACAGACCAGGAAGCCCCCGGCGAAGGCCCACCCGCATATCCGAACCACGAATAAGGACGATTCGGCCCTAGTGCCAATCAGTCGTGGATATTCGTCTTTCTTCGTCTTTAATCGCGCGATTCTTGCAGCCGCAGGCTGCGCTTTCCGACGGTCGAGGACCGCCCGGAGGTAGGCTGTTTTGCAGTCGTCTTCACTGAGTCTTGCAGTAGTGGAACATAAAGCGCAGACGCACAATGGCTGTTTTGCTCTTGTATCCCGTTTGTTTCTAGCGATTTATAATGCCGCACACATGTACCTTTAAGAGGGCCATGTGCGGCACATTGCGGAGGCCCTGTGAGGGCAGAAAAAGGCTCACAAAGCCGCACAAAGGCTCAGAAAGCCTCATTCCGCTTGCATGTTCGAGAGTTGCGCCGCTATGCCGGCCCGGACGCACAAAAGGCGTCTGCAAGCCGTCTGAGGCTCACCGGGATCATAGCGTTTGATTTCCATTACAGTTGCCCTGGCGCGAGTGGACTACGGCTTTCCTCCATCGACCCTGGACGCCATTTTGTATAGAATTCTCGCAAGGATCGATACCCATGTCGAAACAGCAGCCAGTGTGTTCCAGTGCAACACGCCGGAGTAGTGAGCCCAGTTCCGAAATCGCCCGCCACGTATCGCCTCAGGATACCGAGCCCGCTCCCAGTGACCAACCGAAAGCAAATGGTCGGATAAAAAAGTCCGTTGATGCCTATTCACTTGCCGGCGAATTGCTACAGTTTGCGTTTATTCCTGCAAGCCAGGACGAACTCGATGTCTTGCGAGCTTTTGCAATTAATCCAGTAAGCGAGGAACTGTTCCGAGACGAACTTCTATTCCTGAATTTGTTTTTGGTGGATGAAAATCTTCAATCTATGTCTGCCAATCATAGTGGATTCAATTTAGTAAGTATGCACTATAACAACGGCATCGAGTCTTACTGTGCTCTCAAGGGTTTTGATTACTCAACAATCTGTGAGCGTTTTGAGGTCTATGGCAGAGCATGGAACGCTAATCTCGACTCTGACCCAAAGAAGCGCGAACGATTGTCTCCCTATTGGGAGCTTGGAAAAGCATTTTCTCAATTCGTGTCCGATGGGAATCCTGATGCCCGTGAATTATCAATATTTGGCCATCATTTCTCTTCAAGACAACTCAACCTCGCAATCGGTCTTGCACAATTCGAAATATCCACCAGTACACGATGATTACCGAGGATGTCCCATCTGCAGTTGAAAGTTGAGCGGCGGTTCAGCCTGATTCTGAAAGAATCGGGTTGCCAAACCTTGAAGGGAGAACCGCCGTGAAGAAAACGTACCATACGATAGGCAAGCAAGGGAAAGTCAACGAGCAGGAACTGGCCGGCTTTCTGGCCAAGAATGGGCAGGCGTTGTTGCCCATGGTGGATTTGATCGAGCAGTGCCAGGTGGCCTGTGACGAACTGATCGACGTCACCGGACGAGCGGCCATTCAGGCGGTGTTGCAACTTTCGGCCATCGAGGCCGCAGGCGGCCCGCAGCAGCAGGGCAAGCGGCGCTCGGGCGACGTGGTTTTCTACGGTCGCCAAGCAGGCCAGGTGCTTCTGAGCGACCGCAAGTTGGAAGTCCAGCGGCCCCGCTTGCGGAGCAAAGGCCGGCGGGGCCAGGAAGTGGAAGTTCCCGCCTACGCGGCCATGCAAAACCCAACGCCGATGGGAGCGCGGATGCTGGACATCCTGCTGCACGGGGTTTCCACGCGCAACTATAAGCAAGTCATCCCCCCGATGGCGGAGACGGCGGGCGTGTCGCGCTCGGCGGTGAGCCGGGCAGCGATCGAGGCCTCCGAAGCCGAGGTGGAAGCGCTGCTGGCGCGGCGTTTCGACGAGCTCAAACTGCTGGTCATCTACATCGACGGGCTCATCTTCGGCGACTACACGATGATCGGCGCGGTGGGCGTGGACAGCGAGGGCCACAAGCACGTGCTGGGCATCCGGGAAGGCGCCACGGAAAACTCCACCGTAGTGACCGAACTGCTGGAAGACATCGTCTCGCGCGGCGTGGATCCCAAGCGCAAGATGCTGTTCGTTATCGATGGTTCCAAGGCGCTGCGGGCGGCCATCAACGCCGTCTTCGGCAGCCATCAGCCGGTACAACGCTGCCGCGCGCACAAGCTGCGCAACGTGCTCGACTATCTGACCAAGGACGATAAGGCGCAGGTCAAAAGCCTGCTGCGCGCAGCCTGGAAACTGGACGCCGACAAAGGCATGGCACGGATCAAGAAACTGGCAGCATGGCTGGACCAGAAGTATCCGCAGGCGGCGGCCAGCCTGCTGGAGGGTCTGGAGGAGTGCTTCACCATCAACCGGCTCGACATCCCGCCGGCGCTGCACCGCTGCCTGGCGACCACCAACATCATCGAGAGCCCGCACGCCGGAGTCCGCATCCAGACCCGCCGCGTCACCCACTGGCAGAACGGCAGAATGGTGTTGCGCTGGATGGCTTCGGCGTTCCTCAGAACCGAGAAACGCTTCAAACGCATCATGGGACACCGCGATCTATGGGCGCTGGAAGCGATCCTCAACCCGGCTGCGACCGCCAACCAGAAGGCGGCGTAGTAACATCAACCTAACCGCCGCCCGCCACTTTCAACTACGCGCGGGACATGCTCTGATTACCGGCTTGTTCGACCAGCATCGGTGGCGGAACGTACCCTGATAATGATCTCAGCGGAGGTGCTTTCATGGACAGTAAACGGGTTTGGGAAGTTACGCTCACCGTGCTGGTGGCAATCTTCCTGCTGGTTGCCGCAGAGGGGAGGCATCCCTACGGCTTTTACATGGCACTGAGGACGGCGGCAACGGTGGGCGGGGTCTATTGGGCGGTGCGGGTGTACCAGGCAGGGCCACGGGGCTGGATGTGGGCTTTTCTGGCTACCGCTCTCCTGCTAAACCCGGTCCTGCCGGTTAGGATGCACCGGGAGCACTGGCAGCCAATTGACATGGTTCTCGGCGTGTTGCTGCTTGGATGGGCAGGGTATTGGTTCTGGCGCACCCCTCAACGAGCATGAAGTCAAAGCCGCTCTAGTGGTTTCACTCGGAACCGGCTGCGGCTCTAGGTAGGTGTGCCGTGAGACCTCGTACCCGTCGGCGCTTGCTAGAGGTCACGCAGCATTTCAGAAAGAGAAATCCCGAAGCTGACCGCCAGCATTTCGAGGATGCGCAGGCCGGCCTCCCGGCGCCCGTTCTCCAACTCGGAGATGTGGACACGGCCGATTCCTGAAATTTCAGCAAGATACGCCTGATTCCAGCCCCGTTCAGTTCTCAGCTTTCGTAATCGCCGTCCCAGACGGACGCATATATCATTTGCCACCCCTCAAGGGTCGGCGTATAATCCGCATCGGATGTTGTGCATGCACTACAAGGCTCCGTGAGAACCAAGACTGCATACTCTTCGCCCGCGACTCAAGAGGACAAGGCAGCGGACAGCCGGGAGGCGGAACACGCCGCTTCGAGATGAAGAAACAGCACATTTCGCTTTTGCAGTTGCTGGAATGATTTTCGGAGGAAGATGTGAAAAGGCAAATTCCGCAAATCGTCTTGATCTGCCTATTCTGCACAGGTCTTCAATCTCTTGCGCAAGCGCCGTCTGAAGCAGCCTCAGCCGCGGGTGCAATAGCCGATCCGATCATTCTGACTTGGAAGGCCAATGGTCCAGGTTGCGACGATCGATACGAAAATGGCCTCGAAGAAAAGGGGATGTTCACGAATCAGGCATCAATCATAGTTGTCCTTGCACCGGACTCTGGCAAGCTTGCAATTTCCGTCTATGTTGAAAATCCCAAAGAGGGTGCTGGGCGGCTCGACGTGATCCCTGAAAGCTTCCACCTACTCAAAAGCACAGACAAAGGTTTGTC
The DNA here is from genome assembly GCA_963808795.1 of uncultured Acidobacteriota bacterium. Taxonomy (GTDB): domain Bacteria; phylum Acidobacteriota; class Terriglobia; order Terriglobales; family Acidobacteriaceae; genus Telmatobacter. Next base: position 141,472 of record CAWEGL010000020.1, read on the forward strand.
AGACCTTAAACGTGCTGAAGCTATTAAGATGGCAAAGTCGATGGAGCGGCGCTCTCGCATCGCCAACGCTCTTGCGGCTGGAGCGTCCTCGTTTGGCGCTGAAACAAACGCCACGGGAACCGCCACCTACAGCGACGGGACCACGGCTGATTACAGCGTCACGATCCCCAATCCTCAAGCTCAGAGCGACGCCATTAACCGAGCGCAAGCAAACATCGGGAGAACGCAGAGCCGCGGTGCCTATCTCGTTGGCGAGGAGCTTAAGCGAACTACATTGGACCCAGGGCAGCATACGATGGGGCGGCTGTTCTTTCCAGAGCAGAAAGCCGGGGAGAATCTGCTGGTGAGGGCAGACATTGGAAACGTGCGCTACGAAATCCCCTTCCATCTGCCGGGAAAGCATGAAGCAAAAGTTGCGCCGAGCACCACACAAAGAGAAGATTCCAGACCACTGCAGCAGGCCGCTGCAACCACTGTTGATGCTGGTCAACAGCCGATACCAACCGATCCAGTTCAGAAAGCGGCATGGTATCGCAAAGCCGCAGACCAGGGCAATGCTGGAGCGCAATTCAACCTCGGACTTTCCTACGCCAAAGGGCAAGGAGTCCAGCAGGACTTTGCGGAAGCGGCGGTTTGGTACAACAAGGCCGCGAATCAGGGCTTTGCCGAGGCTCAGGAGCACCTTGGTTCGCTCTATTACCGTGGCCGAGGGGTGCCCCAGGATTACGGTCAGGCTGTTCTGTGGTTTCGAAGAGCTGCTGACCAAGGCAATGCCAGAGCTCAATCTATGCTTGGCGAATTGTACTTCTACGGTCGTGGTGTCCCGCAGGATTACGCTCAGGTGGCTGAATGGACTAGGAAAGCTGCCGACCAAGGCTACGCTCTTGCTCAGAATAACCTTGGCGACTTATACGAAAATGGGCACGGCCTTGCACAGGACTACGCTCAAGCGGCAACGTGGTATCGAAAGGCTGCGGATCAAGGTAATGCGGTGGCGCAATTCGGCCTTGGCTTACTGTATTACGGAGGCCATGGCGTGCAGCAGGACTATTCAGAAGCTTACTTCTGGCTGAACCTTGCCGCTGCAAGGTCCAAGGGGAAAGAACAGGAGAGGTTTGCCAAGTCTCGCGATGAAGCCGCAGCGAAGTTGACTCCTGACGACCTATCCAGGACACAGCAAAGAGCGGCAGCGTGGTTTGCCGCGAATACGCCGAAGCCGTAGGAGAAATACACTTTGGTGATTCAGAGAAAGACCATTTGTAAGCGTTGGAGGCAAGTTGCCCGCGTACTTGTCCTCACGTCTACACTGATCCCTCCCATTGTGCCGACCGTGTTTCTCACGCCGCTTCCCCACCGTTGCCCAGATCTCTGTTTTCTCCAGGCGAACGCCAGAAGAGGTGGCGATTCAATTCAAAGCTGACGCGAAAGAAGTGGATGTTATGGACTCGGATTCACTGAAGGGGAAAAGACTGCATTCAGCGCACCTGCGGTTGCGGCAATTCGTCGTTTATCGCCGCATTAACATTCGCGTAATCGCCAAGGCAGCCGCTTTGGTCGTGGTCATTTTGGAGTTGGGCGGCATTTGGCATGAACTTCACCAGATGCGGAGCGAACAGGTAAAGAACGCCCTTTATGCGTTACCGAAGGAACGCCGCAACGCACTTCGAGGAGCCGCGGCCAAAAGACTGGAGAGTTCTTCATTCGTGGATGGCGCGGTCACTGTAGACGGCTCAGTCACGATCGACGGCCCAGTCGAGTTGGATGAACCAGTAACGGTTGAAATTGACAAATAGAGATGCACGCCGGTCCCGATTCCTGTAGCGATTTGTTCGCTGTAGCCAAGGAGCGATATGAGCATTTACGAAGATAGGCAGCGGCCCCGATGGATGCAACGTCGGAACAACTCGACGCACTGATCCGCAGGACCGCGACAGTAACAAGTCGTGTCCGCAAGGCGCTGGTGCAGGACGAGATCATACGGCGCGCGCAGTGGCAAGAGGACAACGCGCAAACGCGCATGACGAACAGAGGTTGATCTGTGCATGACGACGATATTCCGTTTGACGATCAGCCAACGCATTCCGAATCGCTCGAATCGCTGAAGGCTCTGGACGAACTCTTTCTGATAGCAGGACAGTTTGCAACGCGAGCGGCGTACGCGGACCTGCTCCACTTCATCGCTCGATTTAGGATGTACTCCCCGTTCAATGCGATGCTGGTTCACACCCAGATGCCCGGAGCGCGGTTTGTTGCCACACCGAAACGCTGGGGTCAGCATTACAAGCGCACGATTCATCCCGGCGCGAGGCCCATCACAATCCTGCAACCCAAGGGGCCGGTTCTCTTCGTTTTCGATGTCAGCGACACCACCCCCTTGCCCGACGCCCTACCGCTTCCGCCGGCCGTCACCAATCCATTCGCAATTCATCGCGGAACAGAGAACGGCGAACTCGGCAAAACGATTGAGAATGCAAAGCGGGATGGCGTTCGAGTCCACCAGCGCGAATTTGGCTCCCAGCACGCTGGTCAAATCCAGCCATCGAATACCAGGGACGTGTTCCGTTTGCCGGAACCCCCAACCTTCAAAGAGAAGCGCGAGACCGTTCCAGTGCGCTATGAGTTGTTGCTCAATTCCCACCAATCCAGCGAGGAGCAATACGCGACCCTTGTCCACGAGCTTGCCCACCTTTACTGCGGCCATCTTGGCAGTCCAAATCAAAAACACTGGCCTGATCGGCGCAAGGTGGATCGGCAAGTGGAGGAGTGTGAGGCGGAATCCATCTCGTACCTTGTGTGTACCCGGCTGGGAATCGAGACGCCCTCAGCGGAATATATTGCTGGCTACCTCAGTGAGGACCGCAAGATGCCCCCGATCAGCCTGGAAACGGTCATCAAGATGGCTGGTTTGATTCAGCGGATGGGGCAGTCCCGGCTGCCATTACGGAAAAGCTCCCCGGAAGAGTGAGTGAAAGAGCATCCCGACAGCTCAACGACTTCTCGGCTCATTCCCGCTCCGCACTGTCCGAAGAGTGTTTCCCCGCATTTCGTCGCATCTTGAGCGCACTCGCTGGGAGTAGGCCAGCCCCCACAGCCGCGCGCAGCCGCGGATAACGTGTGCTCCGCCGATCCCCCGCAAGCACAGATGTCCGCGACAGAATCTCCGAAAGCGATTCTTTTTGTGCCAGAGCGCGCGCAGTTGGCGCTGAAATGGCGGCGGCGTCCAAAGTCTTGAAACGGTCTATGCCAATAAAATCCTGTTGCGCGAGCGAGGTGATTCCCGCGTTTTTAAGCGTGTATGAAATGAGCGAAAAGTTCCGGTGTAGCTGGACGATTGTGTGGGGAATATAGCCGATGGCTCCTGTGATCGAGTAGAACTTGAACTTGCCATTGATGGTGTGTGCAGGATTCAGAAACTCGCGGCCGGCGCGGGCTGCGCGCGCCCGAGCCTCTTCGCTTCCCCACCGGGCTGCGAGAACACAGAGGGCAGTGAATAGAGTCCTGCGGGAGATCTGTAGGTCTTCTGAGATCTGGTCCAGGTGCAGGGTCACAGGCTCGCGGAGAAGGGCACCAGATGCGTCCTGCGGTGGCGGATGGTAGATTTCAAGATAAGTCAGGACCAGCGCGCCCGTCACGGATCGAAGCTCTCTCTTCAGGTTCGGATAGAACGGCAAGGGCAACAAACCGGACGGCAATGCAGGGTAATCGCGCGGATACTTGGGAGTGTGTCGCTCCCCCTCCATCGGCTTACCGTATTGATTCACCATAGATTACGCTCCCCCGAGGAATCAGCACTATCGGTGCAATATGCAAGCCGGGGATCAGGATCACCATTAGTGCGAATCCGTTGCGGGCTCCGCGGCCAGCATCAGCGATTCCGAGACGTGCCAGGCCAATGACTGCCGCTTGACCTCATTCTTCGTCATCGGACACCACCCTCCCTCAAAGTAGCATTTTTTGATTTTGATATTTTTTCGTACGAACCGAGGATTCGCGTGCACGTACCGGGCGCCAGCAAAGTCGGCCCTCTCGGACATTTGCTTTTTGGCGGAGCAGTTTTGGGAGTGAGCTTGCGTGAAGGCAGGCCGTCGCGACAGCCGCGCAGCAGTCCCGCCGGACCGACGGGGCATTGCATCCAATTGCCGGTCACAATCCCGCCGCCTCAGCGTCCTCCCTGAATGTCAGGCCGGAGACCAGCACCACGCCGGCGACTTCGCCCACCAGGAAGCCCCGCTCTGTCAGCAGCCGCTCGAAGGTCTCCCTGTTGCAAGGAACCCCACCCCGCCCTGCTTCCCACTCGCAGAAAGCAATATGCAGGCAAGCCACGCCTCCAAAGCATCGCGGATTACGCACACAGGCGGAGTCCAGCCATTTCGCAAACGGTTCCCGCCACTCTGCCGGGTCGTCGGGCGGGATGCTGGCCGATTCGAGCAACCTGATAATCTCGGCCTTGTGCTGGCGCAACGCTTCCATCACCGGCGCGGCGGCATCTTCGGGCGCGATTACCAGCCATCCGTCCTCGACTCGAATCTGACCGCCGTTTGCTTCCACTGCCCGAATCAGTTCCAAGGCTGCGCTCATATTCTCACCTCTGAAACGGCCTTCCCCCCGTTTTGAACCGGAACAAGTGGAACGCCCCTTTGTTCATGCGGGTTTGAGGCACTTTTTGCAACCGGAACAGAGGAATGTGTGTGCCGGTTTGAAAATGCAGTTTCGTCCTGTGAAGACGCGGGTTGTTCTATTGTTCCGGTTTGAATAGGGAGGGTAGGACAAAACTGCGTCCAGGCATCCTCAAAATCCCCCCGACGATAGCCTTGCGCGGTTTCATTCCCCAAACGAATCTTGAGTGAACCTATGCGGTATTTCTTGAGTTGGCGTGCCAGATTGTTTGGAGTCATGCACCTTCCGTGGGACCACTCTGCCCACGGCCGGCCGTCAATCTCACAAAGACATTCAACCAAGACTTTCGATGAGACTCGATCCGTCTTGCGCTCATCGAAGACGAGGCGAATGTCGGACAGCAAGGTGACACCTATTGAGCTATCCTCCCCACTGGTGCCCTTGAATACTGACTGCAAGGCTTCTGTGAGCATCAGGAGCCATGCGTTCCCGGCGAGCTGAGCAATACACAGCAGAGGCTCCGCAATATCATTCTGACGGTCACTGAGGCTGGCAACCGATGCTGTTTGAAGCGTTAGAAGCAAGTCTACGGCCCTCCGTCCTGCCCATGTTTCCAACGCTGTTTTGATTGGCAACGCGGCGGCCTTCACTGCTCTCTGACGGAAAGGCTCCACGACCTCGTTGGGCATCTTCCGGCGCATCTCGATCATGATGGAACGGGATGCAACCGTACCTGGCAAATCGCCGATTCCTGCGAAGCACTTTGGGCAATAGGCGTTGAACTCTCGCAACTCATGGGTCTTTCCAGCGCACTTGATTACTTTTCCACCCTTGCGAAAGCCCTCATTGAGGATTCCCCGAATTGTTTCGGCATACTCTTTGTTTCCGCCCAGTTGGGCGTCCATTTCATCGAGGAAAATCGTTGGAGACTTTGAGTGGATGCATCGCACCAGCGCGGCAGGGGTCATACCCCCGGAGCGAATAGGCGCGGCTGCGATAGCCTCCAATGTCTCCATCAGGCGAGATTTGCCACAAGCCTTTTCTGGTGCGGTGATGTGGATGTATGGCGTTGTCTCAGACGCATCGAATGCGTAAGTATGCAGTATCCATGCTGCCATGATGACGGTTTGCTCGTCCGACACAACGATGTAGCGACGAATCCATGTTCGGCACGTTTCGAGCAATTCCCCTGTGACTTTGGCGGCCTCCACCGTTGTCATGAGCGGCTGCGGAGCGACAACAGGTGGTATAAGCTCTGGCGTAGGCGGTGGCGGGGAAGTCAGCGGAATGTCCGGGGCTGCGGCGACCACCGGGCCAACAGTTGCCCCAGCGATGTCTGCCAGCGGATCACGCTCTTGGACAATCTCGTCCGTTTCAAATAGCGATGCCTGCGGCGTACCTTTTTTCATTCAACCACTTCCTCACTTTGTCCGCCTTGCTTTATTGCGCAGGTCTTGCTTTGCCCGCGCCGGCTGCCTATTTGTGGAGGCGACCACACGCATCGTGCTCGACTCTGGTAAGCGCGCTACCATCAGCGCACCTCCAGCACTCCCGAGCGTTCTCCCGGAGTCCTGCGGCTCAGTTCGATTTGGCCGGCGAGCCATGCCTCGACTTCGGCATCGACCCAGCCGACTGCGCGAGCACCCAAGGAAATTGGCTGCGGGAATCTGCCTTCCGCTATACGGAGGTAAATCGTTGATCTAGAGAGTCCGGTTCGTGTCCTTACTGCCGGAAGTCTGAGAATCGTGTTGGCCATGTTAGGAACTCCTTCCAATTGCTGCTTGCAGCTTAGAATCGGAAAGCAGGAGTTCAATGGACAAAACCCTGACCGTACTTTTGTCCGGCTTAGGAGGAGGTCAATTGCCCATGGTCGTCGATCTCGTTGGCCCTACAGCCCAGGCATTCCGGCACGTTTCCGCCACCAATCCGCTGCGGAAGCTCAGTGAACCGGATCGGAAACTCCTGTACTCAATGCTCAAGGTCTATGCTGCGGTGATCCCCCAGGGCGGGAAGAGACGACCAAAGGGGCGATCGGAGAATGGACTATTGGAAAAAGAGGCAAAGCTTGTGGCCGATGCGGCGAAGCTTGGCTCGAAGTTGGAATCGGAGGTTTTCCACGGGCCGAATTCTGATGTACTGCTCCCATACATCTCCAGTTTCAGCGATCTCCCAGGGCAGCTCGCCGAGTTCTCGAAGGTGGTTGGCGGGATGCTGGACTTGTTTGGGAAGCGCGGCCATAAGGAAGGAAATCTCTACGGTTTCTTTTTGATTGTCGTGTCGGAATTCGTTCGGCTGAAAACCGGCCAGCACTACGATGAGCATCTTGCTGAGCTGTATCAGGCTGTTTCAGAGCGCCCTCTTGCGGCGGACCTGTCCGGCGACGCAATCCGAAAGAGGAGAGAGTACCTCAAGAAGTGCTATCCGGATCTCTACTCCTGGATGTTGGAACGAGCGAGAATAGCAGGCGAAAGCTCGGCTGCTCGCGACTCGTCATAGACAGAGGTTGCAAGCCGGTAGCGGTGTTCCGACCAACCAGTGCCAGGGGATTCGGTATCTCCCGGAACTGGTCGGCGCTCCGTAAGGGATTCCGGCTCGATCTGGCGGCAAAAGCCCTAAGCCCTGCACTGTGGGGGGTATATTTGGGGGTATTTTCAATCTCGCTGCTATCATATTGCTGAATATAAACCTCTTATTGTTTGATAAGAATCCCCCTCTCCCATTAACTTACTTTTTGATTCTTAAGAATTTATTCCCCGCGTTGCTAGAATCGTGTTGCTAAATTTTGCCAAACCGCCGACTTCTCAGTTCTCCGAAACCGGAGACGAGAAGGATGGCGAACCGTAAGTGAAGTCTCCCATCCATGAGGGAGAAGCGTGCGTGAAATCGCTACGGAACAGGGCAAAACATGGCTTTTTTGGTCCCGGCAAAGGCCGTGTCCTGCGCGACCGGCCCTTTGGCCTTGGAACCAATGCTAAAAGTTTGCGAGCCGAGGTAAACGGGGGTATATTGAACCGCAGCCGAAAGACAGAACAAAAATTCCGGCTAATCGCAGTAAAGTCCAGGGGGGATTGAAATGAATAGACGTCATTTAGCCGGCATCGCTGCTTTGGCGCTCGGCATAAGTTTCACCGCAACATCCACGTTGTCTCGAGCGCAGAGTTCGCCTACGCCTACCGAGGGCCCGGCCGTGGACGGATCGCCGGCCTGGTTTCTGCAAGGCTCCTTCCCCGATCCCGGCGGACGAACCATTGTGGCCCCGGGTGGTCAAGTCACTATTCCTCCCCGAACCCGCGGAGCTGGTGGATTCGGAGGCGGCGGGTTTTTGGCTGCCTGCAGGGACCAGATGGCGCAGTTGTGCAAGGGACAGCGCGGCTTCGGTGCGCGGGACTGCCTGATGCAGAACGCGGACAAACTGACCGGGCAGTGCAAGGCCCAGGTAGACCAGATGAAGGCGATGGCCGCCGCCAGCGGCAACGTGCCGGAGTGCACTCACTCGCCGGTCTGCGACAACCGCATGACCAACGGCGAAGGTCCGCGCAACCGCGGGCAATTACAGCGCGTCGAGTGGAAGCAAAATATGGGATACACGTTCACCTACCCGTACGATGTGCCCGAGGGCATCGGCGGCGCCCCGTCGGTGGCCCTGGACTCGAAGGGCGACCTTTGGCTCTTTAAGCGCAGCCCTCAGGGGACCCCGCAGTTGTATGAGTTCGGCCCGGATCACAAGCTGATCAAGACCGTCGGCGAAGACGTGATCCCCCACGCGTACAAGGCGCACGGCATGGCCATCGACTCCCACGACAATATCTGGCTGTGCTACGCAAGTCTCTCCATCGTGGAGGAAGTCAGTCCGGAGGGGAAGCTCCTCAGAACCTTCGGCGTGAAGGGCCAACGCGGGGATTGGGTTGAGTCCAAGGGGCAAAGGCTGTTGTGGCAGCCGCTGATGGTCGCCTTCGGTCCCAATGGCGACGTCTATATCGGCGAAGGACATGCCAACGAAAGTCCCAACGATACCGATTCAGACGATCCAGCGGACGTGTCGGGCGCGGCGCGGGTTATCCACCTGGACGCGAACGGCAACTACGTCAACCAGTGGTATGGCGACAATGTGGGACAGGGAAAGTTCAGCGAGGTCCATGGGTTGGCCGTCGATCCCACCAACGGCGACGTGTGGATCGGCGACCGGGAAGAATACCGCATCGTCGTCTATACGGCTAACGGGCAGTTCGTCAAGACGCTGCAAATGCGGAACCTGGTGTGTGCTCTTCATTTCGATCACGAGGGCAATCCGTGGATGGCGAGCGGCCAGGACGGGCAGTTTCTGAAGTTGAACCGCGACGGCAAGGTGCTGGGGGCGATCGGCAACGGGATGGGCATCGGCAACGGCCAGTTCATTGAGGCCAGTTACTGGGTCTTTGACGATCACGACAACCTCTATGCCGGAGATACGAGTGTCGGTCGAATTACGGTGATGCTGGCGCCCAAGAACTAACACGCCACCATTTTCTGACGGAGGGTTGCATTCTTCGCCATTCGTGGCTGTCTATTTTGAGGATGTAAAAGAGGAAACTTGACGCCAAGTGCCTGCCTGGGCGGCTACTTCGCGCCCATCGCTGAAGCCCTGCGCGCAGCGTGAACACGCCAAAGACAGTTCTTGAGCCTCCTATCCCGAATGCTGCCATAAGAATGCAGTCAAAAGGCAATAAAAGTAAGAGCTTCCGGGCTTCATCAGCTTACAGGAGGTGCGTCCGGATATCTTCCGTAATCGCGGCGAAGCCTCGCAGGGCAATCCACGACTCCGTGATAGACATCACAGACGGAATGTAAGCATAAATCCGAGCATCATGTGGACCGTTTATCCCAAGGACGATTGAGCTGTACCGATCGTCTGTCAGGGAAGGAGTACAGAATTGAAACGCCTTAAATCCACAGATGTCGTCGTCATCGGAAGCGGCTTCGCAGGCTTAGTAGTGGCGAAAGAGGTTGCCATCAAAACGGCGCTGAACGTGGTCGTCCTGGAGCGTGGTCCGGCCCGGTCGCTTGAGAAATATGTTGAGGAGATGGACGACCTTGACAGCAGGCGCGTGGGATTGGTGCAGAGTGCCGCGGAGCAAACCATTACGCTTCGCCACACCGACAAAGATACGGCTGTTCCCATCCGCCAGTATGGTTCCTTTCACCCCGGGACCGGAACCGGGGGCGCTTCGGAAGCCTGGGGAGGCATTGCCGATCGCTTTCTCCCCGAGCATATGGTTATGGCCACGCATCTGCGCGAAAAGTTTGGCGCCTCGCGGCTACCGCCGGATTGCACCGTGCGCGACTGGGGCATAACCTACGGCGAATTCGAGGACTACTACTGGCGTGCCGAACAGTTGATGGGAGTAAGCGGCAAGGCAGGTAATTTGAACGGCAAGCTGATCCCCGGCGGCAATATCTTCGAGGGGCCGCGGTCGCACGAGTTTCCAACGCCTCCGCTCACGTCGACTTATACAATGACCTTTTTCCGGAAGGCCGCGGAGGCATTAGGCTATCATCCCTATCCTATCCCGTCTGGCATCTGTAGCCAGAACTACACGAATCCCGACGGCGTCTCAGTGCCTGGATGCTTTTATAGCGGATTTTGCCCTGACCATGGATGCAAGTCGGGCGCCAAAGCCATGCCCACGTCCCGTCTGATGCCGACGTTGGTAAAGCAGAAAAACTTTGTTTTACGGAATAACTCCTGGGTGCGCAAGATCGTGCACCGTGACGGTCATGCCGAAGGCGTGATCTACATGGATGAGAACGGCGAGGAGACCATGCAGCCCGCCGACGTGGTGATTCTGGCGGCATGGACGCCCAACAGCGTGCGCCTGCTGTATTTATCGGGCATCGGCGATTCCTATGACCCGGTTACGGGAAAGGGAACTCTGGGCATGAATCTGACCCATCAGATCGGCTCCGGAGGCGGAGGCACTCTGGTGTACGACGAACCCCTGAACCTCTTCATGACCGCGGGTTCGGTGGGAGTCGGGGTCTCCGATTTCGATGGAGATCTCGAGGAAGTCCCTGAAAATATCTTGCGCGGCGGCGTCTTTCAGCGCGGGGCGGAACCAAGTTATTCCGCACTCAGCTCGTTCGGCCGGATTCCACCGGGAGTGGCCCAGCGGAGTTGGGGCTCGGAGTGGAAAAAGGCGGCGATCAAGTATTGGGATCATATCGGGCCAGGCGCGTCCATGAGGGCGGATACCTTTCCTTACCGGCAAAACTATATGGACTTGGATCCCACCTACACGGACAAGTGGGGCGACCCCCTCTTGAGGTTCACGATGGACTATACCGAGTACGAACAGCGCCAGTTTGCATGGGGCGCCCGCTTGAGCGCCGAATTCACTCGGAAAATCGCCGAAGTCTCCAACGCCAAAATCATTACCGGAGGACCTGGCGGCTATGGCGGAGGCGCTGCCGGCAGGCGGGGTGGAGGCGGCGGATTCCGGCACTACAACGGCGGTATGTACAACACGACGCACATTCAGGGAGGAGCCATCATGGGAGCGTCTCCTGACCAGAGCGTGCTCAACCCCTGGCTGCAGCATTGGAATATGCCGAATCTTTTCGTGGTGGGTTCAAACGCCTTGCCGCAAATGTCGTCCGCATGCCCGACCACCACTATTGTGGCCTTGGGCTACAGGGCCGCTGATGGCCTGATCGATCACTACCTTAAGAGGCCGGGACCGATAGCCTGAATGTAACGATTGCAAGCAGAAACACGCATTTTTTGGCGAATCGACGGCCGTTTTGCAGTCAAATGGGAGGAAATGATGAAACGACGTGAGTTTATCCTGATTCCGGCGAAGGCGCTAGGCGGAGCCCTGCTTTACTCATTGGTGGGCGGGCTGATCCCCGCCGATGCGCAGGATATGGTCAAAGTGCCGTTGCGCTTCTTTACGGAGGATGAGGCGAAGGTGATTGCGGCGGCCGCCGCGCGCATCATCCCAACCGATGACTGCGGACCGGGAGCCACGGAGGCCGGGGTGGTTGTCTACATCGACAGGCAACTTGCCAGCGGCTACGGGACGGATAAATATCGCTACTTGAGAGGGCCTTGGGTGGAGGCCAACGAGATGATTTTCGGCTATCAAGGCAAAGATACGCCCCAAGACACCTACCGCGCCGGAATCGGTCTGCTGGGCCAGGACTTCGCCGGCCTCTCGCCGGAGGAGCAGGATCAGCGTCTGGAAAAGATGGAGCGGACGCGCTTTTTCCAGATGTTCCGTGAACATTGCGTCGAAGGCATGATGTGCGATCCCATGCACAAGGGCAACAACAACATGGTGGGCTGGAAGCTCATCGGATATCCAGGCCCGCAGCTTAGTTATATCGGCGACATGGAGCCGTATTACGGCAAACCTTATCGCGTCGCCCCGCAAAGCTTGTCGCAGATTCTCGGCCACTCTGTGACGCCTGTGGAGGACAAAACGAATCCGATCCTCTAGCCCAGCCCAGCCCAGCTTTGTGGACATCCCCCGCTCATCGGGGCGGAGGGCGCCGGAAGCCCGGTTAAGCTGAAACTGCTCTGGCGAATGCGCGAGGCGCGTGCGCCGGAAAGGTGACAGGTGCGTTTTACCCGGCTGACTTTGCAACCTTCTAAGGCAGTTGTGACCTGAGAGCGCACGAAGTTCAGCAAACGGGTGTCCATGTGGCTGTCTGCCGTGGCGGATTGACCGCCCATTGCCTGACACACTGCCAAGATTAAACCTTCGGCGAGGCTGGAGTGCGGCCCGAAGTAGAGACGGGCCCGCAGACGGCCGATTCTCATCTCTCCAGTTTTGCTGCGCGCCTGCACCCCCTTGAGGATTAAGGGTAAGGCGGTGGTTTGCAATCTGGGCGCTGGAGGGGGAACATCCCGCGGAGCACAGGTTTTTTCACGGCATTTGCGGCAACCGAAAAGAGGTTAAAAAAAGCTTGACAGAGATCTAAATAATAAGTATGCTGGCCCACATTAAAAATCGATGGGCTTTTTGTGAGCCAAAATTGGTGCTTGTAAGTATTGCAGTTAAGCCGTGATTTAAGATGCGGATCGGGCTGTGGAGGCCTCGGTGGAGTTGAGACTTGTCGCCTCGGCTGTAGGCCGTATCTCTCGAGTGTAATTGTAGTTACACCCATACTCTAGCTGTCTTCTTTTTGCGCTGGAGTTATGTTGGTCCCCCACCGGATGGGTTGGGGTGCTGCGACTGCGGCCGGTTCAAGGCGCGCTCGACAAAGAATGACTGTTTTGCTCAACTTTTGGAGGTAAATTCAGATGGGCACCGGGAATGCAGCAGAGCAAAGAGGGAATACATCAGGGTCCTGCCACAAGGCGGGCCGGAGAATTTTACCCAGTTGGTTGGTGAAAACGTTGTCATGCGCCGTCGCTCTGTTGGCGATGGCTTCGTTTGCGGCGGCTCAGAGCACCATGAGCGCCTCCGTGTTGGGCACGGTCACCGATCCCTCAGGGGCGGTGGTTACAAACGCCACAGTCACCCTGTCGAATGTCGCCACCGGCGTCATTACGAACGGCAAAACCAACTCCGTGGGCGCTTACTTCATCCCCTACCTGGCCCCCGGCACCTATACGCTTACGATCCAGGCGCCGGGCTTCCAAAAGTACGAGCAGACCGGCGTCGTCCTGGAGCTTGGCTCGGTCCCGCGTTACGACGTGAAGCTCGCCGTGGGCGCGGAGAGTACTGTAGTGACGGTTAGCTCCAGCTCGGTCCCCTTGCTCCAGACGCAGACTGCGCAGATCGGCGGCATCGCCACCGCCAAGTTCGTCGAGGACCAGCCCATGATGCAGTCCAAGCCCTACTACATCATGTACTACCAGTTGGGCTCGGAGTACGGCGGCAACAACACCTTTGAAATTGCGGGCCTGCCAGGCAACTTCATCAACTACAACATTGACGGCGTCATGGCCAAGCAGAACCCGAAATACCTTGTCGGTACCGTCAACAATTCCGCCATGCCCCCGGTGGATGCCATTGAGCAAGCTCAGGTGTGGAGCACGGGCATCCCGGCCGAGCAGGGCCACGACGCCGGCGGCGCTGAAAACATTGTGATCAAGAGCGGGACCAACCAGGTCCATTGGACGGCGGAAGAACGCTACATCAATCACAACTGGATACACAGGGAAATCTGGCAGCAGGCCGTCTTAACCACCCCCTTCGAGTATCACAACTTCGATTCCACGTTAGGATTTCCCATCTACATTCCTCACGTTTACGACGGACGGAACAAGTCGTTTTTGTTCCTCGGCGACCGCTTCGACTACGATCACGAGACGGACAATCAGACCGGCAACGTTCCGAGCCTGGGGATGTTGGGCGAAGACACCTCAAATCCGGGGTACTACGAGTTTAACTGGGCTGGCGCGCAGCCGATCTACGATCCCGCGACCTATACCTGCACGGGCGGGACTCTACCTGCTTGCACGGGAGGCACTTGGTCAGCCACGCAATTTCCAGACAACGAGATCCCGGCCAACCGTATCGATAACGTGGCCAAGGCTTTCCTGGCCCTGAACCCCTATCGCGCTCCCAACGAGACGGGCACTTATACATCTACCGGGCCGAACAACAACCTGGCTTTCCCCAACAATTCTATCTGGCCGACAAGGAAGGTTATCTGGCCCGCTTCGACCAGGTGCTGGGCTCGAAAGACAAGATGTACTTTGACTGGCTTTGGAACTTCTTCCACACGCATCCCGGCCGCGAGAACATCATCTACAACCCGGCAGGAGATTACCTGCTTGATTCCACGGGCAGCTCCTACTCCCGGCCGGAGCCGATCGAGACGCTTAACATGGCAATCGACGAAACCCACGTCTTTGGTCCCTCGCTCATCAATGAAGTCCGCATCGGGTATATGAGCCGCCATGACATCGTCTCGCCGTTCACCACCAACGCGAATTGGGCGGGAACGCTGGGCCTCCCCGGCGTCCCCGGGACCACGTTTCCGGCCTTTATCAGCGGCGGCAACAGCAGCGTGACGTGGAACGCCGATCCCGGCGCTTACTTCAAGCTTGCCCAGTTCGATTGGGACTTCGCCGACGATATGACGAAGACCTTCGGCCATCACGTCTTCAAGTGGGGCTGGGAGGGCTTCAAGGTGGAAGAAAACGACACCGGGACGGAATCCAACGGGGCCAGCACGGTTCCGCTCCCCTCTGGCCTTTACACCTTCACCGGGGCCACCACGGGGATCCCGTTCACGCCCAATACCGGCAACTCCTTCGCCTCGTTCCTGCTGGGCGCGCCCGACTATGCCACCTTTACCGAGCAATTGGAGGGATACTATCCGCGCTGGTGGTCCAACGAGTTCTACGTCGAGGATTCCTGGCGGGCAACCAGCAAACTGACCCTCAATCTGGGCATACGCTACGACCTTGAAGCTTCGGGCAACACCAAGTACGGCTTCAAATCGGAGTTCAATCCCACCGCGACCGATCCCGTCACCGGCGATACGGGCGCCATTACCAACCCCACCGGCGAAATCTATCCCAACTCCGGGAATAATTGGGCGCCCCGCGTCGGCGTAGCGTATAACTTCCGTCCCAACTGGGTCTTCCGCGGATCGTTCGATGAGTTCAACGTGGATAACATGACGGAAATGGGGATGGATAACTATGAGGCGACCGCTTACGTGGCCCCGGCGCCCGGCAGCCCCGACCCTGGCATGTATCTGTCCACGGGTCCGGGCCCCATCAACTATACCATCCAGTCGAATCACACCGCCAACTTCGTGACCCGCACGGGGAGCTACACGGGCCGCACCGCAACCTATTTCGATCCCAACCTGCACAACGGCCATACCATGAGCTACTCGGCGGGCGTGCAGTGGCAGTTCAGGCCGAACACCCTGCTCCAAGTGGACTATATCGGATCGGCAGCTTATGGACTGGTCAACGCCAATGCGGTCAACATCAACGACCTGCCCCAGTCCATCTACACCTCCACGGATACAACCCTGCTCAACACGGTCCACTCCAATAGCCAGCCCTATCTGCCTTTCCCGCAGTTCGGGTCCATCAACTACTACTCGAACTGGGATGGCAGCGTATTCAATTCGGGCATCATCGGCCTGGAGAAGCGCTACTCCAACGGCCTGTCGTACGACTTCCACTATACCTACGAGAAGCTGATTGACGAAGGTCCCGGTAGCCAGGTCTTCTCGGGTTACACCGTGGGCACCGACCAGGAGCTCAATGTGACCGGGGGTAATGCGACTCCGGTTGCGACGGCCGGCCCGCTGACCATCTCCTATGACAAGGTCGCGACCAGGGGAATCGATCCAGGGTCGTTCAAGGGCCAGTTCACGGGAACGGTCACCTGGGATATCCCCGTCGGCCAGGGCCGGAGGTGGATGAACCACGGAGGCATCGCCAACGCGGTCCTGGGAGGCTGGCAGATCCTCACCATTCAAAACTTGCACAGCGGCCAACCCGTAACTTTCTCGCAGTCAGGGGCAAGCAACCCGAACAAGGAACTTCCTGGACAGAACGCGTTCATGAGCCGTGTGGCGGGGCAGTCGATCAAGAACTCAAGTTTCAAGTTCGACTGGCACAAGTCGTTCCCGGAGCAAAACCAGACTCCGTACTATAACATCGGCGCGTTCGCCTATCCGGCGGCGTATACGCCGGGCAATATGGGCATCGGCGCCTCGACCTATGGCGGCATTTGGTGGCCCCAGTACTCGCTGAGCAAGACGGTGACCTTCAAAGAAAAGTACCAGTTGGAGGTGCGCATGGACGCCGACAACCTCTTCCCGGAGGTTCCCTACGCGAACGTGATGAACGTCACGCCGAACATAGTCAGTCCCACGTTGTTTGGCAAAACGGCCAATCAAAGCTATGACTTCTCAGTGTATGGTTCAAAGAACGGTAATCTAATCGGAGCGCTCCGCCTGGCGTTTTGAGGTAGAGGGGTCAGTTGATGGGGGCGCTGCTCCGCTAGAAAGCGGAGCGGCGCCCTCAGCAGCCCGGTAGCTGCTTTCGTACGGCGGGCGCAAGAGGTTACAACGAGTTTCAAAAGTGCGTCCGCAGGCTTGAGCTTCTTCGCGCCGCTGTTGCGTGAGGCGATGGTATCGGAAGGCGCAGTAGAGGATATCGAGGGTGGTGTCGCGGCCGATGCGGCGCAGATCAGCGCGGGCTTCAACTGCTCGACTCAACGCCAGTTCGGAGCTTTGGCGAGGCGCAAGGAAGCCAAAAATAACGTCCGCAAATTAATTGCTTGCGAAGGCAGAATTGCCGTATATTTACTGCTGGCCGGAGGCTGAGACCGTAAACCCCGGCGAAATCTTGAGGTGGATATTGCCGATGATTAACCGCCGGAGTTTCCTTGCCTCGCTGTCAGCCTCTTTGCCGTTTCTACCCGAAGCCTTGGCCCAGACCGGGTACCGAAAGCCCGCCAACCGCAACATCAAGTGGGCGCTCTCAGAGGCGCTGTGGAGATACTATCCTCCTGGCCCCCTCTCTGACATGCTTGATGTGATGGCGGAAACCGGATTCATCGGCGTTCGACTTGCTGGTTTTCCGGGCGTGCTCAAGTTTTTCAACGTGACACAAGCGCAAATGCTCCGCGAGTTTTCCCGGCGCAATCTCCACGTGGTGACGATTTCCTGGAACGGGCGGCTGCAAGACCCGGCCGCGCGCCAGCAGGATCTGGATAGCGCGCGGAACGCCATGAAGTTTCTTGCCGACTTTGGGGCCAGCCACCTGACCGTGTTCTCGCCCAGCCGCAACGCGCCGGGAGCGAATACGCCTGACGGCTTTAGGACGCTGTGCGAGCGCTGCAACCAGATCGGCGAGCTGGCCCGAGGGATGGGGTTCTGGGCGGGCCTGCACAATCACATGGGCCAAATGGTCCAGAATCAGGACGAGGTGGACCGCTTCATGGCCATGACCGATCCGAAGCTCTTTGGCTTCAACCCGGATACATGCCATCTCAATTTGGCGGGTTGCAACGTGGTCGGGACCCTGAACCGGTATAAGCATCGCATACACTTCCTCGACTACAAGGACTCCAAGTGGACCACGCCGACGAAAGACTGGGTGCAGCCGAACGGAACGGTGTTTCCGAAGGATTCGGAGTCGGCGCGTTTCTTTAATAGTAGCTATGACCTGGGCGACGGGCAGGTAGACTTCCCTGGCTGCCACCGGGTTTTGAAGAGCGTGAGCTACCGCGGATGGATCTGCGTGGACTTGGACACTTCCCGGCTGGGCCAGCTTGACGACTTCAAGCGGTGCGGTAACTACATCGTGAACAAACTGGAGCCGATTTACCTATGAACCGCCGCGAATTTACTTTTGGAGCGTTGGCAATGGCGGCGCCGGGAACGGCGCCGAAGTATCGCATCATCGATTCCCAATGCCATATCTGGATCAACGATCCTCGCTACCCCTGGGCCCCGCAAACCAAGCACCCTCCTAAGGTCAGCCGCACGCCGGCCATGCTTCTCGAGTTGATGAAAGCCAACGGCGTGCAGCGCACCGTGCTCGCGCAGTACATCGGCTATTACTGGGACAATCGCTACGCACTGGACTCCATAAAGAGATATGCACCGTACTTCATGGGTGTTTGCCGGGTGGACCCCACTGACCCGGCGGCGCCCGACCAGCTTTCAAAACTCACCGAGGAGGGATTTCACGGCGTGCGCATCAGTCCCGCCGCCAACGCCAGCGGCGATTGGATCAACGGTCCGCTGATGCCTCCCCTGTGGAAACGCTGTGAATCCCTGCGCGTGCCCATGCAGGTTTACACCGCCATCACGCGCATTCCGGACCTGGCGCATTTGATTGAGCAGTGTCCCAATCTGACCGTGGTGATCGACCACATGGCCGATTGTCCTATCGATCAACCCCAGCAGCTGGACAAACTCATCGCCTTGGCGCGGTATCCACGCGTGTTTGTGAAGATCTCCCACACCTGGTCGATCTCCCGCCAGCCTTATCCCTGGCTGGATGCGCAGGAATACGTGCGGCGGCTCCTCGCCGTCTACGGCCCGCAACGGCTGATGTGGGCATCTGATTGGCCCGTGGACCTCACGTGGACCACCTACGCGAGGGCGCTCAGCGTGGTCCGCGACGACATGAAGTTTCTGAACGCGGACGACAAAAGCTGGATACTTTCGAAAACCGTGGAACGCGTCTGGCCCTTTCCGTGAGTTCCATCCTGCTTTCCAGCTCGCACGGAGACACCCGGAAGGCGTGCCCCTCATGAGCAAGGGGGCGGGTGCGCGCCGGAATTCAGGCAGTTCCGATGCCCGTTGAAGGTTGAGAGCGGCATGTAGGTTGATATGACCGCACGGGCGGCTGTCCGCTACGGTGCTTCTCCTCCCCTTGTAGCCCATGCGATTTCATGCGAAGCCGGCGTTCGCCGCGGCGAACGCCGCTTGAGCTCCCGGCTTCGGCATAGAACAGAAAGAGAAGTGCTGTGTATACTCCGACGCGGATCGAATGGACAACCTGTTGAGACTTCACAGGCCTACGGACCTCGCACATTGCGCCGTTGGCCAGGCAGGCTCCAGAAGTGCTGGAGATATTGCGCGAGTTGAGTGGGAACGGCGAGTGGCTTTTTCCCGGCGACTTCAACGCCGCGCAACCGATGAGCAACAACACTATTTTGGCGGCGCTGGCGCGCATGGGCTGCAAAGGCAGTATGACCGGCCGCGGCTTTCGCGGCCTGGCGTCCACCATCCTGCACGGGCAAGGTTACTTGCATGACCGCTTTTTCCCAGTAGCGGTATTCTGGAACCTGTAAGGAAACTAAACCACAGGAGGGTAGATAAATGAAGGAAGCAGGCGTATGGAGCCGGCGCAATTTTCTGGCGACTCTTGGGGCTTCGGCGGTAGCTGCCTTCCCCGGCAAGGTTCTGGCCCGGGCCCGGCAAGCAGCAGGCGCAGCGTCGACTTCCGGTGGTGTATACGATGAACTTGGCGTAAAGACCTTGATCAACGCATGGGGAACCATCACCGATATTGGCGGATCGCTCATTCCGCGCGAAGCTGTTGCGGCCATGGAATCGGCATCCAAGAACTTCGTCAGCATTGAGGAACTGCTGGAAGTTACAGGGAACCGGATTACCCAGATGCTCAAAGACCTGCCCCCTGATCACACAGCCACCATTACCTCTGGAGCGGCCGGGGCCATTATGTCCGGAGTAGCGGGGGTTCTGACAGGCGTGGACCCGGAACGAAGCAGCAAACTTCCAGATCTGACGGGAATGAAAAGCGAGGTCATTTTTCAGAGGGGCCACTATGAGTCCTACGATTACAACCCGCAGATTCTCGCCAGCGGAACCAAGATTATCCTGGTCGACGATCCCGATGACGTTCACCGGGCGATCAATGAGAAGACAGCGCTCCTATACTTTGCGAACTATGCCAATCCCCTGGGCCACATCAAGGTGGATGAATGGGTAAAACTCGGCAAGCAATATAACATCCCTTGCTTTAACGACTGCGCTGCCGACACGCCACCCGTCAGCAACCTCACGGCCTACAACAAAATGGGATACGACCTGGTCGCTTTCAGCGGCGGGAAGGGGTTGCGGGGCCCGCAGTGTGCCGGACTTCTGCTCGGCCGCAATGACCTGGTCCACGCCGCGCGCTTCAATGCCTCTCCATTCGAACCTACGCTGGGACGAGGCATGAAGGTGGGTAAGGAAGAGATCGTAGGCATGTGGAAAGCGCTGGAAATCTATCTCAGCCAAGACCAGGACAAGCTGGTGCAGGATTGGTCGGCAAAGCTTGATTATGTTGCCAAGCAGCTCCGGAAATTTGACGGGGTGAGTACTTCTTACTTTGTGCCGCCCATTGCCAATCACGTTCCGGCCATGCAGATCGCGTGGGATCCGCGAAAGTTCGCGCTAACGTCCGATGAAGCTCTTCATTTCCTCGGGAGCGGCAATCCCGCCGTTGTCATGTGGGGTGGGGGGCGTGGCGCCTCTGAGACCATGGCCGATAATGACTATGTGACCATGAGTTCGTTCATGCTTCAGCCGGGCGAGGAGCGCATCGTGGCTTCGCGCCTGAAGGAAATGTTCCAAACCCATCGTGCCTGAGAAGACCCGGAGCATGGTCCGGCGCTGGGAGTGAATCCTTATTATGAGGTCAGCTTCCGCAAGGCTGGCGGCGAATCGAACCGCGAATCTCTGAATCCCGCTGCCTCCGCCGAGATCTGCCCGAACAACGTCACCGCCGGCTGCGCCGCGGCGGGGGGGCTTGCTCTTCCCCGCGGGCGCGTATCTGTGCTTCTCCATTCATCTGAATAGCATCGTGCACCTGCATCTGCTTGAAGGCAGCACGGTTGAGGCGGCGGCAAATACAGCGCCGGCCAGCGCGGAGAGCCAAACTCTGTTAGCGAAAAACTGAACCGCTCTCCCGGATTTTGGAATTTCAGAGCCGGGAGGGCCTCGTTGTCCCAGCATAAGGAGTATAGTAGTGGTGCTTTTGGAATCTCTGGGAAACATGCACCAGTGAGAAGGAGGAATCTACATGTCCAGTCGTAGGGATTTTCTTAAGACTTCAGCATTCTTATCTGGCGGCCTGGGTGTTTTGGCCGAGCTTCCGCAGCTTCCGTTTTTACCGCCGAATCGAGACCTTCCGGATATTTCGGTGTGCATCCGTTTGTGGAGCAACACCCGGAAGCCGTCTTCATCATGCGGACGCATGTGGATCGGAAGACAAATTCCGAAGCGTGCAAGCAGGCCGGGCTCACTTTGGGACGGTCGCTATTCGTTCCCATGGACGACACCGGCATTCCGGTGAATCGCATCATCGCAGCCAAGCCGAACCTGACCGCTCACGCGACCTTCGACGCGAAGAAAGGAATCACCCCCCTGAACACGATGGGTATCGTCACCGACGCGTTCTTCGTCGAGGGCATCTTCGAATCATTGAAGGAACTCGGCGTGGCGGGCCGCAAGCTGCAAATCCGCGACGCCAATGGCGCCGGCGTGGTCGGGCCCATGCCGTATACTCGAGATGGCCGAGCAGACCGGCGCGACGGTGCTGCCGGTAAAAGGCGCCATCAAGACGCCGGAAGATGCGAACGATGCCGAGGCGTTTGTCTGGAAAGAGGTTCCCGGCGGCGTGGTGAGTGAGCAGATTCCCTACCTTTGGCCTTTCAACGCGCCGGATGCCTGGAACCTGAACATAGCCAAATTCAAGGCTCACGAAATGGGTTTGACCCTCACCTCCAAGAACTGGCAGGGCAGCCATGCGCTGACCCCTTTCAGCAATACTGCAGCCAACTGGAAAGGCATCGATTATTTGCAAAAGTATCAGAGTGTCATTCAGAAGGAATTTCTCAATCCGTCAAGTTTTCACAGCCGTAGAAGCTGACTTTAAGCGGCACCTCCACACCATTCCCCGATGGAATACGCCGGATTTCGCGCGAAATCCATGGCAGCGACGATCAGCGATTTTATTACAACAACACCTGCATGGAAGTGTGGGCGCACCGCACCATCGACAATCAGGCCGCGTCGCCAATCGGCCTTCATATGATCGAGGGCATCTATGGCCGTGACGGCGACTTCAGCAATGGACCGAATCCTTACGGCAATGAGAACAATTTCGATGGGCAGGCGTGGGACTACATGACGAACGTCGTCGTCTTCGGCAAGAATAACTACCTTGTCGATATCGTGGGCCATTGGCTGGGCGGCCACAATCCGGGGAATTTCGGACTGTTCCACATCGCGATGGAGCGCGGCAAGCTCAACGTGATGAATCCGATGCATATTCCCGTGTATGAGTGGGTGGATGGCGTCGCGGTTCGCCGTCCGCTGACGGGCTTCACGCGCACTCCGCTGCGGAGCTTCTACCTCCAGCAGCGCGGGAAAGAGCCGATTTGGCACCTTGTCGACGAGCCGTTCGACTACTCCAAGGTGAGCGAGACGAAACCCCACATTCCCGCAAGTCCGGCCACGCGGGTGCTCAATCAGCACTATCCCAACGCGTACAACCCGCAAATGGCGATCGAGTTTAGCGTTCCGGAAAAGGGACCCGTGTACGTCGACATTCTCGATCAGAACGGTCTAACGGTGGAAACGATCCTGAACGCCATCTGTGAACCCGGGTATCACATGGCGGCGTGGAACACGGCGAAATACGCTTCAGGCAACTATAAGTACCGCCTGGTTTACGACTATAAGTACACCGTGGTGCGCGACTTGGTCCTGAACAAAGCGTAACCTGACGCCGGAATGATGCACAGGAGCCATGGGGAGAATCCTGTTTATAACAATAGGATCGCGAGCTACGTGAACCCACTCTGTGGCAGCCTCCAACGCCCTCGATCATCCCCGGTTGGGCGCCCCAAATTCCACGCAGGGCTCTGGTATCATGGCGGCTGTCACCAATACCGGTATCGACAACGGCGAAGTGCAACTGGCCATGAAATACATCTTCTAGCTCGGCGGTGTAGCGATATAGGATTGCCGAAGGAGGAAAGGAACATGTTGCCCGAACTCGAGCTTCAAGAACCCGAGCTTCAAAGCGGCCTGCATGGCCGGCGGTCTTTCATTAAACTGCTGGCCGCGGCCCCTCTCTTTGCCACCCTTGGCACGCGCAGTCTGGCCGCCACGGTGGCCACCACCGTGACCTCCAAAGGCAAGCGGTCTTACTCCGATAATATTTACACGCGCATCGGCGTCCGCCCTTTAATCAACGCGCGCGGCACCTGGACCTACGTGTGCGGCTCGCTGGAACTGCCAGAGACGCGGCGAGCCACGGAGGAGGCGGCGCGTTATTTTGTCGACATGTTCGAGCTGCAAGCCGGCGCTGGCCGCCATCTCGCCAAGCTTTCAGGGGCCGAGTCTGGAATGGTCACCTCCGGCGCGGCCGGTGCGATGGAAGTGGCGACTGCGGGCTGCATCGCCGGGACGGATCCCAAAAATATCTGGCAATTGCCCGACACCACCGGCTTGAAAAGTGAAGTCGTGATGATGGGAGGCCGGAGTGCATTCGATAGCGCCATCCGCGCGGCCGGAGCCAAACTTGTCATTGCCAAGACAGTGGAGGATCTACCGCCGGCCCTTACTCCGCAAACCGCCATGGTGTACACAACCTGGCGGGACAACCGCATCGAGCGCATACTCAAGATCACCAAGCCCGCCGGCGTTCCCGTGTTGCTGGACGATGCGGCCGGCATTCCCCCGTACACGAATTTCACGCGCTACGCAAAGCTGGGCGTCGATCTTTATTGTTTCAGCGGCGGGAAAGGACTGTGCGGCCCGCAATGTTCCGGGGTGCTGCTGGGCCGGAAGGATCTGATCGATGCGGCCCTGGCCAATAACAATCCCTGGGAAGGCGCCGTAGGCCGGCCCCTGAAAGTCGGCAAGGAAGAGATCATGGGCATCCTTGCGGCAGTTGACTATTGGTCGCGTGCGGATCTCGGGGCGCTAACCAAGGAGTGGCAGAACCGGGTCGAGCGCATCCGGAAATTGGTTGAGACGGTGCCGGGTGTCACTACAAACATCACGATTCCCCAAGGGGGGAATAGTTATCCGACCCTGACGGTAATGTGGGACGAACAGAAGTTTGGCCTGACGGTAACTCAATGCGCCGAGCAGTTACGGGCAGGCGAGCCTCGGATTGAGGTGCTGACGAACAGCAATCCCAGCGGAGTTCTGGCGCGCCTGAGAAACAATGACTCCGATACGCGGCGGCCAGCCCGTCCGAATCGATTGCAGCTTATCTCCATGACCATGCAACCGGGTGAGGACCTGATCGTTGGCCACCGTCTCCGCCAGGTCCTCAACAAAGCGCGCAAACAATCCGCGTGAGAGGATTCTCCGAACGATAGAAAGATACTGGCTCTGCCGGCATTCCCGATGCAGGCAATATGCCGGGAAGAGCCATGGAGTCAGGCAGAGAACGGATTGCATTTCCACAGATGATATGGCCGCAATGGGACTGAAGCGCTTGGCGCGGGCGCAGTTGTAAGCCGGCGCATCTATTTGCGTGATATGTAGGACGCGGACCAGGTCTATGCTTTTTATGGAACGATCTTCAGGGACGATTTGTCCGCACTAACGACGTTGTAACAGAAGTTTGATATGAAGGCAGAAGATGTGGGGCAGATTTCATTTATTGCAGTACGGCAGCCGCAGCAATGAGTAGAGGAGTAAGTTCGGGATAATCCAACGGATAACCGGCCGCCACGAGGAGTGGGACGCATGGCCCGCATGACTCAAGCTGGGATTTCTTCCGATCGATTCCGAAACTCGTAAGCGTAGAAGCATCCAAGCCTGCCATTTTTGCATCCAACCTCGCTCTATTTGCGAGTTCTGCTTCAACTCTGGCGGCGCGCATAGGTTCCTGGGCAGGTATTGCCGAATAGTTGTAGAATCTTTGCGTAGCGGTGGCCGTTTGTTTCTTACCCTTCTGATGAAAAGGAGAGAGGAAGATGGATATCAAAGTCAACAGCAGGCGCAGTTTCTTTGGCAAAGTTGCGGGCATGGCAGCTGCGGTATTCAGTGCATCAAGCTTGTGGGGGCGGCAGGCGCTTGCGGCGTCCGCTTCCGCAACGCCTACGCCGGGAGCACTTGGCCAGGCGCCAGCAGAGATGCAGGGGCGGCAGGGTGGTCGCCGCGGCGGAGGCCTTCGTGGCAGTCACACACACAACGGCATCTATTACATCTCTGGTACTGGAGCGAATGACGGCTACGGTAGAAACGACCACGTGCTGGTGACGGATCCTTTCGAAAAGCATGTGACGCGCACCATGGATGCTCTGAAAAAATCTGTCGAGCGCGCGGGCTCTAACATGGACAGCATCATGGACCTGCACGTGTTTATCTGTCTGCCCATCGCCGATGGCGTCCCGGTGCTCACCGGCAAAGCGCGATTTGACGCCTATCAAGCCGCGTATGAGGCGTTGAATAAAATCTATGGCACATATTTTTCGCCTGGCAAAGCTCCAGCGCGAAGCTGCATGGCGCTCGATTGGATTCCCGGCGATTCGCTGCTCGAGGTTGCCGGAACTGCAATGGTCGTCAATCCGCCGGCCCCAGCTGCCGGCGCGTAGTTCCGCCAAAAGGCTGGAAAGGAGGTTGTATTTATGAGTCCTAAGTTGGGATGGAGCCGCCGTTCATTTCTTTCTGCGCTGGGGGTATTCGGCGGCAGCGTGTTTGCGCCGCGCGCAACAGAAGCCGAGGGGATCTTGGGCCACCACCATCGGGGAGACGCGCCTTCGGGAGGCGTGCCTTATTCGGGCGATGGAAAGCCCATTGTGCCCATCACTTCCGGCCTTGGTTCAACCAATATCTACGAGGAGCTCGGGGTAACACCGCTGGCCAACATCGACGGCACATATACCGTGATCGGCGGGTCGGTGATACCTGTGGAGGCCATGGAGCTGTATCGGCAGGGCAATGAGCACTGTTGCAGCATCAACGACCTGGAGGTGGCCGCAGGTAAGTGGATGGCGAAGCTGTGCAATTGGCCCGCCGGCTATACCGGTTTGGTGACCTGCGGCGCAGCGGCGGGGTTGTTGGTCGGATACGCCGGCATGATGACGGAAGACTCGACCGAGCGGATCAGGCAGTGCCCCGACACCACCGGCTTTCCCAAGACCGAAGTGATCATTCAGAAAGCCCATCGCTATCCGTTTGATCACCAGATCCGTCAGACCGGAGCCAGACTGGTCGAAGTGGAAACCAAAGAGCAGATGATCAATGCCATCAATCCGAAAACATTGGCCATCCATTTCCTGCATATCAATGCCGATCAAGGAAAAGTATCCGGGCAGGAAATTATCGAAATTGCCAAGGCGCACGGTGTTTACTCGTACAATGATGCCGCTGCGGACGTGCCCCCGGTTGACCGGCTATGGACCATGCCGCAAGAAGGCTGGGACTTTGTGGTTTTTAGCGGGGGCAAAGATATTAAGGGCCCGCAGGCCACCGGCCTTCTGATCGGCAAGGAACAATTGTGCCACTATGCGCTGCTGAACATGAGCCCCAATGAGGACACCATCGGACGTCCCTGCAAGGTCGGCAAAGAGGCCATCTTCGCGTTCCTGAAGGCCCTGGAACTTTTCGTCGGTCAGAACTACAACCAGACGGTCGCCGATTACGACCATAACGCAGCGACGATTTCCAGGGCGATTGAGAAGTTTGGAGTTACCGAACTCCCGCGCCAGTATGACCCCGACGGTCTTGGGAATGTAACCCCTTCCTACAGTTGGCGAATTGACCCGGCCAAGGTAAAAACCACCGGACGTGAGGTGATGGCGCAGTTGGCCGCCACTCGCCCGCTCGCCATCGGCTTCTTGAATTTCGGCGGGAGCGAGTCCGGACACTGGCCGGAAGGGAACACTGACCGAAGTGTTCAGGAAGGGAACCTGGAGTGGAATCCGCAGTCTCAGTCTATAACTCCCGCGCCGACTGCATGGCTGAATGGTGAGCAACCCCCAAGCGGGGAGGGCAGCTTCCGGCAACACCGGGACCCGCAGGTTTTCGGCTTTACGATGTGGCAGCTCAAGGAGGGCGAGGATAGGTACATCGCCGATCGCCTGGTGGAGATATTCAACCAGGCCCCAAAGGCGTAAGAGCGGCTGTGGCTGCTGGAGGAGGAGAACGGCAAGCTCAAGTCCGCCACGACGGAGTAGCCGAGAGACAAGCTTCAAGGCCGAATGTATGCTGGCCTCAGCAAGAGCTGCGCCTTAGACGGGGAAATCACCGTCTCAAAACCTCCCAGTACCATCTCCGGCGCGTTCAGTTTCCCGAAACTCGGCCTCTGCATTTTCTCCAACCCCACCGCCGCACTGCCCAGACCCGGGATCTCTTGCCTGGATTGAGTTTTGACGAGAGACAGCCGCCTCCTGGTCCAACTGACCTCAGTTCTGGTAGTCGCGCTTCGGGAGGGGATACCAGGACCGGACTGCCAGGATGTAGGCATTCGTTTTCCCAGTGTTGTAAAAGCCCACCGTGGCATTCATGCGGTAGAAATAGGCATCTCCGGGTCCGGCGGGATGCAGTCCTACGACACCGTTTTCACCCCCTCCTGCCGCCTCGTTCCCGTGACCGTGGAGAATGATGTAGAGCTCTTCCGCCAGGTCATGGTGGTGGGGGAAATTCGTCCCTCCCGGAACGAATCGCATCAGGAAAAGGCTGGTTACAACCGTGCCGCAGTCGAGTTTATCGTTGTGGCCTTCGCGGTTTCCCAGCAGGAGACGGTACTGCGTCGACTTCGGATGCCCCTCGTCGAATTGCCATTTGACGTCGTTGGAGTTGGCAATCTGGAGCTTGGGGGGTACAACGATGGGCGTCCCTGGCGGAATCCTGAACCCCATCACCACAAAGCGCAAGGGTGCGCCGGAATTATCGGCCAGGCCGTGCGGGATGCCCGGCGGAAGGTACATGAAATCGTCTTGCTTCACCGGAGATTTTTCGGCGCCGTAGCTCAGGGTCCCGTTGCCGGAGAGAATATAGTAGATTTGCTCTTCGTGGGGATAGGTAACCTCTTTGCAGTCCCCATGCGGATCGATCGTCACTTGGCCCACCCGGGCCACGCTTCGAGCTACTCGCGCCTCGGAATCCCCGTCGCCAAAAATCGGCTGGTAGCGGCAACTCGCCGTGCTGATGTCCATGACTTTCACGGGAATGTTGGGAATGTGACGATGAAGCCAGGTGGGAAGAATCTCCCTGGGCGCGCCATTCCTTTGCGCTCCACATAGGCAGGGAGCGATCATCATCACCATCATCAGGAGTGCGAGATTGAGTTTCTTCATTTTTGGTTATCCTCCACTGAAGGCAGCGCGGCCTGGAATGGAGGTGCGAACCAGGACCAATGAAAAGCCGCCCTAAGTCTAGATCATCTAGGGGAACCGGCTGTTCCCAGCCGACGAGCAGGACGCCAACGGCGGCAGTGATTCCTGCACTCCAATTTTAATGCAGATGTACATAAAATTCTACAAATGGCCACAGCAAAGGCGTCATTATGAGTCCGCTTGCACTAACCCTTGAGTTACAGGCCCGTCTATCGGTTTGGGCCACGGACTATTGGAGAATTACTACCACCCCATCGGCGGAGAGAGCGACGCGTGGGGATTAAGGGAGGCGGTTCAGGTCCGGTAGGACAAATGCCCCAGAGGTTAGTAGCCTGCGCGGAGGCAGACAAGTCATACGCCTCTTTTCCAGTGGGCGCCGCCACAATAGCCTGCGAAACGAGGGACGCGATAAGATAACTGGAAGCGCTTGCGGCCGGGGTTATTGCACGCACGGCACTTTGCCGCAGGAGGAAGACGCACGCAGTGGACATCCGAAACGGGTTCCAGGTATGAATCCGGAAGTCCTCTTCCATTTGAGGCAGACCGGCTGTCGCAGCTTTGCCGGGCGGATAGGGTGTGTGCGTCGAGAACGATGGCTCCTGGCGCGAAGCGGCGGGAAGGCAACCAGCCTGACCTGAACCGGAATTTGCCAGCGAGGGGTTTGGTCACCAAAATGTACGGAATGAGAAGGCTCCAAGCAAAAGCCCTGCGACCCCATGTGAGGGGAGGGTCTTTCCGTGCGAGGAGCCTGGGAGCAGCGTTGCTGGTTGGCTGCGTTTGCTACGTGACGGCATCGGCAGCGGGCGCGCAGCAGCGGGAGGGTGCGCCGAGAGGCTCTGCCCTGTTCGCCGGGAACTGCGCCGCCTGCCACGGCAGCGACGGCCGGGGCGGAGAACATGCTCCAAATATCGCCACGCGGCCCGAGATTGTGAGCCTGTCGGATGCCCGGCTGCAATCGATCGTCACGAACGGCGTTCCCGCTGAGGGCATGCCGGCCTTCGGCTCCCTGGGCAGCCGGCAGGTGGATGCGCTGGTGGCCTATCTGCGCGTTCTGCAGGGGCTGACGAGCACGGGCAAGACCGCGCTTCCCGGCGACCCGCAAGCCGGCAAAGCTATCTTTTTTCACGCCGGATCCTGTTCCGAGTGTCACATGGTAAATGGCGAGGGCGGCTTTATGGGCGAGGACCTGAGCAGCTTCGCTGGCGGGCGCACCGTGGCCGCGGTGGAGCAGGCGATTGAGCATCCGCCCGGCCGGAACCCGTACGCGAACCGGCTGGTAACGGCGGATACCACCAGCGGCGAGAGCATTACAGGGCTGGTGCGGGCGCAGAATAATTTTGTCGTGGTGATCCAGAGCCCGGATGGGGCGTATCACAGCCTTCCCCGCAAGAGCCTGCGGAGGTTGACTCTGAGTGGGCAACCCTATATGCCCGCGAGCTACAGGACAACCCTCAGTGGGCAGCAAATGAACGATTTGATCAGCTTCCTCCTGAAGAGCGCGCAGTCGGCGGACACGCCGCAGGTGATCGCCGCATCCGGCAGCGCGCGATGAAGACCTAACGCATTTCTCCTTCTGCTGTATACCGGAAACAACGACCTCAGGTTGCGATTTCCTCAAGAAATCGCAACCTTGTACATCGTCAACAAGGGCTATATCTGAAGGAGAAATGCCGTAATGCTTGAAGACGCGGCCGAAGCCGGCGGTGTGAGTGGGCGGCATCCTCATATCCTGCGCACCAGCCCTTTCTCTGTGGCGCTGGTGTTGCGCACCAGCAACAGCACCATGGCCAGGCCAACCAGCGGAATGATTCCCGACAGGATCATCATCGGATCGAAGCGGTGCGTGCCCATTCCGGCCCGCGCGTCGGAGAGCCGCCCGGCCAGCTCGTAGACCACGATGGTGCAGATGGCCGCGCCGCTGCCGCTCAACCCGCTCACCGAGGCCACCGATTCCGAATAGAACAGATCGGTGGGGAGAACATTGGCGATGGTCGTGTAGAGCCCGTAGCAAAAGCACGCCACCGCAAAGAGCGCCGTCAACACGCCCAGATTGGCCGTGAAGATGGTGGGAATCAGCAGTGTGATCCCGGCGGCGCCGATGGCGACGATGGTCTTGCGCGCCGCGCCGACCGCGAAGCCCAACTGGATCAGCTTGCCCGACGCCCAGCCCCCCAGCAGGTTGCCCAAATCGGTGGCAAAGAACGGAATCCAGATGAAGTACACACCCGTCTTCAGCGAGATGCCCTTCGCCACTAAATAGATGGGGAACCAGTCGGCGATAAAGAAAAACACAGGATCCGAGAAGGCGCGCGCCAGGATCACGCCCCAGGTCTGGCGCAAACGCAGCAGGCGCCGCCAGTCCATCGCGGTGCGCCCGGGCGCGCTGTCCTCGCCGGTCTCGGCCAGGATCATCCGCAGCTCGTCGCCGCCGATGCGGGGATGATCCTGGGGCAGATAGTAAACGCGCCGCCACAGCCACAGCCACAGCAAGCCAAGAATGCCGGGCACGACAAACGCCACCTTCAGGCCAAAGTGGAAATAGATAGGCAAAACCAGAAGCGGCGCCACCGCCGCGCCGATAGACGAGCCGCTGTCAAAAAAGGACGTAGCCAGCGCGCGCTCCTGCCGGGGAAACCACTCGGACACCGCCTTGGTGGCGCCGGGCCAATTGCCCGATTCCGCCGCGCCCAGCAAAAAGCGAATCCCCATAAAGCTGTACAGCCCGCGCGCCACCGGCGTCAGAATTGAGACAATCGAGTACCACAGGACGGTCAGGCTCAGTCCACGCTTGACGCCCAAACGGTCTATCAGCCGTCCGACCAGCGCCTGGCCGATGGCGTAGGCGATCCGGAACGCCACAATGATGTTGGCGTAGTCGGTGTTGTTCCACCGGTAGCGAATCTTCAAAAACGGCGCCAGCAGCGAAAGCGTCTGCCGGTCGGTGTAGTTGATGACCGTGGAAGCGAACAGAACCGAGGCGATCCACCAGCGCAGCGCGGGAACGCGGCCGCGCTGGTTCCGGGGCGGCGCCGAGCCGGCCGCCGGCGCGTCTCCCTGCGCTCCAGTATTAGTCACGCCCGATCCTGATCCGCTCCAGCCGCCGGTTCCAGCAGAGCGCGCAGCGTCTCCGCATGCAGAAGGGCTGCGGAGTCCTTGTCCAGATAAACTGTCGCATGCGCGTGGGTGCGCAGAATCGAAGCCGGCGCCAGCGGGCTGATCGGGGCCTTCAAGGCACTTCCGGATCGCCTCGGCCTTGCGCGGGCCCGGCACTACGGCGAGAATCTCCCTGGCCTTCAGCACCTGCCGGACCGACATGGAGATCGCCTCGCTTGGGCACCGATTCCAGGCTCTCGAACCAACCCTTCCGCTACCTGTTGCTGCCGGCAGGTTTCGTCCAATTCGACGACGATGTACGGTTCCCCGGTCGTGAAGTCCGCCGGCGGATCGTTGAAAGCCAAGTGCCCATTTTCGCCGATGCCGACGAAAGCCACGTCGATCGGGGCTTCGCGAATGGCCGCGTTGGCGCCCGCGATGATTTCGGCCGGCTGCCCATCGCCGCGCAGCAGGTGGGTTTCCACGATGCCTGTCCTGGAAATCAGCCGATCCTCCAGAAATTTGCAGAAGCTTGCCGGATGCGAGGAGGGCAGGCCGATGTATTCGTCCAGATGAAACAGCTCTACTCGCTTCCAGTCGATGCCCGGCATCGCGATCAGCGCTTCCAGAAACTCGATCTGGGAAGCGGCGCTGGCGCCGACGATGCGCGCCTTTCCGCGCTCCCCAATACTGCGGCGGATGGCCGCGGCCGCCTGCTCCGCCGCGGCTTGTCCCAGTGAGGCACGGTCTTCATAAATTCGCACGCGCATACATCAACCTCTTTCCGTATGGTCTCAGGGGAGTGCAAAGGAGAATAGATCGTCTCCCGATGCAATCGCCACGTACTGCCTTCCGCTCACGGCGTAGCTCATGGGCGAGGCATGGATCCTCTGGCCGGTAGGAAAGTGCCAGAGCGGCTCACCCGTTTTGCCGTCCACCGCCTCGAAGGAACCGGTATCGTCGGCGAAAAATACCAGCCCGGTTGCCGTGCTCATCACACCGCCCCACGAGTCCGAGCGGCCATTGCCCTGCTCCGGGTATTTCCAGGCAAAGGCGCCGGTGAAGGGATTGAAAGCCATGAGCACCATGTGGCTGTTGCCGTGCGGCTCCTCGCGGCTGCCCGTGCCGTAGAATGTTTTCCCCGGGGCAAACTGCTCCGGCCCTACGAAATTGACGGTGCACTGATCGAGCGCCAGGAAGTAGAAGAGACCTGTCGCCGGGTTCCATGAAGGCGAATACCAGTTGGTGGCCCCCACAATGCCCGGGCAGGCGAGAGTGCCGGAAGGGGAAGACGGCAAGTTGGTGGAGATCGGCCTGCCGCTGGCATCGATGCCCTTGGCCCAGTTAATACGCGGAACAAACGGCGTAGCGCCGAGGAAGCGGCCGTTGGTGCGGTCGAGGACATAGATGAACCCGTTCCGGTTGGCCTCAACGATCAGCTTGCGCTGGAGGCCCTTGTACTTGCCGTCGATCAGGACCGCGGTTTCTACGGCGTCAAGGTCGTAGTCGTCGTGCGGAGTGAACTGGAAATACCATTTCAGGCGGCCGGTGTCGGGATCGAGGGCGAGCACGCAGTCGGTGTAGAGGTCGTCGCCCGGACGCCCGCTGCCGTCGTAATCGGGCGCGGCGTTGCCGGTTCCCCAATAGAGAGTATTCAACTCGGGATCGTAGGTGCCCGGCATCCACGCGGTGCCGCCGCCATGCAGATAGAGATTGCCCGGCCAGCTCGAAGAGCCGAACTGGCCGGGCGCCGGGATGGTCCACGTGCGCCAGACCAGGGCGCCGGTTTTTGCGTCGAAGGCGGCGATGAAGCCGCGCACCCCGTCGTCGCCGCCGGAGGTTCCCACGATGATCTTGCCGTGCAAGGCAAGCGGCGCACTGGTGGCTCCGTAGTTTTTGTTCCAGGAGGCGTAGGCAACATCCCAGATCAGATGCCCGGAGCGCGCATCCAGGCAGAGCAGATGCGCGTTGTCGGTCTCCATGTACAGGCGGTCGCCCCACAACGCTACTCCGCGGCTGATGTGGCCGGAGGCGTCGTCGATGAGGTCTGATGAAACGGGCCGGGAATAATGCCAGAGGACCTGTCCGTCCGTGGCACCGATTGCGTAGGCATCGTTCGAGGCGGTCACGTACATGATGCCGTTGACGACCACGGGAGTGACTTCGAGCGTTCCTTCATTGTTGCTGTGGAAGACCCACTGCGCGCGTAGGGCGGCCACATTTTGCGGGGTGATCTCCATAAGGCTGCTGTAACGCCTGCCGGTGTAATCGCCGTTGTAGGTTGGCCAGTTCGCCCCGATGGCGGGCGCATTCAACTGGGCCTGTGTCACGCCGGGCGGCGGCGAGAAGACGATCTGCGCCTGATTCATGTTCCCAGGCATGGCGGACGCTGGATGCAGATATTGTGCGGCGGCCATCCCTGCGGCGAACATTACCATCGCGATGCCGCAGACCACCGCCGCGTTCCAAGCCCGGCCGCGAATCCACCCACTCATAATGCGCCATTTTCCCCGGTGACGAGGACTTCGCCCAGCGCGCCGCGGTCTACATCGTGGTTGTCGATGAGGTGCACAGAAACCAACGCGACTCGAGCGCCCTGCACGGTGGTGTCGAGATCAATCAGATCGCGCGGACTGACGGATTGCAAGTTGACCTGGCTCAGCTCGGTTCCGCCCCGGTCATAGAGGCGCGCTTCCAGGTGTCCCGCATAGAAAACCCCAAACTGGCCGGTGAGTTCAATGTTATTTCCGTTGCGGACTGCCTGCAGCGGGTTGCCGATTACGCCGGCCTCCACAGCAGTGCGAAAATTCACTCCCATGCGGCACGGAAACCAGTGGGTGTCGAAAGTGTAGATTTCGCCCGGTCCCAGCTCGGCCATCGGGCTATTGACTTCCGCCTCCATGTAATAGGGCGTCTTCACCGGGTCCGCCGGCGTGTACTCCGGCATGCCCTGGCTGTTGAGCTGCGCGCCCGGACCGTTCTTGTAAAAGATGATGGAGGCCTTGCTGGGATACTCAGCGTTGTCAATGTGCCGGGTCTTTTCGACCATCGCAAACTTGGCGGTGCCGTTGACCGTGGCCAGCCATCCGGCCTGGGAGTCAATCCAGACTTCGCTCTCCACATATTTCCAGTGGTCCCGGAACAATCCGTCTTTTACGCTGTAGGACGGATCGTTCGCCAGC
Source organism: uncultured Acidobacteriota bacterium (assembly GCA_963808795.1). Taxonomy (GTDB): domain Bacteria; phylum Acidobacteriota; class Terriglobia; order Terriglobales; family Acidobacteriaceae; genus Telmatobacter. The sequence goes on from CAWEGL010000020.1 coordinate 176,156, forward strand.
CCGTCGCGCGCGTGATAGCCGAGCAGGTACGCCGAATGGGGATTCACCGGCGTGAACGCCCAGAAATCGTGGTTATAGCCATCCGGCTGCGACGGATCGGCGAGGTTGTATTGCGTCACCGACTGCACCGACCAGTCGACGCTATGCCCGGTGTAGTTCTTGGTCATGGCGTGAAAATTGATTTCCGGCGAGTCGGTGCCGATGGTGACGATGCGGCTGTACTGCAGGCCGATCGTCGGATCGGGCGGTCCGTCCAGCCGCACGCTGCATTGCTTCCCCTGCGAGACAATACTGAAGGCGTAAGCGCCATCGTCGAGCGGGGTGGAACCTCCGTTCCAGTGCTGCTCGTCGTTGAGGATGCCATCGCCGCCTTCCGGAAGCGGCCAGATTTTGTCGCCGCCATAGTTGATCCAGCGCCCGATCGCCTTGCCGGGAGGGATGTACTTGCCCTCCCATTGCGGGTTGACGAACAGATAAGGGTGGCCATCGAAGGTCACCTGCATCAGACGCCCCCCAAGCTCGGGAACGAAAATCAACTGCACCCAGGAATTGGCCATCTCCTCGGCATGCCAACCGTCAAACGTGGTGGAGCGAATGATGCACGTATCAGGCGGCACACCGGCGGCACTCTGCGCCTTCGCCGCTGTGCATGCAACGCCAATCGCCAGCAGCAGCGCAGCACAACTCTGCAGTTTCATGCTCTTCCTCGCCCTGTTTCGCTTTTTTGTCGGCCCGCGTCCCCGCAGATTATGCTTTTCGCTGTCTGGCTGCCGTCAGCAACTGCCGCAGCCGCTGCCCGACAATGATTTCCTCGCCCGGCTGCAGCGTCATCGAGACAATCTGCAGTTGGTCGTTACGAATTTCATTTTCCGGTCTCTTGCCTGGACGCTTGATCCGCGCCAGAACTCCGCTCGGGTTGTCGTCTGTCACCACCGAGATACTCGGCGTGCCGTCGAGCAATTCGCGCGCGCACTCCTCGGTCGTATATCCCCATCCTTGCTGATCCCAGGCGACCGTCAACGTCGGAAAGCAGTTGCTGCCGGAAGGCGTCTCGATGGACGTGCTGACTCCAGGCACGGTCTGCACCAGTTTTGCGATCCGCTCCACGCGCCCGCTCCACTCCTTGTCCAACGCGGCAAGATCCGCCTTATACCAGAATTCCACCGCGGCCAGACAGCCCATAATCTCTTCCTTGCCTACCTTCATGGGACGGCAGACCGCCCCCTCCCAGGGGTTGGTGTTGTACAGCGCGGCTTCGATCAGATCCTTGCGGCCCAGCAAGACGCCCGTGCACTGCGGACCGCACAGCCCTTTACCGCCGCTCACCGTAAACAGATCGCACCCCATCTTCGCAAACTTATTCAGTTTGTCCACGGGCGGCTCACCGTCGGCCGCATCCATGAAAAGCGGCACTCCCGCGCGCTTGGCAATGGCGAGTTGCTTCGCCAGAGTGTCGAATTCCGTCGTACTGTTGCGCGTGTCCGACGTGGTGTAAATCATCGCGGTGTTGCTGTTGATCGCGTTGGCCAGTTGCTCGTGCGTATCCGCCAGCACCAGCTTGCCGCCCGCCAGGCGGATGGCGCTGTCAAACGCACTCCGCCCGCCCATCATCACCACTTCGCTCTTCATCCCGGTGGTGTCCGGCAACTGCCAGATCCGCTCCGGATCGCTGCCCGCGATGCAAGCCGCGGTTCCCGAGGCCATCGCCCCGGCTGCGCCGGAGGTGATCATGCCCGACTCGGCGCCGGTCAGTTCCGCCAGACGCCGGCCTACCGCATGTTGCAGATCAAAGATATTTACGAAATGCTTCGCGGCCGCTTCCTGCGCCGCCTTCACCTCGGGCAGCTCCAGCGTCGCTCCCGTGTAGGTCCAGGTGCCGCGGCCGTTGATCAGCGTCTTTACGCCCAGCCGGGTATAAATGTTGTCGGTGGAGAGTCTTGCGGTTTGAGCCCAGCCCATGCCCAGGGCCTTCTGAAGGCCGACCTGCGCGAGCAACGGAGCCGCTGCGAACCACTTCATGAACGTTCTGCGCTTTATGCTTAGAGCAGTCATTACTTTTCCCCCTTATTGCCTGGCTCCCCGCGGCTTTGTACTGGGCAAATCAGGCTTGTGAAGACTTCAATGGGATGCGCCGCTCTCCGTTGTAGCGGTAGCACGTGCGGTGGAAATGCGAATGATGCGCTTTGTTCTTCCGTATTTCCATCGCATCTCCCGTTCTTTCGCTCCTCCAGTTCTCACGCGGCTTGCCGCTTGCCGCCGGCCGTTTGCCCGCTCAAACGCCGGAGGCCTCTATGGTTCTGGCGGATAGATGCTGTGGACAGCACTGTTGCGAACAGCAATGAAGGATATCTGTTCGGCGTCTTCCGCCTTGAAATCGTCGCTTTGTTGTATGGTCGTTCGCGCCGGGAACACAGGCCCGAGAAATAATTTGTAGATATTGTTCATCCCGCTGTAGTCCCGCATGTCGCGCAAATAGACGGTCGAGAAGACCACATCGGAGAACGTCATGCCGGCTTTCTGCAAGCCGTCCAGAAGGTTGCGCATGGACAGGCGCGTCTGCAGAGCGAGATCCGGAGTGATCATGCCCAGGGCGGGAACGTACGCGTCTTTGGCGGAGAGGTAGAGAGTGTCGCCGTAGAGGATGCCGGGGCTGGCGGTGGCGCTGGGAGGCTCATTCAGAGGGCGGATTGCCTTGCGCTTGGCCAGGTCGGCTCCCGCGATGCAACTGAAGACGATGCGCACTTGATGGGGCAAACCCACCACATAAATCGTCCCACGCCCAGGCGTATTGCCGAACTGGAAGAATGTTTTATACACGTCGCCCATGGCGCGGTACTGGCCGCTGACGCTCAGGTACGGATTCACCCACAGAACATTCTTCATGCTCATGCCCGATGCTGCGGTAATCGCCGAAACATTTTCGAGCGCCTGCCGCGTTTCGTCGGAGAAGCTGGAAGGGACCACGCCCGTCTGCGGGTTGGCGCCGCTCTGCGCCGACATGTAGAGCACGTCGCCAGCCTCGATCCCCGGCGGGTCCATATCCTTCCCCCGGCGCCACCCCCGCGGCCAGATCACGCGGCGGCGCTCGCTGCTCTTGACCGCGATGCAATTGATCTCAATGCGCGCGCCCTGCCCCGCCAGCGCACCGATCACCAGCACCGTCCGCGCCGGCGGATGGGGACCGATCTCCTGCCAATAGACACGGTTCATCGCGTCGATGTCGCTGGCGCTGGTGAGATAGATATTCATCCAGGCGATATTGCCGTAGTCCATGCCGGCCGCCTGCAAGACGCCGCGCACATTCCTGAGCGTCTGCCTCACCTGACCCTCGAAGGTGGCCGGGAGCTGGCCGTTGGCGTCATCCGGGCCTTCGCCGGCCACATACAGCGTGTTCCCCGCCAGAATTCCAGGACTGAACGGCAGACCGGCCGATTTGTAACCCGCCGGCTGAATCACCTGGAAGCGGACGCCCTGCGCCTTTGCGCCGGCAACCCCGAACATCGCCAGAGTGAGCAGAATGACGATCGACTTTCTTGCTGCCATCATTTCATCTCCCGATAAGTGGTCTGCGCCGCGCCCGCCGCCGATCCGCAGCCGGGTGCGCCGGCGCAATTCAGCTAAAGATACGGTATGAAGCCCCGAGCTTTCGTCTGGACGCTGTAGACCGAGGTTTCAGCCGTCATATTTAAGGTTGAGTAGCCGGGCCCGCCCCAGGCCTCATTGGCCGGCTGCTCGGGCAGCACGATGGTCCCCAGGTGGCGGCCTTCCGGACTCCACACCCAGATGCCCTGCGGCCCAACCACGTAGAGATTTCCTTTGCTGTCCACCTTCATCCCGTCGGGAACCTCATCCTCCGACGCAGTTCGCTCCGAGCCAAACTCGCGGCCATTGCTGATGGTGCCGTCGGGGTGAAAATCGAAGACCCAGATCGTGTCATGCGTGTCCTCGTCGACGTAGAGCCTTTTGCCGTCTGGAGAAAACGCCAGGCCGTTCGGCTGATCCAGCTGCTTGGTGAGCAGCCGAACCTGCCCGTTCCGGGAGATTCGGTAAACACCTGTGAAGGGGATCTCCTGCTTATCCCCTTTGGGAAGATCGGAGGTTGGATCGGTGAAGTAGATGGCGCCGTCCGGCCCCAGTACTACATCGTTGGGGCTGTTGAAGCGCTTGCCCTGATAGCGGTTGGCAACCATGGAGTAGGATTGCCCGTCCGCTGACAGCCGGATTACGGCGCGAAGCACGCTGGCACAGTCCAGAATCCTAAATTGTTTGTCGAAGGTGTTTCCGTCGGGATCCCCAAGAGAGATGACTGCGTGCTTCGCTCCGGTGGCGACGTTGACCTGAAAAATCTTATTCAGCGTTTCGTCGCTGACCCAGAGGAACCCGTGCGGGTCCCAGACCGGGCCTTCGGTAAAACCGAATCCCGTGGCCACCCGCCTGATCACCGCGTTGCGCGGCAATAGATTCCAGAACGACGGCGAAAGAGCTTCCAGCTTGGCAGCTCGCCGAGCGTGCTGCGCCTGTCCCGCGAAAGCCGCCAGCGCCAACAAAGACACCGCCAGCAGCAACGAAAGCACCGCCAGCACGGTACCGGTATTTCGCTTTCGGATTCCCGGCATTCAGATACTCTCCGCTGTTTCCCGCTTTTGGCGGCCATCGAGGGCCGTAAGGCTTTTCCCTCCGGCCCCGGTCTGGCTAGAAGATGTACTTCAGAGCGATCTGCATGATCCTGGGAGCATTTGCAGAGTTGATAAATCCAAATCCGCCCTGTTGGGTGTCGTCGACTTGCCCGTCAGGGGTCATTGAACTGTGCATGGTTGAAGATGTTGAATGTTTCCGCGCGGAACTCGAGTTGCTGGCTTTCCAGGATCTTCGTGTTCTTCAGCAGGGCCAGATCCGTGTTGAGCAGGCCGGGCCCCGTAAAGAACCGCCGCATCGCGTCGCCTATCTGGCCAGGCTGCTCGGGAGTAAAGTAGCCGGGATTGAAATAGGCTTTTGCGGAGCGCGGGTTCTTGTTGTTATACAGAGGTTGGCCCGGCACTACGCTCCGGCACATCGACCGTGTCATCGAAGTTCCGATGAGGGAATTGTCGTCATTCTCTCCCAGCGATATCGGTTGGCCGCTGGCGAAAGTGGTGATGCCGCTGATTTGCCAGCCATTCGTGAGGCGGTTGAGCCCTCCACTATTCCCGGCCAGATCGATTGAAGGGGAGATCGACGGTATAGCTGGCCACAAAGTCCTGAGGCACATCGAAAGTGGAAAGGCCAACGCTTTGTTCGGGATGTAAGGGGTTCGTGGCGTCGAATTCGCCGGAGCCGTTGTCCATCGACTTCTCCCAGGTGTAGCCGAGATCGAAGGTGTCGTACTTGTCGTTATGCTGGAGGCTGGCCTGCAGCGAGTTGAAGCTGGAATGGGCCGCCGTCTCCATGTAGGGATTGCTGCTGAAGTCAAGACCGAAGGGCCGCGTCCCGTTGACGACCGTACCGTTGGCCAGGATGTACTGCTGCGTCTTCACCGCCTGCCTGGTTGGCAGCTTGGCGTGGGCGAGTCCGGCGAAAGGGCGCCGGGCTGGTTCAGCGCCAGGCACAGGGCGGGATTGCCAGGATTGGACTCTACGAAGGTCAGCAGGTGATGACCTTCGTTGCCGACGTAGCTGACGCTCAGTACGGTCGCCGAGCCCAACTGCCGCTCGAATGATAGTTCGTATTCCTCAACATAGGGAACGGTATCGTGCGGGTAGAGGTAATCGGAGCCGCCGATCGGTTCTGCCCCCGCCCAGTTGAACGTGGAGTCAGGATGCGCCGGCGAAACGTCGGTGGGCGGGAAGACGAAGGGGAACTTGATGCCTCCGAACCTCCCGCTCTCAAGATCGACAAAGGGAGACGCCAATTCCGTGTGGCGAGGGAGAGGAATAGTAGTTGCCGTAGGGAGCGTCACCCACTTCGACGAAAGCCGTCGCGTCCGCGATAGGAGTTGTAGAAGAAGCCGAAGCCGGCGCGGATGCTGCTCTGGCCGGCTCCGCCGAACAGCTTGTGCCAGAATCCGCTGCTGGGAGAGGGAGCATAAGCAAGGCCGACGCGCGGCGCGAAATTCGTGTGCTTGGTGGGAGCCAGGGTACGCGGTATGCCGGGGTCGCCGGGCACAACCATCCCCAGCGGAGCGGTTGGAAATGCCTGCGACTGCTCGCCGAGGACCACCGTCTCCAGCTTGTTCTGCGTATCCTGCCAGGGAGGCGTGATCTCGTAGCGCAGCCCGTAGTTGAGAGTGAGGTTCGGGGTGGCTCGCCAGGAGTCCTGGCCGTAGACCCCGAAATAGTACGGTCCGGGAATCGAGGAGCTGCTGGCTGGCCTGGGTGAAATTTTGGACTGCGCCGATCAGGATAGTCGGAGAAATCGAGTCCGGTCTCAAAACCGTTGAACCCGAAGGCGCCGTTGACATCGTCGTAGTTGCGCTCGTTGATCTGATCGTAGTGATAGTCGACACCGAATTTAAAGGTGTGGGTACCGACGATCCGGATCACATTGTCGAGGATCTGAACGGTATTGTTGTACTCGCTGAGCGCGTCCTGGGCAAGCCCGAATTCATAGTTGTTAAAGAAGAACGAGGGCACCCCTGCCAGGGCCGGATTGATGTTCGACAATCCGCCGGTGTCATTCCACGGGGTGTTGAAGCCCAGCGAGGCTAGGGAAACGCCCGTACCTTGCCCCCCCACCGGCTGTCCGGTGTGATTCACAGTCGCGCAGATACGCGAGGCGGGCGTCGTTCACGAGCCGGGGACTAAAGGTGGTGGTCAGGCCTAGGTTGACCATCGAGGTAATGCCGACATTGGCGTCGGTGAAACCGGGAATATTGGTTCCCTGGTCGTAAGGATTCTGGTAGGTGTATTGGTCCTGGAAGTAGTAGCCGAACAAGGCGCCGAAGTGGGTGGGGGTATCGATCCGGATGCCGCCTTTATCGTCCCGCAAATTCGCGTTGTATGCCGACGTCTCGAACCCGGGACCGCCATTGAGGATCGTATTGGGCTTGGGAATGTACTGGAGGGTCTGCACGGCAACCGGCGACCAGGCAATCATGCGGAATGACCGCGTTGGGAAAGACGCAATCCGAGTTACTGGTGCAGCCCGCGGTGTAGTAGGGCTCTCCTTGGGTCACGGTGTATCCCAGCCGGTTGGAGAGGTCCGTGGCCAAGCCAGGACCTCCAACCCCCGTGGAGGTTTCGAGCGAGCTTGCCTCGTCGGCCAGGTTGCCGACGCGATCGTCCAGCGAGGGTACGGTAAAGGACTGCGTCGCGCCCTGGATCATCCGCGTGCCCTGGTAGTCGCCGAAGAAGAAGAGTTTGTTTTTGAGTGACGGGTCCGCCGAATGTTCCGCCGAACTGGTTCTGGATGAACTTTCCGCGCACACCACTGGCAAAGTAGTTTGCCGCGTCCAGATCGGTGTTGCGCAGGAAGTCGAAGGCGTCGCCGTGGAAGGCGTTGGTGCCCGACTTGGTTACCACGTTGACCTGGCCGCCGCTGAAATTGCCGTACTCGGCGTCGAAGTTATTGGTGATGATGCGGAACTGGGCGATGGAATCGAGGTTGGGAATCATGGCCGCCTGGTTGTTCTCGCCATTCTCGGCCTCCGCGCCGTTGATCATGAAGCCGTTGGAAGTGGGCCGGCCGCCGTTCACCGATTGCGCCCCGCTCGTCTGGTTACCGTCAGACCCCGGTCACGCCCACGCCCTGTGGTTGATCGAGCCGCTGTAGGGTGAGACGCCGGGCTGCAGAGCGAGCAGATCGATGAACGACCGGCCGTTCAGCGGCACTGCGACGATCTGCTTGTCCTGAATAACCTCGCCCATCTGCGTGCTCTGGGTTTCAATTTGCAGCACGTTGCTGCTCACCGTGACGGTATTTTGCACGGCTCCGATTTGCAGTTGGATGTCCACGCGGATCGCCGAGTTGGCATTGATGGGTATGTCCGCTCATCTAAGAACTTCTTGTAGCCCGGCTGGCTGAGGGTGACCGTGTATTGGTCGACAGGCAGCACGGAAAAGGAATAGAAGCCTGCTTCCGTCAGTCAGCGCGGTGTAGTGCAAGTTGGTGGAAAGCGCCGTAGCGCGGACTGTGGCGTTGGGAATCACGGCCCCCGAGGGGTCCGTGACGATGCCCGAGATCGAGCCGGCGATACTCTGCGCGCGGGCCGCGCCAGGGTTGAACATTACAAATACGCAGAAGCTTAGAGTGGCGATTGCCACCATTGCCGCTTTCATCTTTTTCGCCATAGGTCAACCTCCTAAATTGAGCGAACTGAAATGACAGACTAATCGGACCCCAGATAACTATATCAACTTTTGATGCAGAAACGCCGCAATAAGTTGGTCGTGGAGTGCCAAAACGAAAGCAAGCCAAAGCGAAAGCAAGCCAAAGCGAAAGCAAGCCAAAGCGAAAGCAGGCCAGGGCGGTGATGTTGTCCGGGCGCGCCTGCAAGTGCCGCAGGCGCACGTCACTTCCCGGCGCCCGCGCTGCCAGCCGATGCCGGGCCGCCCGGAAGTGGATGTCGTCCAGGGTAACGGGTGAGTTGGACTCGGAGTGGGAAGGGACACTTCGAGGTCATAGACACCGTTGGCCGGTGCGGGTGGCGCGAAAACCTGTCTTGCCGCTTGAAATGCTATGTGGGTAATCCGGGATTTCCATTATGGATTCCCGTGACCCGTCAATGTGCATTCCTGCGCCGCACAGAATTATACACGCCTGCGCCGCTCTAGCGAGATAATTTTTCGAGGATTGGTTGTCTGAATGACTCCAGGGGGCGCGAGGGGGGCCGAAACTCCTGCTGGTTCCGGAGCGTCGAGCGCAGAAAAGTCTCGTATCAAGCGATTTCTCAGACACCGCTCCGTAACTCCTTTTACCGTTCACCAGATTCGTTGCTCTTTCGGCGTGTTATCCGGCTGCCTTGGAGTGCTCTTTGCCGGCGATCTGGTGGCGACTTTTGCGGAAGGGGTGTTCGAGGTACCGCGAAGCTCATGCCGGTGATCCCCACCCAGCCCGTGCAGTTGCAGACCACCATACAGGCGCCGCCCAATACCACCAGGGTTTCAGTGCATCTGGCGGATTCGAGCGACTTGGGTCGCGGACCACTGGGCGAAGTTCTCTTGAATCCACCTTCTCCGGAAGATATGAGAACTTCCATACAGGAAACTTTTGCCGAGGAGAAGTCAGGCCGCATACTTTTTACGCTTCTGTTGATTTTGAAGGAGAGATTTGCGACAATGGCGCGCAACGGGTTTCGAGCCCGGAAGATATGAGAACCCCCCATACAGTAAATCTTTGCCGCGGAGAAGTCAGGCCGTATGCTTTTTACGCTTCTGTTGCTTTTGAAGGAGAGATTTGAGCCAATGACTTGCAGCCGGTTTCGAACGACGTTGATTTACTCCACCCTGGTTCTGTTTGCAGGGATGCCCCTGTTCGCGCAGGGCGGGGAAAGAACCGGTCCCGATCAGGGCGCGCAGCTGTATGGGATGAACTGCGCGTACTGTCACGGCGCTGGTGGTCAGGGCGGCAGAGCCACAGCCCTGACGGGGCCCAATGTGATTGCGCTCTCGGACCAGGACCTGATCGGTATCGTGCATAACGGCGAGGCGGCTCAGGGCATGCCGGCGTTTCCTCATCTCGACGATGACGAAACACAGGCGTTGGTGCGGTATCTGCGCACTGTGCAGGGGGTGACCGGCGCGGCGACTGTGGCCCAGCTGCCAGGAGATCCGAACGCCGGCCGGGAACTCTTCTTCGGCAAGGGACAGTGCTCAACCTGCCACATGATCGACGGCCAAGGCGGATTTATGGCGCCGGAGCTGACAGCCTACGCCCAGTACCGCACCGCAGGCGACATCGTCCAGGCGATTGTGAATCCGGATGCGAATCTGGCGCCGACATCGCGTGTCGCGGAGGTGCGGACCAGGGGCGGACAGAAGCCTGACTGGCATTGTGCGCGCGGAAGACAACATGAACATAATCCTGCAGACCGAGGACGGCCGATATCACTTTCTGATGCGGAACAGCCTGGCGGCCATAAACTACACCGGCCATTCTCTGATGCCGAACGATTATGGAGCCCGCTTGACGGCTAAGGATCTGGATGACCTGGTGAGCTTTCTGATCGTTACTGACCGGAATGCTCCGGTTGAGGCGCGGGCAACACGCAGACGGCGCGGCGATAACTAGCCGCAAGCAAGATTCCGGCACGGCTGAAGGGGACGTGACGATGACAAGATTTGGCAAGGGCATTTTTGGGTTTGCGGCGGCAGGCGCGCTGCTGACGGCAACAGCGGCCGCGCAGGGACAGTTTGCGGCAAAACGCCGCTGCCAAGGCAACCCCGCGGTGAAGGGGTCGGGGCACGGGAATCGGAGCTGGGCCTGATCGATGTGCGGCCCAGCGATCTGCTGCAGAAGGCGATCAGGGACAACTGGGTCTCGTACAACGGCGACTATACGGGTCGGCGCTTCAGCAGCTTGGCCCAGGTTACGCCGGCCAACGTCAGCCGTCTGGCGGCGAAGTGGGTCTTCCACACGCAGAATGCGGGCGTGCTGCAGGTAACTCCCGTGGTGGTGAACGGGGTGATGTTCATTACCGGCTCAAACGATGCTTATGCACTGGATGCAAAGACGGGCACGCTGCTGTGGCATCATGAGCGCGCCGTTTCGCCGGGGCTGATCGACGACGCCTCCGGCCATATCAATCGCGGCGTCGCGGTGCTGGGAACGCGCGTCTATATGGAAACTGACAACGCGACACCTGCTTTGCCTTGACGCCCGTTCCGGCAACCTGATCTGGGACCGCGCCTTCGCTACCGACAATAGAAACTACGGCGCCACCACCGCTCCACTTATCGTAAAGAACCTGGTGCTGGTCGGCGAGTCGGGCGGCGACGATGGCGTGCGCGGCTTTCTGGCTGCTTATAACGCGCAGACCGGCGAGCAGGCATGGCGCTTTTGGACGATTCCTGCACCCGGCGAATTCGGATCGGAGAGCTGGCCTGGAGATATGTGGAAGCACGGTTGCGGCACCACCTGGTTGCCCGGAACCTACGATCCGGAGCTGAATACGATTTATTGGGGCATTGGCAATCCCTGTCCCGATTATGACGGCAGCGTCAGACCGGGCGATGACCTCTACACTAGCTCGCTTGTTGCCCTCAATCCTGATACGGGCAAGCTTGAATGGTACTTTCAGCTCACCCCGCACGATCTTTACGACTACGATGCGGCGCAGACGCCGGTCCTGGTTGATGCAAATTTCAAAGGCCAGCCGCGCAAGCTGGTTGTTATGGCCAATAAAAATGGCTTTCTTTATATTATCGACCGGACGAACGGAAAGTATCTCTATTCCAAACGGATCGTCAAGATTACGAACTGGGCCAAAGGCATCGACAAGAACGGGCGGCCGATCTCCAACCACCTGATTCCCAACGCGAAGGGCGTTCTGGTTTGTCCCGATCCGAATGGAGCGAGCAACTGGGAATCACCCAGTTACGACCCACAGACAAACATGTTTTATTTCCGCTCGCTGGACGAATGCAATATCTACCAGGCCAAGCCGGAACCCTTCGTGGAGGGGCGTACGTATTATGCCACCGGAACGCGAAGCGCGCCGGGCAATATTCAATCCGATAAATACGTCAACGCCTTCGACCTGACCAAGCTCGACTTTGCGTGGCGCGACAAACAAGCCGGCTTAAGGCAGGCCTGGGCCGGTGTGATGACGACGGCGGGCGGCCTGCTGGCCTTCGGCAACGACACCAACGAATTCGAGATCGACGACGCCCGCACCGGCAAGCCGCTTTGGGAGTTCAACCTCGGGCAGCCAGTGCACGCCTCGCCGATGTCCTACGGCATCGAGGGCAAGCAGTACTTTGCCGTGGCGGTCGGGGATGATGTGTTTGCCTTTGCTCTGCCGTAAGCCAATTCCCGGGCTCATGGTGCGCCAAATTGCCATCTGGAGCAAATACGGGCTCGGCTTCCGGTTCCGGCGGTGGTTTCGGCGGCAGTTCTTCGGTCGGGAAGGGGTCGTCTGGTAATCACAGAGCACAATGAGAACATGGCAAAGCGCATCGTGCGGCCGCGGTCTGAGCATGAGGAGATCTTCGCGAGAACGGTTCCCCTCGTATATAGGTTTTGCAACCCGATTCTCGCAGAACCGGGCTGAACCGCCGCTCAACTTTCAACCACAGATAGGACGTCCTCGCGCGCTGGAGCAGTTTATTGAAGATTATGGCCTCGCAAGAGAGCCATTTTGTGTAGACGGAGGGGGAACGGCATTTCTTGGACCCCGCAAAGCATGCTAAGTTGCTCAAAATAAATAACTTCATCCAGTGACCCGGAGAATCGCTTTACTGGTTCTGGCGCAAATTGAAAAAACCTGTTGACAAAGTCTAAATCGGTTTCGTAGACTTGCACCCCGTTGGGCTCTTTATGAAGGTTTGAAGAACTTTTGTCCTTTTTCAGTTCATTGCTCCATTGATCGTGATGCGTTCCGTTGATTCAATTGGGTACGCGTTGAGCGTATAGGCAGGTGTAGGAAGCGCTTGCGCGCCAATCCCGGTGAAGTTGGACATAACGAAAGCTTCTCCGAGGTTATGGCCCTATTTTCAAGGGGAAGAGTGCTGCAAGGCGCTGCTCATCTGGCAAGACGTCGGTTATCTGGGGACGGCTATCAGCTTTTTTGCTTTCCGCCTCGGCGGCAGCTATCCAAGCCATCAGCACGCCTAACCGGAGAATGAGGGCCATCCGCCAGTGGCGAAAACCTTGGCGGAGCAGATTCTGAAAGGAGACAAGTCGCAGGATTGAAGGTCTGGGGAAACTGTTGCGGCCAGCGGCTGCCCAGCTAGAGAGGTGGCCTTTCCGCTTCCCATCCCCACGAACGAAAAAGCTGCCCAGGAGACCACGCGGTTTTCCGGGGCTGTCTTGCATGTATTAGTTGTTCACTCACAACTCGAAACAGGCTGCTTTTGAGCAGCGGAGGCTAAGATCGACGATGGTCAAGACTCATATCAGTGATGCAAACGGAAGTCGGCGCATGACGCCCTTTCCCGTTTCTAATCCCCAGGTCCGGGAGGAATTGCCGGACCGCGCAAAGATGGGTTTCGCAACCCTCAAGTTGTTTTCGCGATGCGGCATGTCCATAGCCTGCTGCATCTTCGTGTTCATGCTCACGATGTTCTCGGCCGCCAGCTTGTCGGCGCAGACCGCCGGCATCATTTCGGGCCACGTAGCCGACCCCACGGGCGCTGTGATTCCGGGCGCGAGCATCACGCTGACGAACACGGCTACGAATACGTCCCGCACCACGGTCACCACCCCGTCGGGCGACTACCTTTTCTATGCCGTGCCGCCGGGAATCTACAACATTTCCGTCACCCACTCGGGCTTCGAGGCTGCCACGACTCCAAACGTGGAAGTGGCCGTGCAGCAATCGTTGCAGCTCAATTTCACGCTCCGTGTAGGAGCGACGTCGGAGACGGTCACCGTCACCGCCGCCAACGCCCTTCTGCAGGTGAACAATACCACCATGGGCACCGTGATTTCTGCCCAGACCATCACTCAGATGCCGCTGAACGGCAGAAATTACCTGGGGATGGTGGCGCTCTCGGCGAACGCCAACACGCTCTCGCCGACGCAAGGTCAGGCTGGCGCTCGGGAAGGCGGCGCTCGCTCCAATGAGTCCATCTCCGTGGGCGGCTCGCGCATCATGTTCGACCACTACACGCTGGATGGCGTCAACAACTCCGACCCGGACTTCAACAGCTTTATCGTCCAGCCCAGCGTCGACGCCATTTCGCAGATGAAGGTACAAACCGGCGTCTATCCGGCCCAATTCGGCTACAACGCCACGCAGGTCAACGTGGTCACCAAGAGCGGCGGAAACCAACTTCACGGAACCGCGTTCGACTTTGTGCGCAACAACTACGCAGACGCACTGGGGTATGACTACAACCTCACCCCTCTCCCCGCCGTGCTCCCCTACAAGTACAACGACTACGGATTCGTGATCAGCGGACCGGTCATAATTCCCCACGTCTTCCACGGCAAAAACAAGTTCTTCTTCATGGCCAACGACGAGTGGTATTCCGAAGTCAATTTCAGTAACTCTAACTCGACCTTGCCCACGGCGGCCGAAGAAGCCGGCGATTTCAGCGCCTACTCCGCATCCAACGGCGGCCCCGTGCAGGACATCTACGATCCCACGACCGGGACAGCCGACGAATCCACCGGAGTCACAACAGGCAGAACGCAGTTCAGTTGCAACGGCGTGGAGAACGTCATCGATGACGTAGCCAACCACTGCCCGGGCCGCATGGATCCTACGGGCATCTCACAGAAGTTCATCAGCTTGTATTACCTCCCGGCTGCGACCACGAGTTATACAAACAACTACCAATACCTCTCCCACGGCTTCGACAAGCACGACGGCTTGAACATTCGCGGCGATTTCTACCAGTCAGAGAAGTCGCAGCTTGCCTTCCGCTTCAGCAATGGCGAGGAGTCCACCGGGAACGCGGGCTTCACGACGTCGGGCGGAACAGCGGGCAGCAAAATCATCACCAAGTACTACCAGTACATGGGCTCCAGCACCTATACCTTCTCGCCCACGGTGGTCAACGTGGCCACGTTTGGCTGGACCAACTTCCTCAATTCTCTCGGCTTGTACTCGCAGGGCTCGGATGACGACGTGGCCAAGATCGGGATTCCCGGCCTTAGCCCCGGCCTGCCTTCAACCTGGGGCATCCCCTCGATGGGCTTTCTGGGAGACCGGTGGTCGGGAATTGGGGACAGCACCGACGGTCCGTACGTGACTACCGACCCCGATATCTCAATTAACGACAACATCTCCATCGTCCGGGGCAAGCATTCCATGGACGTCGGCTTCGAGTTCGAGCGGCAGACCTTTAATGAGCTGGGCAACCAGGAATCGCGCGGCAGCTTCCAAACCAACGGCCAAGCCACCGCTCAAATCACGAACGGCTCGGGCGGCCTGGCAGAGGTTTCCGGAACCGGCGACGCGTTCGCCGACTTCGAGCTCGGCTACCTATACCAGGACACCTACGCGGTGGCGATCGCCTCTGCCAATTACAAGCGCAACGTGGAAGGCGCCTACTTCGACGACAGCTACAAGCTCACGCCCAAGCTCTCCGTCCAGGCCGGCTTGCGGTATGAGCTGACTCCGCCGTGGTACAACACCCTGGGCCAGGAGTTCATCGTGAATATGAAAACGAACAGCTCGCCCTTGTACCCTGACACATGGAACGCCAGCACTGCTGCGGACCCCCACGCCGATTCGGCCGTTCAGCCTACGAACGAATGGCCTATCCATACGCGCCAGGGCAACTGCTCCAACGCGTATCAGGGGATTGCCATCTTCTGGACGCAGGGCGCGACCAATGCCGCTGCCGATGTCAATGGTGGGACCGCGAATGGGTTTAACGGCACCAATCCGAATGCCGGTGTCATTCCGAACGTGTCGTGCGCCAACGGCAGTTACCCTAATTCGCTCATGGCCACCGACAACACTGACTTTGCGCCGCGCATCGGCCTTTCCTACTCGCCCACACCTACGTGGGTCATCCGCACGGGCTACGGCCTGTATTTCGACCATGACACCGCCAACGCCCGCTTCGACATGGCCCGTAACCTGGCCGGCCGCGTAACGCTGATCGCTGGCGGCGGGACCGTGGGCTCGACCGCCGAAAACTGGAGTAACGCGATCGTCCAAGGCGCCGCGTCCTACGTCCCGCCCCCCTACTCCTACGCCATGGCGTACGACCACCGCACCACGTACTCCGAGGTCTGGCTGCTCGACATTCAGAAGCAGTTGGGCGCGAACTGGTCCCTGGAGGCTGGATACCTGGGCACGCACAGCAATCACCTCTACGGGTTCCGCAATCCCAATTACACCATTCCTTATGGTTACATTGGCAACGGGGCGTCGACTTCCCAGTTCCAGCGCACGCCCTATCCGATGTTTGGCGTGATTCAGATGGTGGACGACATCGGCGTTGCCAATTACAACGCGTTAAGCTTCCAGGTGAACAAGCGCTTCAGCAACGGCTTCAACCTGGTGAGCTCCTACACCTTCTCCAAATCACTGGATGACACCAGCGGCATCCGCACTCAATCGTCGCAGCTCTTCGCGCAGAACGACTTTTGCATCCCCTGCGAGTACGGGCCATCGGACTTCGATGTGCGCCATCGCGTGGTGGCCGGGGTGGTTTACGACCTGCCCGTCGGTCAACAAGCGGGCGCGCTGTTGAGGCCTTCGTCGAAGATCGTGGATGCGATCGTCGGCGGCTGGCAATACAACGTCGTCGGCACCCTCCAGACCGGCACGCACAATAACGTCAGCTACAGTGACGACAATGCCAATACCAATACCATTGCCGGCGGCACCTACCCAACCCGGCCGAATTACGTCGCCGGCCAATCCTTCTTCGTGTCCCACAAGCAAGTTGGATCTGAGCCGGGACACACATGGTGGAATCTCGCGGCCTGGCACGAACCGGCCGCAGGGTTCCTCGGAGACTCGGGCCGCAACATGCTGGAGAACCCGGGCGTGGAAAACTTCGACATGTCCCTGGACAAGAACTTCAATATGCCCTACAGCGAACATCACCAGTTACAAATTCGCTTTGACGCGTTCAACTCCCTAAACCACACCAATTTTGGCGGCCCGAACACACGTGCAAATGTCACATCAAGTTTCGGCCAAATCACCGGCTCGTCAACTTCCGCGAGGCAACTGCAATTGGCCGCTCGGTACACGTTCTAGAACTTGCTTCGGCAATAACCTTTGATCATCAAGCCTCTGGGATCCGGCTCAACACCGGGTCCCGGGGGCTTAACCATTTACAGGGATCTATACACGGGCCAGTTCGGATCGCGTTTCGCGGCTGCGCTGCCGCTCTACTCGCCGTCCGCCGCTCTGGTCGTTAGGTCGCTGGGAGGCCAGCCGCCATCTGTCGTGACTTGAAAGCTTCCTTGCTGGCGAATATCGTCTGAAGAGCTTCCGATCAGTATGTCGAAGGAGCCTCGAGTTACCTCAAAAGCCTGCTTGGCCGTGCTCCACGTCGCCAGTTGTTCCGCGGGCAATGAAAAGCGGACCGTCTTTTTCTCGCCTGGGGACAGTTGGATGCGCACAAAGCCTTCTAATTGCTCCTTGGGCTCGTCCGCGCCTGCGCCGGCACGGTGCACATAGAGTTGCACGACCTCCGCACCTGCCTGGGTCCCGGAGTTTTGCACATCGACGGCTATCTTTACTTCGCCGCTGCTTGGCGCCCGGGCGGGTGCGATTTGTAAGTGACTATAAGTAAAGGCTGTGTAACTCAGCCCGTGGCCGAATGCAAACTCCGGTTTTTCGCGCACATACATATAGGTAAATCCATTGCTGATGTCATACTGAGTAAACGGCGGCAGGCCGCCATCGCTCGCGTAGACGGTGTAAGGAAGGCGGCCGCTGGGGTTGTAACTTCCAAAAAGCACGTCGGCAATCGCCGTTCCGCCCTCTTCGCCGGCCCAAAACATATCGAGAATGGCGGGAATTGCCGCATCCTGGCGAGCCAGAGACACAGGACCGCCATTGAGGAGAACGACTACCGTCTTCGGATTGACCTTAAGGACGCTTTGCAGCAGCCTCAACTGCACCGGAGGCAGGTTAATGTACTGGCGGTTTATACCCTCCCTTTCCAGCAGTTGATTAACTCCCAGAAACAAGACGGCAACATCGGCCTTCTTGGCCGCGGCAACCGCTTCCGCGAGACTTGCCTCGGGGTCATCCGTCTCCACAATCCCGCTGCCGCGCGCATAAAGGATCGTGGTTCCGGGAGCTACTGCGGCCCGGATTCCGTCCAGCGGCTTCACAAAGGTGGAATATTCTCCAGTGTAGTTAGCCCCGGTTTCCGCATAATCGGCAAAAGGGCCGATCACTGCGAGAGTCTTGATGGCGTTCTTATTCAAGGGGAGAAAGTGATTGTCATTCTTGAGCAGAACAATGGATTCCTGAGCGGTGCGCAAAGCAAGAAGCCTGTGTTGCGGTGAATCGATCACACTGGGACCCAATTTTGTGTAGGGATCCATTCCCGGAGGATCGAATTCACCCAGCTTAAAGCGCACTCTCAGCACCGGGCGAAGCGCGTTATCGATATCTTTTTCCGTTAAAAGGCCTTCCGCCACGGCCGTAGGAAGCACGCGGGCGTAGGCGCCATTATCAAGGTCGCTGCCTGCCAGCACGGTCTTCGCGGCGGCTTCGGCCACGGTGGAATACTTCCTGTACGCGAAGACAAGATTCTCGACTGCGCCGCTGTCAGGCACCACAAAGCCCTGAAACTTCCATTCATTGCGAAGGATTTCAGTTAGCAACAGCTTGTTCTCAGCGTTGGGCATGCCATTAATTCCGTTGTATGTGGACATAATCGATGATGCGCCGCCCGCCATAATCCCGGCTTTGAATTGAGGCAGGTAGTAATCCCTTAGCATGCGCTCGCTAACTACATCATCGTCCGTCTTAGTACGGTCCCGCTCGTCGTCATAGGCCGTAAAGTGCTTGAGAGTCGCCGCTAACTCCAAATACTTAGGGTCGTCTCCCTGCATCCCCTTTACGAAGGCTACTGCCATGCGTGAGGTAAGGAGCGGATCCTCGCCGAAGGTCTCCCAAATCCGCCCCCAGCGCGGATCGCGATCCATATTGATGACCGGCGATCGATAGACGAGCCCATTATGCCAATAGACCTTACCATCGGGCGCAGTGGTAACTGTTTGGCCGCGGATGGTTTCGACTTTGCCGGGGATCGCAGGCCAATAGTTATCGATCGCTCTGCCCTCATCGGCGATGGCTCCGGCAACCGTGCGGATGAGCGCCGGATCCCACGTGGCCGCCATTCCAATGGGCGAGGGAAACATGGTGGTCGGCTGACTCCATACGATTCCGTGCAGGCATTGATTCCATCCGTTCATCGCCGGGACCTTCAACCGTTCGATGGCCGGCGCGGTAGTGCTCAGCAGGGATATCTTCTCGCTAACGGTAAGCCGCCGCATCAGGTCATCCACGCGCTTGTTGATGGGCTGCGAAGGGTCGAGATAAACAGCCTGCGCATGCAGCCAAACCGGCAGCGCGCATGCCAGCATCAGAATTCCAAGAGCGGCTCTTTTCATCTCCAGTTACTCCCCAGTAGCGGCACGGCAATCTGTGCCAGCCGAAGTGTTCGAATAGCGCATGGAGACAGGCCCGGCGGTTTGTGTCCATGCAGCTCAAGTCTCTCGCCGCGGCGAACGAAACGCGGGCCGCGCCGACTCATCCCTCTACACGCCCTTCTCGCGAAACCAGACCGATCCCCATGGCTTGCCTGGCAGTTTCAGTTGCACTTTGCCCGTGAATTCTCCGGGCAGGGGCGTTCGTGTCAGCTCCTGCGTGTCGATATATTCGGCGGTATAGGTTTTGCCGTCGGGCAGCGCGGCAGTCCACTCCGCTGGCTGGTGCGCGTCAAAATAATAAAAGATGACCGAATCGTTCATGCGCCGCGCCGCCATCAGCTCTTCCGAGATGTTAGTAAACCCTATTGGCCCCGGGCCCAGCGCGGTCGTCTCCTCCAGCAGCTTGCGCAGAAACGCGATCTTGGCCGGGCTGGAGCCATGCAGCACGCCACCATGCGACCACCACAGAATCTCATCCGGCGTTAAATATGTCTCGCCGTGGCCGCAGTAGGCTCCCTGCGCGGCCGCCTGCCAGAAGCGCCGCGTCATCTCGTCTCCGGAAAGGCTTCCCCAGAGCATGGCAATGTCGCCCTCGTACTGGCACTCGTCGAAGATCACCGGCTTGCCCCAGTCCGCGCGCCAGCTAGCGGCGCGGTCCATGCGGTGGTCCTGCACGCCGGCGTGGCTGCACCACCCGCGCCAATATTCGTACTGGTGATAGCAGTAATGAATGGACCGGAGATGGCCGAAGGCGTCGTACTCGCCCAGGGTGCGCGCATAGCTGTCCCAATCGGCGTTGGTCTTGGCTTTCAGCAGGTCATACTCGTTGGCCAGCGACCACCATACATTGCGGAAGGAGCTAAAGCGCGCGATCACGTAGCGCAGATAACGCTCATTGACCTCCGCCGGCATCGATTGATAGCCCCACTTGTCGTAGGGATGAAAGAGAATCAGATCGGCCTGGACGCCGATGCGCCGCAGCTTGAGGATGAGGCTGTCAAAGTGCTGAAAATACGCGGGGTTGAAATGCGCGTAGTCGTTTACGCCGCCTTGACGCGGAAACGGGTACATGGGCGGCTCATTGCGGTTATACGCGTACCACTTGGGAAAGATGCACATGCGCAGCTTGTTGAAGGGCGAAGCGGAAAGCGTGGCGATGGTCTGGCGCTGCGTCTCGTCCGCCTGAAAGGCCCAGGCATAGCAGGTCGTGCCGCACTCCACATACGGTGTCCGGTCGGCGTAGCCAAAGTGGTAATCGTCGCGCACCGACACCGGCCCGCGATTGCCGGGTTGGGGCGCGACGCACTCGAATCTGCCCGCCTTGCCATCCAGCTCGCGCGCATTGCAGGCTGTCGTCCAGCTCCACTCGCCCGTCTCGTCGGGCATAAAGCGCACCTTGTACGCGCCGCCGCCGTCGTAAAAGCCTTCCACAGTGAGGGCGCGATTTTGGCAGCGGAAGGTCGCGGTCAGATGCACGTCGAGGAAGGGATTGCCTGCGGAAGGCCCGCCAAATGGCAATTCGATAAAATCCCATCGCGCCACAGAGGGAACGGCGGCGGATGAGGCAGGCGATTCTGCGAGCGCAGGGGCGGAAGCCGCGGCCACGGCATAGGAAGATAGCTTTAACATGTCCCGGCGATTCATATCGTGAGCAAATGTATAAGGCCGGCTCGTCTCTGTCAACAAGTCTGCGCCGCCCTCCATGACGATCCGCCGCGCCGCCCTGACTCCCAGCCGCCGCGCCCGCGTTTCCCAATTCCCGCCGGGAGTAGTATTCTGGGTCCTCCGAAAAAATGAAAGGGGACATGACGTGAAAGAAATTTCGCCACGGTTTCTTCGCAAAGGCTGTAACGGAATCATACTGGCGCTTTCGCGCGCAACTCTCATCATCGTCTTTGCATCATCGCCGGCGATGGCGGCAAGCGCACCGAAAAATCTTTCTTACGTGCGCGGATTCAATTACACACCGGCGAGCGTGCAGCGATCCGGGGATATGTGGCTTCATTTCAATGCGCGTGAAGTCGACCGCGATTTTGGATACGCCAATGAACTCAGGCTGAATGAAACCCGCGTCTTCCTTTCATTTGACGCCTGGAAGCAAGATCCGAAGACATTTTCTGCGAGCCTCGACGCTTTCATGGATATTGCCCATAAGCACGGCGTGGGCGTAATGCTGGTGCTTGTGCCCCACATGAGCCGGCCGGGCGGCGCGAACCAAGCCGCGCCTGGCGATCTTGACGCCCAAATGCAGACCTGGATAAGGGCAGTCGCGGCAATCGTCAAGAATAAGCCGGGCATGGCCTTCTGGGACGTGCAAAACGAACCCGACTACCAGGGCACCCGGGAGCATCCTAAGACGCAGCAGCAGCTAGCCCGCGGAATGTACCTCGCCCGCCTGTTCGCCCAAACTGTGCACCAGGTGGATAAGGTTCACCCCACGACCCTCGGCTGCACCTACGAGAAGTGCATGGAAGAAACCGCAGCTTATGTTGACGTGCTTTCATTCCACGACTACAGCCCCACTGTGGCCCAGATCGACGCACATCTCGCCAGGGCCAGCGCCTTTGCCGCCAAGGTGGGCAAGCCATTCTTCAACACGGAGATGGGCTGCATCGGGCGCGCCAATCCCTACGACATCATCCTGCACGAATATCAAAAAGCGCATGTGGGATTCTACATCTGGGAGCTGATGATCACGCAGTATTGGGGTAGGGTGCACGGCGTCTTCTACCCGGATGGCACGGTGCGCGATCCCTCCATCGCCGCCGCCCTCTTGGGCATATTCCGGAACCGCGGCCCGAATGTCGTGTTGGAGTATCCTGACCGCGAAGGCTGGGTAACCACCTCCGTCGCCGATGGAAAGGCGTGGCTCGCATCGCCTCATCCGGATTGGAATGACGGTTTGCGCATCGCTGAGATGGAGGCCAATATCCTGGAAGCGGCGCAATTGGTTCCCATGCGCATTCTGCCCACGCGGACAGTTTATCTTCTTCGCGCGGGTCCGCCCAACATGCCTGCATTGCGGGCGGCCATCCAGCAGTACGTCGCGCTTCTGGAACCATACATTGATCCCCATCCGGTGACCATGCACTGGTAGCGCCGGGTGCTGATCGATGAGGCACATAGTTTGACCGATGAAATACCCCTTGGCTCTGAAAGGTGCGAGCTCACTCGTGCCAATCAGCCGCGCAGAATCAATCTGGCCTTTAGGCGCTGAGCGATGCTTTTGCCACGCTGCGGCAAAAATCGGGATTTTTCTCCAGGCCCCTCAGCCCCTACGTCCGCCCCATCCTTCCGCAAAGCAAAGCCCGCGGCTTGAGCCACGCTCATTCCACTCCCGGATTCCCGTAACCCCACTTGACTACCGATGGTCGAACGTCTACTATAACTCTCAAACGGGAGTCGAATGTCTTCTATGGCAAAACGAAACGGGCTTCTTCAAGGCACGTTGGACATGCTCATCCTGCGAACGCTTCTCTACGGACCCGCTCACGGCCACCAGATCGGCAAACACATTCAGCGCACCACCAATGATTTTCTCCAGATGCAGCACGGTTCGCTCTATCCCGCTCTGCACCGCCTGGAGCGGCGGGGATGGGTTGCCTCCAAATGGGAGACTGCGCCGGATCGCAACCGGGAATTCAAGTATTACCGGTTGACGGAGAAGGGCAGAAAGCAGCTTGTGGCAGAGGAATCGCATTGGAGGCAGATGGCGGAAGCCGTGGCGCGTGTGATGTGGCCCGTTGCGGAGGAGAGATGAGATGAACTGGTGGCAGATTAAGAAGCGAAAGGCGGACCTCGAGCGGGAACTCGAGTCCGATCTCGAACAGGAAGAGGAAGAACAGCGGGAACGCGGCCTGCCGCCGGAAGAGGCGCGCTACGCGGCGCGCCGCGCCTTCGGCAATCCCACGGTGATTCGCGAACAGACGCGTGCGGTCTGGAGTTGGGCCGCGCTGGAGAATCTTCTCCGCGACCTGAGGATCGGCATCCGCACTCTACTCCGCTCGCCCGGCTTTTCATTGATCGCCGTCCTGGTGATGGCGCTGTGCATCGGCGCGGCGACTTCGCTGTTCACGGTGGTGCGCTCGGTGCTGCTCAGGCCGCTGCCCTTCCGCGATCCCTCGCGGCTGGTGATGATCTATGAGCATTTCCGCTATCCCAGCGCCAATGCGCAGGGGTTCAATTACAACGTTGTTGCTCCTGCCGACTACTACGACTGGCGCGCGGAGACCCACGGCTTCGAGGACATGGCGATCTGGCGCCGTGCGCGGTTCAATTTGACGGGAGAGCGCGGAGAACTGCCGGAAATTGTGAACGCGGCGGGCGGAAGCTGGAACCTGTTTCCGCTGCTCGGGGTTCGTGCGGCGATCGGTCGCACCTTCACCAGCAGCGAAGACCAGCAGGATGGCGACGTGGCCATGCTGACTTGGAGCCTGTTTGTGCGCCGGTTTGCCGAAAACCCGTCGATCGTGGGCAGGCAAATCCACCTGGATGGAAAGCCGTACATGGTGATCGGCGTGCTGCCGAAGTGGTTTGCGTATCCGGACGCGCAAGTGCAGATCTGGCTTCCGTTTAAGTCGGGGGTACCGCCGGCGATCCTGGAGCATCACGATTATCACTACAGCTATGTGGTGGCGCGGCTGAGGCCGGGTGTGAGCCTGCAAAGCGCGCTGAGCCAGGTGGAGGCGGTGCAGGACCGGCTGCACGTGCAGTATCTAAACGAGGCGGTGGCCGAGGACGTGGCGTCGCGAACGCTCGTCGATGCGCTGGCGCAAAACGTCAAGAAGCCTCTGATCATCCTGCTGTGCGCGGCAGGGTGCATGTTGCTCATCGGCTGCCTGAACGTGGCCAACCTGTTGGTGGCGCGCGGCGCGGCGCGGCAGAAGGAGATCGCGGTGCGCAGCGCGCTGGGGGCGCAAAGGGGAGCGCTGATTCGCGCGCAACTGATGGAGAGCTTGCTGATCTCGGCGGCCGGAGGGGCGGCGGGAGTGCTGGTGTCGCTGGCGGCCACGAAATGGCTGGTGAGCGCGTGGCGGCAACTGCCGAGCGCGCAGGGCGTCCACATGGATGGCATGGTGCTGGGGTTTGCCTGCGGGCTGGTGGTTGCCGCGGCGCTCGCGGCGGGCTTGCTGCCGGCGATCTCCTCGACGGGAAAGGGCGTGATGGCGGCGCTGCAGGCTACGCCGCGGAGCGCCGCGGGAAGCCGATCGCACACCGCGCTGCGCAAGACCCTGCTCACCGTGGAGATTGCGGTGACGGTGGTGCTGCTGATTGCAGGCGGGCTGCTACTCGAGAGCTTTTGGCGGCTGCGGACGGCGAACCTGGGCTGCACCACGGCCAACGTGCTTACCATGCACTACAGCCTTCCCGCAACGAGATACGATAGCGCGGCGAAGATGAATGCATTCAACGAATCGCTGCTGGAGCGGGTGCGCGCCTTGCCGGGAGTGCAGGATGTGGGGATCGGACAGGCGCTGCCCGGACAGGGATACCCTGGCGACTTCTACTTCACGATTCCGGAGCAGCCACCCATCCCGCCCGGGAAGATGCTGCCCGACGCGCTCACCGAGACGGCCAGCCCGCAATACTTCAGCACGCTGCAGATACCGCTCGTCGGCGGGCGGTTCTTTACGCGCGACGACCGCGCCGGCCAGCCGCAGACGGTCATTATCAGCCAGCAATTGGCGCGGCAATATTTTCCGGGCGAAGATCCTCTGGGGAAGCATCTCCAATTGCAAGAGCTGGGCAACGCCGATTTCCAGATTGTGGGGGTGGTCGGCGACACGCTTTACGAGGTAGGGAAGCCCAGCAAGGCGGCGATGTACTTTCCCGTTTTGGACGGTTTGAACGTGAACGGTGGGGGGTTCGCTCTGGTGGTGCGCACGGCGACGGATCCACTGCTATTTTCCATTCCGGTGCAGAAAGAGATTGCCAAACTCGATCCGCAGTTGCCGGTCTCCGATGTGTTCACCATGCGGCAGATCATCGAACGGTCGCTGGGCAACGCGAGTTTGAGCGCCAGCCTGGTGCTGGCCTTTGCGCTGCTGTCGCTGCTGCTGGCAAGCGTGGGGTTGTACGGAGTGCTCTCCTACCTGACGGCGCAGCGCACGGGAGAGATCGGCCTTCGCCTGGCCTTGGGAGCGCAGCGCGAGCAGGTGGTGCGGCTCGTGGTGGGCGACGGGCTGCGGCCCGCGCTCTATGGGCTTGGGCTTGGCCTCGCAGCCAGCGCAGGAGCGGCGCGGCTGATCCAGTCGATGCTCTATGCGACGCAGCCGCTCGATCCGGCCATCTTTGCGGCCGTGGGGGCGACTCTGCTGGGGGTCGCTGTGCTGGCTTGCATGGTTCCGGCGTGGAAGGCGTCGCGGATCGATCCGATGCAGGCATTGCGGATTGAATAAGCCGATGTTCCGTCATCTGCAGGGACGCTCTGAATCAGCGCATGATCGCCGATCCGCCCAGCAAGAGAGATTCCTATCGGCAAGCCGATCTAAGCGGCCGTGAGGCCTCCGTCGATGGGAATGGCGGCTCCGTTGATGAACGCGGCCTCGTCGCTGGCGAGGTAGATTAGCGCGTTGGCGACATCGGCTGTGGAGGCCATCCTTGCGAGAGGCACTTCGCCGAGCCGCTCCGCCCGGCGCACGGGGTCCTTCAACATGGCCTGCACCAAGGCGGTCTCCACGGTGCTGGGATGGACGGAGTTGCAGCGAATATTGTCCTTCGCGTATCTGACGGCCACCGATTTCGTGAGCAGGGTCAGGGCGCCCTTGGTCAGCGTATAGGTTTCGTTGGTGTACTTGTGGCCGACCAGGCCGCAGATCGAGGACATATTAAGGATGACTCCGCCGCCCGCGGCCCGCATGATGGGCAGCGCGTGCTTGATGCCCAGAAACGGCCCCCTGACGTTGACCGCGATCATGGCGTCGAAGGACTCCACGTCCATCTCCTCGATGTTCTTCCGGATGTTGATGCCGGCGTTGTTGACGAGGACATCGAGCCGTTCGGCGCTCTGGAGCACGGCGGAAAGCACGGTCTTCCAGCTCTCTTCCGAAGTGACGTCGTGCGCGAGGAAGACCGCTCCCATGGAGGCGGCCGTCTTTTCCCCATCGACGCGGTTGGTATCGGAGATGAAGACCGAAGCGCCCTCCTCGCGAAACCTGCGAGCTATTTCCGCGCCGATTCCTCCGGCAGCGCCGGTGATGAGGGCGGTCTTGCCCGCAAGGCGCGCCGCACTCACTGCGCGCCGCCTTTACGGACTTTGACGCCGGCAATCTTCTCGTAAAACTGGATCAGGCCGCCGTGATCCTCGGCTTGATGGCCGTCCACCTTAAGGGCCTGCATCATCTCCATCACCTGGCTGGTGAGAGGAATGGGAGTGGTGGTCTCGTGGGCCGTGTCGAGGGCATTCTGGAGGTCCTTGATGTGCAGCTCGATCCTGAAGCCGGGCTTGTAGTTTCCAACCAGGACCATGGGGGCCTTGGCGTTGAGGACAGTGCTGCCGGCGAGGCCGCCCTTGATGGCGTCAAAGACGCGCTCGGGGTCCACTCCAGCCTTGGTTGCGAGGACGAATGCTTCGGACATGGCGGCGATGTTGAGGGCGACGATGATCTGGTTGGCGAGCTTGGTCACGTTGCCCGCGCCGATGTCGCCGCAGAGGATGGCGCTAGCCCCCATCTGCAGCAAGATGTCCTTCACGTTCTCGAAGACGGCCTGCTTGCCGCCCGCCATGATGGCGAGGGTTCCGTCGATGGCTTTGGGCTCGCCGCCGGAGACCGGAGCGTCGAGCATCTCGATTCCTTTCTTGGCGAGTTCGGCGGCCACTTCGCGGCTGGCAAGGGGCGCGATGGAGCTCATGTCCACGAGCACGCTTCCCGGCTTGGCCCCTTCGATGACGCCGCCGGCGCCCAGGACCGCCTGCTTCACGTGAGGAGAATTGGGCAGCATGGTGATGATGAGCGAGTTGCGCGAGGCCACGTCCCTGGGAGACGTGCCCGCTGTGGCGCCGGCTTGCACCAGCTCCTTCACCGGCGCCTCGAAAATGTCGTAGACGACGAGCTGGTGGCCCGCTTTGAGGAGGTTTTTCGCCATGGGCTTGCCCATGATGCCCAGTCCTATGAAACCGATGTTCATTTCTGTTTTCCTTTCAAGAGTGTTCTCACGGCATTGGCAACTGCGTCCGCGGTAAGCGCGAAATGCGCGAGCAAACCATTATAGCTCTCCGCCGATAGGCCGAAACTGTCGTGGATGCCCACGAACTCGACGGGCGCGTGAGGGACTGCGCGAAGCGCCTCCACCACGGCAGAGCCGAGGCCGCCGATGATGGAATGCTCTTCGGCGGTAACGATGGCGTCCACTCCGGCCGCATAGCGGATCACCGCCTCGCGGTCCAGGGGCTTGATGGCGGCGACATCGAGAACCCTCGCCGAAATCCCTTGCGCTGCCAGGGTCTCCGCGGCCTCAAGAGCTCTGGAGACCATGACCCCGGAGGCGAAGATGGCGGCATGGCTGCCGTTGCGGAGCTGGGTGACTTTGCCGATGGAGTAAGGCTCTTCGGGCGGATAGACGAAGGGCAGATCGTTCCTGTTGATCCGGATGTAGACAGGCCCCTTCCAATCCAGAAGGCAGTCCATCATCTTCTCCACCTCGATGGAATCCGCGGGGCAGACGACGGTCATGTTGGGGAGGGCCCGCATGAGGGCGACGTCCTCGACGCCCTGGTGAGTTTTTCCATCGCCGAAATCGGAAAGGCCGGCGCTGGACCCGCAGATGCGGACGGGGAGATTGGGAATGCAGACGGAGTTGCGGAGCTGATCGTAGTCCCTGCCGGCGGCGAACACGGCAAAGGAATGGATGAAGGGAATCATGCCGGTGAGGGCGAAACCCGCGGCCGTGGAGGCCATGTTCTGTTCCGCGATTCCCATTTGGAAGTAGCGGTCCGGAAACTCCGCCTGGAACATGACGGACTGCGTGGATTTTCCCAGGTCCGCCTCCAGGGCCACGACGCGTTCGTCCCTTTTGCCCAGCTGGACAAGGCTGGTCCCATACGCGCTTCTCAGGTTCGGCGAAGTCATGCGAGCACCCTCCCGGATTCTGCGATTTCAAGGAGCGCCTGGTCGTATTGCTCCTGGCTCATGGCGCCGTTGTGGAAGGCCGCGGTATTTTCGGCGAAAGAGACGCCTTTACCTTTTATGGTTTCCGCGACGATGATGGTGGGCCCGCCCTTTTTCGCGGCCGCCTCATCGAGGGTATCGAGGACGGCGCCCACGTCGTGACCGTTCATGCTCAAGACGTTCCATCCGAAGGCGCGCCATTTGTCTTCAATGTTGGGAATGTCGAAGATCTCCCGGGTGGGACCGGTGGCCTGGATGCGGTTGCGGTCGAGGATGGCGGTGAGGGAATCCACCTTGTACCGCGCGGCGGACATGGCGGCTTCCCAGAGCTGGCCTTCGGCAAGCTCGCCGTCGCCCAGGATGACGTAGACCCGCGAAAGGCTCTTGGCGAGGCGCAGGGCGAGCGCCATGCCCACGGCGATGGAAAGTCCCTGCCCCAGAGAGCCGGTGACCGCCTCAATCCCCGAGGTCATCATGTCGGGATGGCCTTGCAATTTGCCGGCCAGGGTCTTCAACTTGCCCAACTCTTCCCTTGGGATAACGCCAAGCTCCACCAGGGCCGCGTATTGGATGAGCACGGAATGGCCCTTGCTGAGGAGAAAGCGGTCGCGGGACGGATCCCGAAACGCTTTGGGATCGAAGCACATTTTGGAGAAGTACAAGGCCGCCACGATCTCGGCGAGGGAGCACGAGCCGCCCAGGTGACCCGCCTTGCCGACGCCGATCATCTTCACGACGTCAGCCCTGAGGTCCCATGCGATCCTCTGGATTCTCTGAATCTCATCAGGTTTTGCCATTCAAGCTCCTCTCGGCGCGGGATCAGCGATCCCCGCCACGCACATGCCTTTACAGGTTGCGGAAAAAGGCCCGTTTCTCAGGCCGATGTTGCTTTTGTGGCCGTTGTTCGCGTCTTCAAGCGCCCTTTTCGCTGAAGATCGGTTGATATTTTGTGCCTGAAGGCCGTTTTATCGGCCTCCAGACACACTTCGGCCCTAACAGACCACGACTTGAATCGGAATCAGTCTCCGCATGCGCACCAAGTTGTACGCCGCGATGGTCAGCCGGTAGAACCAATCCACTCGCTTCAGTCCGCGCAACTTGGTCTGGCGCAGCGGGCGGTCCAACTTGCTCCAGCCGAAGACTCGTTCGATCAGCTTGCGTTTGCGCTGGCTGATCGACTGCCGCTCGTCGCCCCGTTCTGCTTCTGTCAAGCTGTTCCTGCCCAGGTTGCCCTTCACGTATTCGCTGACGTGCGGAGCAACTTCGCGCTCCCGAAGGGCACTCACGAATCCCTTCTCCTGATAACCCGTATCGGCCCCCAGAGTAATCTTTTGCTCCGGCCTGCGTTGCCCCATGGCGGGCGCGGCCCGGTCCAGCAGCGCCAACGCCGTGTCCAGTTCCGCATCGGCGGCCGACTGGCTGGCCTCGGCTGCCACCACCAACCCGTTGCGGTTCTCCATTAAGGCATGGCCCTGATAACTCGGCACCGCCTTATCGGCCGTGGCCTTCTTATACAAACGCGCCTCAGGATCTGTGGACGACTCGACCTTGTCGCGTAACAACACCTCGCCGCCGTAGCCGGAACCTGCGCCCGGCGCGGGCGGATCGGACTTCTCATGAAAGCTGCGCGCCGCGGCCCAGGCCTGGATCAGCGTGCCGTCCACCGTGAAATGCTCCTCACTCAACAAATCGTGCTCACGCGCCTCGACCAACACCGCATCCAGCAACCGCTGGCTGATCGCGCCGGAAATCAGCCGTTCGCGGTTCTTGGTGAATACCGTCACGTCCCAGACCGCGTCGTCCATCTCAAGGCCTACGAACCAGCGAAAGAGCAAGTTGTACTGCAACTGCTCCATCAACTGCCGCTCGCTGCGAATCGAGTACAACACCATCAACAGAGTTGCCCGAAGCAGCCGCTCCGGCGCAATCGATGGACGGCCAATCTCGGCATACAGCTTGTCGAACTCGGCATCCAACCGTTGCAAGGCCCGGTCGGCCAACGTGCGAATCTGACGCGCCGGATGATCCAACGGAATCCGTTGCTCCAAGGTTACATAACTGAACATCGCTGCCTGCTGCTTGTCGTCTCCGCGCATACTTCTTACTTAAACCAAATCCCTGTGGAGAAACAGTGATGGCCTTGGCTCCTTTTTCCGCAACCTGTTTAGGCCACCGGTTCGCAGGCTCGACCCGTTCAAAACCTCTGCCCATTGGCACTAGAAAGGATAGTTCCGCGATCCGCCCCGGAAGAGTGATCCCGGTCACAGGTGGATTGAGGCTTGGATGTGCCGCGGGGAGATGCATACGGGCGCAGGTTGCGCCATTCCGCTCCGCCGCGCTCCCCTCGCAGGCTTTACGCGGCGCGCAACGGCCTGGCCCGCCGCGCGCACGTGTTGGGGTGCTTCGTGGGCCGGCCACGAGGACTGAGGAAGGACGAACCGTGGGGGTAAGAGTAGATGGCCGGGACGGGCAAATTTCCGCCCCGGCGATCCAGGCGGGCCGCTGGAAACCCCGTGAGCTGCCGGCCCCACGCACCCCAAGTGGCGGCGATCTCTAATTTTTGGGCTTTTTGCCCGAAAACTGCGGCTCCGCAGTCCCAGGAATGCCGGTTTTGAGCCGGGTCGCGTCCCAGTTACGGCACAGTTTGGCGCCCGGCGGTGGCAGCTTGGTTGCGGCCGCCGATAGCCCTTCAGTCGTCCCCCGTGCGGGTTGCCTTCTACGCCAGAGTCTCGACGTTGAACGGCCAGAACCCGGAGGTACGGTAGTCGAGTTGCGGGAGTATACTTACTATCCGCCGCGGGTGAACGGTCGCCGGCGCCTGGTGGCGGGTGAACGGTCGCCGGCGCCTGGTGGCGGGTGATCTCCCGGGAACTGGGCATCGGCGCCGGCAGAGCCTGCCGGACGCTACAGACCTGTTCCAAAAGCCTGCCGGAAACGGGCGCCGTAAACGCTCACGAATTTCCACATGAAGTTGTCACACAACGATTGCATCCTATCGAGCCAGAAGATGCAGGCCATGAATCAAGCCACCGCCGAAGGTAAACCTCAACGCGAAGGCGGCCATGCGAAGCCACAGAATCCGCATAGTGCAAATGGCTTCGCTTGGGTGCGTTTTTTGCGTTTGCGGTTGGACGCAATCGCGGCCATGGGGATGGTCGTGATTGCGGCAACCCTTCGGCTTTCCAGCGCCAAGGCAGTTTACATACCGCATTTAAACCTGCTTGATGATTCGTGGTTTCTTGATATCGCCTACCGCTTCAGCCGGGGAAACTGGCTGGGCAGGGATGTAATTTTCACCTACGGCCCCCTTTACGAGTTCATGATCGGGCTGCCCGCGCGCTTACTTCACCAAACCGACATTGGATCTCTCTACCGCACAGGGGCGACCATCCCCATCTGTCTCTCGATCGTGCTTGTCTACGGGATTGGAGCGCTCCTGCTTGATTCCGAGCCTGTCTGGAAGAGGGTCATATTTCTCGGCGGCATCATCTTCTTGGGCTGCCCGCTTGATATCCGTCCCCTTATTTGCGTATTCCTCCTGGCCGCGCTGGTTCGAACCATGGCATATCTCAGTTCACGCACCGTGCTTCGCCGGGCCGCAGCTATTTCTTTGCTGATGATTGCTGCTTCTCTCGTTTCGGCAGACGCAGTAGTTTACAGTGCGGCCACGTTCGTTATTGTCGTATTCTGGGCGTTCTGTTTCGAGCGTCGAAGCCGAAGAGAGATAGTCCGTTTTGGCCTGACGACGGCCGCCGTGGTCGTCGCGTGGATGTTTGTCGTGAATGCGGCCCTTGGCAGCCTGCTTGATTTCCGGTTCTGGCGATTCAATGCCGCTCAGGTCAGCAACTACCGCTGGGCTGAGCCCATAGGCTTGAACCCACTCATGGGGTGTGCGATGGTATTCATCGCCTACGCCACAGCCTTGTTTACGTTGGGTCCGGCTTGGAAGCTCCGGCGAACCGAAGTGAGCGTACTGACCCGGCGCCCATTTTTCCTCTGCTCCGGCTTTTGTGTAGCCATTTTATATTTGCAGAGCGGATTAGTTCGTGCAGATTGGGATCACGCTGCTGTGGCGACCTTTCCAGCCATCGTGGTCATCACTCTTACGCTTCTGGGTACCGGATCCATTGCCCGGCGGTCTACCCGGATTTGGGCGGGAGGAGCACTTCTTGTTGCTGGGCTTGTTTCTTTTGGTCTAATGCAGCCTCTTTGGGGGTCCTTACTAATCAGAAATAATTTGGTTGTCCAACGTGTTAACGGAGCGTGTCCCGTTGGAACACAATACTTCCAACATGCCTGCCTGGACATTCCGGATTTCAAGATTTTGACCAGTGCTGAAAGTTTTCTCGCCGGATCACCTGATTCCAGGGCTATTGTATTTCCCTATCAGAATATGTTGGCTGTGGCGGCGGGAAAGTTGACTGCCGGCGGAATTTTGCAGTCCTACGCGGCCAATGGCGAGCTTCTGATGGCGCAGCAGCTCCAATCTCTCCGGCACGATCGTCCGCAGTTGGCAATCTATGGCGTAGACGATCTGGCGTCCGGGCGTCTAAATCAAGTTTCGAGCTTTTCCAGAAGCCCGGAAGTGTGGTTGTTCCTTCAACGGAACTACAAGTTTGATTCCCAGCTCGCAAGAGGTTATCTGGGTTTGCGCAAGGATGAGGAGAGATCGAGGCAATGGAAGGAGTCCATTGAGGACGCCGATGCGTTCAGGCCAAAAACTATGAAGGTGTCGGGGGCCGGAGTCTACGATTTCGGCGGTGTCAGTTGGAGTAAGCCCTACGATTTTATCCGGCTCGAACTCCGCTTACAATATCCCATCTGGTGGAACCTGAGCAAACCTTCCGCAGTCTCCGTGTTACTCCAGTTGTCTGATGGATCGGTAAAAGTCGCACATGTGGCGTTTGCGCCGAATAAAGACACGGAAGTGTGGATATTCCCGTGGCATGAAGCTGACTTGTCCCGATATTTTCTGCCAGATCCTCAACAATGGCGAGGGGCCAGTGTGCGTCCGGCCGTAACACGGCTTGCTATTCGTGTCGCGCCTTATGACGCCATTTCCGTTTTGCCATCCGCTATCGAGGTCGAAAAGGTACAGGCAGTTAGCCTGACATTGCAGTGAGGCCTCTGAATCAACTAATTTCGATGACGTTGCCCTGAAGTCGCCGGGCAAACTGGCTGACTCTCAATCTATTCTCCAGAGTTCAAATCGGACATCTTTACTTTTACTAAATCCCCACAACCAAAAACCATCCCTATTCGAATAAAGCCCAATTCCGGACCCCATCGTCCTTCCGAATCGATACTTGTGAGACACGGCCTCGACGAGTGTCCGGCGTGGAAAGCGCTTCAACTGCCGATCGGCTGCCCCCGCCGCCAATACATCGACAACCACCAGATCTCCGGGTTTCGGCTGAGGTCCGCCTGGATAGTTAAGTGAGGCCCCATCGAGCGGTGCGTACCAGAATGACCAATACTGGCCGGGGTACCACACCTTTTCGCCGGCGGCGACGTGCGGGGTAATCAATTGGTACAAGGCATCTCGACCAAACTCGGCAAACTCCATGTCCGAGCGAAGAATGAGGATTGAGTATGCAGTGCTGGCTATAACGAATAAAAGCACTGAGGCCCTAACGAACCGGACTGAGAAACCATCCATCCAGCGAAAGCAAATAAAAATGACGGCCGGAACGCAGGGAAGCAAGTACTTCATGGGAAGTTGAACGTAGTAAACGATGGGCAGGGGAATTAAGATCCATAGCAATAAAAACAGACTGAAATGGTCGCGACTCTTTAAAGTGTCAAAGATCAGATAGCAGAAGACTGCCGCGCCAGTGATTACGAAGAATAGCACAAGCGAGTCACTTTTCAAGAAAAGAAGCGGCGTTGCCACGGCAAGTACGCCGCAAATATAAAAAATGCGGCCTGCTTTGAGCCGGTTAAGAAACCAGCAGATGGCCAATGGGAGAGGAACAGCAAAATATAGTAGATATGCAAATAGATTGCGCAATATGTTCTGCTCACCAACTAAGACGTGGGCCGGGGATATTCCGAAGTTGTTTTCGCGAGTGATCAGAATAATGATCGAAAGTAAGCCGACGGCCGCAATGACTGGGGTCCACAGCCATGGCCTACGACGGATCCGCGCCAGCAGTTCCCTGGGGTCGGTACTTTCCAGCAGGAAAAACGCCGCGAGAGGGATAAGAAGCACAAGGTGGGACCTGGCAAAGCCCGCGAGTCCCAGTGCCATGGAAGCAGCTACCGCCTGGCTCCACTTTCCCTCTGCCTTCCAGGCTGCTAGACGCTCTATCGCTAGGAGCGCGAGGGCTGTCGACAGGATATCGGGCATAGCCGTACTGGCCATGGGAAGAAACGGAGGAATGGCTACCAGAAGCAGGGCCCCTGACATTGCGTGCCATCGATCTCGCCCGAATCGAAAGACCAGGGAAGTCATTGCGATGACGGCAATCCAAACCAGCACGAGTTGCGTTAAATGAGCCGCCCACTCGTGGGCGCCGCCCAGAACTGTCGGCACGAGTACGTAACTTTGCCCTAGTTGTCCCAAAAGAGGATTTCCAGACGCGAATTGAGAGGCCTTCCCGCATTCGACAGAGAACTCCCCGTTCCAGCAGATTCTGAAATCCATCGGATGCGCCGGGTGCTTGACAATCTGCCGCGCCATTGTGAGAAACCACGGATCGTCGATGACAAAAGGCTTGTTCAGGAACGGGAGAAGGCAAACGGTGGCTAGGAGCAATGCGGGCCAGGCGCTGGATAGCACAGCGACTGCCGAAACCTTCTGTAGTGCGTTGTGATCCGTCGGGGCTGCC
The DNA here is from genome assembly GCA_963808795.1 of uncultured Acidobacteriota bacterium. Lineage (GTDB taxonomy): Bacteria > Acidobacteriota > Terriglobia > Terriglobales > Acidobacteriaceae > Telmatobacter. The sequence continues at coordinate 211,311 of CAWEGL010000020.1, forward strand.
GTTTTCACCGGAAATTCCATTTCTGCACTCCATTTTAGAGTCAGCCTACCCTCGACCGCGCCTCAAAAGCGCTCTACGCTCCGTGAGGTCTCCTGCAGCAGGTGGAATATATTGAAATTCGTGGTATGGCTCTGAGGGGCCGACGTGCGGCGCCGCATTTGATACTCAGTGGCAGGACGCGCGGCTGAGCGCTACGTAAGGCGTCGATTGCGCATGCATCCGCACATCCAGACTCACTCGTAATGTTCTCCGGCTCAGGCGCGATTGAACCCATCACCTGACACATTCCAGAATGAGGTGTGTGTACGGAATACGCAAGAGATCGTGACGGACGCTTGGTCTGATATTGCCGAAAATCTGAGACGCAATTCCCACGTACTCGCGCTCGCTCCTTATGTATTCTCCCCGGTCTCTTGCCAACAACCACCGCGCGCCGGGGGACTGACCGTCGGTCCACACGCCATCGATGGTAACCAGCTTGCCACCCGGATCTAGAGCATCATACGCGATTTGAAATAATTGTCGAGCCTCTGCATCTCCGAGGTGGTGCACGATCCCTAGCGCCAGCACCACGTCAAAGGTCTGCTCATTGGCGAGGGAAAATTGACTCACTCGTTCGCAGACAAAGCGTGCCTTTGGATACCGCCTCTTGGCCAGTTCGATGTACTTGGGACTTAGATCGAATCCCAAATAATCGGAAGGTGGCAGGTAACTCACAATGGTCCCAGGCCCGCACCCGATTTCAAGAATTCGGGCGCCGACCCTTGGCTGAACATATTCGTTCACCAAAACTTTGGCGCAGGCGGGTCCGCCGACCACGTTCCACCACAACTGGTAAGCGGTCGGAATGGCCAAAATGGGATGAAGGTATCGAATCATCGGTCCATCGTCTCCTGCTTTTGCCTAGCGAACCAAAGACCGGACTCGCGCTGCTCCAGGGCTGGTGCCAGGAATGCGAGATCGAACTGCATAACTATAGGCTGCTCCTATTCTCGCAGAAATCGGTAGAATGGTCAGGATGACAGCGCGTGCCAATGAAGAACGGCCTCAGGCTTTGAGAATCGAAAGCCAAGCCTGGAAAGGATATTCAAGACTCGAGTGTTTGCGGAGGCCATCTTTGTGGTGACAGACCTCGCCCCAAGCTCCAGAGCCGCTCGCACAGACTCAACGTAAAGCGAAAAACCAGCACCGGAGAATCCCAGGTCCTTGCCTGGGTCTAGGGCACCAAGCCGGAGGTCAGCGCGACCATCGCAGATGACTACATCCATGAACCCAACGACCTCTCCGGGTCGCCCTAGAACAAAGACGAAGTTGTTTGGGTTCGAGCCGCTGAGAGCGTTGCGCATCCAATGTACATACCGGGCATTCGCAAGGTGGCGCGGGAATCGTGGATCGGTATGGTAACGGCCGAACTGGAAGGCAGTACCGGCAATCTTGCAGATGGACAGATGGTCTTCCGGCAGAGCGTTCCGAAGTGCAAATTGGCTGGGCGGCGGCAAAAGTTCTGACTCGAGCCGGGAGAACGTGGCCACTAGACTGAACTCCACTAGCGAAAAACCTGCTCTTTCAAACAGGGTGGTCACAGGCATGTTATTGCCCTGCGTATGCGTTGCAACCAACTGAGCTTTTGTCCTCGCACTGAAATCTTCGAGCGCTTTCTCAAACAATGGGAGATCCTGGACACGGGGCGGATTGGGACCTAGTTGGAAGTCAGCAACAGGGAAGCCGAAGATCTCTTCATCCCAGGGGAGCAACGCTATCTTGCCCCATTCTGGCGACGAGGCGGAGAGATAGTCGTACTCAGGCCGAAAGGCATCCACTCCAACAAACTTTAGCACCTTTCATCCGAGAGCGCCAAAGAATGCTCTCTACCGGCGGCAGACGGTTCTGAAGGGAAATGACGCCTGGTGTAATGTAATAAGATGCCGATAAGCGCAACCGTCTCTCACACAGGGAAGTTTCTTCAGGAACATGAGTTGCTGCCTGAAGCCCAGGCCTGCGGCTGGTGCAATTTCGGGGGAGACCGTGCGCGCGTTCTGCCGCTACAAAGTAGTCCCGACGTCTGGCTCCTCAAGTGCCCTGTCTGCCACGCGGTCTCCGCCTCGCGCGTTGCGACCGGAGCGGCCATAGATTCGTATTACGCCTCTTACTACTCGGACACAGCCTTGCGCCGGGTCACATGCGGAAGCCCTTCTCGTCACGCGCGGCACATCTGTCGCAATCTAAAGCTTCCCCCAAACCTGCCCAGAATCGCGGTGCTGGACTTTGGGGGCGGCGACGGCACTATCAGCTATGCCGTGGCCATGGAACTTGGAAAACAAAGCAACGCTCCGATCGATATTGTAGTGGTCGACTACAACAAGGTTCTCGTCTCCCCAACCCATCCACGAGTCACCCTGTCGAATGCTGCTACCTTCCAGGAAATTCCCGCAGATAAGCGTTTTCACCTGGTGCTAGCCGGCGCGATATTAGAGCACCTTCCGGAGCCGGCAGAGATTACTCGAAAGCTGCTCGGCGTGCTGGCGCCGGGTGGGTGCTTCTATGCACGCACGCCCTACGTGGTACCTCTGCTCCGCATGTGCCGGCGCGTGAATATAGCATTCGACTTCACGTTTCCTGGGCACTTTCACGACCTCGGACAGGACTTTTGGGAGAACATTTTGCCCACTCTGAACATGGCCTCGGGAGAATGGACACTCGTGCGGAGCGGGCCTTCGGTGGTTGAGACCAGCTTTTCCGAGTATTTCGGTCGCACACTCCTGGCGTATGTAATGAAGGCGCCCTGGTGGATACTGCGGCGCTCCTATCCGCTCGTCGGCGGCTGGGAAGTGTTCATACATCGTAACTCGCATTCGTAGATTCCCGGCAACATTGCATGACGTTGTGACACTTGAGTCGACACGCGGCATACCCGATTGGCCGAGACCACTTGAGAGAGAATGGAAATCCATGGTCGCATCTCTGAGCATGGTTAGATTGTGATTGACAGTGTAACTGGGTGGCAGAAATAAATGTTTGGATTGATTGGACTAGATTAGTTTCCAGTCCTCCTGCTCTCGTAGAAGCCGAGCACGGCCTCGGCAACCTCTGCCACCTCCCGATCGGACAAATCATAGTACATAGGCAGCCGGAGCAGCCGGTTGCTCGTATCGTCCGTTACCGGCAGATCCAACTTTGGCAAGCCAAGAGATTTGGCGAAGGGCGAGGAATGGAGCGGCACATAATGAAAGACCGCGAGAATTCCGGCCTGGCGTAGATGCTCGATAAGCGCGGTTCGCTCCGCTAGGTCTGCTGCCAGCAGGTAGAACATATGGTAATTCGGGGTGCAGTGCTGAGGCGTGAACGGAGTGCGTATCTGGCCCCTCTCGACAAGGGGAGCAAGCATGCTGGTATAGCGGAGGTAGATTTCCCGGCGCCGTGCGGTGATCTTCTCCATGTTTTCGAGCTGGCCAAGCAGGAAGGCGGCCAACATGTCGGACAGCACATAGGACGAGCCGATATCCACCCAGGTGTATTTGTCCACCTGCCCGCGCATGAACTGGCTGCGATTGGTGCCCTTCTCGCGCAGGATCTCAGCCCGTTTCTCTAGAGAAGAGTCGTTGATCGTTAACGCTCCGCCTTCCCCGCACGAGAAGTTCTTGGTCTCATGAAAACTATAGCAGCCCATTTGGCCGATGGTGCCGAGCCACTGTCCCTTGTATTTGGCGAAGACACCCTGTGCCGCATCTTCGACGACCAGCAAGTGATGACGCCGGGCGATCGCCATAATCTCGTCCATCTCGCAGCCGACGCCGGCATAATGGACCGGGAAGATCGCCCGCGTGCGCGGCGTAATCGCGGCTTCGATCAGCCGCTCGTCGATATTGAGCGTGTCCGGCCGAATATCCACGAACACCGGTGTGGCGCCTCGCAGCACAACCGCATTGGCGGTAGAGACGAAGGTAAAGGATGGAAGAATCACCTCGTCGCCTGGACCGAAGTCGCATAGCAGCGCCGCCAACTCCAGCGCTGCAGTGCAGGAAGTGGTCAGCAGTATGCGTGGCGCGCCGAAGCGCTCCTCCATCAGCTTCTGCGCACGCCGGGTGAACGGGCCATCGCCGCTGGCATGCCCCCCCGCAACGGCTTGGCCGACATAGATAAGCTCGGAGCCGACGATGCTCGGTTTGTTGAATGGAATGTGGATCTTCATGCGGCTGAGTAATCGAAAAGCAATGACGGCGAAGGGATGGACTCTTGAATGATCATGGCGCCAATAGCCTCAGTGCTCCAGATGGACATGAATGAAGGAAGGTGGCGGCCGTGTTGACTTGCTCCACTGGTTCAACCCAGGGAGCCGGACGATGTGCCAGGTCCGGCACCGGACTCTTCCTTCGCTCTTCGACATATCTAAACAGTTCCATTCTCCTCGATGGAATTCGAAACAGATTCTGCGGCCATTGCGTCCGGCACGGGCAAAGCGGCTGTCTCTCCGATCAAATAGGCCGGGCGGTCCATGCTGCGGAAATGCATACGAGCGAGATATTCGCCGAAAATACCGAGAGCGAAAAGCTGCGCTCCGGAGAAAATCGCAATCACAGAGGCCAGGAAAGTGAATCCTGGCACCGCGCCGCCGCGGATCACGTAATTGGCTAAGACATAAGCCAGAACAGTGAAACCGAACAAGACAAAGACAAAGCCAACTACGCTGGCGATCTGGAGCGGTAGCGTACTGAAGCCCGTCATTAAGTTGACCGCGTGGCGGATGAGCTTACCTGGGGTGTAGCCCGATATGCCTTTGGCGCGAGCTGCGTGACGAACCTTGATGGCGGTAAACCGTGTGGTGGTCCAGGTCAGCAGCACGTCGATTGACACTGAGGGACTGCGATATTCCTGGAAGCCGTCGCGCAGGCGCGTACGGAAAACTCGAAAGGCGCTCACGTTGCGGGCGGTCTCTGCGCCCATGGCGCTGGCAAGCGCTACCTTTGTCACACGTGAAGCCAGATCGCGCAGAAAGCCATGCTGTTCCTTTTGTGGCGCGCCATAGACGACATCGTACTCAGGTTTCAGCGCCGCCAGCATCGGCGCTATCTCGCTGACCGGATGCTGCAAATCGTCGTCCATCGTAAGGATGATGCCGTACTTTGCCGCCCGGATGCCGCAAAGCAGCGCGTTGTGCTGTCCGTAGTTCCGGCTCATGCGGATGCCGCGCACCCGGTGGTCCGTACGTGCCAGTCCAGCAATGATCGGCCAAGAACCATCGCCGCCTCCATCTTCGACGAAGATAATCTCAAAAACCGGCGTTATCTCCGACATTGCAGCGGAAACCTGGCGGTGCAGATCGAGCAGCGTTTGCTCGGCGCGATAGACAGGAATCACAACGGAAACCGCGAGCATTGGAGAATGATCCTCTTCTCGTACACCATCAAGAACGCACGCATCAACAGCTATGAGTTTGTGCTATTCGCGAAAGCCCGATCGCAGCCTGCACGTCATTCACCTTCATATTGTAACCGTACACTGGACATTTTTTGCCACGCCGCGCCGGCCTGGTTTTGCACCGTCTTTGACGGTACCACCGGAGCGAACATTTCCTCTCTCGATTATGAGTTTGCGGGTGGGGATAATGACCAACTCGGTTCTGGTTTCTACTTCACTGACAATCCGGAAACCGCTTCCGCGTTTGCTACAGAACGCGGCCAGAGTGAGGAACCAAAGCCGGGAGGTGAACAGGCCAACGTCATGCCGGTTTACTTGGCAATTCGCAAGCCCATTCATGTAGAAGGGAAGCTATCTAAAGAAAGCCCGTTGACCCTCGCACAGGTTCGCCGGCAGGTCACTCTCCGCTGCGCGCACCAGCAGGGGCCCTTCCCGGGCCGGCCACGAGGGCTGAGGAAGGATGAACCGCGGGGGTAAAGGTAGATGGTCGGGACGGGCAGATTTGAACTGCCGACCCCTCGCACCCCAAGCGAGTGCTCTACCAGGCTGAGCCACGTCCCGACATAAGGGAGCCGGCTCTAGCGAGCCGGCTACAGGGGTTGGGATTAGTTTACACCTGCGAGGACGAACGGGCCTGGCGAACGAGACTGGAGCGGAGGATCGAGGGCAGTGTCCCAAACTCTAGGATTTCCCTTATGGACTTCAGTGTCTGCGTCAGAGATCCGTTTGGCCTGTTGCAGCGGCGGGCAGGATCTGAGTTCTTGGGGTTGGCTTTTGGGGGTTGAGTTTTTCGGTACGCGTGCTGCTTGGACCAGCCGGCGCGGCCGGTTATGGCCAGCGCCGTCCGTTTATAGCCAGCGCCGCCCGTTTATAAGTTGATAGACTCGGATTGGCATGAAAACTAATCCACTGCAAGCGGAGATTGAGCGGCACTTTGCCGCCGGGGCGGCGGCGGCGAGCGACCCCGCGGCCATGAGCGCCTTCGTGGAGCTGCGCGCGGCGCTGGAGGCGGGCGAAGTGCGCGCGGCGGAGCCGGAGGCCGGCACGCCCACAGGCTGGCGGGTGAACGCGTGGGTCAAGAAGGGAATTTTGCTCGGCTTCAGGCTGGGCGCGCTGGAAGAGACGGCGGCCGGAAGCCTGTCCTTTGTGGATAAGCACACCTACCCGGTGCGGCATTTTTCCCCGGGCGGCGGGGTGCGCGTGGTTCCGGGCGGCTCGTCGGTGCGCGGCGGGGCGTATGTGGCGCGGGGCGTGGTGTGCATGCCGCCCATGTACATTAACGCGGGCGCCTATGTGGACGAAGGCACTATGGTAGACTCGCACGCGCTGGTGGGCTCCTGCGCGCAGGTCGGCAGGCGGGTGCACTTGAGCGCGGCGGCGCAGATCGGCGGCGTGCTGGAGCCGGTGAACGCCAGCCCGGTGGTGATCGAAGACGACGTACTGGTGGGCGGCAACGCGGGCGTCTACGAGGGCACCATCGTGCGCAAGGGCGCGGTGCTGGCCGCCGGAACCATCCTGACGCGCGGCACTCCGGTCTTCGACCTGGTGCACGGCGAGGTGTTGCGGGCGAAGGGAGAACTGCCGCTGATTATCCCTGAAAACGCCGTGGTGGTTCCGGGGGCGCGCGCCGTTACCAAGGGCAAGGGCCATCCCAAGAGCGCAGCCTGGGGCCTGAGCCTTTACGCGCCGGTCATCGTCAAGTACCGCGACGAAAAGACCGACCTGAGCACGGCGCTTGAAGATTTGCTGAGATAGCGGGTCAGCGAGTTAGCGAGTCAACAGGTTTGACAGGCTGCGCGCCTGCCGGCATAGTCAGCCGCCGAGCGGAAAGCGGGCGCGGACTTCATACTGTGAGCCGCCGGGCCGGAGATGGCTCTCGTAGAGCAGAAACTCGTTGGCAGCAAAGCGGGCGAAGGCCGGCTGGACTTGCAGCCTGGCCAGGAGTTCGCCTAGTTGGCGGGCGCGGCCCTGACCTTTGGAGCGGGCCAGGGTGATGTGGGGATGGAAGGGCCGGTTCTCCGGCTGAAAGCCGCAGAGGGCGGTTGCAGCGGCGATGCGCTGCTGGAGCGCGACGAGCGGTGGCGCGAGCTCGACGCCGGCATAGAAGATGCCGGCGCGGTCAAAGACGCCCAAGGCAGCCAGGCGGATGGGAACGGGCAGCGAGCGCACTCCGGCGAGGCGGGCGGTCAGGCAGCCGTACTGCTCGGGGGTGGCGTTGCCCAGGAATTCGAGAGTTATGTGCCAGGATTCGGGCGCGGCCCAACGCAGGCCGTCCGCGGCGGAGCGCAGCCCGGCCGAAACCGCCGCGAGCTCGGCAATGACGGCATCCGCGAGTGGAATCCCGATAAACAGGCGCATACGGAGATAGTGTAGGACGGCGCGATGACGCTGCTCACACGGCCCGGCCCGAACCCCTCGAACGAAGCACAAGCCCGCGCCCGCTATTCGCGCAGGCTCTCGCGCGCCAGAGGGATAGGCACGGATATGGAGCGATAGCGATGGCGGCCAGAAGAATGAGGCCGGCGAGAATGCGAAAGACTAATTTCATTTTCAGGAAGCCGTCCAGCCTTTCTCTGGAGATGCCCTGCGCTGTTTGGCGGCGCCGGGCTTCGAGCGGAAGACGGGGAAGCGCCTGGCTGGATGATTCCACGCCGGGTGCGCCGGGGGCAAGAGAAGTGGAAACCCGTAGTGTCCTAAATTCACTACTTGCAATCTCTCAGGGGCTGAAATGCGATAGAGCGGCGTAAGCTGCGCCTTTGTTCCTGCGCATTTTTAGCAACCTTTTCCCAGGAATCTGTGTCTATCGAGGTGGATGGCGAGCGGCCGGCAAGAGCCGTGGGCCGCTTGCGATCTAACTTATAACAGCAACCGCTGCGGTTCTCCAGCTTGCGTGGAGTCTCCGGATCGGGTGGGGCAGCTTGCGGCAAGCGGAGAACCGCTGAAGGAGGATTCAAATGAAAAGGACGATGCGTAGAACCGGGACCTGGGTCCTGGCATCAGCGCTCGCCGGTGCCCTCCTGATCCTTCCCCAAGCGTCACAAGCGGCGAGTGGGTCAGCGAACCCGAGCTCCGGCGCAGCAGCGCAACCGCAGCAGCAAAGCTCCGTGGCCAGCGCGGCCGCGGCGCGGCTGAACGAGAAGCAATTCCGCAACGTAAAAGTGACGGTGGACAATGGCATTGCCACGCTCACTGGCACTGTGGACCTCTACGAGTACAAGAGCGCCGCCGAGAATCGCGTGCTGCACACCAAGGGCGTGACGGCAGTGCGCAACGAGATCGAAGTGGCCGGCCCCAGCATTTCCGACCGGAAGCTCCAGGCCAAACTGGCGGAGGCGCTGACCTACAACCGCGTGGGATTCGGGAACGTCTTCGACGCCATCACTGTGAAGGTCAACGACGGCGTGGCAATCCTTGGCGGTCACGTACACAACTACTTGAATCTTGACCCCGATCTGGCCTTGGTGGCCTCCACGCCCGGCGTCAAGGGAGTTGTGGACCATATCCAGGTGGATCCGGTCTCCCCGATGGACAACCGTATCCGGCTCGAGGTGGCGCGCGCCATCTATAACTACCCGGCGCTGCAAATATACGCCGTCAACCCCGCCCGGCCCATCCGCATCGCGGTGCAGAATGGCCACGTGGAGCTCTATGGCATGGTGGATCGGCAGGCCGACAAGAATATAGCGGGTATAGTTGCCAACCAAGTCCCTGGCGTGTTCAGCGTGCAGAATGACATCCAGGTAGCCAACAAACCCAGCGAAAAGTAACTGTAGGGCGTTTCCAGTGGGTCTTGCGCAGTGAACGGGCGGCGGCGCCGGCCAGGGCCGCCGCTCTTCCAGGGCGGTTCTGTGTATTGTGCTTTCGCAGGAGGGGATGCTGCCGCTACAATGCGGCAGACAGGCGGCTTTGACGCTTGGAGGAGGCTTAATGGAGCCGGAGAACCAGCCCTCAACGGAGGAAACAGCGCTCGCGGCGGGCGATATGCAAACAGCCCCTGCGCCCGAGCCGGCGGCCCCGGACCAGAAAGAAGCGCCCTATCGCGGCCTGCGCTGGTTCTTCATCGGCGATCAGGGACTGCGCGCGGGCTGGTCGGCGCTGCTCTTCATCCTCTTCACCATCGCCATTCTGATTGCAATGTCGGCGGTTTCCAGGGCGATTACCGGGCACCGGCCGCACGGCACGCCAACCAGCCTTTCGCCGTTCCAGGCGCTGATCTCGGAGGCGCTTCAGGTACTCGCGATCCTGGCGGCAGGCGCGCTGATGGCGCTCATCGAGCGAAGGCGCCTTGCGGACTACTACCTGCGCGGGCCGCGGCGCTCGGCTCATTTTTTTGGCGGTCTGGCGGCAGGGTTTGTGGCGCTCTCGGCGCTGGTGGGAGCGCTGGCGTGGGGCGGATGGCTGCATTTCGGTCCGGTGGCGCTCAGGGGCGCGCCGCTTTTGGGCTTCGGCGCCGTCTGGGGCCTCATGTTTCTGCTCACTGGATTGTTTGAGGAAGGCAGTTTCCGCTGCTATCTGCAATTCACGCTGACGCGCGGCATCAACTTCTGGTGGGCGCTGGGGATTGTCGCGTTGCTGTGCGCATCCGCAACCTTCCTGAACCTGTTCCATAAGATCGGCAGCGGCGACTTGCAAGGCGTTTACATCATCGCGATCCTGCTTCTGATTCCCTGCCTCGTGCTGCACCTCAAGCGAACCGCTGGGTCCAGCTTCTGGTATGCCGCCTGGGTCATCTCCACGCTGTTCGGCTTCGTTCATACCAGCAATAACGGCGAAGACTGGATCGGAATCTTTTCCGCAGCGGCCATCGGCTTCGTCTTCTGCGTGAGCATCTGGGTCACCGGCTCGGCGTGGTGGGCGATCGGCTGCCACGCCGCCTGGGATTGGGGGGAAACCTTCTTTTACGGAACCGCCGACAGCGGCCTGATCCCCAAAGACCATTTCCTCACCACCGGACCGGCCGGCAACACCTTCTGGAGCGGCGGCTCGGTCGGCCCTGAAGGCAGTGTGCTGGTACTGGGCGCGATTTTACTGCTGTTGGCGATTCTGCTCCTGGTTTATGGCCATAAACGGCCGGCTGTTCCTGCTACCGGAACGGAAGCGGGTTGAAGGCCCGCGCAGCAGCGCGAGCCTCTCCGGATTGAACGGTTGAGATCACTGAACGGCGATCCGCCGGCACAGAGCTATTCTGGAGCTGACTGATGGCCGATACGCACTCATCGGGCCCTGCCCCCACGGCTAGTGCGCCTGCGCCTCGCGAACGAAAACGCCGCTGGCCGCGGATTCTGCTTTGGACGGCAATCGGCCTGCTGGCTCTGCTTGCGGCGGCGGCGGGAGCGGGGTTGGTGTGGCTGCGCTCGGCGGCCCTGGCCGCGCTGCCCCAGCTCGACGGCAGCGTGCATCTGGCGGGGCTCTCCGCGCCGGTGATTGTGCGGCGCGACGGCCACGGCGTTCCACACATCGATGCGGAGAACCAGGACGATCTGTTCCTGGCCCAGGGCTATGTGACGGCGCAGGACCGGCTGTGGCAGATGGACATCTTCCGGCGCAACGCCAACGGCGAACTGGCCCAGATCATGGGCCCGGCGCTGGTGAAACACGACGAGACCCAGCGGGTGTTCGAGATTCGCCGCACGGCCGAGCGCATCTACAAGAACCTGCCCGCGGCCGAGCGGGCGCGGCTGGACGACTACGCGCGCGGCGTGAACCTCTACATTGCACAGTGTGAGAGGTCGGATACGCTGCCGGTGGAGTTCAAGCTGCTGATGTACCGGCCCCAGCCGTGGAGAGGCGTGGACTCAGTATGCGTGGGGCTGATGGAGGTGCAGGTGCTGGACACGGAGGCCGTGACCAAGCTTACGCGCGGACGCGTCGCCGCCAAACTGCACAACCCCAAGTTGGAGGCCGATCTATATCCGGTGGGGTCGTGGCGCGATCATCCGCCCACCGGAACGGAGGCCGAACCGGACGCGGCGCAGCCGCCGGAGCCCGCTGCCCCAGGCGGGGAGGACAGGAACAGTGGGACGCGCGCCGCCACGGACGGCGCCCAGCCGCCGGCCGCATGGGCCGCTCTCGAGGGCGCGCGCGCATTGTTGAGCTTGCTGGGAGAGCCCACCTGCAACGGCTGCGCGGCGGGATCGAACGAATGGGTGGTGGCCGGAAGCCACACCGCCAGCGGCAAGCCGCTGCTGGCCAACGATATGCACTTGAGCCTCACGGTGCCCAATGTCTGGTACATGGCCGGCCTGCGCGCGCAGGGCTTCCACGCCGCCGGAGTGACGCTGCCGGGCGTGCCGTACGTCGTTGCGGGCCACAACCAGCACGTGGCCTGGGGATTTACGGCGTTGATGGGGGACGTGCAGGACCTGTACATCGAGAAGCTGGACGGCAAGGGCGACTACCGGGCGGCGGACGGAAGCTGGAAGCCGCTGGCCGTCGATCATGAAGGGATCGCGGTGCGCGGCAGCAGGGAAGTGAAGCTGAACGTGGAGCTTACGGACCACGGGCCGCTGGTGAACCCCCTGCTGAGCGGCAAGAATCCAGCCATCGCCCTGAAGTGGACGCTCTACGATCCGGCCCTCAATGACATTCCGCTCTACGCGATGGACGCGGCGTCGAATTGGAAGGAGTTTTCGGCGGCTTTGGCGGCGTGGTGCTGGCCGACGCAGAACGTGGTCTACGCCGACGACCAGGGACACATCGCCTATCACGCCGTGGGCAGGGTCCCGGTGCGGCCGGGAGGGCTCATGAGCGTGCCCATCGCGGGCGCCGGGCATGAGTGGGACGGCTACATTCCCTTTGACGATATGCCCCATGCCCTCGACCCGCCCTCGGGCTTTCTGGCCACGGCCAACTCGCGCGTCACCACGGCGAAGTCGCCGTATCCGCTGACCCTGGACTGGATCGATCCCTACCGCATCGAGCGCATCTACAAGTTGCTCGACGGCCGCAACGTGCTGACTCCGAAGGACATGCTCGCGGCGCAGACTGACATTTATAGCGCGTTGGACCAGGAATTTGCTCAGCGTTTTGCCTACGCCATCGATCGCACGCCCGGCCCCAACGGCTATGGCGACGCGCGGCTGCGCGAGGCGGCCAAGCTGATGCGCAGTTGGGACGGGCGGCTGACCACGGATTCGGCGGCCGCGTCGCTAGAGACTCAGGCGCGCGCCGCGCTGTGGCCGCTGATTCTAAAGCCCAAGCTGGGCAAACTGTGGACCGATTACCACTGGGGCGAAGCCAACTTTGCCGAGGAAGAGATCATGATGCACGCCGGTCCGGAGTGGCTGCCGCCGAGTTACAAGGACTGGAACGCGCTGTTGGCCGAGGCCGTGCGCAAAGGCATGGAAAACGGACACGCGCCGAGCGACCTGTCGCGGTGGGTTTACGGGAGCTGGCACGTAGTTGATCTGGAGCATCCGCTGGCGCGGTTTCTGCCCTTGATCGGGCGAATCGCGGGAACCGGCCCGCAACCGCTGAGCGGCGACCACGTGACGGTGAAGCAGGTGGGGCGCGCGTTCGGGCCATCGCAGCGGTTCACCATGGACTGGAGCGACATTGACGGGTCGACGGAAAACATTGTGCTGGGCGAGAGCGGCAACCCGCTGAGCCCGTACTTCCGCGACCAGTGGCATGCCTGGTACGGAGGAACGACCTTCCCGCTGCCATTTACCCCGGCGGCGGTCGCGGCGGCGGCCCGGCACACGCTGCGGCTGATGCCCTAGAGCGTTTTCGCTTCACTTGTTGACATCGCGGCATGGTGTCCGCCGCGGCGGACGGCTTTTTCTTAAGGAAAAAGCCGCTCGGCTGCACGGTTTCTGTAAAGAGCAGAATCGAAAGCGCTGTAAATCCATCGGCGCCACCCCGAATGCCGCCGCTCGCACGTTTGTGCGTGGGAGCGCAAAAGCGCAGCCAACCTCGGTTATGATGAGTTCGATGCCTGCCGACGTGAAATCGCTGATTCAGGAAGGCGCGGAGCTGACCGACCGCGCGCTGGAGGCGCTGATTCCCAGCGTGGAGACGGTGCCCCAGTCGATTCACGGGGCCATGCGCCACTCCGTCTTTGCGGGGGGCAAGCGGCTGCGGCCGGTGCTGGCCATGCAGGCGGGGGTGACGATTGCCGGGGCCTTGCCGAAGGGGATCGAGCGGCTGGGCGCGGCGCTGGAGATGTTGCACACCTACTCGCTCATACACGACGATCTGCCGGCCATGGACAACGACGACCTGCGCCGCGGCAAGCCCACCTGCCACGTGGCCTTCGGCGAAGCCATCGCCATTCTGGCCGGGGACGCGCTCCAGACCCGCGCCTTCGAGGTGCTGGCAGGGCTCGACTGCCCGCCCGCGGCCGCCGTCCAGATCGTTGGCCTGGTCGCCAACGCCGTGGGCACCGTGGAAGGAATGATCGGCGGGCAGGTTCTGGACATCGAGAGCGAACACCTGAAGCCCACGCCGGAACTGGTGGTGAGGATTCATCGCGCCAAGACGGGGGCGCTGATCCGTGCGAGCGTCGTGAGCGGCGGGATTTACGCCGGCGCGACGGCTGACGACGTGACGCGGCTGGATCGGTTCGGGCGCAAGGCCGGCCTGGCCTTTCAGATTGTGGACGACGTGCTCGACATGACCATGGATTCAGCCCACCTGGGCAAGACCGCGGGCAAGGACCTGGCCACGGAAAAGGCTACCTGGCCGGCGGTCTACGGCATTGAGCAGAGCCGGCGCGACGCCGCGCAACTGATCGAAGAGGCGTTTGCGGCGCTTGAGCCCTACGGCAGCCGCGCCGGCGGGCTGAAGTCCGTAGCCCGCTACCTGGTGGAACGGAAGAATTAAGAGGCTTCTCCGGCAAACCCTGATGTCGGGCAGCGATTTTTCCCGAGCCAAGACGCTCCCCCGGCAGGCGCTCTTTTGGACGCATCCGATGACGGCCAGCCGGTCCAAAGGGATTCGATCTCCACAGTCCCTTCGATTCCCTTGCCGTAGCGCCGGAAGCTGGACCGGGGCCAGTCTTCCGGCTTCTCCACCAAGCCGCCGTTTATAGGCTTAGCTCTGAGTGCGATCCAAGACGAACGAGTTGCAGCCTAGAGGCGTCCGGTTTGCGATAAATCAGGACCAAATCGGGCCGTACGTGACAATCCCGGTGGTCTTTCCATTCACCAACGAGAGAATGGACCCGGTATGGCTCTGGAAGCAGCTCATCGTTTGCCAGCGCGTTGACAATCTGAGTGAAGTGTTCGGAGAGAAACTTCCGATGCTGGCCCTTGGCTTCGCGCTTCAGGTCACGCTTGAACGCCGCAGTGCGTTCAATCTCCCGCATCGATCACCGCTTGCAGATCGTCGAGCGTCACCTTCTTCACTTTGCCGCCACGAGCAGCCTTCATCGCCGCCACGGTTGCCGCATTGGGCGTCAGCAACTCGAACGGAAGCGCCTTATCCCGCGCCACGCGCGTCAACAGCAGGCGTACAGCATCGGAGACAGTCAGGCCAAGATGATCCAGCACCGCGGCCGCCTCCTGTTTCACCGCCTCGTTAATGCGGGTTTGTACCAGTGCATTAGCGCGCACAGCGTTACCTCACTGCATTACATTGTAATGCAATAGCGGCGAACTATCAAGAGATTCCCGGCTAGAGATTCCCGGCGCCGGGAATCGGGGGCGTGGCTTCCCACCCTTTCGCCAGAGAAAAGGCGAAAGGATGGGGCACGGAGATGGTACAAAATCAAGCGGTCATAGAGCTGGTACCGCGACTATGTGATTGCATAATTGACCGTGTGTAGCGCCGGTCTCCTGACGGGGAGTAGCGCCGGTCTCCTGACCGGCTGTAGTGCGGGCCTCCCGGCCCGCACCGGTCCCGAAGCGATTACGAAATCACGTGAATTGAGCACTAGATGCCAGTGCGGTCAGGCGTTATAGGTAGAGGACGAAACCCGCCCTCCGTGGCCGGTCCAGTCGGTGTGGAAGAACTGCCCGCGCGGCTGGTCCACGCGCTCATAGGTATGGGCGCCGAAGTAATCGCGCTGAGCCTGCAACAGGTTCGCAGGCAACCGCGCGGACCTGTAGCCGTCAAAGAACGCCAGCGCGGTGGAAAACGCCGGGGTCGGTATGCCCACCTTGATCGCCTGCATGACCGCCCGGCGCCACGAAGCCTGATACTTGTTGACCGCGCGATAGAAAAAGCTGTTGAGCAGCAGATTTTCGAGCCTGGGGTTCTTGTCGAAAGCGGCCTTGATGTTACCCAGGAACTTGCTGCGGATGATGCACCCGCCCCGCCACATCAGCGCGATGCCGCCCATGTTCAGGTTCCAGCCGTACTCCTTGGCCGCGGTTCGCAACTGCATATAGCCTTGCGTATAGGAGACGATTTTGGAGCTATAAAGCGCGCGGCGCACGTTCTCAATCAAGGCCGCGCGGTCGCCTTCGGGAAGCTTCAGCTTGGGCCCGCGAAGAATCTTGGAGGCTTCCACGCGCTCTTCCTTAAGCGCCGACAGGCAGCGCGCGAAGACCGACTCGCCGATCAGGGTGACGGGCTGTCCGAGATCGAGCGCGCTGATGACCGTCCATTTGCCCGTGCCTTTCTGGCCCGCGGTGTCCAGAATCTTCTCCACCAGCGGCTGGCCGTCGTCGTCCTTCTTGGCGAAGATGTGGCTGGTGATCTCGATCAGATAGCTGTCCAGCTCGCCCTGGTTCCATTCCGTGAAAACGTTGTGCAGCTCATCGTCATTCAGTCCCAGCCATCGGTGCAGCAGGTCGTAGGCCTCGCAGATCAACTGGATGTCGCCATACTCGATGCCGTTGTGGACCATCTTGACGAAGTGCCCCGCGCCGTCTTCGCCCACCCAGTCGCAGCAGGGCGTTCCATCCTCCACCTTGGCGGCGATGGCCTGAAAGATGGGCTTCACGTGCGGCCAGGCAGCAGGATTGCCGCCGGGCATGATCGAGGGGCCGTGGCGCGCGCCCTCCTCGCCGCCCGAAACCCCGGTGCCGATAAACAGAATGCCCTTGGCCGCCAGATCCTTGGTGCGCCGGGTCGAGTCGGTATAGAGCGAGTTGCCGCCGTCGATAATGATGTCTCCGGACTCCAGGTACGGGAGCACATGATCGATCATCTCGTCTACGCTACTGCCGGCCTTGACCATCAGCATCACGCGCCGCGGCCGCTTGAGCAGGCCGATAAACTCCTCCATGGAGTGCGCGCCCACCACCTGCGTTCCCTTGGCCTCATTGGCCAGAAAGACGTCCACCTTGGATACGGTGCGGTTGAAAACGGCCACTTTAAACCCATGGTCGTTCATGTTGAGGACTAGATTTTGTCCCATGACGGCAAGGCCGATCAGGCCAATATCACACAATGGCTCAGGCATATAGTTCCCCTCTCCGGAAACATCAATTTTATCATCGCAGATGAGCAGACCCTAAGACGGTCTGTCATTGGCCGGGCCCGCGAAAGGGGAAACTGAGGGGAATTCTCGTCTCCCGCAACATTTCATCCCCCAGCATCCAGGGCATTTCGGATTACTTGTCGACTTTATGAGTGCAGGGAAGGGCAGAACTCATCCGGCGGCCGCGGCGTAGGCGCAGCACACCGTGGCTCTCAGCGGCGCGCGTTTATTCCTTTGGCCGTTAACTGATATTTTCCGGTTTTCCGGCGCCCTGGCGCTTATTGAGCAGCGCTGCCGGGAGCAGCCGCTTGTGGATTGGAAAGGCTGCGAATGTAAAGGATGAGGTTCCATACTACCGTGTCGTTAGCGCGGGCCTCGCCCTCGGGAGGCATCTTGTCCTTTCCGGTGCGGATGATGTCGAACAGTTGCCCATCGTGCATGTCGGCCAGGGTATTCGGGTTCGAGAAGTTCGGAAGCGTCAGGCTCATGCTCGTGGCCACTTCGGTCTTGCCGTTGCCGTTGGCTCCGTGACACATTGCGCAGTCCATTTGGAACAGGCTCTTGGCCTTGGCCATGGACGCAACGGTCGGCGTTACGGGATTAGTGGCGTCCGGGGCCATGGGCCCGGCGGCGGCCGGCTGAGCCGGAGCGGCTGACTGAGCCGGAGCGGCTGGCTGAGCCGGAGCGGCTGGCTGAGCCGGAGCGGGAGTTTGTGGCGCGGCCTGCTGGGGCGTGCGTGCAAACGTGAGCGTAGGAGCGAGAGCAAACAGGGTTCCTGCAAAAAGGAGCAAAAATAACCTCGACATGACAGCCTCCTCGGCGGGCAGATGTCAACGGCCGGACATCTTTGAGACAGTTGATTTTCTGCCCGCATTATAGGCCGAAATGACAGGAAGGGCCAGCACGTCTGTATTGCGATATACACGGGTGGGCCTGAAAGGAGGGAAAGCGCGAGATGCGCGGCCGGGGTAAAGACGCCTCAGAAAGTCGTGGAGACGGTCAGCCGGAAGGTCTTGCGCGGCTCCCGGAAGACGTATTTTGCTCCATAGGCCTCGATGGCTTCGTTATACGTGTAGTCGCCGGCGCCGCCGGGAGGGAACATGTCGCGCGTAATCAACTCTGCGGAGCAGCTTCCCTGCTTGGCCCCGGCGATTACGTCGTTGCAATAGGGGGATTCATAGAGGCGCAAGGGGTTGTAGGCAAAGTAAATCCGGAAAGGTGCATTGATGACCGGCATGATCACTCCCAGTTCGGCGCCCGTGGACATGCGGGGCACGAAGTTGGTGCCGGAAATCACGCGGATATCGCGCTGGAACCCGACCTGGGAGCCCGGAATACCGCCCTGGCAAGACCCATTATTGAAGACGGGGCAGCCGTAAAGCGGCGCGGTCAGCGAGGCGAAGCCCTGGGGGCTCTGCATCAACTGCCCCTTGCTGAGGGCCAAATCGAGACCGAAGTCGTTAAAGAACGAGAACATGAACGGTCCGACGACGGGGATGCGGTACTCGACATTGGTAGTCAGGTTGGAGTCGCCGCCGACGGAGGCCACACCGTAGATCGGCAGCGGCACCTGGATACACTGATTGTCCTCCGGATTGTTGGGGTCGCGGGGAACGCAGGAACCGTCGGGGTTGGTGAGCTGGAAGTTCACCCGCGTCGGCACGTACCCATAGGGCATGGCGCCGCGGATGTCAAAGCCGCGCAAGTCGCCTTCACCCCCGGTGTAGAAGCGTTCGTTAGGCGGAGCCACATCGCCACCCCAGCCTTGCACGAAGCCCAATTGTGCGCGCATGGCCAGAACGTTGCGCCCATCGTTCGCGTGCGTCAGGTAGTGCATGGGAAGGAAATGTTCGTAGGCCACGAACGCCTTCACGTAACGCACGTCGCCCCACAGGCCTGAGGCTTGCAGCACCGTTGTGAATTCCTTGCCGGTGCGGGGGCGCAACGGGTTGCTGATGGTGTTGTACATGTAGCTCAGCGAGATAGAGCTGTTGACGATGCCTGCCAGCGGATTGGAGCCCTGGATACCGGACCGGAAGGCAATGGTCTGGAAGAAGGATTGTGAGGCAGTGCTGAAAGCTTGAATCGACGACCGGGTCCACGAATAAGTGAATCCCACACGCTGGAAGGCGTGCCGCCGCAAGGGATAGCTGACGGAGAAGTTGAACCCCTGGGAGGCTTGGTTGTAGTTCTGGGTCAGTGATTTTTCGGCCGCCGAAAGGTTGGCAGACGCGCCGGAGGTGACCTGGTATTCCCTGGCCGCGTTGTAGTCCGTCTTCTGGTTGAAGATCTGGAAGCCCACGTTGACCGGCCGGTTGCGGACGTAAGGCTGGTCGTAGGCGAACTGAAACTGGCGGCTCTGGTTGCCGATATTGCCCTGCAGACTGAGGGTCTCGCCCAGGCCCAGGAAGTTGTTGGTCTGGTAGTTGAGGCCGAGGAAGGCGCCGTTAAGGCCGCTTACGCCCCCGTTCAAGCCGACGGAGTTCTTGCCTTTTTCCTTGACTTTGAGCAGCAGCTCGACGGTGCCGTTTTCCGGATCCTGGTGGGCCTCGGTATCCTGATCCACCGTGAGGGGGTTGAAATACTGCAATTGGTTGAGGCGCAGGACGCTCAGCTTCCACAACTGGGAGTTGTAGACCTGGCCTTCCTGGAGCAGGAGTTCGCGGCGGATGACGCGGTCGCGGGTGACGGAGTTGCCCTGGAACTCGATGCGCGAGACATAGAAGCGCTTTCCCTCGTCGATGCTGATGCTGAGCGAAACGGTCTTGTTCGTCTCGTTGAAGACGGGCATGGGGACGGCGACGAAGTTGATGTAGCCCAGATCTCCATAAGCGTTCCTTAGGTTCTCCAGGCCTTTGCCGATCTCCGTAGCGTCGAACCTGTCACCGTCCTTGATGGGGAAAAGGGAGCGCAGGGCCTTCACGTTGGTGACCGCCTGGTTGCCGGTGAAGGTGATGGTGCCCAGCCGGTAACGGTCGCCCTCCTCAATGGGCAGCGAAATGTCGATGCGCTTGCCGGTGCGCGGGCGGAAGGTGAACCAATTGAGTCCGCCTTCGTTGCGAATGACGGTTTTGGGCTGTTCGACCGCGGCGTTGTAGTAGCCCTCGTCGCGGTAGGCCTGGCGCACGAGCTCGGTGTCTTCTTCCAGTTTGGAGGAGTCGTAGGTGCGCGGAAACAGGTCCTCGAAGATGAGCGAATAGGGAATGCCGATGGGCCGCATATTCCTCATGGCGCGGCGCAACTTCAGGGAGCTGATGTGCCGGTTGCCGGTGAACCGGATTTTGCCCACCTTCACCACCGGCCCTTCCTTGATGTTGAAGGTCACCTGCACCGACGCCGGGGGGATGGTTACGATATGGGGGATTATAGTTGCGAACTGGTGGCCATGCTCGGCCAGCATCTGCTTCAATATCGTCTCCGCCCGCATGATCTTGGTGGGATCGTACTGGCTTTCCGCGGTGAAATCGAAATTCTCCGCCTTGTACCGCGTAAGCACGTCCGAGACGGTGATGCTGTTCAGGCCCTTGTAGAGGATCTCCCGGATGGTGGGCTTTTCGGTAACGTAGATGTTTAGGATGATGCCCTTTACCGTGTCTTCGCGCGTAATGCGCAGACTGTCGAAGTACCCGGTATTCCACAGGGAGTTGAAGTCGCGTTCGATGGCCGCCGGATCATAGGTGTCGCCTTCGTGGGTAAAAAGGCGCGCCAGGATGGTTTCCCTGGGAATGAGGCGGTTGCCGATGACGCGGATCTCATAGATGGTCTGCGGCTCCTGAGTCTGCGTCCCCTGGGCCGAAGGAACCTGGGCCGGCGCCGAAGCCGCCAGGAAAGCCAGCACCAGCATCATCATCATGCCGGCCATGCCTGCCGCCCGCACGGCGCAGCGGATGGGGGTGTGCGCCAACTTCAGTGGGCTGAGGTCCTGGTGCGGGCGCACTCGCTGGTGCGATCCATGGTTCGGCTTCACGGGAAGAATATGCACACCCTCGATGTTGAGAATCTGATCCCACCTAAAGGAAAGAATCATTATATTGTGCCGCGGCCACCCTGCCCAACCCGCCACGCGGCCATGCAGCCCGGAAATTCCATCGTTCTCAGAACCTTCCTGCCGCGCTTAGCTTCTGTGCACCCGCTTTGGTCCTGCTGCCCGCTCCTGCGATCTGCCGTTGCGCGTAGCCGGGCCACTCCGTTCCCCAGGGCACAACCCCCAGTTTACCGGAACGAGGCGGACTGCGACGCCTCTTGAATCCACGCTGCGCTTGGCGGCATCTCCTTTAGACGAAGTCCAGAGGCTCAGGGCACCGCTTTGCATCGAGGTTTTCCCGCCATGGCAACACCCGCGCAGTCGGTCTATGCATTCTCTGCCGCTCTTCTGGACGGGCGCGCGATGAATCTGGAGGAGCTCAGAGGCCGGGCGCTGCTGATAGTGAACACCGCCAGCCGCTGCGGGTTCACTCCGCAATATACGGGCCTGGAGTTGCTCTACCGCGCCTACAGGCAGCGGGGCTTTGAGGTTTTGGGCTTCCCCTCCAACCAGTTTGGCGGCCAGGAACCGGGCACGGCGGCGGAGATCGCGGAGTTTTGCGCAATGAATTACGGCGTCAGCTTCCCGCTCTTCGCCAAGATCGATGTAAACGGCCCAAACGCACACCCCCTTTACCGCTTTCTCAAAAGAGAAAAACCGGGGATCTTCGGAATTCTCGGGCAGGGGAGGATCCGGTGGAATTTCACCAAGTTTCTGGTCGACCGGGCAGGCGGGGTGGTGAAACGCTACGGTCCGGCTACCGAGCCGAGGAAACTGGCCGGTGCCATCGAGCGTTTGCTGGACAGCCCATGACAGGCGCAGAGAAGGGAAATTGAAGCCGCGGCGTTTCCGGCGCTTATTCCGGCGCTCACAGGCGGGAGAGAAACCAGGCAAAGCGGCTGCCGTCGCCGCCAGACCGATTCCATGCGACTTTTCAGCCTGGCGGGGGACCAAAAAGAGCAATCGCGTAAAAATGAGCGATCCTGTATTTGTCCGCGCGGGGCAGGCGGCAGGACTCTTCGATTAGAATTGAATTTTCAGCCATGTTGAGCCCAGCGTTGGCGGTCTGAAGTCTTTTGCCGGGGATGGGGTAAGCCAGTTACAGCGGTTCCAGAGTTGCTGTACCCAGAAAGCACACTGCCGAGTGGCATTTTCCTTAAGAAAATGCCACCTTTTACGAACCTGAATAGGGCAAGTGAACTCTGGAACCGCTCTAGAACCAGGCCAGGTTTTTGGCCGGCTCACTCTTGACCGATATCGCCGGTGGCAAACTGGTCACGGCGTCGCTGTCACGACCAGCCCAGTTCAGGAGCGAGTACCAGGCCTATGATGTGGTTTGTTCGGCTTGCGCTTAGGCGGCCCTACACCTTTGTCGTCTTTGCGCTTTTGATCCTGATCCTGGGCATCATGAGCATTACGTCGATGCCTGTGGACATCTTCCCGAACATCGACATCCCGGTCATCACCATCGTGTGGAACTTCAACGGCCTCTCCGCCGAGCAGATGGCCGACCGCATCACGAGCAACTCAGAGCGCGGCCTGACGATAACGGTCAGCGACATCGATCACATCGAGTCGCAGTCGGTGGTGGGCCGGGGCCTCATCAAGGTGTTTTTCCATCCGGGCGCGAACATCGGCGAAGCGTTGGCCGAGGTAACCGCGATCAGCCAAACTCTGCTGCGGCAGTTGCCGCCGGGCACGGTGCCGCCGTTCATCATCGAGTACAACGCCTCCAGCGTGCCCGTTCTTCAGTTGGGCCTTTCCGGCCAGGGGTTGGACGAGCAGCAATTGAACGACCTGGCCACCCAAACCATCCGCGTGCAACTGGCCACCATCGAAGGCGCGCAGGAGCCGTACCCCTACGGCGGCAAGCAGCGCGCCATCATGGTGAACCTGAACCAGCAGGAACTCGAGGCGCGGGGGCTTTCGCCGGCCGACGTGGTCAATGCCATCGCGGATCAGAACGTGATTGCGCCCTCGGGGACGATCAAGGTCAACCGTTTCGAGTACCAGGTGGAGACCAACTCCGCGCCCACGCTTCTCGAAGCGATCGACAATATGCCCATCAAGGCGGTGAACGGCGCGATAGTGTACATCCACGACGTGGCCCACGTGCTCGATGGCAGTCCGCCGCAAACCAACATCGTGCGCGTGAACGGGCGCCGGGCCGTGCTCGTGAACATCATGAAGACCGGTTCGTCTTCTACCCTTTCCATCATCAATGCGGTGCGCGACAAGCTGGCCTACATCAAGGGCGATCTGCCGTCCACGTTGAACATCAGCCTCCTATCCGATCAATCGCTATTCGTGCGCGCGGCCGTCGATGGAGTGGCGCACGAGACCGTCATCGCCGCCGTCCTCACCGCGCTCATGATTCTGGTCTTTCTCGGCAGTTGGCGCTCCACGCTCATCATCGCGGTTTCCATCCCTCTGTCGATCCTCTGCTCGCTGGTGGTGCTCGACGCCATCCACCAGACTATTAACATCATGACCCTGGGCGGCCTGGCGCTGGCGGTCGGAATTCTGGTCGACGACGCCACCGTCGCCATTGAGAACATCAATCGCAATCTGGAGGCCGGCAAGGAATTGGAGCAGTCCATTCTCGACGGTTCGGAGCAGATCGCGGTCCCCGCCTTGGTTTCCACCCTTGCCATCTGCATCGTGTTCGTGCCCATGTTCTTTTTGACCGGCGTGCCGTACTACCTGTTCGTGCCCTTGGCCGAGGCCGTGGTCTTCGCCATGCTGGCCAGTTACGTGCTCTCGCGGACGCTGGTGCCCACCATGGCCAAGTACATGCTTCGCGAGCACGATGATGCTGAGACCCAGCGCCAGCGGGCGAGCCTGAATCCTCTGGTGCGGTTTCAGGTGGCTTTCGGGGCGGGCTTCGAGCACATGCGCAAGGTTTATTTGCGCCTGCTCACGCTGTGCGTAGACCACGCCAGAGTATTTTTGGTTGGCTTTCTGGCCCTCATGCTGGGGTCGATCGCGCTTCTCACGCCCTGGCTGGGCGAAGATTTCTTTCCCTCGGTGGATTCCGGGCAGTTCGAAATTCACGTGCGAAATCATACGGGGACACGCATCGAGGACACGGCGGCGCTCTGCGACCGCGTGGAAGCGACCATCCGCAGCGTGATTCCGCGCAATCAGATAGTGACGATTCTCGATAACATAGGTCTGCCCTACTCAGCGCTGAATATGTCCTATTCGAACTCCGCCCCCGTGGGGCCGTCGGACGCGGACATTCAGGTGCAGTTGGCCGCCAATCATGGTCCCACCGAAGAGTACGTGCAGGAGCTGCGGCGGGTGCTGACGCGCGACTATCCGGGCGTGGAGTTTTACGAGGTGCCCGTGGACATCGTGACCCGGATTCTCGACTTCGGGCTGGCCGCGCCCATCGACCTGCAGGTCACAGGGCCGGACATTGACGCCAATCACGCGCTGGCGGAACGGATCCTGAACCAGGTGCGCTACCAGCCGGGAATCGTGGACGCGCGTATCCAGCAGCCCTTCAACTATCCCAACTGGACCGTGAATGTGGACCGCACGCGGGCCGAAGAGGTCGGCCTGTCGCAATATAACGTGGCGCAGAGCCTGCTGGTGGCTCTGAGCGGCAGCTTTCAGACCACGCCGGAGTTTTATCTGGACCCCAAGAACGGCGTTTCGTACTCCATCACCGTGCAGGAGCCGCAGTACCGGATCGATACGCTGGCGGCGCTGAAGAGCCTGCCCATCACGGTGCCCGGCGAAACCGGGGGAACGCAAAGCTCCGGCGCGCCGGCCGCGCCGGGAACCACGGCGCCGGGCGCCGTTCCCGCCAGTTATGCGGCCATGGGGCCCTCGACGGCCGCGCCGGGCGCTCCGCGGCCGGTGCAGGTCCTGGACAACGTGGCCAACCTTGTGCCGAGCGCCGAAGAGGCCGCGATCAGCCACTACGATGTCATGCCGGTCATTGACATCTACGCCAACGTAGAAGGCACGGACCTGGGTACGGCAACCCGGGCCATGGAGCGGATCATAGCCGGGAACGAGAAAGAACTGCCCCGCGGCTCGCACTTTATCCTGCGCGGCCAGAGCGCAACCATGAATCAGGCTTACATCGGTCTGTTGAGCGGTCTGGCGTTTTCCATTCTGCTGGTCTATCTCCTCATCGTGGTCAACTTCCAGTCTTGGCTCGATCCCTTTCTGATCATTTCGGCGCTGCCGGCCGCATTGGCCGGTATCGTTTGGTTCCTGTTCCTCACCCATACGCGGTTGAGCGTGCCGGCTTTGACCGGCGCCATCATGTGCATGGGCGTAGGCACGGCCAACTCCATCCTGGTAGTGAGCTTTGCGCGGGAGCAGTTGGAGGCCCTGGTGGGCGACGCGCGCCAGGCCGCGCTCAACGCCGGCTTCGTCCGCATCCGCCCGGTGATCATGACGGCCCTGGCGATGATCATTGGCATGATCCCCATGGCGCTGGGCCTGGGCGACGGCGGCGAAGAGAATGCGCCGCTGGGCCGCGCGGTGATCGGCGGGTTGACGCTGGCCACCGTGGCCACGCTCTTCTTTGTGCCCGCGTTCTTCAGCTTCATTCACGGCCGCATCGAGCGCCGCCGGGTAGCCCACGGCGGCGCGCTGGCCGCGAGCTTCGACGAATTCGACCAGAGACCGGAGTAGTTGCTTATGAACAACGAATCCAATCCGCACCCGCAACCGGCTCAAGGCCACGAGACCGCGCCTGACCAGAAGTCCGCCTCGTCGCACGCGGCCCTGGTGGGCGTAGCCGTGGTGCTCGTCATCCTGGGCGTGCTGGCAGCCGCCGGCATTCTCAAGCGCACGCACGCCGCCGTAGTGCTCGCGCAACGCACACAGCAATTGGCTCCGCCCACGGTGAGCGTCGCGCACCCCCAGCTGGGCGCGCCGACGGACAACTTTGTGCTGCCCGGCAACGTAACCGCCTACACTGACTCGCCCATCTACGCGCGCACCAACGGCTACCTGGTGCACTGGTATTACGACATCGGCGCCCATGTGCAGCAAGGCGCGCTGCTGGCCGTGATCGCCTCGCCCGAAGTGGATCAGGAGCTGGCCCAGGCCGAAGCCGCGCTGGCGACCGCACGGGCCACCGCCAACAACGCCCGCATTCAGGCCCAGCGCTACACCGGGCTGGTAAAGTCCAACGCGGTTTCGCAGCAGGATACCGACACGTTCGTGAACCAGGCCGCGGCCACCGCGGCCGCAGTCCGCTCCGCAGAGGCCACCGTGCAACAGTACAAGGCGCTGCAATCCTTCGAGAAGATTTACGCGCCCTTTACAGGCGTGGTGACGGCGCGCAACGTGGACACCGGGCAGTTGATCAACGCAGGCGCGGGAACGGAACTGTTCCACATGCAGGCCCTCCAAACCCTGCGCGTTTACACCAACATACCCCAGCTCTATTCGCAGGCTGTCAAGCGTGGGATGAGGATCGCTCTCACCTTTCCCGAGTACCCTGGGAAGACCTTCTGGGGGACGCTGGTGCGCACCGCCGACGCCATCGATCCCATTAGCCGCACCCTGCTGGTTGAAGTGGACGTGAATAACAGCTCCGGCGAGCTGATGCCCGGCGCGCTGGCTCAGGTCCACTTTAAGGTGCCGCCCATTGCGGCCACCTTCATCATCCCTTCGGCGGCGCTGCTCTTTCGCTCTGAGGGCCTGCAGGTGGGCACCGTGGTCAAAGGCGACATCGCCCGCCTGGTGCCCATAACCATCGGCTTGGATAACGGCGCCACGGTCGAGATCGTCAACGGGCTCAACGCCAGCGACGAGGTCATTCAGGATCCCCCTGACTCGCTCATCGACGGCGAAAAGGTGACGGTCGTGCATCCCGGCAACGGCTCCGATGCTGGAGGCTTGTAGCCATGGCCGCGATTCACCGCTGGCAAATGGCGCATCGCAGCGGCTCGCTGGCCGCCCTGGCAGCGCTGGCGTTCCTCGCCGGCTGCAAGCCCGTGGGCCCCAATTACAGCCGTCCTACCTACAACGCCCCTGCCGTCTACAAAGAGACCGGCGCATCCACGGTCGTCGTTCCGCCGCCCAATCCCACCGGAGGCGGCTGGACGCCGGCCAATCCCTCCGACGGAATGCTGAAGGGCAAATGGTGGGAGATTTACAAGGATCCGGAACTGGACCGGCTGGAAGATCGCATCGCCACCAACAATGTCCAGTTACGCCAGGCGATGGAAACCTACCTGGCTGCGCGGGACGAGGTGGCTGCGGCGCGTGCCAACCTTTACCCCACGCTCTTTGCCGGCCCCTCGATCAGCCAAAGCCGGGTTTCCGCCAACCGGCCGCTGGCCTCGCCCACCGGCCCTACAACTGCTTCCGATTTTGTGATTGGTGGCCAGGCCAGTTGGGAGCCGGACTTCTGGGGACGCATCCGGCGCACCGTCGAGGCTGCCAGCGCCAGCGCCCAGGCTAGCGCCGCGGACGCGGCCAACGTGGACCTGAGCCTGCACGCCGAGATGGCCACGGACTACTTCGAGCTGCGCGGCCTGGACTCGCAGGCCAGACTGCTGACGGAAACGGTCGCCGACCTGGAGCGTCAGCTCGATCTGACCCAGCGGCTGCTCGCCGGCGGAGTGGCCACTGAGGCGGATGTGGCCCAGGCCCAGACGCAACTGGAGACCGTGCGCGCCCAACTGGTGGACGTGGGCGTGGCCCGCGCCCAGTTCGAGCACGCCATCGGCACCATCGCCAACTACAATCTCTCCAACTTCAGCATCCCGCCCTCGCCTCTCGATATGCCCCTGCCCAAGGTTCCCATCGGGGTGCCCTCGCAACTGCTGGAGCGCCGGCCCGACATCGCCGAGGCCGAGCGGCTGACCGCCGCGGCCAACGCCCAGATCGGCATCGCCGTCAGCGCCTTCTATCCCACCATTACCCTGGGCGGGTCGGGCGGCTTTGAGAGCGCCCACCCCGGCACCTGGATTCAGGGACCCAGTTCGCTCTGGTCGCTGGGCGCGCAGGCTACGGAACTGCTCTTTGACGCCGGCCAGCGGCGCGCCTACACGCAAGCGGCCCTCCACACCTACCAGGCCCAGGTGGCCGGTTACCGCAATACCGTCTTCCAGGCCTTTAACGATGTGGAAGATCAACTCTCGTCAATGAGGATTCTGGAGCGGGAGTCAGCCGTGGAACAGCAGGCCGTCGCCTCCGCGCAGCACTCCTTCGATATCTCCAACCAGCGCTACACGGGCGGCGTAACCAGCTATCTGGAGGTGCTGACGGCCGAGGCCACGCTGCTCCAGAACCAGCGCACGGCCATCAACATCCAGAGCAGCGAGTTCGCCGCCAGCGTGGGCCTTGTCCGCGCCCTGGGCGGCGGATGGGATGTGACGCAACTGCCGTAATAGGCGGAAGATGAGGCGCGCTCAACGGAGCGCTAAATCCGATTTCGCTTTGCCCGAGTACAATGGCATCCGACGCGCAAAAGGATGACCTTGAGCTCAGAAGCGGCCGAAAGGGTTAGGACCTGAGCATGGATATTTGGAACGCAGACAAGCTCGCTCTTTTTATCGTTTTCTTCCTTCCCGGATTCATTTCGATGAAGGTGTACGACTTGATGGTCCCGGGGGTGCCTAGGGACGCGTCAAAGTCCCTCCTTGAAGCAGTCAGTTACAGCACCTTGAACTTTGGCGCGCTGTTCTGGCTGATAGCTATTGTCCAGACCAACGACTTTTACCGTAGGCATTTCATTCTGTATTCGCTTGCTGTCGCCGCCATTATGGTGGTTGTCCCCGCGTGCTGGCCTTTCGCTTATCTGAAGCTTGCATCTTGGCCGCCGATTGCCGGGCATTTTGTTAATCCCATTCAAAAGCCCTGGGATTACGTCTTTGGGAAGAGAACTCCCTACTGGATCATTGTCCATCTCCGGGATGGCCTGAGGATCGGCGGGCGATTTGACACAAAATCGTTCGCTTCCTCAAACCCTGCCGACGAACAGATTTATTTGGAAGAGGTTTGGACCCTCGACGAGGAAGGCCGTTTCCTGAAGAAGGTCGAGAGGTCGCGGGGAATCATTGTGATGCAGGACGAGATTCGGGCGGTGGAGTTTTTCGAGTAGAATAGGAACAGAAGCGAAAAGGAGCGGGACATGCTGCCGAACACCCCCCTTCAACCTCCTACAATGATCGAAAAGGGCCATCAGCCTGCGACGGGACGAGCTAGGGATGGTTATCAGCCGGCGAACACGCTAAAGAGCGATCCTCCGCGGGGCGGCTCTGGCGTTCCCAGCGCCCCGCCGGCAAAGTCTGCGTCTTCTGGGGCGCAATCCGGCAATTAGGGGCTCTGCGCAGCGTTCGCTGCGCCAGCAAGCGCGTGAATAGCCATCCGCCGCGTGCGAAACCCCGGCAACAAACGAGACCCCGGCGCGAGGCCCGGAACTCAATTACATTACCGCGCAACGCCCGCGACTTCAGATTCCTTCGCCCATGGAAACATAGGCGCGCATCCGCTCCAGCTCCACGCGGTAGGCGGAGCGCTCGGCCTCTTCGTCGGCGAAGGGCTGGGTCCAATGCTCGTGCTCGCCCAGCCGCGCCTCCAACTCCTCCACGCGCGCCGAAAGCGCGATGAGCGCGTCGGAGAGCGGATCTTTGATGTCGTGGGGATCGGTGATGAGCACGCGCCGCCCGTTGCGGTAGACGATGTGCGCCGGCACGCCCACCACCGTGGAGTTGGGCGGAACGTCGGTGAGCACCACCGAGCCCGCGCCTACGCGCGAGTTCTCGCCCACCGTGATGTTGCCCAGCAGGTTGGCGTTGTTGCCGATAAAGACGCCGTCGCAGATGGTGGGGTGGCGTTTGCCGTGCTCCTTGCCGGTGCCGCCCAGGGTCACGCCCTGGTACATGGTTACGTCGTCGCCCACGATGGCGGTTTCGCCGATGACCACGCCGGCGGCGTGGTCGATAAAGAGCCGGTGGCCCAGCGTGGCGCCGGGGTGAATCTCGACGCCGGTGAAGAAGCGGGCCATCTGCGAGAGAACGCGCGCCGGCAGACGCATCCGCGCGCGCCACAACTCATGCGAGACGCGGTGGAACCACACCGCCCAGAGGCCCGGATAGCAGAGCAGAACCTCAAGCCGGGTTCGCGCAGCCGGATCGCGCTCCATCACGGAGCGGATGTCTTCGCGGATGCGGGCGAACAGGCTCATGGCGTGCGGACTTTAACGTAAGGGAACGAGGGAACGAGGGAAAAAGAAGGCCGATCTTTCCACCGAAGCCGGAGCGCGGCTTTCTCGGTCCCTTGTTCCCTTTTTCCCTATTCCCTGTTTCTTTACGCCGGCACCGCAATCGGCTCGGGCTGCAAGGCCAGCGCCTGCTGGCGCAGCGGCTCGAAGAGCACGCTCGACAAATACCGCTCGCCGAAGTCGGGCAACACAGCTACGATCAGCTTGCCCTTATTTTCAGGCCGCGCGGCCACTCTGAGCGCCGCCGAGGCCGCCGCACCGGAGCTGATGCCCACAAACAGGCCCTCCTCGCGCGCCAGCCGCCGCGCCATCTCGATGGACTCGTCGTTGGTCACCTGGACGATCTCGTCGATGAGCTTAGTGTCCAGCACGCTGGGCACAAACCCTGCGCCGATGCCCTGAATCTTATGCGGGCCGGGCTTGCCGCCGGAGAGCACCGGACTGTCAACCGGCTCCACGGCAATGGCCTTGAACGAGGGCTTCTTGGGCTTGATGTAATTCGAGACGCCGGTAATGGTGCCGCCGGTGCCGATGCCGGAGATGAGAATATCGACCGCGCCGTCGGTGTCCTCCCAGATTTCGGGGCCGGTGGTGTGCAGGTGTATGGCGGGGTTGGCGGGGTTGTCGAACTGCTGCAGGACGTAGCCGTTGGGCGTTTTGGCCAGAATCTCCTCGGCCTTGGCGATGGCGCCCTTCATGCCGTTGGGGCCGGGAGTGAGCACGATCTCCGCGCCGTAGGCCAGCAGGGTTACGCGGCGCTCCAGGCTCATGGTTTCGGGCATGGTGAGGATGATCCGGTAGCCCTTGACCGCGGCCACAAAGGCCAGTGCGATGCCGGTATTGCCGCTGGTGGGTTCGATGAGCACGGTTTTGCCGGGCGCGATCTTGCCCCTCCTTTCGGCATCCTCGATCATGGCGAAGCCTATGCGGTCTTTCACGCTCGAGGCGGGGTTTTGGCTTTCCAGCTTGACGGCCACGGTAGCCGGCAGCCCGGCCGCCACGCGGTTCAGCCGCACCAGGGGAGTGCGGCCAATGAGTTCAGTTACATTCGCGGCAATGCGCGCCATAATGATCTCCTTTTTCCGGGGCCATGGGCCCGGACCTCTCATGAAATGGATTCTAGTGTGACGGTGCAGCTTTTCAGTGGGAAAATCGCGCGCTCAGGCGCACATCGGCATCGGAGCTGGCACCAGGACGGTGTTAGCGACATCGACGCATACCCACAGCCTAGACCCAAAGCGCCGGATATGGCAAGAGGCGAGGGTTACGGATCCACAGCCGCCGGAGCGTGGCTTGCGGGGTGCTGGGTAAGAGTGGTCAGGTAATTCAGCGTAAAGACGGTCGGAGCAGGAGTGCCGTCCTCATTCCAAAGGTCCCTTTCCGGCGCCCAGTATATGACCCCCATTCCGTTCGGCGCCTTCTTGACCGTGTTCACCAGGTCGACCATAAACTGTAGGCGGCCTTGCGCCGTAACTGGCCAGAGCATGTCCTTATTGTCCGGCTGGTGCGAGGGAGTGTAGCCCGTCTCCATCACTAGAAATGGCTTTCCCGGATATTTCTGTGCGCAATGCTGCATGTTATTCCACAGATCTTCGAGCGTTCCGTGGCCCCACGGCGGGTAGAAGCTTTCGGCGATGATGTCGTAGTGAACGTGCGCCGCATTGAGGTGGTCGAAGAACCACTCAGTGTTGTTCCAATGACCCCCCTGATCGATGTGGATCGCGATGCGCGGCGGCGTATCTCCGGCGCCCTCTTCCACGCCCCGTATGCCCGACTTTAGCAGGAGTGTCAGATTCTTCCATTGTTTTACCTGGTCATAGGGCTGCGGCGGAATATATTGATTCGATCCCGGTATCTGAAGCTGAGCCAACGGCCAGGCAGTCCCACGGGTGATCTCGTTGCCGATCTGCACGATGTCGGGCGTGGCGCCGGCATCTTTCAGCGCTTTCACGGTATTGCGAGCATACGACCGCCATTGCTTGGCAAGAGCTTTGATGTCCATGCCCCGCCACGCAACGGGAATCTCCTGGTGCTGCGGGTCGGCCCATGTATCCGAGAAATGGAGATCCAGAATGAGGACGGCCCCCGAGTCCTTGATCTCCTTGGCCAAGGGAATCGCGTTCGCCAGCGTGTTATTGGGAGCATTCCTGACCGGCGAGACAAAAACGCGAACCCGGTAGGCATTCCAGCCGTGACGCCTCAGAATGGTTAGCTCGTCGCTGCTCTTTCCATCTTCCTGATAGGGCGGCAGCCGCCGCCGCGCGAAAGCGGGCGCGGGCCGGAGGCCGGAAGCGGACGCAGGCCGCCGGTTGATGGGAGCATCCAAGGCCGAAATATCCGCGCCCAGAAGGAAGTTAGGAGACTTTGCCCTTGTTTGCGGCCGCCCCGGAGTCGGAAGCAGAAGAGCCGCCAGAAGCGCCATGGCGGCGCAAAGCAGCACGCTTAAAGGCCGCAAGGCAGACGGTGTCTCTGGCTTCCGGCGCCGGTCACGCATAGATAAACCTCCCTCAAAAACATTGCCGGGCCGCCGGACCTTCCTTGCCAATCGCGCGCCCTGTTGGCCAAGAGGCGGCGGCACATCGTGTAGAAGCAGATCGTCCTTATGTCCCGGCGGTAATAACGGCCTCTGCGCCGCTAAGCGAAGGTGAGGAGGCGGAGAGCCGTAAGGTTCCGGGGCGGCCGCTGGATTGCACCAGCGCCAACGCTCGTCCGCCGTAGGCCTTGCTCCGGTTCCCCTGGTAACTCTCGTGGCTTTCAGGATCGCCGTTGTCCAAGCCCAGAATTCGTCCTGGACCGCTCAGTTCGAAGACCACTTCGTTGTCGGCGGTAGGGACGACGCGCCCTTGCGCGTCGACGATCTCGACGGTGACATGCGAAAGATCGTCCCAATCGGTGCCGATGTGCGCTTTATCCGCGGTAAGACGAATAGCCGCAGGATCGCCGGTTGTGCTTTGTTCCACAGTCAGCACGGTCTGGCCGTTCTTTGTGCCCACGGCCTTGAGTGTGCCGGGTTGGTAGGGCACATTCCATGTGAGATGCATGTCTCCTGTGGTTTGCGGCACGTTATCACGAGGCGGCATGTGCCCATAAGTACCTTCCATGCCTATCTCCGGGAACATATAGCCCTGCACGCCAAGGCTCTTGCCGTTCAGGAATAGCTCCACCGTGTCGCAGTTGGTGTAGCAGATCACGGAAATGATCTGGCCTTCTTTTCCGGCCCAGTTCCAATGCGCAGAGAGATGCAGCATGGGAGCCTTGGTCCACACGCTCTGGTAGAAGTAGTAGCCGTCATGGGTGAAGCCGCAGGTATCGAGGACGCCGCAGCGCGAGCTTTTGGCCGGCCATCTGCGCCTCGCCGAGGTAGGCGATGCCGGTCCACATAAAGTCGCCGATCACGTAGTCGTAGACCTGGGTGAACCGCTGCAATTGCTCGGTCGCGATGCGCGAGTTGGATTCGAACGCGCGAAAGAAAGAAGGAACGCTGCCGCCGGGGTAGTAGCCGGGCATCGCCCCGTTCTCGGTTCCCACCATGCGCCGCTGCGGAAAGTCGTGGCGATCGATGCTGTAGTACTTCTCGCGCCGGTCGCGCCAGCGGCCAGCGTAGTTGTAGCCCACTACATCGAGCATGGCCAGAAATTCCGGCAGCGCCGCCTGGGGCTCCGCGGCGATGCGGTCGCAGGCCACGGTCACCGGCCGTGTGGGATCCATGGCGTGCAGGATGCTCAATCAGCTCGCCAAGCGTCTCCGGGCCGCGCGGGACACACCTGGTCCGGAACCTCGTTGCCGGCGCTCCAAAGCACAATGGAGGGGTGATTGCGGTCGCGCAGGATCATGTCCGTCATGTCGCGCGCTGCCCACTCGTCGAAGTACTTATGGTAGCCATACAGCGTTTTTCCACTTGGGCTCGCGCCACTCGTCGAAGGCCTCGGCCATCACCAAAAAGCCCATCCTGTCGCAGAGGTCGAGAAACTCCGGCAGGTGCGGATTGTGGCTGGTGCGGATGGCATTGCAGCCCATCTCTTTCAGCAGCGCGAACCGCCGCTCCCAGATCCGCGCCGGAACCGCAACGCCCACGGCGCCGCCATCGTCGTGCACGCACACTCCGTTCAGCTTCACGCGTTCGCCGTTCAGCAGAAACCCCTTGTCCGCATCGAACTCAATGGAGCGGATGCCGAAAGGCGTGTCCACGGCATCGGCCTGTGCGTCCTGGTGGCTCAGCACCTGGCGAGCGGTATAAAGGTTCGGCGTCGCGGTGGACCAGAGCCTTGGATTGGGCACGGCGAAGCGCTGGACAAAGACATGGTCTCCGCCGGCGGCGATCTCCGCCTTGGTCTTCTGCCGACTGTACAGAGACGCCATCCTGGTCAACGATGGTGGTGGTCAGCGTGCAGGGCGCGGGCTGCTTCAGGTCATTCCGCACCCGCGTGGAAACCTCGACAGCGGCATTCGCCTCGGTAATTTGCGGGGTGGTGACAGCATGTGCCCCACTGCTCGACGTACACCGGTCCGGTGTTGATAAGCCAGGTATGGCGGTAAATGCCGGAGCCCGAGTACCAGCGCAAATTGGGCTGATGCGAGTTATCCACGCGCACCGCTACCACGTTGGCTTCACTGCCAAAATGAAGATGCGGAGTGAGATCGTAGTAGAACGTAATGAAGCCGTAGGGCCGGTAGCCCAGGTGCTGGCCGTTGATCCAAACATCGCTGCACTGGTATACGCCGTCGAATTGAAGCAGAAATACGGCGCCCCGCATAGCTCTCGGGAAGCCGGAAGGTCTTGCGGTACCAGCCGATGCCCGTGGGCAGATAGGCGCCCTGGGAGCCGGAGGGCGCATCTTCGCTGAAGGGACCGGCAATGCTCCAGTCGTGCGGCAAATCCAGCGAAGTCCAGTTACCGCCGGTGTACTGCGGCGACTGCGCATTGGGAATATCTCCCTTTGTAAAGCTCCATCCGCGGTCGAAGCTGGACCTTCGCTGCGGCGGCTCCGATGCCTTGTCCTCGGCGCCTTGCAAGCTAAGGTCCAGGCCCAGGGCCGATGCCGCACCCGTCATGGCTGCACCGCTAATAAACGTGCGTCGCGTTAACCCGTTACCCATTGGCGTAGGCTCCACATTCTGAATGGTAAGAATGGCGAACAATACGCCGCTGGACGTGCTCTTGTCAAGGTGTTGCGGCTCTCTAGCCGCCGCCGCACGCTTGCAGGTACAGCTTGCTTCACATGCGCGATATGGAAGGCGCCGCTCGTATGGAACCCGGCAACAAGCCGGGCTCAAGCTCCCCGTCAGAAAATGGCGGCATGTTCGCCGGCCCCTTTGGGCGCAACCATTTCCGTGATCCGGCCCACGCTGGTGTCCCCGACATACAGGTTGTCGTGATTGTCAAACACCCAGTAACTAGCCTCGATGAACTGGCCGAAGCCGATGCCCATCCCGTTGCCGATCGCTCCCAGCACCTTGCCGTCGCGGTTCAACTTCAGAAACTGCCCGTCCTGGCCGCTCGCCATCCACGGATTGCCCTGGGGATCGAAATTTAGCGCGCACACCAGGTTCCGCATCGACAGCGTTTTGACGAACTGCCCGTTCGCCGTATAGATGACAATCCGGTACTCCTCGCGGTCGCCGATCCAAACGTCGCCATTCTTGGGATCGATAGCCAGACCGTGTGAGTTATAGAAATGACCGGGGCCCATGTTGTTTCCGTACCACTGATTGATAAATTTGCCGTCCTTGTCGAAGTGAAGGATGCGGGCCGCACCCGACACATCGGTGGGATCGCCTGAATCGGTGTCGTTGGGGCTTTCGTTGGCGTGCCCTTCGCCGATATACATATCGCCGTCGGGAGCGAAGGCGATCATGACCGGCTGCCAAAGCAAGTGCTGGCCTTTGGCTTCATTCCAGTCGCCGCGATGACCCAGCACGCCGATGGTCTGGATGAGCTTTCCCTCCGGACTGACTTCCTCCACGATGGCCAGAGCCGCGTAGCACAGCCAGACATTATCGTGCGCATCGATGGCCATGCCGTGCGCCTTGTAGGCGTGGGGGATCACGTCGTTGCCGACCGTGCGGATCAGCTTATGGTCAGGCCCGTACTCATACAACTGCGGAGTCCCAGGCGGACTGCGTTTGAAGACCCAGAGGTCGCCCTTTGAATCCAGAGCCACCGATGGGATGCCGCCCGTTCCCGCAGGTGCGGCATAGGGATAAGCGAAGGTATAGCCCATGGTTTGCTTCCATTCCACGCGCAGCCTTCCCCCTTGCCGGCCGCCGCCGTTGCCCTGCTGCGGTCCGACGAAGCCGTCGGTCATGCGATTGCCGCAGACCGGCGAGTCCGTGCATGGCGGGCCGCCATTGGTAAGGATGGTTGCAGCAACCTTGGTCTTGCACTGCCCGGAAAGCTTATCCACGTTTTCCATGAGGCAGAACGTGGCCCGAAAACCACTCTGGCCGCTGCACACTTTCGTGGCTTGGTCCGAACAGGCGGCCATCAACTCGCTGCGGCCGCCGAAGCCCGCCCTGGGAAGCACGGTAACATGTCCATCGGCGGACACATTGGTTCCTCCCCCTGGATCCGGAAAGGAGCCTTGCAGAAACCAGCCCGGCGATCCGTCCACGCCCGGGCCCTGGGTAGGCGAACTTTGCGCCCGAGACAACGTCGATGTTGCGGTGAAACTTATGCCGAGCGCCAAAGCAGCGATTCCGGCCAAATGACGTCTATTCATTTCAATCCCCTCTGGACTTTACTGCGGTTAGAGAGTTGTCGAAGTACACATAGTACCGAGAACGGTGAAAGTGGGCTTTGCCTCAGGCCAAAGCCATCTTACGGCGGTTCGCCAATTCCCGTAAAGTCGAGAGAGGCGTGCCCGCCGCCGCCAACTGATGGAACGCAGCTTCGCCCACTGCTACGAAAGGTGCGGGATGAGGCGTTGCCGCTTGCGCGGAGGTGAGAACATTCTCAAGCAGCAGTTGGATCAGGAAAGCGCCATCAACCTGAGCCTGGCGATGCGCCGCATCTTCTGCAATTCAGCGGCTTGTACCGCGGGCTGCTATCTCCCGTCCGGGTGAAAGTGCACCTCTACTACCGTTGCCAACGCGCCTGGGCCGGCCTGTGAGGGTAAGCGAATAACCATCCGGTTACCGGCTGGATCGGAGCTCCAGCCAACGGACCCTGAACTGGACTCGCCCGCGGTCAACCTGGGCAAGCTCTTGTTATTCACTTTAACCATCGAGGCTGTTGTCCGGCCATAAACCAGGAAATAACTCATCTCCGGTAGATATTCGATGGTCCATTTTGCTCGGTTAGTCCCGGCCTGCACCGAGACTTTTTGAGCTTCGCCGCGCGCGTCAAGCAAGGGCACAATCCGGTCTGCCTCTGGAGGCGTAGCCACCATCGCGTCGACACGGCCGGCGGTCATGCTCTCTCCAAACTTCAATGCCCGGCTAAGTTGCACGGGCATCACGGCTCCCGGCCTCAGATACACGGGAATGGTATCGAGCGGCGCTTCAACCCTTAGTCTGGCTGGTCCGGAAACAGCTTTGCCATCCCACAAACTCGTCCACGCGCCCCGCGGAAATTGAACCATCCTGAATGTATCTTCGTGAAACACCGGCGCAACCAGCAGATCCGGGCCGAACATATATTGATCGCCGGCGTTGGCCGCGCGCTGATCGCCGGGAAAGGCCACCGGCATGGAACGTATGATCGGAATCCCCGTTTCATGCGCGATCGATGCAGCGTTGTAGGTATAGTTCAATAAGTTTTCCCGCGTCCAGGCCAGGAACTTATAGTTTGTTACCGCCGCTTCGCTAAAGCGCCACGGCTCGCGCGGAGCCGTGCCATGAGGCCGCATCAAAGGACTGAAGCACCCGAATTGGAACCACCGCATATACGCCGCCGGCTCCGGAAAACCAAAATATCCTCCCAGGTCGCTGCCCCAGGTTGAATAACCGCAGGCGCACAGGTTCAGCGCCCCGGTCACAACATGCTTGAGCCCGTTGAAATTGGCTGGATGATCGCCGGCAAACTGGCCCACCCAGTGCTGTGTGCCGGGCGCAGCCCCCCGGCCATATAAGACGAAGTCGCTTCCGCGTTTTTCCCGGAATACTTCGCTGACCGTCCGCTGGTAATCGTAGTAATAAAAATTGTGCATGTAGGCGCCGCGCCGGCCGTCGAAAAAGACGGCATCATCCGGCACCAAATCGCCGTAGTCTACCATACTCCCGGCCTCGCCAAGGTCGAGGGCATGTTTTAGCGCGCGCCTGCAAAGCTCCATGGCGTTCGGGCGCGTAAAGTCGATGTAGCGGAGAGCGCGGGTCTCGTCTTCGGTTGCGCAATGCAGAACGGGAAGCTCACTGGGCTTCAACTCAGGCATAAGCGCCTCTTGCCGCGACAAGCCCACCGCCGGCATAAAATAGCCCAGCACCTTAATCCCGCGCGCCTGCATGAATTGATTTAGCTCTGGTGAGAGGGCAGAGGGACCTTCCGCGTAAATTGCCGAGTGAGGAATATCCAGGTCCTTGAAGTGTTTCGTCACCCGCTCTTCTTCCTCCACCGGGTCGTGCAGCGGGCCGCTCGCCCAGGCTCCCCCTCCCCTGCCCATCCACGGCTGAAACGCCCATTTAGGCGGCAGCGGTACTCTGCCGGTCAGTGCCGTGTAGGACAGCAATGTTTTCTCCGGCACGCCCAGCCAGAAGTAATAATCAAAAATCGGGCCCTGCTGCGTAATGCGGTATTCGCCGGGCATCGTCTTTCCGATATCGGCCCGCAAACGATAGGGTGAATTGTCAAAGACCATATAGGCTTTGGAGCTGTGGAAGATGGGCAG
Organism: uncultured Acidobacteriota bacterium; assembly: GCA_963808795.1. Classification (GTDB taxonomy): domain Bacteria; phylum Acidobacteriota; class Terriglobia; order Terriglobales; family Acidobacteriaceae; genus Telmatobacter. The sequence continues at coordinate 250,145 of CAWEGL010000020.1, forward strand.
CGGCTTGTAGGTCGTATTGGCCCGTCCCAGCCCGTTGCCAATCCAGTTATCCGTTCCCCAAAGCGTTAGAACGTTGCCATTTTGGTTGAAGTGATCGTACTTCTCTCCAAACCCATAAATCACCTCGTCCGGATCAAGGTGATTTCTGAAATCCGTAGCCAGGATCTTGCCCTCGGAATCAAACCGGAACGCCAGGCTGTTCCGTCCAATTTGAGTTACTTTATGTCCGGCAGCATCATAAAAGACCACGGAGAACGGATCCTGCCGAATAACAATCTTGCTTTCCGCCGTATGGACGGAATATGAGCCCGAAGTCCGGCTCACGTTCAATGGCAACAGGTCATCCGGCTTCCAGTAACCTTCATCGGCGCCGTGGATTCTTATTCCGCCCGTGGTGGGCAGGCTAAGCTGCAGGTTCACTTGTTGGCGTCCTGCCAGGCACAGCATGCGCAGCGCCTTGCCATCCATTTCCAGGCTCTCTGCCTTGGTGACGGGCTGCCACTCATGGTTCAGAATGTCTCCGGGGGAGCCATCGGCATACCACCACCGCGACATCTCATCAAGCCGCTGCAGATAAGTGTCCAGTAACTGATATGCGGCCTCCGGATCGTTCTTCTGCAAAGCAGCGTTCACCTCTTGCCGGAAAGGCGCCAGAGACAAATCATATTTCAAAACGTCCCACATGCTCGGTACGGGCGTGAATCCTTCCTCCATCAATAAATCCATCCAGCGCTGGGTGAGATCGAGCCGGCGGGCAAGGTTGTCCCGGCTGGTTGGCGTGGTCAGCGAGGATTCCATCTCCCAGATTTGCCGGCGCGTTTCAACATTGGGATAGGTAGCCGCCAACGGCCTTTGCCAGCGGAGAATCCCAGAAGGCAGTTGGCATAAGGTGGAGTCTAACTTCGAGGGCTGGGCCGCGGCTGATGTATGGATTTCAATCAACAGGTCAGCCGGCAAACCTTCATTAAAATCGAGTGCTACCGGACTGCTGAATTCGCCATCGCGCCAGCGGGTTCTCATCGGAAGAAGACCAAAATAGGACTTCGGCCTGGCGCCGATTGTCGCCCACGGTATCTTGAACACAACCACCCACGCGTTGGCTCTTTTCAAAACCTCCGCTTCAAAGTCGTCCACCTTCCGTGAGCTCACCGGAGAACGGCGTGCAAGCGCGGCTTGGTCGGGGGCGGAATTCGCATTCGAATTCATCTCCCGCCGGGACCCGAATTTAAGGCCCTGCAATGTAGCCGCAAACTGGTAGTACACGGGGACGCTCACATCGGGCTGGATCAAAAGATCGACCTCGTCGGGATAGGGAGGGCAAATCGGCCGCGATCCGGAGGGTAACCCATCCAGCGAATACCAATCCGCATTCGGCCACCCGCTCTCATCCAGATGGGCATAGGGGAACTCTAAGTCGCGTTCCCCGCAATGAAAAACTGCGAAGAGCGTATCCTCGTTCGAAGATATGCGGCATTCGGTGGGTGTGGCAGGAAGGTCTTGACCGCCGACACGATAGAAGGGGTTTAACAGCACGCTGTGCTGTTGATCGGTCAGCAGATCGTCCACGGAAGGTGAAGTACTCCAGGGCATCTTCAGAACGGCCGCATTCGTGCCCCAAGCTGGCGCTCCTTTTTCTGTCTGTCCCAGGGGGCGGGAGTGCGAAGTTGCAGCAGGTTCCTGAGCGCTGCTGGTTGCGTCCACCTTCAGGATTCCACTATGCACTCCCGCCAGTGCGCCGATTCCGATTGCCGATTTCTTCAGAAATGTGCGTCTTTGCATCTCAATTCCCCAGGCTTTCGAGTGTACCGCACTTACAAGCGTGTTCAATCGAAAAACTCTGGTTAGAAGGCATTTGCCGGAGAGAACGATCTGTTCGGCCGTCTGATCGTGTTGAACGGGCGGCGCCTCTAACGGCTCATGAACGAGTACCTGCGCTATTACCACGCTGACCGCACTCGCCGCGGCCTGAGGAAGCAGACACCCGCCAGCCGGAAGGCGCTCGACAACTCCGGAGAAGACCGCAAAGTCATTTCCATGCCGAGGTCCGCGGTCTGCTTCATCGTTACGGCCTTGCCGCCTGATTCGCCATGGCAATCAACTCCCCGCAAGATGCAAGATGATCTGCACGTGGGAGCGCAACTTTTCGCGCAGCGTGATCCTTCTTGTTGTTCCCGGCCCCCGGCGAAAGCCCATTTCTCAACCCAGAACTATTTCGGGGCTGTGTGTTGGTTCAGCCTGAAATGGAGAGAGGGCGTTCTCCGTTAGTGAGTATTCCGCCTTTCGGGCAAGGCCATTGTAGCTCAGGTTTGCGATTACGAACCATGGCGTGACTGGCGTCGCGCCTTCGGCTTAGGAAACATTTCGAGACCCGGTTGCCCGGCTTTATGAGCAAGTTGCGCCATAGGAAGAAACCCGGCGGCGCATTGGACAGTACGTTCGGCGCTGGAGGCGGTGGGAGATGAGTGGTGTCCGGTTTGTGTTAGGGAGCGATGCGTTCAAGTTCCCTGTGAATGGCACAGCCCTAACCGTTTCCGCATCACCAACACGAGCCCTATCCCAAGCAGCATGAGGGTGCTAGTACCTGGCTCCGGCGTGGCAGTGGAACCGGAACTGGGACCGAAAACTAATGTGCCGCCCTCATCCTCAACATACGTAGAGACGTCCGGGGCATTCGCCCCCATACCGAAAGCCTGATCCGTATCGGAGATTATAAACAGATTGTTGGATGTAGCCCATGTATAGGTGTCAGTATCAACGTCATAGCTAGGCAGTGTTAGGTCGATTGTCTGAGAATCAAACGTGATGTCGAGGGCTGGCGACGGGAATGTCACGTCTGGCGCAGTCGGTGCCGCGGCCGGACAACCCACATACTCGGTTGCCACGCATGTGAAGGTCACGCTGTCGGCACGGGCGCAGGGCGCAACGATGGCCCCAAGGAGTAACGTAAGGATCATCCACATGGTTTTTGGCAATTTCGACCTCCTGCAGCGAGCGCGGTTCAATCACAGACAGGCAAACCCCACCCCTCCGCTAGACTTGATAGATGCACGTTGATGGCCAATCCAGCCTGCTGAAACGAAATGACTTGCCAATTCTAGGCCCTACGGACTCCGCAAATCTTTGCACCATTTGAGTACTTTATTGCCCTATTTGGTGTGTATCTGTGGCGCGGGGACTAAAGCGGCCGTACGCTCGGAATCGGTGGGCGGCGGGCACGGGCCGGTACGCCGCAGACGGTTTCTCGCAGGGACCGTTCCCTCGTTCCCCGGGCCGCGGACCTCCGGTGTCCCCTCCCCAGCAAATATCGGTAGATGTCTGCACACAAATCTTCCTGCCACTCGGAAGGATTTCTGGTGGCGCATCGTTTTGTTTCACGCGGCCCGCTGGCGGCGATTCTTCCGCTATTGCCGCGCCGCCTCCAATTTCCGATCCCGCTCGGCCTGAATCTCCTGCTGATGCCCGGCGAGCAGGTCCTTTGGTGTGATGTACCCGATGGCGCTGTTCAGGCGGACGTTGTTGTAATGCTCTACGTAACCCTGAGTCAGACGCCGCGCATCTTCCAATGACAGCGGCGTCCCGGGTCGGATGCAATCCCTTTTGAGTGATTTGTGCCAACGCTCGATTTTGCCATTCGATTGAGGGTAATACGGCGGAGTCCTGACGTGCGTCATTCCCGAGATCCGAATGAACTCCTTGAAGTCCATGGCGATAAACTGTGGGCCATTGTCGGAAATGACCCTCGGTTTAACCCCGGGATACCGCTCTTTGGCCCGTTCCAAAATGACCTCGATGTGCGCCTGACCGTCGACCGCTGGCGCCAGGAGTACAACTGCGAACGCCCGCACAGCTCGCTGGCTTACAAGACGCCACTGGAGTTCGCGGCATCCCAGGGCTATGGAGATGTGGAAGGCAAAGAACGCTTCCAAAATCTCCACAGCCCCGACTACGACGGCGACGGGCTATACTCGTCTCCAAACCAAAACCGAGGAACTCCAGTTATCGCTGGATGAGAAAAACGGGGCAGGTCAAGGACAGCTGCCCCATTCTGCGCTCTTAACGGCTAGGACCAGCCGCAATTCTGGCCCCAACGGAATTTTGCCGAGGCACAACTGTGTTGTAGCAGAGAAATGCAGATGCGTGGCGGGAATTTACCATATCGCTTTAAATATCAATAGCTTACTCCGGTCATGGCGGAGGGATTTGAACCCCCGGCCCTCGACTCCCAAAGCAGATCAAACCATATATTGGAGCCTATGGAAATCCGTTGAAGATAAGCGCTTTCGATTGAACCTGTTCGTGATAGTGGGCTGGAGCCTGTTGATTCGTGCGGCTTCCGGGTGCTTTGACCGCTCCGAAATCGCCTGCACACAAGTCGGGTTACCCCTGGCTTGAGGCAGTGTCCTATTCCCAGCACCTATCACAACCTCTGCCTCCATCAGAATCCTCGCCGGTGCGGTCCCTTCAACTCACAGCCCCATAGTTCGTCTAATCCCTTAAGCGCGTGCTTTGTGCGCGGATGGAATTTTGGCGAATCACAGCTGCGATCGAAATCTCCTTGCGCCGATGACGAAAAATTCAATCTCGTGTATGATAGCCGCTAAGACCTGGAGCCTCAACCTGCGAAGACTGCGACAAGTTCTTTGGATGCTGCCGGCCTTGCTGTATGCATTGCCGGGCGGCGCGACGCCGCCAAAGCATTGGCAGCCAAAGGGAACAGCCGTTTCCTGCAGGTTCAGCGTGCACGTGGGTGATCGCGCCCGCGGGGTTTTGGTCCCCGTTCTGACTCTAGAGCAGAGCCAGCAAAAAAGAAGCTCCGGGCAGATCGCGTGTACCCGAAGGCGCCGCCGGCGGCAGGGCCTGCAAGTTGTCCCCGAGCACACGCAACCAGTGCAGACGCGGCGCGTGAAGCTCGCTGACCGGAGCGGGCGAATGCCGTTTTCACCGCAGATCTGCAACTCCGGGCGCTCGCCTCCACTTGCCGGTTCATCCCAATCCTGATCTCCACCCGCTGCTGAAGTTTACGTGACACTGTAAGTGCATCCCTCAGGCTGCTCGACAGGCCACCTGCATCTGTTGCAAGGCCGATTCGTCCATGCAGTGGAGGGACGTGTCTCATAGGATTCGCCGGAAGACGCGCAGTAATTGCGGGAACGGGCGGGATTCATCAAGGCCGGGCCGGGCGACCGGACGGAAACCGGATTTGTCCACGCAGGAAATTGCATCCACATCCTCATTCCGTTGGGGCGGCGTGACGATGCAGCGTACAACGTCAACCGCTGGAGGTTATCGAGCACATGTTCACGAGCAGAGGGAGATTGCTCCCTGCAGCCGCCGTTTATCTCTTTATGAAGCTGGTCACGCCGGCTTGTGCGCAGCCAGCGGCTGCACCTGCGGTGAGGCAGTTTACCGTCCCGGAGGCGGTGAATTACGCGCTGGCGAATTACCCGGCGGTGCGCGCGGCTCTTGAGCAGTACAACGCAGCCCGGGCCGGCGTGGGATTGGCGGAGACCACTTACATACCACGCCTCGACAGCGCATGGCAGGGCGATCGCGGATCGCGCGAGAGCGTGCTGGGCGTATTGCTGCCGCAATCGCCAAATATCCTCACCGGGACGCAGGGCAGCGTGACGGCGCATGCCAACCGGCCTTTCTGGACGTCGGGCGCCGGCGTCCTCCTTTCATGGGATCCGTTCCAATTCGGTTATCGCCGCGCACAGGTTCTTTCCGCAGTGGCCACGGAACGCCGGACCCAGGCGCAGGTTACGCTAACGCAGCTGGGAGTAGCGACGGCTGTTGCCGAAGCATCTTTGGCCTTGCTGGCCGATGAACAGCGTGCTGCCGCGACGCAGGCCGATGTGGATCGGCGCCAGGTATTCGATAAATCGGTGCATGCGCTTGTGGATGCGCATCTGCGGCCCGGCGCGGACGCTTCGCGCGCGGACGCCGAACTGGCGGAAGCCCAGACCCGGCTGATCCAGGCGCAGGAAGAAGCCGACCTGGGAAGCATTGCACTGGCCGATGTGCTGGGGCTTGGCGGCTCCCGGGTGACCATTTCGCCCGGGCCCCTGCTGCAAACGTCACCCGAAGAAGCGCCGGCCGAGGCGCCCGTGGACAAGCATCCTGCGGCAGTTGTGGAGCAGGGGCGCGTGGATGAAGAAAAGGCGCGCATTCGCGTTTTGAACCACGCGTATTTTCCGCACTTCACCACCGAAGCGTTGCTTTCCGCGCGCGGCAGCGGCGAACGATCCGACGGCACCGTAGAGCCGGGACTGAACGGGCTGGATTTTTCGGCTTACAACTGGGAAGCCGGTTTGACTGCGGAGATGAATCTGACGGAGATTTTTTCCATTCACGAGCGCAAGCGCATTGAAGTGGCGAACCGCCGGCGCGAAGAAACTGTTTACGCCCAGACCGTGCAAGCCCTCACTACCCAGCAGCAGACGGCGATGGCCGAGCTCCAAGGGGCGCGGCGCGTGTCCCAGAATACGCCTGTCGAGCTGGCTGCATCGAGGCAGGGCGAACTGCAGGCGCTGGCTCGTTTTCGCGCCGGGCTGGGAACCATTGTCGATGTAGCCGAGGCGCAGAATCTGCTGGCGCAGGCGGAGATGGACGACTCGCTGGCCCGGCTCAGCATCTGGCGCGCGCTGGCCGGGTTATCTGCCGCCAACGGCGACCTGACTCCGTTTCTCAACACGGTTAAGAACATGCCGCAGGGAGGGAACTGATTTATGTGGCTAATTCATAATGCCCTGCGGCGCCCATTTACGGTCCTCGTGGGAGTGATTGCGGTGGCGCTGTGCTCCGTGCTCGCCATCAGCCGCATGCCGCGTGACATCTTTCCGAATCTGAACCTGCCGGTGATTTATGTGGCGCAGCCTTATGGCGGCATGAGCCCTGCGCAGATGGAAGGCTATCTTACTTACTACTACGAATCGAATTTTCTCTACATCGCGGGACTCCAGAGCGTGGAGTCGAAATCGGTAGAGAATTTTGCGCTGATCAAGCTTTCCTTTCTTCCCAACACCGACATGAACCAGGCGCTTTCGCAGACGGTGTCCTACATCGAGCGCGCGCATGCCTACATGCCGGCAGGCACGGTGCCGCCGTTCGTGCTGCGCTTCGACGCCGGCAGCGTACCGGTGGGTTATGTCGTCTTCTCGAGCAAAACACACGACGTAGACGAGCTTCAGGACCTCGCGCTGAACCGGGTGCGGCCGCTCTTCGCCACGCTGCCCGGCGTGTCGTCGCCGGCGACGTTCGGAGGCAGCTCGCGCACCATCGTGATTCGCGTCGATCGCGACAAGCTGAACAGCTATCGCATGTCCACGGCAGAGGTGGTGAAGGCGCTGCTGGCTGGCAATGTAATTGCGCCGGCAGGCGACATGCGCATCGGCACTCTGGACCGCATCACGCCCATCAACGGAGTCGTCGACGACATTCACGACCTCGCCGATCTTCCGGTGCGCATCGGCTCCGGACCTACCGTGTACATGCACGACATCGGCACGGTGGAAGACGGAAGCGATTTGACGCTCGGCTACGCCCTGGTGAACGGACGCCGCACGGTCTATCTTCCCGTGACCAAGCGCGCGGATGCTTCAACGCTGGCCGTGGTCAACGAAGTGAAGTCGAGCATGGGACGCTTTGCCAACGTGCTGCCGCCGGATGTGCAGGTGAGCTACGATTTCGACCAGTCCGGACGTGTGCAGCGGGCGCTCTCCGCACTGATCTGGGAAGGCGGAATCGGCGCATTCCTCACCGGCCTCATGGTTTTCCTCTTCCTGCGCGAATGGCGAAGTTCTCTCATCGTCATCATGACCATTCCCTTCGCCCTGATCGCCGCCGTCGTCGGCCTCTGGCTTGCGGGCCAGTCCATCAATATCATGACGCTGAGCGGGCTGGCGCTGGCCGTGGGCATACTCGTGGATGAGGCCATGGTGGCGATCGAGAACATCCACAGCAATCTGCAGGCGTGCGACAACGTGCCGCACGCCGTGCTCGAAGGCATCCGCGAAACCCTGGCGCCGCAGCTTCTGGCGATGCTTGCGATTCTCGCGGTTTTTGTTCCTTCGTTCCTTATGGTAGGCGTGACGCGTTCGCTGTTCGTGCCGCTTTCGCTGGCCGTGGGCTTTGCAATGATCGCGTCCTATGTACTCTCCACCACTTTGGTCCCGGTGCTTTACATCTGGCTCAATCGCCGCATGCACAGCGACCAGGCGGAAGTTGCGGGCCGGACGCGCTTCGATCATTTCCGCGACCGCTACGCAGGCTTGATCAGCCGGCTGATGCGGCGGCGCAAGCTGTTGATCGGCGCCTATCTGGGGCTTTCGGCGGCCATCGTTCTTTTCGTTGGGCCGCAATTGGGCCGCGAAATTTTCCCCCACGTTCCGCAGACGCAGTTTCAACTTCGCCTGCGCGCGCCGACGGGCACGCGAATTGAATCTACCGAGCAGATTGCTCTGAAGACTCTCGACGAGATCAGGCAGCTAGCCGGCCCCGGCAATGTCGAGATCAGCATCGGCTACGTGGGCACTTATGCGCCCAGTTACCCGGTGAACCTGATCTACCTGTGGACCAGCGGCCCGCAGGAGGCGGTATTGCGCGTGCAGCTACGGGATCGCGCCCACATCAACATTCCACGGCTTCGGGAGCGACTCCGCGCCAACCTGGCGCGAGATCTGCCCGGCGTCGCGTTCACCTTTGAATCCGGCGACATTGTCGACCAGATTATGGACTTCGGCTCACCGACGCCGATAGAAGTCGCCGTGCAGGGCTTCGATCTTGCCGCCGACCACGCTTACGCGGAGCGGGTTCGCGCGGAGATGGCGAAGCTCCCGCACATTCGCGACCTGCATTACGCGCAGCCGCTCGAATACCCCAGCCTGAACATCGATATCGATCGCGTGCGCGCCGGCCAACTTGGCCTGACTGTAGACCAGGTGGCGCGCTCGGTTGAAACGGCCACGTGGTCGAGCCGCTTTGTCTCGCGCAATTTTTGGCAGGACCCGAAGACCGGCATCGGGTACCAGGTGCAGGTCGAGGTGCCTCAAAGCCAGATGAAATCGGCCGACGATCTCGCGTCGATTCCGCTGATGAGCGGCGGCGACGCCAATCACCCCAACCTGGGCGACGTGGCCCATCTTTCTTACGGAAATGTCGTGGGCGAGTTCGACCGCTACGACATGCAGCGCGTGGTTTCGCTGACGGCGAACGTGGAGGGACAGGATCTGGGGCATGCGGCCGACGACGTGGAGAATGCCATCCGCCATGCCGGGACGCCACCGCGCGGCGTTGAGGTGCAGTTGCGCGGTCAGATTGTGCCCATGCAGGACACGTTTCATTCCCTCACCCTCGGCTTGCTTGTCGCCGTGCTTGCCATTTATCTGCTGCTGGCGGCCAATTTCCAATCCATGAGGCTGGCGCTGGTGGCCGTGTCAACCACCCCCGCGGTGATTTGCGGCGTGATCCTGATCCTGCTGGTCACCGGGACCACGCTCAACCTGCAGTCGTTCATGGGCGCGATCATGGCGCTGGGCGTGTCGGTCGCCAATTCGATCTTGCTGGTCACCTTCGCGGAGCATCACAGGCGCCACTCCACCGAGTCTTCCATTGAAGCGGCCATCTTCGGCGGCCGCAGCCGGTTGCGGCCTATCCTGATGACCAGCATTGCCATGATCGCGGGCATGATTCCCATGGCCCTGGCGCTCGGTGAAGGCGGGAATCAAACCGCGCCGTTGGGCCGCGCGGTAATCGGCGGATTGGCTGCATCTACCGTCGCCACGCTGTGTATTCTTCCCGCCGTTTTTTCATGGGCGCAGGAACGCGCTTCCCGAACTTCCGCATCGCTCGACGTCACCGACGAACACAGCCCCTACGCTTCGCTCGTCAATCAAGGAGAATCGATATGAACATGCAACCATCCCCTCGTGCATCCACCACCCAGCCGGCTCGAATCCTGGCAAGCCTTCTTGTGGCCGGCGCATCGATCACGCTCGGTCTTGCCGCCGGCTGTGGTTCTCGCGTAAGTGCGAAATCCGTTCCCGCACCGCAGACTGCGCAGCCGGCCACTGTGGACACAGTCCAGGTGGCAGCGCACCAGCTCAACGTGAGCATCAGCCTGCCCGGCGAATTGCAGCCCTTTGAGGAAGTGCGCGTTTTCCCCAAGGTGAGCGGCTTTGTGAATTGGATCGGCGTGGACCGCGGCTCGCGCGTGAAAAAAGGCCAGGTCCTGGCCACTCTGACTGCTCCGGAGATCGTCGCCCAGAAAGCCGAGGCCGAGGCCAAAGTGCTGAGCGCGGAGAACCAGCGCATCGCCGGCGACGCGAAACTGGCCGCTGACGAGAGCACGTATCAGCGGCTGAAGGCCGCGTCGGCGACACCGGGCGTGATCTCCGACGACGAACTGGAAACGGCGGAGAAGAATGCGGAAGCGGACCGCGCGCGGGTTGTGTCGTTGCAGAACACGGCGGATGCGGCGCGCGCCAGCCTGCGGTCGGCAACCGAGATGGAGAGCTATCTTCGCATTACCGCGCCCTTCGACGGCGTAGTGACCAAACGCAATGTGCATCCCGGAGCGCTGGTGGCTCCTGCGACCGGATCAAACAGCCAGCAATCGATGCTGCGCATCGAGGAGGTCTCGCATCTCAGGCTGGTCGTTGCAGTGCCGGAGATCTATGTTGCCGGGGTGGAAAAGGGTGCAAAGGTGGGCTTCACGGTTCCAGCATTTCCGGGCCGCACCTTCAGCGGCACCGTGGCGCGCATGGCCGATTCCATCGACGTTTCCACGCGCACCATGCCGGTTGAAATGGATGTGTGGAACCCGAACCTGGAACTGGCATCGGGCATGTTTCCTGCGGTCTCGTGGCCGGTTCGCCGTTCGGGCGAGACGCTTTTTGTCCCTCAATCCTCGGTAGCGCGCGCGGCGGAACAGAGCTACGTGATGCGCGTCCGCAACGGCCATACTGAGCAGGTGAATGTTACAACGGGAGCCGCGATGGGCGATCTGACCGAGATATTTGGAGAATTGAAGGCCGGCGACGAGGTAGCCGTTCATCCCGATGACGACTTGCGGTCGGGGGCCGCGGTAGTGCCGCAACTGCAGGCCCATGCGATGTGAAGCGCGAGGGGTCTGGTTGATCTCTATCCCGCAGAAACGGTCATGCCGGCATCAGGTTTTTGTGACGGCGGGACCATCTTTCAGGCCACCCGCATTCCGCTGCGCCTGTGGTTTCAGGCCATGCAGTGGATAATTACGCATAAGAACGGAGCCGGCACGCTGGAGCCTGTCGATTCTTGTGGCTTCCGGGTGCTTTGACCGCTACAAATTCGACTACAGCGATGAATTCGCCTGGTGACAGCCGGCCCAGGCCCCGACAAGAGTTATGCGCAAACGAGCGACAAACTCAGAAGTCTGGCTCATTTTTTGACTCCGGCCGGCATTTTGGCAATCCACAAATACAATAAGTTGCAATTAGGGCAAAGAGAATGCAACGTATACGCCGCCCGATGGCTTCGGGTTAGTCTGCCCTCCACCCGCGGCGATGACCACGAATTGCTTTCCGTTCACCATGTAGGTTGCAGGCGTGGCCAGGCCGGAAAATGGCAGAGTGGTCTCCCAAAGCAGCTTTCCTGTGCGGCTGTCAAAGGCGCGGAATTTCTGATCGAAGACAGTCGCGCCAATAAAGACAAGGCCGCCGCCTGTAACAATCGGCCCTCCATAATTCTCCGAGCCGGTATTCGTCAATCCTTGGGCCGCAAGTTCGGGGTATTCACCGAGCGGAATCTTCCACAGATACTTCCCCGTGTTCATGTCGATGGCGCTCAGGGTTCCCCAGGGAGGCTTAATTGCCGGATAGCCGTCAGGATCGAGGAACCTGGCGCGCCCCATGGAGTCGTATGGCATGTCGTTGATGGCAGGATTCGCAGCCTTCGGAGAAGCGGCGGAAGCGGACGCCGAGGCGGTCTCCGGACGGGTTCCCGGTTGGCGCCTCCGCGGAGGAGTCTTGAGAAAGCGAAGGAGCGCCTCCGTTTGATCATCGCTCAGACTAAACCCAGGCATCCGGCCCTTACCCCCATGCACTGTGTCTATGATTTCCTGGTCAGTGAGCCGGGCGTCAATATTGATCAGGGAAGGAATCGCGGGCGGGGAGCCGAAGCGATTGGGGCCGTGACAGACGCTGCATTGGGTCTGGTATATTTGTTCGCCCGCGCTTCCGGACGGCTGTGGCTTGTAAAGCCCGATCAGTCGCGCCATTTCATTTGAATTTACGTAAAGCACTCCCGTTTCAGGATCGACCGCCGGCCCGCCCCACTCGGCGCCGCCGCCCATACCCGGAAGCATGATCAGCAGTTTGTCTACGTGCAGGGGAGTGAACTGCCCGCCAGTAACAAACGACTTGAATTGTTTCTCAGCCCATGCATGCGCTTCCGGGGTTCGATCGGTCAACATATCTTCGGTCACTTCCTGCCGCGCGAAAGGTGCGGGCGCCGTGGGAAGCGGTTGCGTGGGCGAGGTCACTTCGCCCGGAACAGTGCTCGCCGGGTAGGGCGACTCCTTGATAGGAAACAGCGGCTTGCCATTGGTGCGGTCGAAAAGAAAGATATAGCCTGACTTGGTGGTCTGGGCGATGGCGTCGATCTGCTTGCCGTTGCGCCTTATCTCCATCAGCGCAGGGGGCGCAGGAAAATCGCGGTCCCAAAGATCGTGGTGCACGCCCTGGAAGTACCAGATCCGCTTGCCGGTCTCCGCGTCGAGCGCCAGCAGTGTGTCAGAGAACAAATCGTCGCCGACCCTATCCCCTCCGTCAAAATCGAAAACCGCCGACCCCGTGGGCACATATACGATTCCACGTTTGGTATCCACCGTCATGCCCGCCCAATTGTTGGCCGAGCCGGCATCTTTCCACGCATCCTTCGGCCAGGTGTCATATCCAAACTCGCCGGGCCGGGGAATGGTATGGAATGTCCAGCGCAGCGCTCCCGTTCGCACATCGAAGGCTCGAATGTCTCCAGGCGAGCAAGGATGCGTTTCCGGCATCGATCCGCCGACGATGATCAGATCCTTAAACACGGTTCCCGGCGAAGTCAACGTAATCGACTGCAACTGGTAGGGTTCACGCAGGCCCTTGCGGAGGTCGATCCTCCCGTTCTCGCCAAAGCTTGGGACTGCCTTACCATTGCTGGCGTCGATCGCATACAGATAATTTCTAACCCCGGCAAAAATGCGGCTCTCGTGGCCATCTGACCAGTAAGAAACGGCCCGTCCGGCCGATCTGCCCGGGACGCCCGGATCGAACTTCCAGAGCAGCTTGCCTGACGCAGCGTCGAGGGCGATCACTTTGTGGGAGGGCGTGAGTGCGTAAAGAACTTTCCCCACAATAATCGGATTGGTTTCCAGACCGCCGGTTTCTCCCGTGTCATACGTCCAGGCTACGGTGAGATTCTTCACATTGTGGCGATTGATTTGTGTAAGGCTGGAGTAATGGTCACCAGCATCCTGTCCATCGTAAACAGGCCAGCCGGCCGATTCCCGGGACTGGGCTGGGCAGAACATTCCGGGCCCGGCAAAAGTAAACACGGCCAGCAGCAGGATGGAGCGATACATCGGACTTCCCCCTTTGCAGGATAGATTGATGGCTACACCCCATACTATGCAAGCTTTTGTTCGCTGGACACAAGCTCTCAAGGAACTCATTGGAGAATGAAGCCTCAAAACCTTCTTGACAGAGGAATATGACCTTGATAGGATTCGTCACCGATTGAGCGTAGAACCTGTCCGAGCCCGAAACCGCGTTTCTCTGGTTGTCGCGATCGATTCGGCCTCGCTGCACGAGTCGAGGCCCGTGGACGAAACGCTCTCGGGCAGTCTGGCTCTCTTTGTGAGCCCAACAAATGGAGGATCATTGTGACACTCGACTCGAAGACACCTCATGGGCCACGGCTGCCGGCCCGTCGCGACATTCTCAAGCTGCCCCTGATGGCGGCTGCTTACGGCATGACTCCTGGTCCTGCCTTCGCGCTTGCCCCCTCCCTCCCTCCTCACAAGGATGAAGATACGGAAGAGGGCACCAAGATCGCCGTCAAAATCACTGTCGCGCACACCACCAACGAGGATCTTCTCTTTCTCAAACAGATAGGCTTGCGCTGGCTCCATGCCGACTTCGGGAATGGCGCGACTTACGATGAAATCAGAACAACGCGCGAACGCTTTGCCGAGTACGGCCTCAAGATTGACTGTGCCCTGATGGAAGGCTATCGCTCGCTGAAAATTCAGCTTGGACAGCCGGGAAGGGATGAAGATATCGATAAGTTTAATAAGTTCCTTACCGACTGCGGCCGTTTGGGCATTCGCACCGCTCACATCGATTTTCACCCCGGCAATACCTATACAACCAACATGGTCACCACGCCGCGCGGGTACACGGCGCGCGAGTTCAGCGTCGACGACTTCCGGGAGAAGATCGAAGAGCGGATGTTCGACCGCGAATATTCCGCCGATGATATTTGGGCCAATTACACCTACTTTCTCAAGGCCGTTCTGCCGATTGCCGATAAGGCCAACATCCTGCTGGCCCATCACCCCGACGATCCCCCGATTTCTCCCATGAACGGCGTGGCCAAGGTCTTCATCAATTACGCAGGTTACAAACATGCTGAGGAAGTTGCCGCGGGCGGCAGTAAGAACTGGGGTCTCTGTCTGTGTCTCGGCACCTGGCTCGAAGGTGGCGATACGATGGGCAAGGATCCCGCGGCCATGATCCAGGACTTCGGCTCGCGAGGCAGGTTATTTACGATCCACTTTCGCAACGTCAGCTCGCCCCTTCCGCGCTTCCACGAAACATTTCAGGACGATGGCTATGCGGACATGTATCAGCTCATGAAGGCGCTGCGCCAGGTGCGTTCGACCGCTTCGCTTATCCCAGACCACTATCCAGGCATTGCCGGCGACGCCAATCGGCGCATTGACAATGCCTATATGGTTTCTTGCATGCGCCAAATGCTCCGGCGCGCCTATGACGAGGTGGGGTGAAAACACACAGATGGTCTGCCCGATATTTTGTGCCCGTGGGAAGGTGAACGGCTGGAATGAGCCGGAACTCGATGGCCGTGCATCTACTCTCCAAATAGATGCCTGGACGAGACACAATCGGTCCACATCTTTGATGCGGCTTATTCCGCCTATATCGCTCGCCATCGCTCGAGATACGGTTTAAATATTACTCCGGATTTTTCGGAGCGATTCCCGTATTTACCGGACGACGGCTGCGTTCTTAACAGTAAACCTTCCAGGTTACATCAATGCCGTTAGAAGTCGTGTAATTGACCATAAGTAGGTCCCCGTCCGTCTCCATGGTGGCTGTCAGTCCGCCGCTCAATTCCACGCGCTTGCCGCTGAACCCGCCGGGAAGATAGATGCGCAATTGATAGGGATCGCCGGCCACGGCCCGGGATACGCCGCTCAACGCGCGCTGCCCGCTGTCGTATTTGAGATCCTTGATGTCAAACGCCATCTGCCGGATATGCCGGCTGGTCGAGATCAGCACCGGATGATCCTGCTTTTCGACGATGCTGTAAATGTCCACGTCATACGGGTTGAGCGGACGCGTTACGAAGGTCCCCTTGAAGGTCCCCAGCAGCTGCTTCGACCAGAACTCATAGACAATGTATTCCTTGTCCGGATCCAGGCGAAGGTCCCTGGCCGCACTCAATTGTGTGGTGAAATTGAAGACATCGTTCTCCCGTGCCGTCTTGCTTGTGTAGTTGAACACTGCCAGCAGACACCACTTCCCGAAGGGCCGCTCGATGGGCATGGCCCACACCTGCGCCGGCCTCCTCACGAATAGGTCCACCGGATAGGACACATCCATAGTCGGCGGGCAGATCCGCTTCAATAATTCAATGCGGTCCTCAGGGTACTTCCCATGGAGGGCCTCCGACAGCAAGAGCGTGCTTCCGGCAAAGGCGTGGAAATGCGCGTCAACCTTTGCCTGACCGTAGTTAAAGCTGCCCGCCCGGAGATGAGGCGCCTTAAATTCGTATATATGGAAGCCATCGCCGTCGTTCCAAAACACCCGCCCGTTATAAAAGAACCGGCTCGTCATGCCCAGCACGGATTCGTTTAACAACCCGTTGAATACCTTCCCCACCAGGGGGGAATAAGCGTCCTCGTACCCCTGGTCGGCGTCTTCGGAGATGCGGCAGATGTCGACCAGGCCATAGGAATAGTCGAGCCTCTCCATGTTGGAGCGTACCACCATGTGCGGCGTCTGCTGGTCCATAATCTCGCGCCATATATCGCCGCACGCGTGATAGGTTTCCAATGAGCTCATATAGGGGTTGTACTGCCCCGGCCACTTATCCCACGCATCGGCGTAGTCCATCTCCACCCGCCCCGTCTCATTTTTCTCGCTGCCAAGATCGGCGGCCCATTTGAGAGCGCGCTCGCGTTCGAGGCTGATGGTAAGAGGGTTGGAAAAATCGATGACCCTTGCGGCCCCATAGATCACAGTGTGGATAGGCAGATAGCATTCGGCCGGATAGTTTATGTGCGGGCGCTGGCCCAGCGTGCTGCCGCCGAGGCCGTACAATCCCCAAATGCTTCCTCGCGCCGGACCCTCGACGCCCCAATAGAAATCAACCAGGCCATTTTCCTCAAAGAACCTTTTCGCGCCCTCATTTGTGCCGCCCGACATCCATCCGTGAAAGCGGCTGTAGTCCGCAACCCACTCGCGGTCGTCGAGATCGATCGGACGGCGTTGCTTCAGCCGTATATCATTGGCCAGCGATATCAGGTCCGCCTGATGCTCCATGGCGCGGATTGCGTCATGGCCGAAATTGATAAGCAGCTTCTCTCCGGCAAACTTTTCTCCGGCCGGCATTGTCACCTTGTAGGTGCAATAACCGCGAACCTGCATCCGGTCGGGTGTCTTCCCCGCCCAGCCATGGATAAGCTCGAAGCTCGACTCCCCTTTTTTGTT
Organism: uncultured Acidobacteriota bacterium; assembly: GCA_963808795.1. Lineage (GTDB taxonomy): Bacteria > Acidobacteriota > Terriglobia > Terriglobales > Acidobacteriaceae > Telmatobacter. The sequence goes on from CAWEGL010000020.1 coordinate 267,121, forward strand.
TGTGGTGTGCCCCATCAAAAAGCTGTTACCGGTGTCCTGATCGCTGACCACTTGATTCACCGCGTATACCGTCGGCCTGATGAGGGTAACAACTGCCGCCAGCTCGTAATAGTCGCGAACGCGCGTGTGTGTGCCCAGGCTGATCCATCGGTCTGTCGTGCCGCCCAACCGCGCGTCGGCAGACACGAAGTAGTCCATGGCCTCGATGTCGACGGGCTTGCCGGTGTTGTTGGCGCGGCCCAGGCTGACAAGAATATCGTTGCCGGTCTTGCTGGCGGAGATCTGATACTCGAAATCGAGCTGATCCGGCTTTGTGCCCTGAAGGGTTACGGTCACAAACGATCCCAGTTCGTTGGTGTCGTCGTTGTTTACGGAACTGGATATCTTCCAGCCCGAGGGGTCGTCGCCGGGAAGAAAATAGACATGGTTCAACTGCATCGGGGTCCCATTAACTTGCGCGGACCAGCGGCAGCCGGCGGGGTCGACAGTAATTGTCAGGTTCTGCGTGTTCACTTCGATCGGGGCTGCGCCTTTTTCGGCCCGCCCCATTGGATGTGCAAGACTGCTCGAAACCATGCCTGTTGTAGACAGCGCGCTGACTTCCAGGAATTTTCTCCGGGAAATTGACATTGTATTGACGCCTTTCATCAGGAAATGGAATTTGTTTCGTTCACCTGCATAACAAGACAGATGAAGAACCAAAAGCCTTAGACCGGAGTCTCCTTCTTCGACCCAGAGCCCCTACAATTGTACCGGCCCTGAGGTAGAGGGCAAGGCCCAATAAGCTCTTGCGCCGAAAGAGCCGGGGCTTGAGTCGAAAAAACGGGAGATATGCTGCCGTCCTTGTCCAGCCCGCATCGTGGAAACATCTCGTCGCCATTTTCTTTGACACTTCTCCCTCCTCTCTCTTCCTGTCATCGGTATTCTGCTCAACACCGCCAGCCGATCGGTTTGCCGGAAGCGGCAACAACGCGATTCCGCGTAACATCGCCGGGAACCATGTTCTCGGTCGAGTCCATGTCGAGCACCTTGAGCGAAGAGTTGAAAGAGAACAGAAAAGGCCGGCTCTGTTTCTCACCCATTGGGTCCGTATCTCCAGAACGCCGTCACCGCGCTTGTACCCTGATAAACATTGACGATTGCGACGACATGAAGATTCAGGATTATCTCTCAAAAAGGAAGTGCGATTTGATAGACGTGTGCTTCTCCGGCCCTTTGTTTACTACGCATCCTGGAATATAGAAGATCTTATAACGGCCATTGCATCTATCGAGCAACCGAAACCCAATAAAGACCGGCCTTCCAACACTAGAGCATCTGCTGAGGAGTCTGACTCACGCGGCTGCGGCTTACGGCAACACCACTAGCGTGTAAGTGCTCGCCCAACTCCGCCAGCGCCCGATCCGGTTGCTCCCTCACCCAACTGCGTAACTGCTCCTTGAGGGCCTCTGTTATCCGGTTCAGCGAACCGCGCCGCGACTGCGGCACACATTCCATGCGCCCGTTCTGCCGCCACTGCTTGCGCACATAGCGCACACAGTCAAAGCTGACTCCAAACCGTCGAGCAAGCTCCTGCTGCGAGCTTCTTGGCGTTCATACGCTGCCAGTATCCGGCAGCGCAAGTCGTCCGACAAAAGCTTCACCGTCGATTTTTCTATCGCGCATCCGTCGCCAATTCCTGACTGGCCCGCTTCGCCATCTCCTGGGTATAGCCACATTGGAGCCACTTTAGACGTAGCTCACCAACATACTGCCGGATCAAAAGGCCATCAGCCAGCCGTTTACTGCACGTCGCTTACCTTGCCGTCTTTGAAGATGACCTTCATGCCGCTGTAATAGTAGATGACCTTGGGTCCCAGATTCGCCACCCGTGCCGGCGAGCCAAGAGCCGCCTTGACCTGGTCGGTGGTCTGGCCCAACGCGACGGATGCGGGGGGAGCAGCCGGAGCAGGCGTGGGTGCGCCTGTCGGAGTTCCGCCTGCAGGTGCGCCATTATCCTGGGCCACGTCGGCAGATACATCCTGCTCGGCCTGAGCGCCCTGTTGATCCGCCTGCGCAATTTCAGAAGCGGCGTTCGGGTCCGGCGGAGGCGCAACCGCAGCATACTGCGCGGGAGCCGGTGCGCCCTGAGCTGAAGGCGGAGCCGCAGGCAACCCATCCGTACCTTGTTTGGATTGCAGCTCCTGGAGCCCCTGGTCGATGGTCTCCCGCATTTGGTTCTGCATCTCCTGCAGGTCGGTCAACTGGACCTGCACAGTTAGAGACATCTGGCACTCCGGGGCGCCCTTGCTGGAAAGAACCACCAGATTTGCCGTGGTTGCGTCTGCGGGAGGCGCCGTCTGTAGCTGCAGCGTATCGCCGTCGCTGACCACGCACTCCTGACCGGAGGACGCATCCGTCACGTCCAGACTGTCCCCAGCCACGAATACATGCGGACGTCCGTCGCTCAACAGCCGCGCAATCCCGCTGGAACCGGGGTCCACGTCCTGGTTCTGCGCGTTCTGTCCGGCTTCCTGATTCTCCAGCGCCAACTGATCTCTCACCTCGTCGGCGATCTCCTGCTTCACCTCGGGGGTAAGCGCCGGCTGCCCGCCCTGAGCAACAGGAGTGCCGTCATTTTCGCCGGCCTCCTGGTGTGCCGCATAGGCGGCCTGCAAATCCTGCGAGATGATATAGTCTGTCAGCCAGAACGCAGCCGAAGGGTACACCGGATACGGCTGGAAGTAGCCGCCGTAGTATCCGTACCAGGGATTGCCGGCCCACCCCCACCCAAAGGCGATCGGTGCTGCCCATGGGTTGTAGGCCCACCCGTAAAAGGCGGGATGATAGTAGAAGCCCGGCGCATAGACGTTCAGATCCATCCCGCGATACGCATATCCGCGGTAGTACCGGTTGTATTCGTGCCCGTGGTAATAGTAAGACCGCCGTGCAAAGTCATGACCACGATAACTGTAGGGGCGCTGTTCGTATCCCCGGCGACCCCGCTCAGAGACGATGCGGCTGTGGTCGGCACGCTCCATTGAAACTCTCCGCCCACCGCCCAGCCCATTATGGACGTCCATCCCCCGCCGGGCGTCATGCACGTCGCTCACCCTGCCATTGGAGCGAGTCCGTATTGCGCTGCCGTTCCTGGCCATTCGCTCATTGCTTCCCCGCGGCGCTGGACCGCCCCTGAACGCCGAGCGGCCGGCAGGACCGCGTGAACCTGGGCCCGCGCGCATACCGCCCCCGCGCATACCGCCGGTCGTGCGCTCGCCGCCCGCGCGCATGCCGCCGCGATTGGCGGTGGGGCCACGGCTCATCGACCTGGCGCCATTCGCGCTCGGCCCACGCGAGGTGGACCTGTTCATGGCCGATCCACGCGATGGCGCGCGGGAGTTTCCGGCAGACCTTGCCGCCGGCCTGGCAGCCGCCTTCGGTGCGGGCGCGGACTTCTTTTGTGAGGCTGCGTATGCCAGGCTTGCCGTTCCCAGGAGCCCGGCAAGAATGAGCGCTGTTGTACCAACTTTGAGGGCATTGCGAAGAAGTTGCATGGCTATCGATTCCTCGTTCCTGTTGCTAGCCCGCGCTCCATCCCGGATGCGCGAACGTGCTACTCGACGTTGCTGACTTTACCCTTCGTGAAAGTCACCTTCATGTCCTTGTAATAGAAGATTTCCTTGACGCCCAGCTTGGCTTCTCTCAACGGCTGCCCGAAGGCAGCGGTCACTTGAGCTATGGTCTGGCCGATGGCGATGGTCGGCGGCGCCTCATCCGGCGGTGGGGGCGGCGGCGCAATGGTGGGCATTGGAGCCGGTGCTGGCGCTGGCGCCGGAGCGGCTGCGGCCGGCTGGGCCGGCTGAGCGCCTTGATCGCCCTGTCCACCCTGATCGCCCTGTCCGCCTTGACCGCCCTGTCCGCCTTGATCGCCGCTATTGTCAGGGGGCTGAACCGTGAGCACCTCGGAAACTGTCTTCACAAAATCGCCCACCGGTGGCACGTGACCCTTGGGAAAGGGGAATTCGATCTCCCCGTAGTAGCGCACCTGATTTCCCGAAGCGTCCGGGTAGGGATCGCTGAATGTGCTGACGAGAATTCCGTCCTTTTCAAGGGCAATCCCCGTAATCCAGAACTTTTCCCCAGTGACGAACTTCCGCGATTCGCAACCGTTGTTTGCGGCATCGGTAACGCTGCCGCCGCCGCCAAAGGGAAGATGACCCCTAAAGAACGACTTCGCGGCATCCTTGGCGCGGTTCTTATAATTCGCGGTCAGGACTCCGTTGCTGTAGGTATTTGAGAATGCGTAGGAGGAGTCCGAACTGCACATCATCAGCCCGTCCTTTTGCAGCGCCACGACGTCGCCGGACGTCACAATGTCCGAGCGGTCGGCCGTGGCCTTCGTCAGCTTGATCTGAGAGACGAGCTTCTCCTGGATCAGCGTCCCAGGGTCGCCCACCTGGGCTTCCACCCCGATACTGAAGATGGCCGCCATCGCGGCCAATCCGATTAGGCTGAGCCTCTTCACTTGAACCATATGCCACTTCCATTTGATGGGTTTCGGGGAATCCGGGATCAACGTAACATACAGTAAAATACTGTGGATGTCAAGCAAATTGTGAAGGCCAGGAACGGCGCATAGAATGCGGCTTTTATCGGTACATAAGTGCAATGGAATCTTTAAGCTCTTAAAGGGGGCTTTTGAGCCAAGTCCTGGCGTTTCCGAAACCCAAGACCCGGGTGAACTGGTGCCGCGCGTGCGACCATTAGTCGTCCTCCGAGAGACCGATCAATCCGCTTTCTTTCCTCATCTCTTTCGCCATTGCTCGCCGTTAAAGAATTTGAGAAGCAGTGGCAAGCAGGACATCCCAGCTAACAGTCTCTGCCGCGATACCTCCGGCCAATAAGTCTGCGCTCTATTGACCGGTTGAGTCCCAGATCTTCAACAACGCGGGAGAAACGTACTCTCGCACCGGATTGTAATTGGCCTTTCGGGCTTCTTTGAATGCCGAAAGTGCGTCCTGGGAAGGCCCCCGCCATCGCTCTCGCGGGGTTGCCAGCATCGACCGTTCGATCAGGGTCGCTCCCAGGTAAAAGTCGGCCACGCCTGGATTCTGGGCGGTCTGCGGCGACTCAAGATAATTCATGAGCGCTCTCCGCGCATCGTCGAACTGAGACTGGTAAAAATACCGGATTGCCGTCATCAGCTCGTTCTTTGCAGCCGCTGGATCGTTCCTGATCGCCTGCTCAATTCTGTCAGTATTGCTCTGCGCATCCTGGTTGCCCGGCTGAAGTTTCAGGACCATTGCGTAATCGCTGAGCGCAGCTTGCTGATTGCCCTGTTTCTCCGCATTCAGCGCATCGTCGAACAGCTTGTTCACTTTCTTGGCTATATCCGCACTCGAATTGACTGCCGGCTTGACTGGAGGTGTTGGCGGCGGCGGCGCGCTCTTGGTCTGCATCGCCTTTTCGAGATCAGCGATTCTTCCGGCGGGATTGGAAGGTCCGTTGGGGTTGAAGTTCATCGCCAAAGTCAATTGCCTTATGGCTTCCTGGGGATTGCTCGCCTCCATCTTCTGGGCCTGAGCGATGTACTCGTTATATTGGTTGACGTCGTTGACGTACACGTTCGCAGCCGCCTTGGTGTCCGCGTTGGTAATGCTTTGCGTCAGCGAGGCGACAGAGTCAAAGTCGCCTTTGTTCCAGGCGGCCTGCACCTGGAGGAGAAGTTTCTCGTTCCTGATCAGTTCCAGTAAGAACGTGGCCTGGCCAGATAACTTCGGGGCGTAACCTGTAACCAGCTTTGCCTGGGTTTCCGCCCTTTCGAGGTCATGATTCTTATATGCCGCAATGGCGCTTGCCAGCAAGGCTGTGTCGTCCTGGATGAGACCCATGCGGTAGTTATTGCATGTATCGGCGTACTCCCTGTTTCCAGGTTCCATTCGTGCGGCTGCGCAGAAATCCCGCACCTGCTGGGCCCGGTCGCTGCCTTCACTCCTCGCTCTTCCAAACAGGTCCTTTGCATCTTGCCCTGACCTTCTCTGGAAAAGCTGTGCCTGCGCCTGCACGCCGGAAACGAGGAGGCAGAAGATGCAAATGGATCGCGATATATTCATTTTGCGCCTCCCATGATCTCCTCGAGCGCTTTGTCGTCGATGGGTTTCAACTCCATGCTGCATACCTGCGCGGATTGAGACACGTCGCATTGCTGGCTCTGCGCGCTTCCGTCGGCGCCCTTGAAGCTCACAGAATATATGCCGGCCGGAATGTCATCGAGACGCAAGGGAGTCCAATGATCCCCGGCCGGGAGGGGTATCGCCTTGCCTTGCTCCGATGTCACGCTCACCACCTCGGCATAGGGTGAAGCGTTGAGTTCAAGAACGCCCATGGGTACGGCAGGCGGGGGACGCAGGAACCAGTATGCGGCGCCGGCCGCGAGTCCCATGACGACAATGACGCCGATCGTAAGCGGAACCAGTAAGCCGCGCTTGGGCTTCGACGGCCCAGCGCCGTGCCTTTCCTGCCCAATTGCAACTTGGGCACGGGGCGCTTGTTGAATCGGGATGGCTTCTGCAACCGGCTTGGCTGTGCTGGCATTCTCTTTCGCGGCCTCCAGCCTGGCCCGCAATTCCAATACGCGCGCATGCCGCTGAATATCCCCCGGCTGGCTCGAGAGCAGCTGTAATGCCTGTTCGACATCCCGCCCACTCAGCGCCTCTGCGCGGCTCACGGCGGCATCGATACGCCGAGCCAGTTCGGCCTGGCTGCTGGACGCCTGGCGCAGCAATTGCTCTAGAGATGCATCCCCGGTTTGCGAGACAACGGGTTGGAGTAGCGCGATGGCTGCCTCGAATTGACCCGCCGCAATGAGCGCCTGCGCATCCCGCCTGGCGTTCGCCACTGCCAGGCTGAGGTCAACTCTGCGCTGATTCTCGCGCGCATAGTTGAGTAGCGATGCAACGTCTGGGCCTTCGCCGCACTCGATTGCCGCGCCCTCCAGAATCTGGATGGCCTGGTCATACTGCTTCGCGTCGATCGCAGCTTGCGCCCGCTTCAGATATTGAGTCTTCAGTTCCTCGGTGTCAGACTTCCTGATAAGCTCGACAACCCTTTCTTTCAGGGCAATCAACCGGGGTTCCCCTGGCATCGCCTCGAGTGCCTGCTCTATTTCGGCAAGAGCCTGTTGGGGATTGGTTTGATAAAGACTGTAAAAATCCAGCGACGTCTTCTCCACCAGCTTCTTTGCGGCCTGTTCGCGCTGCCGTGTTTCAGCATCGGATTTCAACTGCAACAGCACCGCCTCCCCGGGCAGACGCTCCTGTGCGCGTTGTATCAGTACAAGTGCGCGCGCGTAATCTTCGGCCGCTATGCATTCCGAAATCTCAGCGACGATTTGATCGCTGATCTTGCGCCGGCGTTGTTCTTCCTGGCGGTCGATGGCGTCCTGGTAAAGCTGTTGAGTCTCGGCATCTGTCGGGTCGATCTCCAGCGCCGAGCGCAGACTCTTGATGGCTTCCGTGTACTGCCGGGCGGCAAGGTGGCCTCGTGCGGCATCGCTGAATTCACGCCGTGCGCGTCCCCGGGCTGTCCGTTCCGCCTCCTGAACGATCCTTGCGCGTTCGTTGCGAAGATCCGTATTGCGTTCATCGATTTGAAGCGCTTTATCGATCAGTTCACCCGCGCCTCCGAAGTCGCCGCGCCGGCGAGCTTCCCGGGATTGCTCAAGAAGAGAGGCAACCTTGTCGGCCTTCTCCTTCAATCCGCGAACGTGCGCGATCTTTTGAGCCAGTTCAGGATTTGCCCGGTCAAGTCCGTCCGCCTGCTGGTAGAATTCCAGCGCATCCGCATAGCGCTGCGAGAGCACCGCCTCTTCGGCTTCCCCTAACAGTTGCTGAAGTTGCGCCGTCTTCTGTTGGCGTGAAGCCTTCTCCTGCACTTCGCGGAGCAGCTTCTTGACTTCTGTGTTTTGTGGATTGAGGCGTTGAAGATCGAGCAATACCGGTCTGACGACTGTCCACTGCTCCTGGTCGATCAGGTGCTTCACATTGCCTAAGACTTCACCCACATGTTCGCGCTTGAGATCGTCGTTCACCGCCCCGATATCCGCGGCCATTTCTTCGGCTGTCTCGTACCGGTCGATGGGGTTTTTTGCAAGTGCACGGTCAAGCAAATGTTCGAGCGCGGGCGGACAATCGGTGTGCATGCTCGACAATGGCTCATGCGGTTCGTGGATTACCCTGTGAAGGGTAGCTGGATCATCTCCCGGAAACGGCAACCGCCCGGTAAGCAGCAGGTACAGAATCACGCCGGCGGACCAGATATCGGCTCTGCCGTCCGCGGTCTTACCCAGGAGTCTCTCCGGCGAGATGTAGTGAAAGGTGCCGATGACCATGCCCGCCTGCGTGTGACCGGAGTGGCTTTCCAGGCGAGCAACGCCAAAGTCGACTATCTTGATGTTTCCATCCGGTTGCACCATGATGTTTGCCGGCTTGATGTCCCGGTGGATAACTCCCTTTTGGTGCGCATAACCCAATCCCACGCAAACCTGGCGAATGATCTCCAGCTTGTCGATAAGTGAAAACTGGCGTCCCGCGCGGAGCAGATTCTCCAGCGAATCGCCGGGGACGAACTCCATGACGATGTAGGGGTTGCCATCCTGCTCGCCGAAGTCGTAAACGGTAACGATGTTGGGATGGTTCAGGACGCCCGAGCGAGCCTCTAACTTGAACCGTTGACGAAGTTCTTCAGTGGCTTCGGTGATCGTCTTGATCGCCACCTCGCGCCCCACAGAGTTGTCCATCCCACGGTAAACCACACCCATGCCGCCGACACCCAGAATGCCCAGAATCTGGTACTTGCCGATTTGAGTGACTGGTGCGCCGGTACCCATGGCCAAACTCCCGATCCCAGCAGATTCGAAGCCGGCAACAGCGCGGATTCTCGGCGAATCCGCGCCCGCATGGCGATCTTGAACAAGCTCCTAAGAAGGCTTGTTGCTCGTGGTGTGCACGATGGCGATCTTCGTCTTGCCGTCGTTCTCCGAAGGCTTGGCGGTAATCGTGATCATGACGGATTCCTGCTCGCCTTTGGGAAGCGTGATCATAGCGCCGTCTGCCGTATCGATTATCGAGGCGGCGCTGCCCATCCGGGCCTTGTAAAAAGAGAGCACCTGGTCCTTCGAGTCCGAAGTCACGTATACGGCCGTCACCATCGATCCGGTGGGCAAAGTCATCCTCATGCTGCCCTCGCCGGATTGGGCGCCGGGGTAGATGTCTGCGCCAAGCTCGGACGCGGTGAATGTCTCCTTTGAATTGGCGGTAATGGTGCCGGCGCCGGGGATGCTCACTGTGGCCTGGTTGCCCGAGCTTGACACATGGAAAGCCCTGGATACACGCCAAGCCATGTATCCGAAGGCCCCCGCGCCGAGAATGCCCAGCACTACGAATATGGCAACGACGATCAAAATGATCTTAACCGCACTGCTGCCGGAACTGGCCGGCGGAGCGGCTGGTTGAGCAGACGCAACAGCCGCTGAAGCGGCAGCCGACGGCGCGCCGCATGCCGTGCAGAATTGCTTGTCGGGGGACAATTCAGCTCCACATTTCGCACAAATGCTGGCCATCATGACCTCCTCGTCATTCAGCCCGTATCCGGAACTTCCATGCCCCTGTCCCGGCTACGAGCCACTATACCTCAATTTGCTCACGCCAAGTAAGTGTTTTGTATTCGTCTCCGGGACACAAACGCCGGGCATCCCGCTGGTTTTTCTCTTTGCCTGGATGAAAAGCCGTGTCCGCGCCTGCAAGGCAGTCGCCGTCCCGGCGCCTGGTCACAATCGACCGGGAAGGGAACGTCTTGAAATTTCGCTTGACAATTGCGGGCATATGGGTTTTTTATATGTCATCCGATTTTCAGGCCCGTTTTGCTCATCCGCAGCCGGAACTTCCCGCTTTTCCTCACCCGGGTCTGCGCGTGGAGCACCTGATCCAGCAGTCCAGTCTCAACCCGGAAAGGAGCTACCGTGTCCGAACCGAACCAGTCTGGTCTCTCTGACAATGCCGCCGGCGGACTTGCCTATGTCACAATCATCCCGGCGATCATCTTCCTGATCATTGAACCCTTCAACAAGAACCCCTACGTGCGTTTCCACTCCTGGCAGTCCATCTTCCTGGCAATTGCCTGGTTCGCAGCCGATATCGTTTTGGTCATTATTGGCATGATGCCCGTCATCCGTATGATCAATATAATTTTGTGGCCAGTGGTGGCTCTCGCGTTCTTCATCCTATGGCTGGTCGTGATGATCAACGCCTTTAACGGCAAACGCTTCACGGTGCCCGTCATTGGCAATCTTGCCGAAAAGCAAGCAGGAGCCTAGAGCCTGCTATTAACTTTCCCGCGGGCGCGAAAGTTAATAACAGGCTCTAACCTCATCAGCTACAGCTGGTGCTTCCTTACCAACTGCCCGGGGACTGACCTGTGCCTCGCCCAAACTCCGCACTGGCGCTTAATCAAGGTATTGGAGCACCCAATCTGATTGGAGGTTTTCAATGTGAAAATGGAGCCCTGGCGCGTCTAAGCACTCCGGCTTCCCGCGCTGGGTTGAATAGGTACAACCTCTTGAGCCTCCACATGTAGCGGCAAAAAGCAGATGCGTGGCCGGAATCATCTATATCGCTTGAATTATCTAGGGTTTACGATGGTCGGGGCGGAGGGATTCGAACCCCCGGCCCTCTGCTCCCAAAGCAGATCAAACGATTTATTGAAACCTATTGAAATCTGCTGAGAATAACTGCTTTCGATTGAACGGCTTGGCGCGAATCGGCTGAACCGTGTTGAATCCTGTGGCTCTTGGGTGCTTTGACCGCTACAAATTCGACTACACTGAATTCGTGTAAGGCTGAAGCGATCATGCCGGAAACTAACCTCCAATCCGAGCGGCAACAGGCACACTTATTGCTCGATGCGCTGCCGGACGAAAAAATCCCCGCCGTGCGCACCCTTCTCGAAGTCCTGGTCGAGCCGCTTTCCCGCTCCCTGGCGATGGCCCCGGTCGAGGACGAAGACCTTACCCCGGAGACGGCCGCCGCCCTGGATCGCGCCCGCGCATCGCTGGCCCGTGGCGAGGGCGTCTCCCACGAAGAGGTCCTGCGCGAGTTCGGCCTGTGAGTGAGGAAAAAGCCCCGCGCCTGTCCATCCGCTGGTCCGACGAAGCCCGCGCCGATCTCCGCCGCATCGACCGCGAGACCGCCCTCGACATTCTCCACTGCGCCGACCGATACCTCGCCACTCGCAACGGCGACGTGAAGAAGCTCAAGCCCCCGCAGACCGGCTTCCGCCTCCGCTGCGGCGACTACCGGCTTTTCTTCGAGCACAGGAACGAGACCGCCATCGAGATCATCGGCGTCCGCCACCGCCGCGAGGCCTACCGCTGAACCGCCCTCGATCCCGCCCCGGATGCTGGCCGGACCCGGCTCGAACGGACACTGCACAGAGCCGCACAGCGTCCGGGCTGCGTTCGATTTCCGTTCGGCTCCGGGCCGCGCTGCGGCCCGCCTTGCGCGTCGGCGCAAGGGATGGTGTCTACGCTCCAACACATCGCCGGATGCGCCACGGATGCCCGATAGCACCTCGGCGCTGCGTGCTTCGCTGCCGGACCTCGCCGCGCCGCCGATGGCCGGGAGCAGTGGCCCTGGTCATGTGGAACATGAGAAAAAGACATTTTTCTCATAGCTGCAAAACAGCCGCAGCGAGGATGGCGGTCAAGGGCGCGTGTTCTTTGCGCGTCGCGCAGCGAGCGAAGCCCCTTGACGGCCACCGCAGCGGAGGCTACGCGGCGTCAGCCGCGCCGGGACGCCCGTTTCCGCCTCGATCCTTTCCTTTCAACACGTTTACGTCAGAGCAACCAAGGTTACCGCGCCGGTAACCGCGAACCAGCCATTTCCCCCTTAGCCGATTTGTTTTCAACACGTTTACCCGCGTAAACCTGTAAACGCCTTATTTTTCGCATCGGCTGGCTCCACGCCGCTGATTCCGTTCGTGTTGACGTACGTTAGCGCGCGGTATCTCTACAGCTACCCAACTGGGGATGACGTGTCACCCTCAACCCGATGCCGGAGGCAGCGCGGGGTCTTGGCGTGCTTGCTGAGATGCGGGTAGGCCGACGCAGCGAAGGCGACTATGGCACACCTGCGCTCTTGGTATGTTCCCAACCACTGAGCGTGGCTAGGCCCTGATCAAGACGCTCCCTGCGCTGCGGATTCGTCTCCCCAGCAAGAAGATCGCGTAGGGCCGAAGTTGCTGCCTGCACGGACACATGCGGCTCTATGAGTGGCCGATCAATCTTCCACGAACTACCGAGCTTTTTTAGGGTAAACGTGACGAGTTGCTCATGCCGGCGAGCGGCAATCACGCTTGCCCCAGTCATCTGGCCCAAGACTCCATATCGCACTTCAATGCTCGACGTATTCTGCCCGGCCTGCGTTTTGATAATCTCGAAATCCATAACCACTGTCGCAGAGTCCCAGCCTGGCTCGATTGGCCACGTCGCCAATGCAGTTATCTGGTCCACATAGGGATTCTGGCTAGACAGCCTCGCACCCTTCATATCGAATTGGCAGTATTGCCGCACAACGTCGGCGGGAGACGTTCCTGCGCTCGGACTCTGTGCTGCTAGAGATAGGCCTAGAAAAGCAATGAATCCCAAGGCTGCAAGTTGACGACTAGTCCGCATCATTAACTCCTTTAGTGGCGTCATCACGGTGCCTGCACGCGATAGTACGTAGGCGTGCCAAGGACATTGAACGATGAGGCAGGCTGCTCCATCACTCCGTGGTTGGTTGCGCTCATTATGTTGTAACCGGGCTTTGATGGGTCAGCGTCGTATATGCCAACGTGCCCCGTTGGGTTATGCTGCCAGATCACGATGTCGCCCGACATTCGTTTCTCGTCCGGTCCTAACGCGCGTAGAGGCACTGCCTTTGTAAAGTTATCTGCGGTCTGTTCTCTTGCCGCGATTCCAACCTTGCTCAGAGAATCACAGACCAAATGAGAACAGTCGATCCCTTGCTTGCTATTGCCGCCGAACTTGTAGGGTGTTCCTTGATAGCCCTTAGCCGCACCGAGAATCTCGCCGCCCTGCTTCGATGTGATGTCGTGTAATTGCTGTGAATTTCCGCTCTGCTGTTGGGCCTGATTGTGTTTGTTCTGCTGGAGCGTGCGCTGCCATTCGCTCCACTTCTCTTCCAATGAGGTCCATGTTTGCAGGCAAGCCGAGTAATTCCCGTCATCCTTCGCCGGGCCGCAATAAGTCGCTAGAGGTCCGGGATCACCTGGCGAATCAGGACCTTGGTGGCCGTCCAGGTCCACGCCGGTGACAGGATTGTTGAAGACATAGGTGTACAGGTTGAGCGATTGCGGGTTATCGAGCTTGGCGTAGGGCACCGGTTCCACCTTGGCCGACCAGTCGGGGCTAATGAAGCGGCCCATCACCGAGGCGTAGTACCGGGCCCCGAAGTTGTCGTTGCCGGTCTCGGTGTCGCGTTCTTTGCCGGTGAACTTGTAGGGATCGGCGATGCCGCTGCCGTTGAACAGTTCGCCGAAGGGGGCGTAATCCTGCGTGCCCAGCGATCCGCCCGTGGACGACAGCGCGCCCACCGCCGAGCCCAGCCGGTTGATCATGCGGTAGGTCACGGTGCTCGAAGTGGCCTCGGCCAAGAGGCCGCGCGCGCCGTAGACCAAGTCCGTCCATGAGCCGGAGGCCAGCCGCGAACTGCCCAGCCAGTCGGCATGGCGATAATACGCCAGACCAGCCGATGTATACACGGCCGCGCCGCCGCCGGCGGCGTTGACCGCCGACAAGCGAGCATCCTGGTTGTAGCTGAGCGAGGTGATGTACTGTCCTCCGGGCGCCTGGTTGTCGGGATTCAACGTGGCGATTCGGCCATCGGCAGTATAGCCGATCGCCTGCCTCTGCATGCCGTCCACACTCAGCGTCGCCAGGAGGTCGTTTCCGGTTCCGTAGCCGTAATTGGTGGTCACACCGCCGAGCGTCTGCGTCAGCCGGTTGCCGTCCTTGTCATAGGTGAAACCGAAGGTGCCGTAGCCGCCCGCCGCCTGGGAACCCGTTGGACAGCGGCCGCTACAAAATTATCGACACATGTGTAGCGGGGGAAACCAGATGCGTGGCCGGAATAGGCCATATCGCTTGAATTATCTAGGGTTTACGATGGTCGGGGCGGAGGGATTCGAACCCCCGACCCTCTGCTCCCAAAGCAGATGCGCTACCAGGCTGCGCTACGCCCCGACTTTGTGTCTCGATTGTAGCGCGAATCGGCTTTCCACCCAGCAGGGGAACGCAACGGCTAGTCGGCCGGACAGCCCCCGCGCTCCAGCCGGCGATTTCCTCCGATGCTACAATCGATAGCGTATACGGCGGCTGTAGTTCAGCGGCAGAACGCCTGACTGTGGCTCAGGATGTCGTGGGTTCGATCCCCACCAGCCGCCCCATCGTGAAGAGACTACACTCGCCCCGAGCCTTCCATTTGCGGAGTCTCCGTGATCCCTGAAATCGAAGAAAATACAGGCCCGGAAAAAGCAGGCCCAGAAAATACAGGCCCAGAAAAAGCGGGTTTGGACCCGCCCGGATCCGTGCACGGCCCCGGAGGCCCTTGGCCGTGGTTCACCCCATTTGAGCCGCGGCGCGGTCTCTCCAACGGCCATCTGCAAACCATCGTGGGCAATTTTCTCCCCAGGCCCGCCTTTCGGCTTCCAGCCATCGAGGAGACGGTCGAGGTGGACCGCGGCGACGGCAGCCGCGTGCTCTGCCATTGCCATTGGCAGCCTGAACCGTCGCGCTCCAGCCGTCTCACCGCCGTCCTGGTGCACGGCTTGGAGGGCTCGTCGGACTCCCGCTACATGCAGGGCATTGCCGCGCGCGGCTGGGCCGCCGGCTTCAACGTCGTGCGCATGAACATGCGCAACTGCGGCGGTTCCGAGGTGTTCACTCCTACGCTCTATCACTCCGGCCGCTCGGCCGACGTGGGTGTGGTGGCGCGCCATTTCGCCGCGCGCTTCGGCTTGGAGCGGGTGGCGCTCGTGGGTTACTCGATGGGCGGTAACCTGGTGCTCAAGCTGGCCGGCGAGTGGGGCGAGCGGGCGCCGCTCTGCGCAGTGGCCACGGTCTGCCCGGCCATTGACCTGGCCGCCGGCGCCGATGCCCTGCATGAACCGGCCAATCGCGTCTATGAGTGGCGTTTTCTGCGCGGGCTGATGCGCCGCTATCGCGGCAAGGCAGAGTTGTTTCCCGGCGTCTATCGGACCCGCGGCTTGGGTCCGGTGCGTTCCATCCGCGAGTTCGACCAGAAGATTGTGGCTCGCTATTGCGGCTTCCGCGACGCCGACGACTACTACTACCGCGCCGCCAGCGCCCGCGTGGTGGACCGCATCGCCGTACCCACGCTGATTCTCTGCGCCCAGGACGATCCCTTCGTTCGCCTCTTTCCGGAGACCCGCGCCAAGCTCCTCGCCAACGCCCACATCGTCTTCGTCGAAACCCGCCACGGCGGCCATTGCGCCTTCCTATCCCGCGATCCCGGCAACCAGATTCACTGGGCCGAAGCGACGGTCGTGCGCTTTCTTCAGGCTGCCACTGGAGAGGCGCCTCGGACCGGCATCTCCAACTCTCCAAATTAGTTTTCTGGCAGCCGACCTGTCTGCTACTTTGGAGAAAGGTAACCCTACTTCCCCCTCGTACCCAAATTCACGCGCAGGTGATCGCATTGGATCCTATTGATCGGCTGGCGGAGCACAAGATGCTGGGCTCGGCGCCCAGGACTGAGCTTGCCTGGCTGGCGGCGCACGGAACGCTGCGTCACCTTGATACCGGCGAGGTGCTGTCGCATAAAGGCCAGCCGGTTGACGGCCTCTACGTCGTGCTGTCGGGCCACATTTCGCTGTCTGTGGATCGAGGCTCCGGCCCGCAGAAGGCGATTGATTGGCGGGCCGGCGACGTGACCGGCGTGTTGCCTTACTCGCGGCTGACGAGTCCGCCGGGAGACACTGTCGCGGAGGAACCAACCGAGATTCTGGCGCTGCCCCGAAGTGAGCTTCAGGCGCTGCCCCGCGAGTGCTCTGACGTAACGTATATCCTCGTGCACATCATGCTGGATCGTGCGCGCTTCTTTACTTCCAGCGAACTGCAGAACGAGAAGATGATTTCGCTGGGCAAGCTCTCGGCTGGGCTGGCGCACGAATTGAACAATCCTGCATCAGCCATTGAGCGCAGCTCGGCACTGCTTGCGGACCGGCTAGCAGAGGCCGAGACGGCCACGCACGCACTGGGCGTGGCCCGGTTAAGCGACGGGCAACTTGCCGCCGTGGATGCCATTCGAGCGGCCTGCCTGGCGAAGGCGCCGCAGGGAGTGCGGTCGCCTGTTCAGCAGGCCGATCGCGAAGACGCGATTGCCGGCTGGCTCGCCGGCCATGACCTCGATACGGCCACCGCGGAGGCGCTGGCCGACACCCAGGTCACCTTCGAGGCGCTCGACCAGCTCGCCGCCACCGTGCAGGGGCCGGCCCTGGACGCGGTCTTGCGCTGGGCTGCGGCCGGCTGTGCAGTGCGCAATCTGGCCGCGGAGATTCAGCAAGCGGCGATGCGCGTCTCCGGTCTGGTGACGGCCATCAAGGGATTCACGCACATGGATCAGGCCATGGTGGCCGAGCCGGTGGATCTTGCGCCCAGCCTGGGCAACACGGTCACCGTGCTGCGCGCCAAGGCCGGTCAGAAGTCAGCGGGCGTGGTCATCGAACTGGAGGCCGGCTTGCCCCGCGTGCGTGGATTTGCAGGCGAATTGAACCAGATTTGGGGAAACCTGATCGATAACGCGCTCGACGCGGTCCAGGATGGCGGCCGCGTGGAGGTGAAAGCAAACCGCGAAGGCCAGCGCGTCGTGGTGCGCATCGTTGACGATGGGCCCGGTATTCCCGCGCCCATCCGCGAAAGCATCTTTGACCCGTTTTTCACCACCAAGCCGATGGGGCAGGGCACGGGCCTGGGCCTGGACATCGTCAGGCGCCTGGTTCGCCACAACGACGGCGTCATTGAAGTCGACTCGCAACCAGGCCGGACGGAATTTCGCGTCCTGCTGCCGGTTGCCGAGCCTCATAGCGGCGGAGTTCCGCGGTGAATAAGCCCGTCTTGCTCATTGTGGATGACGATCCACAGGTGCTGGCTGCGGTGCGCCGCGATCTTCGTTCCCGTTACCGGGAGAACTACACAGTCATGAGCGCGGCGTCGGGGCAGGTTGCGCTTGATGCCATTCGCGAATTGAAGAGCCGCGGGGACTCGCTGGCCATGTTGATCTGCGATCAGCGCATGCCGGGCATGATGGGCAGCGAGGTGCTGGCGAAATCGCGGCCCATCTACCCGCTGGCGCGCAGAGTTCTGCTCACCGCCTACTCGGACATCGATGCGGCGGTGAAGGCGATCAACGAAGCGCACCTCGACCACTATCTTTCCAAGCCCTGGGAACCGCCTGAAGAACGGCTGTTCCCGTCAGTTGACGATTTGCTGGATGCATGGCAGGCGGAGTGCCTGCCTGAAGCCAAAGGGCTGCGGCTGGTCGGCTATCAGTGGTCTCCGCAATCCCACGCCATCAAAGATTTTCTGGCCGGCAACCTGATTCCCTATCGCTGGCTCGAGGTGACGCGCGATGCCGGCGCGCGTGCGCTGCTCGATGCCGCCGGCGTGAGCGCGGAGAAACTTCCGGCGCTGTTCTTTGACGATGGAACACCGGCGTTGTGCAATCCCGATCCGCGGCAAGTGGCTGAACGGCTGGGTAAGCCTATGACGGCCGCTTTCGATGTTTACGATCTCGCCATCGTTGGAGCCGGACCCGCCGGCCTTGCCGCCGCCGTGTATGGCGCGTCAGAAGGCTTGCGAACGATTCTGCTTGACCGGCACGCGCCCGGCGGACAGGCGGGCACAAGTTCGCGCATCGAGAACTACCTTGGGTTCCCGGCGGGCGTGAGCGGCAGCGAGCTGACGCGGCGCGCCATTTCTCAAGCGCAACGGCTGGGCGCGGAGTTTCTGGTGCCGCTCGAAGTGACCGGAATGACAATCGAGGGCGGATACAAGCGGCTCACGCTCAGCGACGACCGTCAGATCGTTACGCGGACGATGCTGGCCAGCACTGGGATGTCGTATCGGGAACATCCCGCGCCCGGCATTGCGGAGCACACTGGAGCGGGAGTCTACTACGGCGCGGCAACCACTGAGGCGGCAGCCTTTCGCGACCAGAGCGTGCTGGTTGTGGGCGGCGGAAACTCGGCGGGGCAGGGCGCTATCTATCTCGCGCGCTACGCAAAACAGGTGGAGATCGTGGTGCGCCGCGACAGCTTGCGTGACACTATGTCGCAGTACCTGATCGAACAGATTGATAAGACTCCCAACATTCGCCTGCGCACATGCACTGAAGTCGAGCGAGTCGAGGGCGACGGCCATCTTGAGAACGTCACGCTCAAATCGCTCGCCGATGGATCCACTCGGGCGGAGCCAGCCGATGCGCTCTTTATTTTTATTGGCACGCGTCCCAGAAGCGACTGGCTTCCTGACGAGATATTGCGCGACGCCAAGGGGTTTGTGCTCACGGGGCGGGATCTGATGGCGGCTACCGGATACGCGCGCATCTGGAAGGAGCAGCGCGATCCGCTCATTCTGGAGACCAGCGTTCCCGGTGTGTTTGCCGCGGGTGACCTCCGCGCCGGCGCGATGAACCGCGTGGCCTCAGCTGTGGGAGAAGGATCCATGGTGGTGCGGCTGGCTCACGAGTACCTGGCGCTCACTTGACCATTGACTATTCCGTGCCTTCAAAACCGCTGTCGCCGCAGGTTCGCCGCATGAGCGCGGCTGCCGCATCAGGCGCGAAAAAGCTACAATAAGGTCCGTGGGCGAGTAGCTCAATCGGATAGAGCACCGGCCTTCTAAGCCGGGGGTTGTGGGTTCGATTCCCGCCTCGCCTACCACTAAATCCACACTTCCTTATTTTTCAAGTACCCACCAACATTTCGTACTCCCTCTTCCACGTGTAACCCCGGCCGATTTTTGTGGAAAAATCAAAAAAGCGTGTACAAGAACTTCTTCTAGGAACGCAGAGATTGGAGTTGATCTTGCACGCACACAGCCTACCTCCGGAACGTCCTCGGGGCTGTGGATTGCGATTCATCTACTCGGCCTCAGAAACAATTAGAGGCCCACTTGAAGACCAACTCTGCGGACCTTCTTTCCGCCGTCCTTCGGTATCCTCCTCTTCCGTGCCGGCTGAGGCCGATACGTGTTGGTGACCATTCTGGCATGAGTGCTTCGTGTAGCCAAACTACCTTTCGATGAAGACATTGGCGATGGGTATTCTCGGACGGGTGATTCAGCGCCCAGGTTTTTCATCCGGAGCAGCGGAGAGCTTCAGTACACGGCGGCGAGCGCGGGCCAGGCGTCAGTCTTCCAGGAGGACAATCCGCAGCGCCGCCCGCAGATGTCGCTCGATCAGATCCTCGGTCAGGCCTTGACAGTCGAACATCCGGTTCAGCGCGATGCCGTCCAGCAGAGCTCCGACCTGAGCGCTCTTCCTCCGCTTCTGCTTTTCGGTCAGTCCGGCATATCCGGGAAACACCTTCTCCACGTTGGCTTCGATACAGCGCCGGCACAACGCCGCGTGCAATTCGGCCAGCCGCTTCGTCCTCTTCGGGTGACGAATTGCGTAAAGCTTGAACTCCAGCGCCAGCAGCATGCGCCGCCGGTCCCCGAGCACAGAACGCAGGTGCTTGGTCAAGATTTCGATCCGCTCATCATCTGAGCCGGCTGCGCTTAGCTGTTCGCCCATTTGCTGCTTTTCGCGGAGCATGGCTTCTTCGTACAGCGCGAAGAACACATCCTCTTTGTCGTGGAAGTTTGCGTAAAAGGCGCCGCGCGTCTTCCCTGCGGCCGCAGCAATGTCCTCGAGACGGGCCATCTCAAACCCGTCCCGGGCGAAGATGCGGCGCGCCGCGTTCATCAGGTCGCGCCGTGTGGACATCGCCCTGGCCTGCTGCCGGCCCCGGCCCGCCGTGGACCGGCTGCGCCGAGGTACTTTCCCATTCGTGATCATGCCCTGTGAAAACCATCGCGCGAATTTTGCATCGAGCGGCGGTCCCTCCGAATCTGACGTTAGTATACATCCGCGTATGTTTTTTTGCGGATATTTTTTTCGAGGTGTAATTCATGACGTCGAAGCGAATCCCGCAGTCACGCCAGCCGGATGGGCACGGTTTGCCCGTCATCCTGGCCGTGCTGTTCCTTGCCCTCTCTGTCGCCACTTTGACCGGGTGCCAAGCCGGCCACGCGGCTACGGCTCGACGCGCGATGGGGCCCATGCCGGTTTCGGTTGTTCGGGTTATGCAAGCGGACGTGCCGCTGACTGGCCAGTGGGTTGGCACTCTGGATGGGTACGTCAATGCGCAGATTCAGCCGCAGGTCAGCGGCTATCTGGTGAAGCAGGAGTACCGCGAAGGCTCGCAGGTCGCCAAAGGACAGGTGCTCTTCCAGATCGATCCGCGGCCGTTTCAGGCGGCCGTCGATCAGGCCGAAGCGCAGGTCCAGCAGGCGAAAGGCCAGCTTGCGCAGGCGCAGGCCCAGCTCGTACTGGCGCAAATCGACGTGAAGCGCGACACCCCGCTGGCTCAGGCGCGCGCCATCGCGCAAAGCCAGCTCGACAATGACACGCAGCAGCAGGCGCAGGCCCGCGCGGCGGTGGCCACAGGTGAGGGCGCGGTCAGCGCGGCCCAGGCGGAGCTGATGACGGCCAAACTGAATCTTGGCTTTACGCAGGTTCGCTCGCTCATCGGCGGAGTTGCGGGCCAGGCGACCACTCAGGTGGGGAACCTGGTCGGCCCCCAGTCGGTACTCACTGCCGTCTCTCAACTCAACCCCATCAAGGTCTATTTCTCAATCAGCGACAGCGAATATCTTGCGCTTGCGGATCGCGCCAGGCAGTCCGGCAGCGATCTCCTCAATGACGGATCGAACCTTCCGTTGACTCTGACCCTGGCCAACGGGCAGGCGTATCCCTACCCCGGCCACATCATCTTTGTCGATCGCCAGATGGACCAGCAGACAGGGGCCATCCGCATCGCGGCGGCGTTTCCCAATCCCGGCAATCTTCTTCGTCCCGGGGAATTCGGCCGTGTGACCGCGGAGACCGAAATCCTGCACGAAGCTCTGCTGGTTCCACAGATTGCCGTCCAGGAACTACAGGGTATCGAGCAGGTGTACGCCGTCGGCCCCGGCAGTCGCGTCCACGTGGTCAATGTAAAACTCGGTCCGCAGCACGGCCAGGACTGGATCGTCGACAGTGGCCTCGAGCCTGGTGCTCAGGTGATCATGGACAACCTGCAGAAGCTGCGCGAGGGGGCTCCGGTGGCGCCGCATGCTGCGCCACCGGCCCCGGCAACCAATCCGGCGGCGGGGAGCTGAATCATGTCAAAGTTCTTTATCCGGCGGCCCATCGTCGCCATCGTCATTGCTGTGCTCACTGTGCTGGTAGGGACGGTTTCGATGCTGACCCTGCCTACGGCGCAGTATCCGGACATTGCTCCTCCCGAGATTCAGGTGCAGGCCACCTACCCGGGCGCCGACGCCAAGACGCTGACCGAATCGGTGGCGACGCCGATCGAGCAGCAGATGAACGGCGTCGACAACATGCTCTACATGTATTCCGTCAACGCCAACAACGGCCAGTCGACGGTCTACATCGACTTCGGCGTCAAAACCAATCCGGATACCGACCAGGTCCTCTCGCAGATGCGGGTCGATCAGGCCCAGTCCCAGCTTCCTGCCGCAGTCAACACCGCCGGTGTCACCGTGCTCAAGTCTCTGACCTCGCCTCTGATGCTCATCGGCCTCTCGTCGCCGGACAATCGTTACAGCCAGCAGTTTCTGACCAACTACGCCATCATTAATCTCCAGGATCGAGCTGACCCGCGTGCCCGGCGTCTCGCGCATTCAGGTCTTTGGCGGCCAGTATGCGATGCGCGTGTGGGTGGACCCGGACCTGATGGCCAAACTCGGCGTCACGGCGACCGACATCATCAACGCGATCCAGACCCAGAACAACGTGAATCCCGCGGGGCAGATTGGCGGCGAGCCAATTCCGGCCGGGCAGCAGTTCACCTATACGGTGCGTACCCAGGGGCGCCTGGCGACGCCGCAGCAGTTTGGCAACATCATCATCCGCGCCAATCCGGATGGCTCGGTGCTGCACCTGCGCGACGTGGCGCGCGTGGAGCTGGGTTCGCAGAGTTACAGCCTCTCGGCGCGCTACAACAATGCGCCCACGGGCGTGATGGCCGTCTATCAGTTGCCGGGCTCCAATGCCGTCGAAACCGCCAGACTCGTCCGCCAGCGTCTCCGGCAGTTGTCGGCGAATTTCCCCGTCGGCATGCGCTACGATGTTCCGCTCGACACCACCAAAGCCGTGACGGCGGGCATTCATGACATCGCGATCACGCTGGGCATCGCGCTCCTGCTCGTCGTGCTGGTGGTCTATCTTTTCCTGCAGAGCTGGCGCGCCACTCTGATTCCGCTCATCGCCGTACCCGTTTCCCTCATCGGCACGTTCATCGTCTTTCCCTTGCTGGGATTCTCCATCAACACGCTCTCGCTCTTCGGACTGGTGCTGGCGATTGGACTCGTGGTTGACGATGCCATCGTCGTGGTCGAGGCCGTACAACATCACATCGAGCAGGGAATGACGCCCCGCGACGCCACCGTGCTGGCGATGGAAGAAGTTGGCTCGCCGGTGGTCGCAATCGCGCTCATCCTCGCCGCTGTCTTCATCCCCACCGCTTTCATTCCCGGAATCACCGGACGGCTCTATCAGCAGTTTGCGGTGACCATCGCCATCTCGGTGCTGATTTCCGCATTCAACGCGCTCACCCTCAGCCCTGCGCTGGCCGCCCTGCTTCTCAAGCCGCGCGAGCACAGAATTCGCCGCAGCCCGCTCCAGTTATTCTTCGACCGCTTCAACTTGCTGTTCAGCCGCATCACCAGCGGCTATGTCAACTGGTCGGGGCGCCTGATTCACAAGTCGGCGGTCACCATGTTGCTGCTGGCGGCCATTGCCGCGCTCGCCGTCTTCATGGGCGGGCGGCTGCCCACCGGCTTCCTTCCCCAGGAAGATCAGGGCTACCTCTTCGTCGCTCTGCAGTTGCCCGACGCGGCGTCCATGCAGAGGACCGATGCTGCCGCGCAGAAGGTCACCACCGCTCTGCTGCAAACCCCGGGAATCGCCGGCGTGGTCGGCGTCGACGGATTCAACCTTCTCTCCCAGACCCAGAGTACGAATACCGCTTTTTTCTTCGTCTCGCTCAAGCCTTGGGAACAGAGGAAATCGAAGGCGGAGCAGATCCAGGCGATTCAGGCCAGCGTCCAGCGCGAACTCTTGGGTGTTAGTCAGGGCATCGCATTTTCCTTTCCTCCGCCGCAGATTCCCGGCGTCGGCACCTCGGGGGGTGTGACCATGATCCTCGAGGATCGCTCCGGGAATGACAATCCCAATTTCCTCACCCAGAACCTCTTTAAATTTCTAGGCGCATTGTCGAAACGGCCGGAGATCGCCGCCGCCATTCCTTCTTATATGCCCGCCGTGCCGCAGCTCTACGCGGATGTGG
Organism: uncultured Acidobacteriota bacterium; assembly: GCA_963808795.1. Lineage (GTDB taxonomy): Bacteria > Acidobacteriota > Terriglobia > Terriglobales > Acidobacteriaceae > Telmatobacter. Next base: position 290,794 of record CAWEGL010000020.1, read on the forward strand.
ATCGCGAGAAGGCCGCTGAGCAGCAGGTGCCGCTCAGCAGTATCTACACCACCATGCAGACCTTTATGGGCGGCGATCTGGTGAATTACTTCAACCGCTTCGGCCGCCAGTGGCAGACCTTTGTCGAGGCCGACGGCGACACCCGCAGCAATATACAGAACATCGGCGAGTTTTATGTGCGCAGCGCCAACGGCAGCCAGGTGCCGCTCAGCTCTCTCGTGCACGTCAGGCAGATTACCGGCCCGGAGTTCATCCTGCGCTTCAACGAGTTCAACGCGGCGCAGCTCAACATCACGGGCGCACCCGGCTACAGCTCCGGCCAGGTGCGGGCGGCCCTGGAACAGGTCTTCCGCCAGACCATGCCGTCCGGCATGGGTTACTCCTACGCCGGAATGAGCTATCAGGAACAACAGGCCGCGCAGGGAACGCCGGCGTGGATGGTCTTCGGGCTGTCGCTGCTGGTTGTGTTTCTCATCCTGGCAGGGCTCTATGAGAGCTGGACCCTGCCCTTCAGCGTATTGCTGACCACGCCGGTAGCGATCCTGGGAGCCTATCTGGCGTTGAGCGCGCGCTTGCTGGAGAACGACATCTTTGCCACGGTCGGGCTGATCATGCTCATAGGCCTCTCGGCAAAAAACGCGATTCTGATTGTTGAATTTGCGGTCGTGAACTACCACTCCGGGCAGAGTATTGCGCAGTCCGCGCTGCATGCCGCCCGGGTGCGCTTCCGGCCCATCGTCATGACCGCCCTGGCCTTCATTGTCGGCTGTATTCCCTTGTGGACGGCAAGCGGAGCCGGCGCCGTGGCGCGGCGAATTCTCGGCACGGTGGTCATCGGGGGCATGACCCTGGCGACGGTGGTCGGGGTTCTGATGGTGCCCACCTCCTTTTCTGTGGTCGAGTACCTTTCGCATCGCTTTAGCCGCGGCGGCAAGGGAACCACCATGAATTCGCTTCACAGCGGCGGCGCGGCGGACGAAGAAGACGCTTCTTCGGCCGTGGAAACGGAAGGAGAAGCTGCATGACACGACAGAGAGACAGAACGAGACAGCGGTATTGGGTAGCCCTTGCCGGGTTGATGCTCATTCTCCTCGCCGGCTGCACCGTAGGCCCGAACTATCAGCGGCCTCCGGTCCCGCTGGCGCCGGCGTTTCGCGGCGCCGATGGCGCCAGCGTCACCGGCGCCGATGCGGCATCGCTGGGCGACGAAAAATGGGCAGCGGTTTTCCGCGAACCGGAACTGCAGAACCTGATTCGCACCGCGCTCAGTAACAACTACGACGTGCGGATTGCCGCGCAGCGTGTGCTTGAGCAGCAGGCGCAGTTGAAGATCGCGCACGCGCAGGAATTTCCCACCCTCTCAGTGGGTGGCACAGGCATCGGCGCCGAGCTGCCCGATTCGTTCAGCAACACCCTCGGAAGTTCCATCTATGAAGGCAGCTTCAGTCTCTCCGGGGCGTGGACTCCTGACTTCTGGGGACTCTACCGGCGTCAGACGCAGGCCGCACAGGCCCAGCTCCTCGCTCAGGTGTGGGCGCAACGCGCCGTGCGCATGACCCTCGTCGAGCAGGTCGCCAGCACCTACATTCAGTTGAACGCCCTCGACCGCCAGCTAACCATCGCAAAAAAGACACTCCGGATTCGCCAGCAATCCGTCGATCTTACCCGTCGTCTCGCCGACGGCGGATCGGCTCCGCTCTCCGATCTGCGCGAGGCGCAAGAACTGGAGTACACGGCCAGCTCACAGATTCCTCAGATCGAGGAGCAGATTCAACAGCAGGAGAATGCTCTCCGTCTGCTGCTCGGGGAAGATCCCGGCCCCGTCGTCTACAGCGACGAATCCGCCCTGGCGCCGCCTCCGCAAAGTCCGCCGGTTGGCTTGCCGTCGCGTTTGCTGGAGCGCAGGCCCGATATTGAGGAGGCCGAGCAGCAGCTCGATTGCCGCGAACGCGCGGATCGGCGTGGCCCGCGCCGAGTTCTTCCCGCAGTTGTCCATCAGCGCTTCGGGCGGTGTGGGCGGCGATCAGTGGTCGAATCTATTCGATCCCGCCAGCCATTCGATCTACGGCCTCGGCTCCCTCATCCAGCCCATCTTCGAAGGTGGCAGGCTCCGCGGCCAGCTCCAGCTCTCGGAACATGAAAAAGAAGAGATGGTCCTGAACTATCAAAAGACCATCGCCGGATCCTTCCGCGATGTCTCGAACGCGCTCATCGCCCTCGACAAGCAGCGAGCTTCGCGCCAGCAGCAGACGCTGCTCGTTGCCGCCGCGCAGGATGCGGCCCGTCTGGCGCAGATGCGCTATCAGGGCGGAGACACCAGCTATCTGGAGGTTCTCACCACCGATTCGAATCTCTTTTCCGCGCAGCTCAATCTGGTCAATGCGCAGGAAGGTGAGGCCTTGTCGCTGGTGCAGCTCTATGCCGCACTGGGAGGAGGCTGGTCGTGAGTCAGCCGTGCAGTTGCTTCTGGCGTAGCTTTCCCGCGCTGGATATAAAACTGCTTCTGAGAAACGTCAAGGAGAAAAAATGAACGGTGGGACGGATGGGAGATGGAAGTTGGCGTGATGACCGCATGGCACGAATATTAAATTGAATTCACCTGAGAAGAATCCAAAGGAGCAAGCATGGCAATCGCTGTTGTTACAGGAACCAGCACCGGTATTGGACTGGCCACCGCAGCCACATTGGCGCGGGCGGGCCACACCGTTTACGCAACCATGCGCAATCCAAAAACGGGCGGCGAAGAGTTGCGCGCGATCGCAGAGCGCGAACGCCTGCCGCTTCAGATCGCGGCGCTCGACGTCGATTCCGACGAGTCGGTCCGCTCTGCGTTCGCCAACATCCTGGCTGAAGCCGGTCGCCAGCCGACTCGAAATATCCACATGGCCGGCGGATTGCAGAGATCTTCAAGGCTTCACTTGAGAATCCTGTGTCTCCCTACGTCGTGGCGGAAAAGATCCGTGAGATAGTTGAGAGTGGCGCCGGGAATCTGAGGCATCCAGTCGGCCCCGGCGCCGAGGGGCTATTGGCGTTGCGCGCGTCTATGAGCGACGAGCAGTGGGTCGAATGGGGCGCCATCTCCGATGAACAATGGGTTGACTACGTGAGGCAGAACTTCCATCTGAATGTCAGCCTGTGAAGGGTAAGCGGACATTCAGGAGAGCCTGGAGAATGCGATGGTAACGTTGCGCCGTCTAAGTGACCGGCGAGACGACCACTGGAGGCAAGGTGCACGCGGAAACGGGCGTTCCAGAAAACTTCGGCCTGCACGCAGGCGCGCTCGGCCCGGTGGAAACGCTCGCGCAATCCGTTTCCGCGATGGCGCCTACCACCTCGTCGTCGCTCACCATCCCGCTCGTCTTCGCGCTTGCCGGCAACGCCACCTGGTTTGTCTACCTCCTCGCCACGTGCGCCATCCTGCTGATCGGCTTTTGCGTCAGCCGCTTCGCGCGCCTCTCCGCTTCGCCCGGCTCGCTTTACACCTACACAGCTAACACGCTGCCGCCGGCCTTCGGCGTCCTGGCCGCATGGGGCTTGCTCCTCGCCTATCTCGCCACCGGCGCATCCGTAGCCGGCGGCGCGCTCTATTACGCAACCGTCCTCGCGCAGCAATTCTTCCACCACGCGCCCTGGCCCGTCCTCACCCTCGCCGTGGTCTGCGTCATCGCCGGCTACATCGCCTGGCGAGACGTGAAACTATCCGCGGAGGTCATGCTCTGGATCGAAGCCGTCTCCGTCAGTCTCATCCTCGTCGTGCTGGCCGTGGTTGTCTTTCGCTTCGGCCTCAAATTCGACCTGGACCAACTCCGCCTCAAGGACGCATCGCTCTCCTCGCTCGGTCCGGCGCTGGTGCTCTCCATCTTCAGCTTCGTCGGTTTCGAGAGCGCCACTACACTCGGAGCCGAAGCGCGCCAGCCGCTGCGCACCATCCCCCGCGCCGTGATGCAATGCGCCCTGCTCGCCGGCGTCTTCTTCATGCTGTGCTCGTATTCTGAAGTGCTCGGTTTTCGCGGCCTGCCCACGCGTCTCAGCGATTCCACCAGCCCGCTTCATCTGCTCGCCGCCAAAGCCGGCGTCCCGCCGCTCGGCGTGGCCATCGACTGCGGCACATTCGTCAGCATGTTTGCCTGCGTACTGGCCTGCACCACCGCCGCCGCCCGCGTGCTCATGCGCATGGCGCACAACGGCCTGCTGACCGCCGCGCTCGCGCACACCAGCCCGCGGCATCGCACCCCCGGCGCAGCCATTCTGCTCTCGGGCGCGCTCATGTTTGCCGCCACGGCATCCATGGCCCTGCGCGGCATCGACGGCGCCGGCATGTACGACCTGCTCGGTTCGCTTTCCGTCTTTGGCTTCCTGACCGCGTACGCGCTGGTGGCTCTCGCGCTTCCCTTTGCGCGCCGCGCACTGGGCCAGCACTCGCACATAGTCGCCGCCGTCAGCGTGGTCACCATCGCCGCCATCCTGCTGATCGTCCTCTTCGATCTGCGCTCGGTTTCAGACCCTGTCCACGCGCGCATTCCTTACATCTATCTCGCTTACATCGCCGCCGGACTCATCTGGTATGCCGCGCGCCGCAAAAAGCCGGCTCCGTCTCGCTGACGCCTTACGGCTGCTCTTCGGTCTCCGGCCGCAAAAGCAGCAGCAGCACAATCCCCACCACGGCAAAATTCCGGAACGCCGCCTCCTGCCCATTCCACATGTTCGACTGCCACATCAAAAACCACTCGCCACCTACCGCCAGAAACGCCACAAGCCACATGAGCAGCGAAAGAGTCAGCGCAATCACAGGCACCCGCTTGGCCGCATTGAACGCCGCAGAAGGCTTGCGCAAGGCGCGAAGCAGCTCGATCGCCCCCCACCAGAGGAGAATCGCCGTCGCAATCTCCCACGCGATAATGCTCCAATAAAAAATCAGGTGAATCGTTGGCGCGTCGATCGCGCGCCACATCCCGTGATTACCGGGAAAGGTCGTGTCCATGGACAGAACATGACGCACAAACTGATAGTTCGAATTAAAATCCGTCAGGTTGTTGAAGATCACGAGCGTATAGAAAATGGCAATGCCTGCGAGCAGCAGCAACTTCGCGGTGCGCGTAACCATGGCCCATGCTAACGTAACGCCAGCGGAGTTCGAAAGAAAAATCCTGCCCGCACATGCTAAAGTCGAGGGGAAATGGCCGCTCAAAGAACACCTGAAGAAAATCTCGCCGCCCTCGCTCTTGTGCTGCCGCAGTTGCCCGCGCCCGGCGGCAATTATGTCTCCGCCAAGCAAGTGGACGCGCTCCTTTACCTTTCCGGCGTCATCTCCACCGGTCCCGATGGCATCATCGCCGGCACGGCCGGCGCCGGGCGCAGCGTCGAAGACGGCTACGCTGCCGCCAAAGCCTGCGCGCTCACCCATCTCGCCGTGCTCAAGCGCGAGCTTGGCTCGCTGGATCGCGTGGCCGAGGTCGTCAGCGTCAATGGCTATGTGAACGCCGCGCCGGGCTTCGGCGACTCGCCCGCCGTCATCAACGGCGCCTCCGACCTGCTGGTCGCGGTCTTTGGCGATGCCGGCCGTCACGTCCGCGCCGCCGTCGGCATCAGCGCCTTGCCGCGTAATGCCCTGGTCGAAATCCAAATGACGGTGCGAGTCAAAAATTAGTCAGGGGAATCATCAGGGAATATTCAGCGAATTATGACCGAACACGCCCTTTCCGCCCAACCCACGCACTCCGTCTGGGACCGCTCGCTCCCGCCGCGCCTCCGCATCGAGCCCGGAGACGAGGTCCAGTTCCAGTGCGCCGATGCCAGCGGCGGCCAGGTGCGCCCCAGCATGACCGCCAAGGAATATCTGACCATCGACCGCACACGTATCCACGCCCTCTCCGGCCCCGTCTGGATCGAAGGCGCGGAACCAGGCGATGTGCTCCAGATCGACGTTCTCGCCACGCGCCACAGCGGCTGGGGATGGTCGAGCGTCATCGAGGGCCTCGGCTTCCTCAAGGACCGTTTCCGCGAGCCGTATCTCTTCCACTGGCATCTTGAGGGCGAATCCACCCGCTCCCTCGCCCCAGCCATCGTGCCGCTGCGCCCGTTCCTCGGAGTAATGGGCGTGGCCCGTGCCCAAGATGGCGCCTTTCGCACGCGCCCACCCGGCCCTTTCGGCGGCAACCTCGACGTGCGCGAGCTATGCGCCGGCTCCCGGCTCTATCTGCCCGTCTTCAATCCCGGCGCGCTCTTCAGTTGCGGCGACGGTCACGCCGCGCAGGGCGACGGAGAAGTCTGCATCAACGGCATCGAGTGCCCGCTCGACGTTACTCTCCGCTTCCAACTCCACAAGCGCCAGCCGCTCTCTGGCCCCATCGTCGAAGCCAGCCAGTCCGTCGCGCCCGATTCCTCCGCCGCCTGGGTGGTCGTCGAAACCGGAACCGATCTGGCCTCGGCCGCCCGCGCCGCCACCAGCCGCATGATCGACCTGCTCGTCAGCCGCTGGAGCTTCAGCGAGGTCCACGCCTATATCCTCGCCAGCGTGGCCATGCGCCTGCGCCTCAGCCAGGTCGTCAACGAGCCGGTCCACACCGTCAGCGCCGCCATCGCCAAACAAATCCTCCCGGAGCGGGAGCTCTTTCCTGCCCATGCGCATTAGAGCGCTTTCGATTCACTTGTCGACATCGCCGGCATCGTGCAAGGCGGCTTTTACTTCCACTCCAGCGACGAAGACCTGTCGCTGGGGACCCCGAAGCGGAAAAAGCTACTTGGCATTGTGCATTCCGCCAAGAGAAGAATCGAAAACGTTGTAACGCGGCTCATGTCTCCCTCCTAACGGCGTAACCCGGCCCAGGGGCGGAATTTGGCCCTCGCTCTGCTCTTCAAAAACGGCAAATCCTTAGATAATTTTTATGCGCGAAGAGCTATGCTGCCCTTACCCCGTAGTTCAAGCGGAACCCAACGAAAAAACGAAGATAACTCGCAACGGTCCTAACTCTCCTCTTTTTGAATTCACGGCCCAGACGCCCGTTCTCATGCTTAGCTGGGTTTTTCTCAATTCATGCATGCAAGAGCCTATGGGGTAATTCCTACTCGGAGGTCTGCAAATTGAGTTTTACCAGCCGTTCTAGTTCAAGTTTTCTTCCCCGTCTGCTCACATTAGTGACCGCTCTGGTGTTCTGTTCCTTGCCGGCATTGGCCCAGCAGACGCTCGGCGGCATCACCGGCCAGATCACCGACACCACGGGCGGCGCCATCCCCGACGCCACGGTCACCATCGTCGGTGAGCAAACCTCCTTGACCCGCTCCACAAAATCCAACGCCACCGGCATCTACACATTTGTCGATCTGCCCATCGGCGCGTATACGCTCACTTACTCGGCCACCGGGTATGAGGTCCAGAAGACGCCCCACATCGCGGTGCAGGCCGGCCGCACGGCCACCGTCAACGCCACGCTCAAAGTTGGCCAGGCCACCACCACCATTGAAGTGCAAGCCACGCCCCTGATGAATGCGGCCACCACTACCAACGGCTATATCCTGGAAAGCGCTCAGATCGCGGAGACGCCGCTGCCCACGGGCAGCTTTACCGGGTTGGCCATCCTTTCTCCCGGCGTGGACGCGGAGTTGGCGCCCGGCACCGGCGCCAACGAAGGCCTGGGCAACGCCCCCATCTGGGCCAATGGCCAGCGCGACACTTCCAACAGCTTCCTGCTCAACGGCGTTGACGCCACCAACCTCTTCAACGGCAAAAGCACCAGTTCGGTGGATTCGGCCCGCGTCATCAACTCCACCGGCGTGCAAACCAGTCCCGGCGGCGGCGGCGGCGTCATTATGTCGGCCGCCTCTATTTATCTCTCCATCGGCAACGCCATTCCCACGCCCGCGCCCGAGTTCCTGCAGGAGATTCAGGTCAACGCCTCCATGTACAGCGTCGACCAGGGTTCCACCTCCGGCGCGCACATCGATATGAGCACCAAGTCCGGAACCAACATCTTGCATGGCGCGCTATATCTCCACCACGGAACAGACTGGATCAATGCCGCACCCTTTTTCTTCAATCAGGATCCGGATGTCCCCGCCGCCGACAAAGTGCCCCAGTTGCATCGTGAAGAGTACGGCGGCACGCTCGGCGGCCCGATCGTCAAAGACAAGCTCTTCGGCTTTATCGGTTATCAGTATTTGCACGTCTCCGACGCCAGTCTGGGCGATTCCTTCCTCGACGTTCCCATTGGCTTGAATGACACCAACCGCTCCGCAAGCGGTCTGGCCGCCTTGAGCAACAACTCGTTCGGCGCCAACATCGGCAATTCGAACATCATCGCCGCCAATATCGATCCGGACGCCCTGGTGCTCTTCAACTCCCCCGCGCTGCCCGGCGAGCCTGGGAAGTGGCTCATTCCCAACGATTCGCTCGCCGGCACTCCCCCCAATGCGGCCCATCTCGACAACGCCTTCATCCCCGGCACCGGCAGGTTCGATGCGACCGAGGCAGTGGCCGACCTGGACTACGACGCCACCAGCAAAGAAACGCTGGCCCTCAATTACTATTACCAGCACGATCCCACGCTGGCCCCATACGCGTATTCCAGCGTCCCTGGCTTTGACGAACATCTCGACTCGGGCGCGCAGGAGTTTTCCATCAATAACACCTACATCGTGAAGTCCAACCTGAGCACCACGGAAACCGTGGGCTTCCTGCGCGAGAAGAACTGGGCGGACAATCAGCAGCCCTTCGGCCCTTCCGCCATCCCCGGCGGCTCCTACGGCACAGGATCGATCAATGTATTTGGGTCCAATTATTTCCCCGGTGTTTCCATCGTCAACATGCTAGGGCAATATCAGCCCGGCGGCGTCGGCCCCGTATACCTGAACATCGGTCCCAACGCCGAATCGCAGTCCAGCAATACCGGCATGTTCCAGAACCGCTTGTCGCCCTCAGGCGGCGCCATCTGGATTCTCGGCAAGCACACTGTCAGCTTCGGCGCCATGTACGGCTACACCCAGCTCAACACCATCGACAAGCGCACCGGCACGGGTACGGTAGCCACAGACGACTTCAGCCAATTCGTGCAAGGCTATGTGGTTCCAGGCAGCGCCGCGACTGGGTTCTATGTAAGCTCCTTTCTGCAGGGCAACGCCAGCCGCTACTACCGCTCCAACCAACTCGGCATGTACGTGCAGGATAAGTACCAGATCACGCCCAATCTCACCCTTACCGCGGGACTGCGCTACGATTGGGACGGCGGCCTAACTGAGAAGTACGGCCGCATCTTCAACTTCGACCCCAGCGTCTACAGCTACGACCCGGTTTCGGACGTGATCAAGAACCCGGGGTTGATCATCGCCGGCAACAACGCCAACGGCACTCCGGGCATAAGCAACACCACGCTCACCGGCCGCCAGTGGGGCATGGCGCCGCGCGTCGGCGTCGCCTGGCAGCCAGGCATCTTCCATAACAAGGTGGTGGTCCGCACCGGCGGTGGCTTTTACTACGACCGCGGCGAGCTCTTCAGCTATTTCTCGCCCGGTTACGCCATCGGCACCGTCACCGGCGGGCCCTTCGGCGTCAATCAGCAGCTTCCCTTCGTCAACGTCTCCACCTGCCCATCTTCATCGCTCTTCTACTATGAGGGCTATCTCGCCACATGCGGAGGAACGGACTCGGAAGGAAACCTCGAAAATCCCTATGGCAGCCCCAGCCCGGAATACTCTGCTCCTGTCAGCCCCAAAGCCTCGGACCTCAGCGGCTTCCTTCCCAATGCCTGCAGCATCGTGAACACCGGCTACGCGGGGGAATCCGGCGTCTGCCCAGTCACCCCGAATACGCCCGGCGGCGAGATCATCAACAACGGCGAGCCCATCTCCCTTGGCGTCTACGACCCCCGCAACAAGCTGCCTTACACCATCAATTACACGCTCGATATCCAGTGGCAGCCCCGCAACAACCTGGTCGTCGAACTCGGATACGTGGGTAACGTCGGCCGCCACCAGGTGATTCCGGTTCCCTTCAACCAGCCCAAAATCGCGTCTCCCTCCAGTCCCCTCCTCGCCGGCGGAGCATGCCCGCAAGCCTACACCTACGGCTACAACGTGGGATACTCTTCCCCCTTACCCACCGGCACACCGTCATGTTTCGGCAACTCCGCCAGTTACCTTGGCAACTACGAAGGCGGAAACGTGGATTTGCGCGTGCCATATATCGGCTACGCGGCCGAGTCCATCGATTACCTTGCGGAAGGCATCGACAACTACAACTCGCTTCAGGCCCACCTTGAAAAGCGCATGGGCCACAACTTCATGGTGGATGCCTCTTATACCTGGTCGCACGCCATCGACGAGCAAAGCGGGCTGGGCCTGTTTTACAACGGCAACAACCCTCTCAATCTGCGCAGCGGCTACGGCTCGGCCGATTTCGACCGCACCCACGTCATCAACTTCAACTACGTCTTCAGCCTTCCCAGCCTGGTGCACAATGGCTCGCTGGCCGGCAAACTCGCCGACGGATGGTCGCTGGTGGGCCTGACCGTGTTGCAGAGCGGACAGCCCTACAGCATCATCGACTTCTCCGGCGCGATAGGCAGCATCTACTATTCAACCTCCGACGGCATCACCAACCCCATCGTTCCGCTGGCCCCCGGCTGCACCGCCAAAACCGCAACTACCGGCGCTTCCGGCGCCTGGACTCTCTCCGGTGGACAACCGGCTTTGAAGTCCTCCTGCTTCACTCTTCCTCTACTCCCCGAGGGCGGACTGGATGGCGCCATTCCTCCCAACGATCCTTACGAGACCGGTTTCACCACTGGTCAGCGCAACATCTTCCGCCAGGCCTTCCAGAAGCGCGCCGACGCTTCGCTGGTGAAGACGACCAGCTTCGATCATGAGCGCTACAGCCTGAAGTACACCTTCGACGTCTACAACCTGACCAACACCACCAGCTTCGATATTCCCACCAACGAAGTCTCGCAAAACGCGGGCTATAACAACTTCCCCGCGCCAGATCAGCCCGTGAGCGGAACCGGCGGGCTCTATTCCCCTCCGGGCCAGCTCGGCCTCCCCTTGCACACCATCGGCGCACCGCGCCAGATTCAAATGTCCCTGCACTTCGACTTCTAGCCCGCGGCCTCTCCAACAACATGGGCGTCCGTTCGCCGGACGCCCTTTGTTTTTGCTCACATTCCGTTAGCAGCCTGTGGTGAAAGTCTCGTTTTGAAAGGGCACGACTTCAGTCGTGCCGTAAGGGTTATAAGAATCAACGCGGCTTTAGCCGCTGATGGAAGGTTTTTGTGAAGTTTTGACTTGCACCAGAGGCTATCGACCCCCGCTCCTTCTTAACCAGCGGGCAACCTACTCGGTCAAAGTCACCGTCAACTCCTCTTCATTCGCAGCCGCAAACGCTGCCTCCAGTTCCGCCGAAGAACCGAAAATCTTCCCCTCCACATGCCGCGCCGGAAACCTGAATTCGAGCTCCGCATCCGCAAACGGCCACGGCGTCAGCCGAAAATGCCGCGCCGCAACCGGCAGCACCCGTACCTCTGAAGCCCCGCCATCGTTCAAAGGCAGCGGGTGCAGCAGATGCATCGGCTCGGCATACGCCACGCAAGTCAGCAGGGAAAGATTGTCGCACCCCTGCAACAGCCTGAAGTGCTCTTGAATCCTCGGCTCCGACTTTTCCTCGGACTCCAGCGACGCATCCGCCCCAACCGCCCCGCGCAGCTCGTCCTGATACTTCCGCTGTCGTTCCAGAAACCCGTCCAGCTTCGCCAGATCCTCCGCCGCAATCGTCGAGCGGTCCGCATGTGCGGTCAGCAGATTGTACGTGTGCATCGAGATCAGCAGCCCCGCATACGGATCCTCCTCCGCGATGATCCGCACCGCCCGCTCCCGCACCGCCAGATACTCTTCCAGATCGATCTCCTCGAATGCCGAGTACTTTCCCACCAATTCGGTCGAAAACGCCGAAGGCTTCCCCTGCTGCGTGACCGATGGATGCGCATCGCGCGCCGCCCACCCGTCGTCGTGGCAGGCAATCCCCTTGAGCACACGCGCCCGCGGCTCCGGCCTGCGAAACCGCGCGTTCCCCCACGCCGCCGCAAAATCTCCCGCCAGCCGCGCATGATCCGGGTGCCGAATCAGCCACCACCCCGTCTTCGTCTCCATCCGCAACATCCAAATTCCCCCATCCATCGCGGGTGCCCCATCCTTTCCGCGCTGTTTGCGGAAAGGGTGGGATTGACTCAATGCCGGGTGCCCCACCCTCGCCGCGTCTTTGTTCTTGCGGCTAGGGTGGGATTGACCGATGCCTCAGAGCATCGATCTCCAGCACACAGAGCCCACCTTCACTCCGATGCCGACGCCCGGCTCGACTCGTGCCAGTTATGCAGCGCCAGCCACTCGAAAAACATCACGATAAAGAAAAACACAAACCCCAGCACCGTGGCCGCAATCACCAGCGCGAACAGGTACCCGATCTCCATCTGATTGCTCGCGTAAATGATCGCGTACCCCAGTCCGCCCTGCCCCACGCGCGTCGACCCCGCGAACAGCTCCCCGGTTATCGCGCCAATTACCGCGATCCCCGCCGAAATCCGAATCCCGGTGAAGAAATTCGGCAGCGCGTTTGGCAGCCGCAGCTTGAACAGAACCTGCGCCGGCGAAGCGTTGTACATAATAAAAAGATGGATCGAATTCTCATCCACGCTGATCAATCCCTGCGTGGTGTTGGCGATTATCGGCGCGAGACAAATGATAAACGTTACGATCGTCACCGGAAAAATTCCCGCCCCCGCCCAGTTGATGATCAGCGGCGCAATGGCCACAATCGGCACCGTCTGCAGCAGAATCGTGTACGGATAGAGCGTCTGCCGCAGCCAGCGCCACTGCGCGAACACCATGGCCGCCGCCACGCCCACCACGATGCTCGCCACCAATCCTCCCGCCGCTTCTTCCCCTGTGATCCGGAATGAATCCACCAGCGACGGGAAGCGATCGTGCAGCGCCTTCGCCACCACTGCCGGCCCCGGCAAGATATAGGGCGGCAGGTGATTGATCCACACCACCGCCTGCCACAATCCCACCAGGCACGCAAACACAAGCGCGCTGTTGAGCACCAGCAGGCCATGCTTCTTCATCGCTGCCACACTCCTCTCAGCAGCCGCGACGCCTGCGTCACCGCCTCTTCAAACGCCTCCGATTCCCGCGTCTCCGCCGAGCGCGGCCAGGGCAGATCCACCGCAATCTCATGCGCCACGCGCCCCGGATGCGCCCCCAGAATCACAACCCGCGTGGAAAGGAACACCGCCTCGGCCACCGAGTGCGTCACGAACAGCACCGTCCACTTCTGCTCCGCGTAAAGCCGCAGCAGCTCCTCGTTCAGCCGGTCGCGCGACATCTCGTCCAGCGCGGCAAACGGCTCGTCCATCAGCAGAATCCGCGGCCGGCTCGCCAGCGCCCGCGCAATCGAAACCCGCATCTTCATCCCGCCCGAAAGCTGCCGTGGAAAGCGCTTCGCCACCTGGTCCAGGCTCACCATCTCCAGCATCTGCTTGACGCGCTCTCTGCGCAGCGGCCGCGCCGCATATTCCAGCTCCAGCCCCAGCCCCACGTTCTGCTCCACCGTCCGCCACGGCAGCAGCGTCGCATCCTGAAAGATAAAGCTCATGATTTCGCGCGCGTTCTCGGGCGTCATGCCGTTCACGCTCACCTCGCCCTCGCTCACCGGGCTAAGCCCCGAAACCAGCTTCAGCAGCGTCGATTTCCCGCACCCCGACGGCCCCAGAAACGTGACAAACTGGCCGCGCTCAACGGTCAGCGAGATCCCCTCCAGCGCCACCGCGGCGTTGCGGAAGCGCTTGCTCACATTCCTCAGTTCAATCTCCGGGACCGCGCCGGGAGCTCGCATTACCATCCAGGCTCTCCTTGAATGGGCAGATACAGCGCGGATGGATGCGCGGCCGTGTGTAGAATCTGCTGCGTCGACCGCCCCCAGTTCCAGTTGTCCGCAAGCTGCGGCGCCACATCGGTCGAGGGGTTCCGGTCGTAAAGCGGAAACGCCGAGCTCGCAATCTCCAGCCGCACCCGTTCGCCCGCCGCCAGCACAAACGCCGTTGGCTCCAGCGTGAACTCCCATGCTTGAACCGTATCCGCCGCGTAGTCTGCCTCGCGAAACAGCCATGAGCTGCGCGCCATCCCCATCGACACAAACTCCGCGCGGCCATCCGCCGTCGCGCGCACCAGCTTCGCCGTCAGATCCGCATGAGCCGCGGAAGTCGCCGCGTACAATCGCACCCGCGGCTGCCCTAAGATCTCCATCGCGCGTTTTGCCGGCTCGGAGGTGTACACAAGCAAATTGTTCCCCATCTCCAGCACTGATTGATCGAACGCACCGCTCAACGCCTGCGGCCCTCCCGGCGCCAGAACCGGAACCTCCGGATCGTAAACAAACACATCGCGCGGCTCATCGCCATCCGGCGCGTCCTGCGCCAGCGTCCCATCGCCCTGGCGCGAATTTGCATTCCCCGCACTGCGCAAATAAAGCGCGCGCGCCGCCTCAGCCGGCCATTCCTCCGCACTCCGCCACTCATTCGGGCCCACGGCGAAATACCGGACACGCGCCTGATCCTTAAATTCCCCAGAATCCTTCAGCCAATGGTTGAACCAGCGCAGCAAAATCTCATCGGTATTGGCGCCAGCCGCCTCGCCGAAGTTCACGTCCCCCACGCGGTCACCCCACGGAATATGCACCCAAGGCCCCGCAATCAGATACTGATTCTCCCGTGCAAACTTACTCCCTGCTCCATTGCGCAACGCAACATACCCCGTAATCGTCCCTTCGAGATAGGTGTCGAACCACCCCGCAAGATGAAGCGCGGGAACCCGGATGCGGTCGATGCGTTGGCTAACGTCCATCGCGCTCCAGTAAGCGCCCGGCTCCCGATGCGAGAACCAGTCCCGCACGTAGGCAGGCAGCGAGGCATCGGCAATCGCCGCATGCGCCCCATACGGAACCTGCACCGCCTGCGCCCGCACATTCGCCCACGCCGCCTCCAGCCGGTCGCTCGCCGCTCGCAGTCCTCTGCGCCGCGCATCCTCGCGCAGCATTTGAATCCCCCATCCCAGCGCCGAGCTCAGCCGCAGCGCACCCTGACGATAAAACCATCCGTGATAAAGGTCCGCTGCCGTCATGTGCGGCGCAATGCACTCCAGTCCCTCCGGCTGTTCCGCCGCCGCCAGCAGTTGCGTCGCACCCTGGTATGAAAACCCGTACATGCCGATGCGCCCGTTCGACGCCGCGTGCTTCCTCAGCCACGCCATCGTCTCCGCTCCGTCGCGCCCCTCGTAGCGGAACGGATAAAAATCCCCCTCCGAGCCGCCCCGCCCGCGCACATCCTGAATCGCTACATGGTACCCGTGCCGCGCCCACCACGCCGGATGCGCATACACCACCGTCGACGCAATATCGCGCCCATACGGCTGCCGCATCAGCAGCGTCGGCCACGGTCCCTCGCCCGCCGGATAGTAATGATCGGAAACCAGCGTGATCCCGTCGCTCAGCCGGCACCGCACGTCGCGTTCCAGCCGAACCCCATTTCCGCAATCGACGAGCGCCATCCTCACGCCCCGCTCCTCGACTCGGAATTGCGGGGCTCGAAATTGTGCGGCTCAAAGTTGTACATGGCCACCAGAATCTCCGCGATCCGCGACGCTGCCTCGTTCGACCACCGCTCCCCGTTCTCCGCGCTCGCGCGCGACGGATCGCCCAGCACGCCACTGGGCGCAATGTCCTTGGTCAGCCACGCAAAGTTCGCCGCCGACCCCTCCGGCTTCAGCAGCTCCGGCTCGTCCACGCGCGCAATGTAGTTCGCCGTGTATGCGTCCGTGTGCACCAGCTTGGGCGTCGCGTGCAGTAGATACGCCGTCTCGATCTCGCCCGCATGAAACCCATACGTCCGCTCCTGTTGGCTGACGCCCTCGAACGCCGCGCCCGGCGAACCGAACAGAGAAAACGTGCGCAGCCCGAACTCCGCCCGCAGATCGCGCGCCAGCACGTCCACCAGCGGCGTGTTCCCTCCATGCGTGTTATAAAGCACCACTTTTTTGAACCCGCTGGCCGCAATGCTCGCGCCCACGTCGCGCACCACCGCCATAAACGTCTGCGCGCTTACCGCGAGGGTCCCTGGAAACCCGATGTGCTCGTTGCTCTTGCCGTAGCACACCGGCGGCAGCGCATAAACCGGCAATTCGGCCGGCGCCAGCGCCAGCGCCTTGCCTAGCAGCAGATTATTGATCAGCGTATCCGTCGCCAGCGGCAGATGTTGCCCATGCTGCTCGATGGCCGCCGTGGGCAGCACCAGCAGCGTCTTTTCGCGCGGCAGCGCGTCCACCTGCTTCCACGTCAGATAAGCAAAATTGCGCGCGTCCGGAATCCACGTTTTCAACGGCTAACCGCCTCCTTGTGAAAGCTGATCATCTTGCCCGGATTCAAAAGCCCGCGCGGATCGTACCGCTGCTTCGCCCGCAGTTGTATATTGTCGGCGCGGAACCGCCCGCCGTCCTCCAGGTAATTCACATGCGGATTGGCCACAAACACGCCTATCGAACGGCAATAGGCGATCATCTCGTTCAGCCGCTCCTCGGACGTAAAGCGCACCACCGGAAGCGCTCCCGGAATCACCACTCCGTCCCCGTTCTTCATGAACTCGATGTGGAACAGAATCTCCTGCCCATACCGCTCGCGCAGCAGCCGGAACTGTTCCCTGCACTCCGCCGGCGAAAACCCGCACTGCAAATATGTATACGCAGGGTCCGCCTTCATCGCCCACAGCGTGGTGTGGTTCCACGTGTAGTCGCTCAAGAGGGGTTGCGTTCGCGGCCCGGTGTACGCGCCGGTAAACGTCACCTCGCCGCCCGCCGCCTCCGCCGCCGCGCGCAATTCCTCCACCTGCTCCGCCGCAATCATAATCAGCGCCAGCGCCTTGCCCTCGCGCACCAGATGCTTCACCGGCGTAAAGAACGAAGGAATCGGCCACTCGAACACCGTCGCCAGCCGCTTGGTCCACGCCCCATCGACGGCAATCTTCTGGGTAAAATCGAAAGCCGCAGCATAGGTATCGAACGCCGCCGTCAACTGCGTCCATTCGACCGCCGGCGCTAACGCGAACCAGATCCGCGTCAGCACTCCGTTCGTCCCCCACGCATGCAGAATCTCGTGCACCGCCGCGCCCTCGTGCAGCACCACCCGCGGCGTCTCCTCCATGGTCACCACCTCGAACGCCCGCACCGTATCGAAGTCGCGCAGCCCTCCATGCGCCACCGACCCGATCCCGCCCGATCCACCGGCTAAAAATCCGCCCAGCGAAGCCTTCACCAGCGTCGAGGGATACATGCGCAGCTCCCATCCCTGCTTCCGCGCCTCCGTTTCAAGCACTCCCAGCCGAACTCCCGGCTGGCACACGGCCACGCCGTCCGCCGTAATTTCCTCCAATTTATCCATCAGCGAGAGGTCGAGCACAATCCCGCCTTGGAGCGGCACACACTGCCCGTAATTCCCCGTTCCGGCTCCGCGCACCGTCACCGGAACCTCATGCTCGCCCCCAAAGCGCATCACGGCCAGCACCTCGTCCACGCTCACCGGCTGCACGGCCACGTCGCCGTTCTTGTCCTTCAGCCGGGGCCGCAGTACCGGCGAGTACCAATAGAAATCGTGCGACAGCCGGTCCAGCACGGCCGGCGCTGTCAGCACCCGTGCCGGGTCCGAGACCACTTGAGACAGCTCTGCAGCAAGTCCATCGGCCATGGGGGAAAACCTCGTTGAAAATCTATGCCCGCTTCCGGTTCGACCAGGTCCGAAACGCCCGCACCATGCGCGCATCGGTAAACAGCGCGTAGCACTCCTCGCGCAGCACCGGCCCATCCACAACGCACTTCATATCGCTGCGCGCGGCCACCTCGCGCGCTGGAATCTGAATCTGAATACAGTGCCGGTTCGCGTCTTCGATGGTCGCGCCGTAGACCACGCGATCCACCCGCGCCCACAGTGCCGTGCTCATGCACATCGGGCACGGCTCGCACGTGGTGTAAAGCGTATACCCGGCCAGCGAGAGCCGCTTCAGCCGCTTCGTCGCCAGCCGTATCGCGCGTACCTCAGCGTGCGCGCTGGGGTCGAACTCCCCCGCCACGTTGTTCAGCGCCCGCAGCAGCACGTCGCCTGTTTTCGTATGGATTATGGAAGCCCCGAACGGCCGCGGACGCGCCGTCTTTAGAGACCGCGCCGTAAACGCAGCCAACGCGGCCATGCGCTCCAGATCGCCGTTTGCGCCTGTGAACCCCCACCGTTTTTCAGCCGCACGGCGGGCAGCGGTCGAAGCAACTCCCATACTCGAACTTAGCATGACACCCGGCTCCCGCGCACCAGAAAATGCCCGCCATGCAATCGGCCCCTAAAATGTATCTATGACCACGCAATCGTGGACTATCCGCGCCCTGCGCAAGGCCCTCGCCAACCAAACCGTCCGCCCCGCGTCCCTGGCCGATGAAGGCTTGGCGCGCGCCGCCGCGCCACAAACCCGCGCCCGCATCCATGATACGTTTCAAACCATGGCGTCATCCGCAAATGCGAGGCCGCCCTCGAGGTCTAAACTTATCCCCTGGGCCGCGCTCTCCCTCGCGCTCGCCCTCGTCCTCACCGGCTGCCGCGCCCATCAGTCCGCCGCCAACGGCCTCTTCCCCGTCCGCCTTCAGCTCGACTGGTACCCCCAGCCGGAGCACGGCGGCTTCTTCGCCGCCCAGCGCCTCGGCTACTACAAAGCCGCCGGCCTCCAAGTCACCATCCTCCCCCTGGCCGAGTACGGCAGCGTCGCCCAGCTCGTGACTGCGGGAAAGGTGGATTTCGCCCTCGGCTCCAGCGACCAGATCCTCGAGTGGGACTCCAACGGCCTGCCTCTCCTCGCCGTCGCCGCCACCATGCAGCACGACCCCCAGGCCGTCATGATCCACGTCAACTCGCCCATCCACACCCTCGCCGATCTCAACGGCCACGCCGTCGCCGCCCAGCCCGGCGCCACCTGGCTCAAGTACGTCATCCGCCGTTACAACCTCCACAACGTCCGCGAAATCCCCGCCACGCTTTCCATCGCCAACTTCGTCGCCGACCCCAACTACGTCCAACAGATCTTCGTCACCAGCGAGCCCTTCTTCGCGCAGCAAGCCGGCGTGAAAGTCCGCTCCATCCTCATCAGCACCTCCGGCTACGACCCCTACCGCGTCCAATTCACCACCCGCAGCTTCGCCGCCCAGCACCCCGACGTCGTCGCCAAATTCGTCCAGGCCAGCATCCGCGGCTGGCAGGCATACTTGCGCGACCCTGCTCCCACCGACGCCGAGCTCCTCAAGCTCAACCCCGCCCTCAACCCCGCCCAGGAGGCCTTCACCGCGCAGGCTCTCAAAGACGGCGGCTTCGTCGCCGGCAACGACTCCACCGGCACCCCAAGTCGCGACCAGATCGGCCAGATGACGGCCGCACGCTGGAGCCAGAGCTATCAGCAGCTCAAATCGCTCGGCATCCTCCAGAGCCCGCTCGACCCGGCGACCGCGTACACCTTCAAATTCTGCAATAGAAAAACCGGAAAAGCAGATTAGATCTCTATTTGCCTATAGGTTTCCCGTCGCTTTTTCGGCCTGTCGAGTATCCCCTGACACTCGGCTCATCTCCCCCATGAGTCTCTTCGTCCCGAATGTCTTGATCCTCGTGGGCCAGCCATTCTTGCGGACGACTGCCTTCCACGTGCTCGAAGGTGTCTTGACAATTGTCGCCATAGTGCTCCCGGTACAGTGCTGGCGCTTTGAAACTCGACCGAAAGTGCGCCGAAGAGCAAAAAGATGGCGAACCGGGCACTCGGGGTATATTCTCTTGTGACCGGGAAAGCAAAATAGAGATCCCGATTCCCTAACTGCAACCCGCCTATGCGCAAGCGCCTCGAGGCCTACTTCGAATTTGACCAGTTGGGCACCAACTGGCGCACCGAGATTCTGGCCGGCGCCACCACGTTCCTGACCATGGCCTACATCGTCCTGGTCAATCCGGCCATTCTGGCCGACGCCGGAGTGCCCATTGCCGCGGCCACTGCGGCCACCTGCCTCTCGGCAGCCTTCGCCTCCATCCTCATGGGCATCGTGGCCCGCTATCCCATCGCGCTTGCTCCCGGCATGGGCCTCAACGCTTACTTCGCTTACACCGTCTGCATCAAGATGCACATCCCCTGGCAGACGGCTCTGGGGGCCGTGTTCATCTCCGGCGTTCTTTTCCTGGCCATCACCGGGGCAGGCATCCGCCAGATGATTCTGCGTTCCATCCCCCACCAGCTTTACGCCGCGGTCGCCGGCGGCATCGGCTTGTTCATCGCCTTCATCGGCTTCCAGCACGCGGGCCTGGTGGTGCGCGACCCGAACACCTTTGTCAGCCTGGGCAACGTCAAAGATCCCACCACCGCGCTGGCCCTCCTCGGCCTCACCCTGATGGTCGCCCTGGAGGTGAAGAAGGTGCGCGGCTCCATCCTCATCGGCGTGCTCAGCATCACCGCGCTCGCCTGGGCGCTGGGACTCGCGCACTGGACCCGCTCCAGCATCGGCCTCCACGCCCTGTCCGCAACCGCCTTCAAGCTCAACATTCGCGGTGCCCTCGGCAAAGGGCTGCTGGAGATCATCTTCGTCTTCTTCTTCGTGGACCTCTTCGACAACCTGGGCACCCTCGTGGCCGTCGCCAAACGCGCCGGGCTGATTGGCCCCGATCACTCCATTCCCCGCCTCAACCACATTCTCTTTGCCGACGCCACGGCCACCGTCTTCGGCTCCCTCGCCGGAACCTCCACCGTAACCAGCTACGTGGAGTCCACGGCCGGCGTTGAGGCCGGCGGGCGCTCGGGCGTCACCGCCATCGTCACCGGCCTGCTGTTTGTGGCCGCCATCGCGGCCGCTCCCTTCGCCGGCGTGGTGCCCGCAGCCGCCACCGCCCCGGCTCTGATTCTGGTGGGCGCGCTCATGCTCACCTGCATCACTGAAATCGACTGGCGCGACCCCCTGGTCTCCGTGCCCTCCTTTCTGACCCTCGTTCTTATCCCCTTTACCTATTCCATCGCCAACGGCCTGGGCTTCGGCATCATCGCCTGGGCAGTTCTCCATCTGGCCACGGGCAAATTCCGCCGCCAGGATTGGCTGCTCTACCTCCTGGCCGCGCTGTTTATGGCCCGCTTCATCTACCTGGGAACGAGTTAAGAACCTGTTTAAGAACTCACGGACGGAAGGCTATGTCTTGAAAGAGCGCGGAAAAGATGCTCGCGATTCTCAAAAACCGTCTGAACCGCGACCGCGCTGCCAAATTACGCGAGGCCGCCGTGCCCCCGTCAAGCGCCTCGATGGCGCCGTCCGGCAGCCCGAAACGAAACTATGCCTGCTCTACGGAAGCGGCTTCACCACTAACGCGGGCACGCGCGTCACTGCGACTTGGAGAAGCTTTCCCCGATTGTCGAAGGTAAGATCCCATTCTTTTAGCTGCCGAGGGGCTTCCACATCGTCGAACCGGACCACGGCGCCGCCGCCCAAGCCAACCTGCAATAGGGGATTCATCGCCAAAGGAACGTCCGCTCCCGGTTGGTTCCCGGCTTGCTCCGGCAGCACGACGCGGGTTCCCGTCAACGCCGCATAACATAGGCTCGCGGTCAGCCAGTCCATCTTCTTGTGAGGGTGCTCTTGGGCGCCAATCCAATTGAAGGCCGAGATCGTTAAGGGATTTACGGGAGCAGGGGGAGACAGGGCATAACTGCGACGCAGAATGGGCAGAACGCGCACGGCGCCTTTTCCGTCCCGCGGCAGGATCGCGGAAAATTCGCTCACATCGCCAGGGCCGTTGTTACGCAAGAAAAAAAGAAGAATATGCGTGGGGAATGCCGGACAAACTATCTGCTGGTAAGTCCATCTCCCCTTTCCGAGGTCGAATCCTGCCAGCGCCGCTCTCTCCCGGATGGCTGGCATTGCGCCGGCGGCTGCCTTCCGGTCCTCGGCAGTCATGGAGCCCTCGGGCCGGAACGCAACTGACTTGGTGCGCTCGGAAGGCGGCGCATTGAGATCGAATGGCGTGTTGAACTCCGTGACCGGAGGCGGAAATTTCACGACCCCCTTTTGCGCCTTTTGGCCGGCCGGCTGGGCGGAGCAGGAAAAAACCGCGAAGGCGGCGGCGAGCACGCAAGAAATCGAAAAGGAAAAGCGTACGAAACGCATGACTGAGCCTAGACTATCACTACCCCGTGCTTCAAAATAGGTCTTGAAAGGCCACCGCGGATCGCCCCATTGTCCCGTGCTGCGCGAAGCTTTCAATTCATGCGGCATTAGCCGCGGCATCCGCGCCTTCTGGATCTAGCGGCTCTGAAACCGCAGCTGCTCGCTGCCCTCATTGCCTTTCAAAGTTCAAGTTGAGAGAATGATCCAGGGGCGGCGAACAGCGGAGCCTGTCCGCTCATGATCCGCGGGCGCCGCGAAGGAGCGGAAGAAAAGACAGTGCTTGACATTCATTATCATCTGCTCTTCGGTTTAGATGACGGCCCTAAAACCATCGAGGAGTCATTGCAGCTGGCGGAAGCGTCGATCGCGGAGGGCGTCACGCATATTGTCTGCACTCCTCACGCTAACCATGAATTCGCATTCCAGACGGGAATCAACGAGGAGCGGTTGGCGCTCTTGAACGAGCGCCTCGGCGGCCGTATAACTTTGGGCCTGGGCTGCGATTTCCACTTATCTTATGATAACATCGCAGACGCTCTTCATAACCGCGATAAATACACAATCAACGGCAAGCGCTATCTGCTTGTCGAATTTCCGAACGGGATGATTCCATCTTTGATTTCAGAATGGCTATATCAATTCAATGTCAACGGGATCGTGCCGATCATTACCCACCCCGAGCGCAATTCTGAGTTAGCTGCCAAGCCCGAGCGAATGGCCGAATGGATGCGTAGCGGCTGTCTTATCCAAGTCACCGCGGGGTCGCTCATGGGACGCTTTGGCAGAATGGCCGCGGCCACTTCCGATTCCCTGCTCAAGAAGAACTGGGTCCATTTTGTCGCCAGCGACGCGCATAGCCTAAAGAGCCGGCCGCCGGCCATGGGAGAGGCTTACAAGATTCTTGCCTCCAGCTTTGGGCGAGACACCGCGGACCGGCTTTGCCTTTATAATCCGCGCGCCGCATTCAACGGTGAGCCTCTGCCTCCTCAACCGGAGCCCATTGGACTTTTCGATGATGACAAACCTCGAAGAGGATTCCTGGCGAGTTTGTTAGGCCGTTGATCTTGCTCGGAAAGTAAATCCGCGATCCGCAAAAATTCAACGAGTAACTTGAGAACTTAACCGGATGCCTCTGCCGGGTCTCTTACCGCGCTCATTTCGGCGGATTGAGATACACCCGGCGATAGCTAGCGCCGTTTGCCTGCGCGGCGGAACTTCGCTCTGCCTTTCGATGAGCGCGTTGTCTCGTTTCCGCGCTTGCTCTTCTTGGGCTTTGCCGGGGGCTTGGCGGCCTTTTTCGCGGTGAGCGGCAGGTCTTCCTCGACGAGCGCGAATTGCAGCTTGCGTTCCTGGGCCAGGACGCGGTCCAGAATCACCTGGACGCGGTCGCCGGCGCGGAAGCGGCGGCCGGAGCGCTCGCCCACAATCTCGTGCGTATTTTCGCGCCAGGTGTAACGGTCGCCGCGCAGTGTGTCGATGGGCACAAGCCCCTCGACAAAAAGGTCAGTCAGTTCAACAAAGAAGCCGTATCGCGTGGGGTTCAGAATCAGGGCGGCAAACTCATCGCCTACCTTGTCCTGCATGAAGCGGACTTTCTTCCACTCCACCAGCTCCCGCTCGGCCTCGGCGGCGCGGCGCTCGGCCTGGCTCGATTCTTCGGCGATCTGGGCCAGTTCGGGCGCGGGGATGGGCGGCGCGGCGGCGAGCTCCGCTCCCGCTCGTCCCGCAGGCTCGCGAGGTTGAGGCGCGCCGGCCCTCGGTTGACCTTCATTCGGATGCGACCACGGGGAGTCGAGGCGGCCGGGTGCGAACGTTCCCTCGCTGCGCACGCCGGCGCGCAACAGCGTTTTGGCGATGCGGTGAACGGTGAGGTCGGGATAGCGGCGGATGGGCGAGGTAAAGTGCGTGTAAGTGGGCGCGGCCAGGGCGAAGTGGCCCTCGTTGGTCTCGGAGTAACGCGCCTGCATCAGCGAGCGCAGCATGAGGTAACTCAATATCCGCTCCTCCGGCTTGCCCTCGATGCGCGCGGCCAGCTTCTGATACATGCGCGGCGTAACTTCGATGTCTTCGGGCACCTCGTGCATGCGCGGGTTGCGTCCGCGGCCGTGCGCCTCGCGGCGTTCCCCGCGCGTCTGTACGCGCCTGACAGGAAGCGGTCCAAGACCAAGAGAAAATCCGAAGCCCGCAGCCAGCTCCTCGAATTCCACCACGCGGCGCGGCTCGGGCTGCTCATGAATCCGGTAGAGCGAGGGCACGCCCAGGTCTTCAAGCCAGGCGGCCACGCACTCGTTGGCCGCCAGCATGAACTCCTCGATGAGGCGGTTGGCCCAGGTGCGCTCGGCGCGGGTCACGCCGCGCATCTGGCCGTGCTCGTCGAATTCGATCACCGGCTCAGGCAGGTCGAAATCGATGGAGCCGCGTTCTTCGCGCCGCAGATTCATCAGCACCGCCAGCCGCTTCATGCGCTCGAATTCGGGGACCAGCGCGGCGAACCGCGCCCGCGTCCCGGCGTCGTCTTCCAGGATGGCGTGAACATCGGCGTAGGTCATGCGCGCGGCGGAGCGGATCACGCCTTCGGCGATCTCGTAGCTCTCCATTCGCCCCGTGGCGTCGAGCCCCAAGATGCAGCTCAGCACCAGCCGGTCCTCGCCGGGGCGCAGGCTGCAAATGTCCGTGGAGAGTTCCTGCGGCAGCATGGGAATGGCGCGGTCGGGAAAGTAGACGCTGGTTCCGCGCAGCCGCGCTTCCAGATCCAGGGCCGTGCCCTCGCGCACATACTCGGCCACGTCGGCGATGTGCACCTGGAGTTCGTAGCCTCCGTCCCCGCGCTCCTTCACCAGCACCGCATCGTCGAAGTCTTTGGCCGTCTCGCCGTCGATGGTCACGATGGGCAAGCCGTGGAAATCGCGGCGGCGCGCAGCTTCGGCCGGGTCGAAATGCGCCACCCGGCGCGCCTCGGCGAGAACATCTTCGGGAAAGATACGGGGCAACTGGTGCTTGCGGATCATCATCTCCACGTCCACGCCGAAGTCGTCGGGCGAGCCCAGCACCTCGATCACGCGCCCAACGGGCGGCCGCGTGGGCGTGGGCCAGCTTGTGATCTCCACGTCCACGGCCAGGCCTTCGAGGCCCTCCGGGCTTAAGGGTTTTGCCGCCGCCATTGCCTCGTTGCCCAGGACACGATGCGGCGTGGAGGATGCGGGGCCGGACGGCAATGCTTCGCCAAAGGGAATCAGGATGAGTTGCGTCATGCGCTCGTTGAAGGGCACGACGGAGTGGCCCTGAGCGCGGTCAGAACGGGCGAGGTGAAAGATGCCGACGACGGTGGGGTTGCGCCGCTCGATCACGCGCACGATGCGGCCCAGCCGGCGCCCATCGGCGCGCGGAGGTTCGAGCTCGGCCAGCACCTGGTCGCCCTGCATGGCGCCGCTGATCGCGTTGGGAGGGATAAAAATGTCTTGCTGGACGGAAGCCTGGCCAGCGGCCTGCCGCGCGTTGGGGCGCACAAAGCCGTAGCCGTCGCGATGCAGTTCCAGGCGTCCGGCGGCGAGATTTCCGCGCCCGGCCGCCGCTCGGGGAATGCTCCACTGCCCCGCGCCCTGCGCAATCAATTCGCCGTGGGCGGTAAGGCGCGCCAGTTGCTCGGCCAGCAAGCGCCGCTCGCGGCCGCCCGCCAAGCCCAGCTCGCGCACCAGTTGCTTGTATCCGGCTTTGCCGCCTGCCGAGCGTGCCACCAGCGCCACCACTTCGCGATCGTTCATAGCTCCAGACTAGGCCATGCGCAGGCCTTCGCGCCGTACACGGCCTGGCCGCGCAGCGGCGAATCAAATACAAATCCATCTTCTGCTCGGCGCCGCTGTTGCCATATTTGGCACCGTATCGTCTTCTGCAGCCGGCGGCTCGTTCAACTGCCGCGCTTGGTCTTAAAATAACGGGAATGCAAGATTTTGACGGACCAGGTAGGACTCGCGATCTGACCGGAGCCGCCAGTGGGTTGCCGAAAGCACGAAGCACGGCGGTCCGCACGCTTCATTTTTTCCGGGTATAAGCCATTGGCCTTACCTTGGCATCTCCCAGTCCCTCAGGGGACAGAAAAGGAATCACCTTGAACGCAATGTGGAAACCCAACCAGACTGGATCGATCCCCGCCACTCCCACGCCCGAGCCGCCGCGTCCGGCGGCGCCGGCATCGGTTGTTGAAACCGCCAACCGCGGCGCGGTCGCGTCCGCCGATCAGGCCACCATTGGCAAAGGGCTGTCCATCAAAGGCGAGATTACCGGTTCGGAGTCGCTGTATATCGACGGCAAGGTCGAGGGCAGCATCAACATTCCCGGAAACCGCGTCACTGTGGGCCGCAACGGCAATGTGGCAGCCAACATCAACGCCCGCGAGGTGGTCATTCTGGGCAAGATTCGCGGCAATATTACGGCCACCGACCGCGTGGACATTCGCGCCGAGGGATCGCTGGGCGGCGACGTGACGGCGGCCCGCATCAGCATTGAAGACGGCGCGTTCTTCAAGGGCGGCATCGACATCCGCAAGGCGGATGGCAAGCCGGCCATAGCCGCCGTACCCGCGCCGGCCGAAGCGCACAAGACGGCTTAGCCGTAGCACGGTTTTCCGGCCGCACCACGCCCTGGCGTACCCCTGCGCGAGAACCGCTGCAGCGGCAAGGGTCAACGGCAGCGGTCCGGAGCGGCTGCGGCGTCTTTGTGCTTGCGTACTGATTGAATTGCGCCTCGCCCAAAGGCGAAAACGTAGCCGTCTGCAGGCTCACGATCGACGCCTTGGTCTCCTCGCCCGCGGTGCGGAGACGGGGATTTGCGCCTTTCGCGCCTGCGGGCGAAAATGGTTGGCCATGGGATGGCTGGCGCAACTACGAATCGGCTGCCTGGAGCGCGCCGCGGCCGGCCTGGATTGGCTGGCCGCCCGGCGCGAAGCTGTGCCCGCATCGCCCGCCCATCTCGTCACCGGCATGGAAGGCGAGGACGCGGCCTATCTTTACCTGTGCCGGAAGGGCTATGCAGTGGTTGCAAGGCGCTGGTCGGCGGCAAATGAGCCTGGCGACCTCGACCTGATCGCATGGCAAGGGCAGATGTTGTGCTTCATCGAGGTGAAGACCCGCACCGCCCATGACATGTCCCCTGCCGAGGCCACCGTCGACTCTCACAAGCGTCGCGTCCTGCGCCGCCTGGCCCGCCAATACCTGCGCCAGTTGGCCCACCAGACTCCTCTGCCGGTGCGCTTCGATGTGCTCAGCGTGTATCTGCTGCCGGGAGAGAAAAGCGAGTTTGCGCACTTCGAGAACGCCTTCGGATGGAGCGAGCAGCGGCGGGATTGGGATTAACGTTCCCGGCCGCAAAAGCCGCAGGTCTACGCGGAAAGGAGGGATGCGCCAGGCCCTCTAAGCTCAAGGTCCTCTAAGCGCCAGGCCCTCTAACTTGACGTGCAGGCGCGAAGCACGTTCGACTGCCGGTCTACGCCTGTGCGATACTTGTATCGTAGGAGATTGGTTCCTCATGACTGCCATTTCGATCCGGCTTCCAGATGAGCTTTCCCTCCGCCTGCAGAAGCTCGCCAAGCGCACCGGGCGAACGAAGACCTTCTATGTCGTCGAAGCCATCCACGAGCACCTGGAGGACCTGGAGGACCTCTATATCGCCGAAAAGCGCCTCATCGACCTCCGCGCCGGGCGCAGCCGCACCTACACTTTGGACGAAGTGGAGCGCGAGCTTGGCCTGGCGGATTGAGTTCGAAGCCGGCGCTCTCAAGGACCTCCGCAAGCTCGACGGTCCCGTCGCCCGCAGAATCACCACGTTTTTGCGAACCAGAGTAGGCGATCTGGAGAACCCGCGAAGCATAGGGGCAGCTCTGAAAGGCTCCGAACTGGGTGAGTTCTGGCGCTATCGCGTCGGAGATTACCGGATTATCTGTGAAATTCGGGACCAGGATCTGGTGATCCTCGCCGTCTCCATTGGCCAACGGCGGGAGATCTATCGTTGAGCGCTCGGCGGTGTCAATCGCCCTACGCCGCCGCCATCCCCGTCGCCTTCGCCTGCTCGTGCGCGTGATAGCTCGACCGCACCAGCGGGCCGGACTCCACGTGGCGGAAACCCATCTTCAGCGCCTCGGCCTTCAGCTCCGCGAACTCCCGCGGCGTGTAGAGCCGCGCCATGGGCAAGTGGTCGCGCGAGGGGCGCAGATACTGCCCCACGGTCAGAATGTCGCAGCCCACGGAAGCCAGATCGCGGAAGACCTCGAGCAGTTCGCGCGTCTCTTCGCCCAGTCCCACCATCACGCCCGATTTCGTCACCCCTCCGGGGTTTAAGGCTTTGGAGTAGCGTAACAACTCGAGAGACCGCTCGTAACGCGCTCCCGAACGCACCACGCGATAGAGCCGGGGCACGGTCTCCGTGTTGTGGTTCAGGATTTCGGGCCGCGCATTTACGACCATCCGGATCGCCTCCTGGTTGCCCTGGAAGTCCGGAATCAGCACCTCCACGCGGCAGACCGGCGCCTGGCGGCGAATCTCCGCGATCACCATGGCGAAGGCCCGCGCCCCGCCCACCAGATCGTCGTCGCGGTTCACGCTGGTAATCACGGCATGCTGCAAGCCCAGCGCGGCCACGGCCTCGGCCACGCGCCGCGGCTCGTCGAAGTCGATCGCCTCCGGCCGGCCCTTGGGCACGGCGCAGAACCCGCAGCGCCGCGTGCACAGGTTGCCTAGCATCATGAAGGTCGCGGTCTTGTGGTGCCAGCACTCGCCGATGTTGGGGCATTGCGCGCTCTCGCACACCGTGTGCAGACTCAGCGAGCGCGCCAGCCGCTTCAGATCGTGATAGTTCTCGCCCATCGGCGCGCGCACCCGCAGCCACTCCGGCTTGGGCGCCGGAGCCCTCCGCGCTGCCTCGATCTGCACCAGCTCTATCATGCTGTCCGTCCAGCCTTTATTGTAACGGGGCCCGAATCCGCTCCACCTGTTCAAACCCCCTGTTCAAACCTCCAGACCAAACCTTCCGCCGCTCCTGCGCATCTATTCTTGGTAAGTTGCCTTGGCTCCGCAATCGCTTTGCAGGCCGCGGGAGATCCGTGTCCTGCAAAGCCGATTGCAAACCAGGAGGCAACCATGAAAGCTGATCGTCCCTTAATCGTCTCGATTCTCTTCCTGGCCGCAGGATTCACTTTGATCTTCGGCTATTGCACGGGCAACAGCAACCTCAACGCCGCGTTCCCGGTTTCAAGCTCCTCGCTTCAGCTCTCCATCACCACCACCGG
Source organism: uncultured Acidobacteriota bacterium (assembly GCA_963808795.1). Taxonomy (GTDB): domain Bacteria; phylum Acidobacteriota; class Terriglobia; order Terriglobales; family Acidobacteriaceae; genus Telmatobacter. The sequence goes on from CAWEGL010000020.1 coordinate 320,312, forward strand.
TGCGGCTGCCCTGGGCGGAATCGCGCTTGCCGGCATTGGGCTGCTGTTCCTGGTGTGGGCGTTGCTTGCCGCTATCGTGGGGCAGTTCAGCCTACTGGCAGGCGCCTCCCCCAGCATAAACAGCGTAACCAAGGGCCCGGAGAGGATCTTGGAGTAGCGTCCGGCGGACCGATTGGGGCTTAGGAACGGCGTCCCCCCAGGGATGAAGTCCGCACGCACCGATCCGCCGCCGCCGATTGCGCGGCTCACGACGGGGATCAGTAGACCTCCGCGCCGGCTCGGCCTGCGCTCATCCCATTGCGCTCTCGTAAAACAGCGGCTGCGAAATCCGGCGGGCTTGGTCCAACACAAAGGGCCATTGTTACACTGCCCAATGGAAGACAAGGGAGATTCGCCGCATGGGGCGTCGTTGGTTGGTGTGTGGAATCCTGTTCGTGTTGGGCGCGGGGAGCGCGCCGGCCATCGCACGGCAGCCGATTCCGGCGAACCCTGCCGTGGCCGCCGGCCCGGCTGCGACGTCTCAACCTCCCAAGACCTACCATCTCAAGGCCCACCCTGTCGTCGCGCTTACCTTTGACGATCTGCCCGCCGCCGGCAGCTTGCCGCCCGGCGATAATCGTGTCCGCATTCTGACTACGCTGACCGAAGAGCTCAGGGCCCACCACCTCAAGGGCGTCTATGGCTTTGTGAACGCCGTCTCGCTGCCCGGCGACCAGGACGCCCAGCAGGCCCTGCGCATCTGGCTGGCGGCGGGCATGAACATCGGCAACCACACCTGGTCCCACCCCTCGCTCACCGACAGCACCGCCGCGGCCTTCGAGCACGATATCGCCCTCGACGAGCCGCTCCTCTCTCAATTCGCTGGAAGCCGCGACTGGCACTTCTTCCGCTTTCCCTATCTCGAGGAGGGCGACACGCTCGCCAAGCGCGACGCCGTCCGCGCATGGCTTCATGACCACGGCTACCGCGTGGCCCAGGTCACGCTGAACTTCAACGACGACTCCTGGAACGATCCCTACGCGCGCTGCATGGCCCAGCACAATACTGCGGCCATCGCCTGGCTCCAGCAGAGCTATCTTGAAAACGCGGCGGAATTCCTCCGCGTAGGCCGCGAGGAAGAGTTGATCGCCTTCGGCCGCGAGGTTCCCAACGTCCTGCTCCTGCACGGCACCGCCTTCACCACGCTCATGCTTCCCGATCTGTTCAAAATCCTCCACCAGCAGGGCTTTCGCTTCGCATCGCTCCCCAAGGTGGAGAGCAACCCCATCTACTCCCGGAACGTGAGCGCCGCCCTCAAGGATGGTGGCTCGCTGCCCAATCAGTACCTGAATTCCCGCCACCTGCCCTATCCGCCCCTGACCGACGAGCCTTACGACAAGCTGGACAGCCTCTGCCAGTGATCTGAAGGCGAAATATTCTCCACAGGCAACATGACCATGGTAAAATGACCATGGTCATGTTGTAGGCCCGAAGGAGGCAGTCTGCATCGCTCCCCTGCGAACCATCCCGGCTGGTGAGTTTAAAGCCAAGTGCCTCGCTCTGATGGATGAAGTGCAGGCCACCGGTCAGGCTGTGTTCATCACCAAGCGCGGTAAGCCGGTCGCCCGCCTTGTTCCGATCGAGGACGCTCCCGCACTGAAACCATCCATCTTCGGCAGGCTCCGCAATATGGGCGTCATTCACGGAGACATCGTTGCCTCTGAGTTCAGCGGCGAAGAATGGGATCGGATGGCCGCCGAAAGGTGGGCAAGGATCGAGAAAGAGTCCGCGCCGTGATCCTTCTCGATACGCACTGCGCGCTGTGGCTTGAAATGACCCCTGAAAAGCTGTCGCCGGAAGCCAGGGCCCGCCTGCTCGCCGCGGAAGATGCCGGAGAGCCCTTGGCCGTCTCCTGCATGACGCTCTGGGAGATCGCGCACAAGAATGCCTGCAATCAATTGCAGCTCTTCGTTTCCTGCGAGCGGTTTTTGGCTGAATTGGAGGCGGACTTTGAAGTCTTGCCCGTGAATCGTCAAGTCGCCTTGCACGCCACCCGTTTAGGCGGTTCGTTCCCAAAGGATCCGATGGACAGGTTGATCGCGGCCACCGCCCTGGCAAACGATTTAACCCTTGTGACGGCAGACAGGAACATCCACGGCGCCAAGGCCTGCAAAGTGCTGTGGTAGCCTCTACCGCAGCTTGTCCCGCACCTCGGTGCGCACCATGTAGAGGAAAAACACCAGATTCAGCAAGCCCTGCACCAGCGCCGCCGCATCGTGACGGCTGGTGGAGATCCACAGGTAGTAAAGAGTTAGCAGAAAAACCGCCGCCAGCGCCAGCGCCCAGGCCCATCGCAGCAGCAGCAGCAGCCCCGCGCTGGCGGCGATAAACAGCGCCGAGAAGACCAGATAGATGGGCGGATAATGCTGCCCTGAGGCCACGCCCAGAATAATCACGGCAGCTAGCACCAGCAGGTAAAGGGCGATGGCGGCCAGCCCCGGAGGCGGCATCCGTCTGCCTTCCTGCCCCGGCTGCAGCCGCTTGCCTTCGCCAGGCGGCGCCGCGCCGCCCTGCTTTTCGCCGCTCCCGCCTTCGCCGATCGTGATTTTGTCCGTCATAGCGTGTGCAAGTAGGCCAGCAGGTCCTGGAGCTGTTCATCCGTGAGCGTGGTCGCCGGCATCAGCCCGTACCCGTGCAAGATTCTGTCCGTCATCATCTCGTCGGTAGGCGGCTCACCCGAAGGCATGGACTTCAACTTTGTCAATGCCTGCAATCCCGGCCCGTGCAAAGAATGCGTCGTGGTCGGGTAGTGGCAGCGCGCGCACTTTTCCTGGAACACCTGCGCTCCACGCGCCTCCTGCGGCGTCCATTCCGAAGGCGGCATGGAGGGCGGCAGCGGTTTGCAGCCATTGATCCCGGAGCCAAGGCCCATCCCACAAATCAAAAGTGCAGAAGAAATAAAAGACCGCTTATGCATCTCGAACCGATGATACCGCGTCAATCCGCCGCCGCTATGGCCTCGCATATTTGGTCGACCGCGTGCGCCTCGGCCTCGCTTCCCGGCCGCCGCCCGTTCACCATGATCGAAAACGCCAGCGTTCTGCCGCTGGCCGCGGTCAAGTAGCCCGAGAGCGCGGTGGCCTCGTCCAGCGTGCCCGTCTTGGCCCACAAGTGGCCGGCCAGGGCCGTGCCTCTGAAGCGGTCTTCCAGCGTGCCGTCCACGCCCGCCACGGGCAGCGTGGCGCGCCACGCCTCGCCCCAGGGCTGATGCCACGCATAGACCAGCAGTTTGGTCAGCGCCCGCGGCGCAATCTGATCGTCGGGGCTCATCCCCGAGCCGTCGTAAAGGAAGAAATCGTCGTTGTTCACGCCTGCGTCCACCAGAAACTGCCGCACCACGCGTGCGCCCTCCTCAAAGCTGCCCTCCGTTCCCTCGATTTTGCCCAGCAGCCGCAACAAAAGCTCCGCGTGCAGGTTCTCGCTCACCTTGTTGATGACCGTAATGTCCTCGGCCACGGGATCGGAGATGTGCGCGGCCAGCACCCTGCGGACGTTCACCGGCGCGGTCACCGTTTCCAGATCGGCGCGCGTGAGCTTCAGCGGCAGCGCGCGCTCGGCGGCAAAATCCCCGCTTCCCAGCGTGTCCTTGTGCCGCGACTCCGCCCCTCCGTCTACCGTGATTCCGCGCCCGCGCAGCGCCGCCTTGAATGCCTCCGCCGTGAACTGCGCCGGGTCCTGGACGGCCAGAGACAGATGCAGCCCTCCGGGCGGTACGGTGCCCCAGGTGCGCACCAGCATGGAGCCCGGCTGGCGTTCGGCCCCCGGGCGCGCCATCTGGCCCGCCGGCGCGGGCGTCATGCTGTTGAAGAGCGTGTAGTAATCCAAATCCGGCGTCCACTCGGCCATGGTTTGACCCGGCGTGGAGGGATCGGGCTTGATCGTCAGTTCCTGCACGTTATCGTTGAAGGTCAGCGCCGACACCGGCGCCCCGTAGCTCCACTGCAGGTCGTCCCACCCCCAGCCTGTTCCGTAGTGCTCGTTCAAGAAGAAGCTGTCGTCGCCGATCACCTCGCCCGTCACCTCGCGCACGCCTGCCTGCTCCACCTGTTCGGCGATCAGGTCCAGCACCTTCATGGCCGCCGGCAGCCCCGTCTGCGTCGCGGCGTTGGGCCCGCTTGCGTTGGCTTCGGCAGCGTTGGGCCCGGCGGCGCTGGGCGCGGTTCCGGCAGAAGCCGCTGCCGCCGCCGGCTTCGCCGCCGTCCCCGGCTCCTGGTAGGGATACTGCCGCCCGCTCAGCGTGGGATCGCCCACCCCCAGGATGCTCAGGTTGCCGTCGAGCGTCCCCGCAGCGTCGATGTCGCCATCCGCTACCACGAGCGTCGTCCAGGTGAGCGTATCCACGGGCAGCAGGGCAAACGCCGCCGCGGTCGTGGTCAGCTTGGCGTTTGAGGCCGGCGTAAACAGCCGGCTGTCGTTCAGCGCATAGATCTGCTGGCCGTCCAGCGTGGTCACGCTGATGCCGAAATCCGCATGGCTCACCGCCGGATCGGCCAGGATGGCCTGTATGCGCTCGCTGAGCGGCCCTGCAACCGGCGTTGGCCCTCGTGCTTCCCTTCGCCTGCCGCGCCGCGATTGCGCCGCCAGAGCCAGCGAAACCACCAGGAGCCCCGCCGCCAGCGCCGCCGCCGTTCGCCGCAAACCCCTCATGCCCGGAGTGTAGCAGGGCGGCTAAGGCGCGGCGTCGTACCATCGCAACAGAGAGCCTTGATGAGAAGCCTCGCCACCTGGCGCCTCCGCACCCGCGCGCTCGAGTTGGGCCGGCGCACGCTCATCATGGGCGTCGTCAACATCACCCCCGACTCCTTCAGCGACGGCGGCCTCTTCCTCGATCCTCAAGCCGCCATCGACCACGCCCTCCGGCTCATCGGCGAGGGCGCCGACCTCCTCGATCTGGGCGCGGAGAGCACGCGCCCCGGCTCCCGCGCCGGCGGTGCAGACCCCGCCGTCAGCGCCGAAGAGGAACTGGCGCGCCTCCTGCCTGTATTGGCAGGAATTCTCAAGAGGCTGCCCCACGCAGTGGTCTCTGTGGACACTTACAAGGCCGCCACTGCGCGCGCGGCCCTCGCCGCCGGCGCCGAAATCATCAACGACGTGAGCGGCTTCAACTGGGACTCGGGGCTTGCCGAAGTCTGCGCGGAGTTTAGCGCGGGCGTGGTGCTGATGCACACGCGCGGCCGTCCCGAGCAGTGGCGCGCGCAGTCGCGGCTGGCTCCCGATGCGCTGCTGGCCGTGGTCCGCGATGGCCTCGCCGCCAGCCTCGTCGCCGCGAGCCGCGCCGGAATCCCGCCCGAAGCCATCGTTCTCGATCCCGGCTACGGATTCGGCAAGCGCTTCAATGAGAACTACGCGCCTGCTCGCCCGCCAGGCCGAGCTGCTCTCCCTCTGCCGTCCGCTCGCCGCCGGCCTCAGCCGCAAGTCCTTTCTCGGCCGCACCCTCGCCCCGCTCTTCGCCGGCCCCGGCGCGCCTCTCGACGCGCCGCCCGGCGTGCCTCTCGACGCGCGCGAAAACGCTGCCTGGCCACGCTGACCGCCGCCATCCTCAACGGAGCCTCCATCGTCCGCGTTCACTCCGTCCGCCCCGCCGTCGAGGCCGCGCGCATCGCCGACGCCGTCTGCGCCGCCTCCTGAACCGGCGTCACCATTAGAATGGGGCAAAAGGGAGACGCCGGCCGCAGCCCGCACCCACCGCCTATGAAAACCCGCTTCGCCTTCGGCAAACACGGCATTGACGTTCAGGTCCCCGAGGGCTTTGACTGCCAGGTCCTTCGCAGCCGTTCCGCGCCCGCGCTCCCCGATCTTTCATCCGCGCTCGACGCCGCGCTCGACCACCCCATCGGCTGCGCGCCTCTCGCCGAACTCGCCGCCGGCCTGCCCGCCGCGGCCGGCAAGCGCACCGCCGCCATCGCCGTCTGCGACATCACGCGCCCCGCTCCCAACGCCCTCACGCTGCCGCCCTTGCTGGCCCGCCTGCACGCCGCCGGAATTCCGCCCGAAGCCGTCACCATCCTCATCGCCACCGGCCTGCACCGCGCCGCGACCCAAGAGGAGAAGTCGCAATCATCCTCGGCCCCGCGCTCGCGGCTCCTATCGCGTCGTCAGCCACGACGCCCGCAACCTCGCCGCGCACCGCTCGCTCGGCTCGACCCGCCGCGGAACCCCGGTCTTCATCGACGAGCGCTTCCTCGCCGCCGATCTGCACATCACCCTCGGCTTCGTCGAGCAGCACCTGATGCTGGGTTTTTCCGGCGGGCGCAAGCTGGTCGCGCCCGGCCTTGCCGCGCAGGAAACCATCAAGGCTCTTCACGCGCCGCGCTTCATGCGCGAACCACTGGCCACCGAGGGCTCCATCGCTGCAATCCCCTCCACGCCGAGCTGTGGAGATTGCCTCCATGGCCCGCCACGACTTCATCCTCGACGTCACGCTCACCCCCGATCGCCGCATCTCCGGCGTCTTCGCCGGCAACCCGGTCAAGGCCCACGCCGCCGCCGTCGATTTCTTTGAGGCCACCTCGCTCGCATCCCTGCCCGCGCCCGCCGACGCGGTCATCACCAGCGCCGCCGGCTATCCGCTCGACCTCACCTTTTACCAGACCGTCAAGGGCCTCACCGCCGCGCAGCACATCGCCAAGCCCGGCGGCAGAATCCTCGTCCTGGGCGAGTGCGCCGAGGGCATCGGCTCCCCCGAGTTCGCACGTATGCTCCGCGCCTACACGGGCCACTCCAGCTTCCTCGACGCCATCCGCGAATCTCCCGTCCAGATCGACCAATGGCAGTTGGAAAAGCTCGCCCTCGCCGGCGTCCATCAAGAGCTGCTCTTTTACACGCCCGGAGCCTCAAAGGACCAGCTCGGCAGCCTCGCCGCGAACGCCTTCGACCGCCTCGACGAAGCCATCGCCGCGCTGCTCAGCGGCCTGCCGCGCCACGCTGCCATCGCCCTCATTCCCGAGGGCCCCTACACCTACGCCCGCGCCGAACCGGCCTTTGCGTAACTGCGAACGCGGATCGCGCGCCACGCCGCCGCACTCCGGCTCCATCACCCTCGCGCCGGCAATTGACACCCGCGGCCGCAAAATGTAATCTTCCCGGCTTGGAGAGGCATTGAGGGCAATCCCTATGGTTGGAGTGGTCAATTACGCGAAAGAGCCCTACTCGGTCGAGCTGCGTGAGCTCCCCGTCCCCGAAATCGGCGAGGAAGACGTCCTGTTGAAGGTGCACTCGGTCTCGGTCTGCGGCAGCGACGTGCATCAATACACCGGCAAGCATAGCTGGCGGGTAAATTATCCCGTCGTCCTCGGTCACGAGTTCTCCGGCTCCGTCGCCCGCCTCGGCAGCCGCGTCAGCGGCTTCAAAGAGGGCGACCGCGTGGTCAGTGAAACCGCCGCCCTGCTGCCTCCGGATTCGGCCTTCGTCCGCCGCGGCCTCTACAACCTGGAACCCAAGCGCCTCGGCTTCGGCTATGGCGTCGACGGCGCCATGGCGGGCTTCGTCAAAGTTCCGGGCCGCTGCCTTCATCACGTTCCCGCCTCGTTGCCTTTGGAAAGGGCGGCTCTGACCGAGCCGTGCTGCGTGGCCTACAACGCCGTCTGCGTGAATTCGCGCGTGCGGCCCGGCGATGCGGTCGCGGTGCTTGGACCCGGCCCCATCGGCCTGCTTTGCGCGGCCATGGCAAGACTTTCAGGCGCCGGCCATGTCGTTGTCATCGGCGTTGCCGGCGACCAGAAGCGGCTTGAGGTCGCCGCGCAAATGGGCGCGGACGCTACCCTCGGCGCGCACGGCGAAGACATTGCCGGGTGGGTCAGAAACTTCGGCGACGGCTACGGACTCGACCTCGTCATCGACGCCGCAGGCGTCTCCGCCTCGCTCCAGCTCGCGCTCGAGCTCGTCCGCCCGGCGGGCCAGATCACCAAGGTGGGCTGGGGACCTCAGCCGCTCGGCTTCTCGCTCGATCCGCTGGTCCAGAAAGCGGTCACGCTGCAAGGCAGCTTTTCCCACAACTGGCCCGTCTGGGAGAAGGTTCTTACTCTGCTGGCCGCCGGCAAAATCGACCTCGATCCGATCGTCAGCCGCATCTCGCCCCTCGCCGAATGGCGCGAGGCATTTGACCAGATGCATTCCGGCGTCATTGTGAAAGGCGTTCTGCAGCCATGACCGAATCGCCTCGCTACGCAGGCACGCGTCTCCACGACAAAGTTATCCTGGTCACGGGCTCCACCACCGGCATCGGCGAGGGCATGGTACGCCTCTTCGCCGGCCAGGGCGCACGCGTCATGATCCACGGCATAGAGCGCGGCACGGCGCATACGCTGGCTGCCGAAATCGGCGGCAGCGCCTCCTTCGTCAGCGGCGACCTTGAAGACCCGCAGGTTCCCGCCCGGCTCATCGCCGCAACCGTCGATCGCTTCGGCAGAATCGATTGCCTTGTCAACAACGCCGCCGTGATGACCCGCGGCGGAATTGAAGCTACCGACGCGGCCATCTTCGACCGGACCATCGCCATCAACCTGAAGGCGCCCTATCTTCTCATCCAGGCCGCCATGCCCCACTTTCGCAAACAGGGCGGCGGGCGCGTGCTCAACATCGGCTCCATCAACGCCTATTGCGGCGAGCGCACGCAATTTGTTTATTCCATCAGCAAAGGCGGCCTGATGACTCTCACGCGCAACCTCGCCGACGCGCACGGAGCCGAAGGAATCCGCGTGAACCAGCTCAACGTTGGCTGGACGCTCACCCCCAATGAATACAAGCTCAAGATGACCGAGGGCCTCCCCGGGGATTGGCCCTCCAAACTGCCGAAGGTCTTCGCTCCCTCGGGCCGTCTGTTCTCGCCTGAGGAAGTGGCCTGGGCCGCGGTATATTTTCTTTCTGACGAAGCGGCTCTCATCAACGGCGCCATCCTCGACGTCACGCAATTTCCCGTCATCGGGCGAAACCCCGTGAAGGAAGTCTCTTGAGCGCCCAACTAAAGCCCCCGCTGGCGGCTTTCCCGAAATGCTTCATGGACCAGCTATGCGTCGACCGCACCATGACGCTCTTCAAGTGGATCGACCTCGCCGCCACCCTCGGTGTCGACGGACTTGAGTTCTACTCAGGCTTTTTGGAGGACGACGAGGCATTCCTCCATCGCATCAAAGCCGCCCTCGAAAAGCACCACCTGGCCATGCCCATGCTCTGCTGCTCGCCCGATTTCACCCAGCCCGATCCCGGGCTTCTCAAAAAAGAAATCGAGCGCCAAAAGCGAATGATCGAGATCGCCGCATTTTTCGGCGGCCGCTTTTGCCGCGTCCTCTCCGGACAGCGCCGCCCCGGCCTCACGCGCGCGCAAGGCGTCGCCCAGGTGGTGCGCGTCATCAATCAGTTGCTGCCGTTCGCTGAACAGCACGGCGTCGTCCTGAACATGGAGAATCACTACAAGGACAATTACTGGACCTATCCCGAGTTCGCGCAAAAGATGGACGTCTTCCTCGAAATTGTGGAGCAGATTCCATCGCCGTGGTTCGGCGTCAACTACGATCCCTCTAACGCCATCCTGGCGGGCGAGGACCCCCTGGTGCTTCTCGAGCGCGTCAAGCACCGCGTCGTCTCCATGCACGCCAGCGACCGCTACCTCAAGAGCGGGACCCTCGAAGACCTGCGCAAGGAAGAAGACTCGGTGGGCTACGCCAGCCGCCTCGCCCACGGCGTCATCGGCAAGGGAATGAACGACTACGACCGGATCTTCTCCATCCTCCATGCGGCCGGCTTCAACTCCTGGATCTCCATCGAAGACGGCATGAACGGCATGGACGATCTGCGCGAATCCGTGCAATTTCTCAGGAACAAAATCGATCGCCATTTTGCTTCGCAGGGAGCGTAACCATGCATACCATTGTTCAAATCTCGCTCGATCTCACCTCTATCCCTGAAGCTCTCGACACCGCGCGCCTGGCCTTGCGCGCGGGCGTGGACTGGCTCGAAGCCGGCACTCCGCTCATCATTGCCGAAGGCATGAACGGCGTGCGCGCCCTTCGCGCCGAATTTCCCGGCGTTCCCATCGTCGCCGACTTGAAGACCATGGACGGCGGCTGGCTTGAGGCCGAGCTTATGGCCAAGGCCGGTGCGACGCACGTGGTGGTCATGGAGCGCGCGCATCCTGAGACCATCAAGATGGTGGTCAAGGCGGGAAGAGATTTTGGCATTGGCGTGATGGGAGACAACCTGGGCGCGGAGGACAAAATCGCTGCCGCAAAGCGGCTGGAGGATTTCGGCTGCGGCTTCGTCATCCATCACATCGGCTACGACGAGCGCCGCGGCCTGGCCGCCGCGGGACTGCCGTGGCCGAGCCCGCTCGACCAGTTGCGTGAAGTCGTCGCCGCGGTTCGCGTGCCCGTGCAGGCCGTCGGCGGCCTCTCCATCGAGCAGGCCATCCGCACCCCCGAGTACGGAGCGCCGCTGGTCGTTCTGGGCGCTCCACTCACCATTGACGCGGACGCCTTCAAGACCGCCTCCGGCAACCTCGAAGACAGCCTGCGCCTGGTTTGCGACAGGGTCCACGCCTATCGCAATTGATGCGGCAGATTCAGGCCCGGCTCAGACGCTGATCCCCACCTTGTACCGCGGCCACAGCGGGCGCATCGCCGCGTGATCCACCACCGGCTCTCCGTCGCACTCCACCTCGATCACTGTGGCCGGTGAGTCCGGCGGCTCGATGGGCAGCCCCGTCAGCCGCAAGCTGAACTCGTCCTGCGTAAACTTGATGGGCTCGCCAGTCTTCACGAGCCGCGCCGAGAGCGCCTTAGGCTTCAGCCCGCCGATTGCAATCACCGCCTCCGGCTGGTAGAAGCTCAGCCACTCCGCCGCCGGCGTGTGCCCCGGCCAATAGTGCTGGTGAATGTAGAGTGTGTTCCCGCGCCGCGTGTAGTTTGCGCTCACGTTGCCGCCTGCATTGCAGCGGTCGGTCCCGTAGAACGCCTTGCCGTTCGTGTCCAGCCACCTGCCCACCGCCTCCAGCACCTCGATCGACGCCGGCGGAATCGATCCATCCGGCTCCGGCCCGATATTCAGCAGATAATTCCCGCCGCCATTTGAGACCGTCGCAAGGTTTTCCACGACCGTCTTCGGCGTCTTCCACGCGTCGTCGTAGCGGTTGAAGCCCCAGCTATCGTTCAGCGTCATGCAGGTCTCCCATGCCCGCCCGGCCTCCGCGGCCGTGATGTGCTGCTCCGGCGTGGAAAAGTCTCCCGGCAGGCCGTTGCGGTTGTTCACGATGATCTCCGGCTGCAAGCTGAAGACCATCTCGTTCATGCGCTCCGACTCCCACTCGTCCGGCGTCAGCGGCCAGTCCACGTCGTACCACAGAATGTCGATCTTCCCGTAGTGGGTCATAAGGTCGCGGATCAGCCCATGCGTGTACTCCACAAACCGCTGGCGCGCCGCCTCGTCGGTCTTGCACTTCGCGCCGTCCGGGTGGTGCCAGTCCATCAGCGAGTAATAAAAACCCACGCGCAGCCCTTCGGCCCGCGCCGCTTCCACGTATTCGCCCACCAGGTCCCGTCCCGGTCCCTGCTCCACGGCGTTATAGTCGGTCAGCTTGGTTCCGAAGTTGCAGAACCCCTCGTGGTGCTTGGTGGTCATCACCATGTACCGCTGCCCGGCGCGTTTGGCCAGCCGCGCCCAATCCCGCGCCGCGTTGGGCTTGGGCTTGAAGTGCTTGGCCAGCAGCTCGTACTGCGGAATCGGAACTCCCTCAGTCTCCCTCGCCCACTCGTGCTGCCCGATCACGCTGTAGGTCCCCCAGTGGATGAACATGCCGAACTTGGCCTCGTGCCACCACTTCATCCGCTCCTCGCGCGTCGCCGCCTGCCTCTGATCCGCGGCGGTCGGCTCTGCTGCTCCGGCCTGCGCCCCGAATCCGGCGCCTCCAGGCAAAGCCCGTCCCCCCGCGTTCGCCGCCGCCAGCGCCAGCGCTCCCGCCGCGCCCGCCTGCTTCAAGAATGCCCGTCGCGTGCTCCCGTTCCCATCCATGGCTGCCTCCCTGTCTGCGCCGCGCGCCGCTGCCAACTTTCGTTCCGTTGCCCGCAAGCAAACCGCCCCGCACCGGCGCGCAGCCACTATAGCAGACGCGCCGCCCAAGCCTCCGCCAGGTGCGCTCAGGGTTTATCATCGGAGTTGCGCTCAGCGTTTATCATCAGAGCGGGTGCGGCCGGGGTTGGTCCGCGCCTTCGTATTGCGTGCGGGCGGTGTGCGTGTTCGCTTTTGGAAGACGCCGCGCGGCGCGGCTTCGCCCTCCAGGGGCGGCTGGATGACAGGAAGTGGGGATACGGAACGGCATGCGGGCAAAGACGGCTGTAGTGGTGGGCGCTCAGTGGGGCGACGAGGGTAAGGGCAAAATCGTAGACGTGCTCAGCGAGCGCTTTTCCGCTGTGGCGCGTTACGGCGGAGGCCACAACGCCGGCCATACGGTGGTCATCGGCGGCCGGAAGTTCGTTCTCCAACTCATCCCCTGCGGTATCCCGCGCCCCGCCTGCAAGTGCATCATCGGCAACGGCGTGGTCCTCGACCCCATCTATCTCCTCGATGAGCTCGCCCGCCTGCGCGCGATGGGCGTCTCCGTCGATGGCCGTCTCTTTCTCTCCAACCGCGCCCAGGTCATTCTCCCCTACCACCGCATGATCGAGCTGGCGGCCGAAAGCGCGCCCGGACGGCAGAAGATCGGGACCACCAGCAAGGGCATCGGCCCCGCTTACCAGGACAAAATGTCGCGCGGCGGCCTGCGCGTGGTGGACCTCCTCAATCCCTCGCTGCTCAAAACTCACATCGAAGCTGCTTGCGCCGAAAAGAACGCCATCGCTCACGCCCTCTTCGGCCCCCAGTCCGGTCCTGGCCCGCTCGACTCCGCCAAAATGTACGAGGAATACGCCGCCGCCGCCGATCAGCTCCGTCCCTTCGCCGCCGACACCGGCCGCCTGCTCAGCTCCATCCTCGCCGCCGGCGGCAGCGTCCTCTTCGAGGGCGCGCAGGGAACCATGCTCGACATCGATCACGGCACCTATCCCTTCGTCACCTCTTCCTCGGCCACCGCCGGCGGCGCGGTCACGGGAACCGGCGTCGGGCCCACCGCCATCGGCATGGTCGTCGGCGTCACCAAGGCTTACGTCACCCGCGTCGGCGGGGGGCCGTTCCCCACCGAGATTCACGACGCCTCCGGCGAAAGCCTCCGCGCCCGCGGCCACGAGTACGGCGCCGTCACCGGCCGCCCCCGCCGCTGCGGCTGGCTCGATATTCCCCTCCTGCGCTACTCCAACCAGGTCAACGGCACCGTCTGGCTCGTGATCACCAAGCTCGACGTCCTCGACGAGCTCGCCGAGATCCCCGTTTGCATCGGCTACGAGATCGGCGGAAAGGTCACCGACGAGATTCCCGCCGACGTTCAGGGCCTCGAATCCATCAAGCCCCGCTACACCGCCCTCAAGGGCTGGCGTCAGTCCACCGAGGGCATCACCGAGTTCGACCGTCTGCCCCAGGCCGCTCGTGATTACCTGCGCTTTCAGGAACGCGAGTCCGGCGCACGCATCGGCATGGTTTCCACCGGCCCCGACCGCGGCCAGATCATCCCCATGCCCGAGTTCGCTCAGGCCCTCGACAGCATCCACGCCCTAAACTAGCAGTAGATTCGCCGCGCCGCTCGCAAGCGCCGCTTCCAAGGAGGCCGTTCCATGGTCAGCTTCATTGTCCGTTTCAAGTTCGCCCCTGAAGACCGCGCCCTAATCGCTGAAACCCTCCGCCTCCAGGCCTCTGCCGCGCGCCAGGAGCCGGGCTGCGTCACCTTTATCCCTCATCAGCTTGAGGACGACCCCGACACCTTTCTCATCTACGAGCAGTACCGTGATGCCGAAGCCCACGCCGCCCATCGTGAAACCCCGCATTTCCAGAAGTACATCGTCGGCATCGTCTTGCAAAAGATGCTCAACCGCAGCCGTGAAGACCTGGCTGCTCTGGCTTAGCCCCTCCGCCCCCGTTGGCCCATCCTCACGTCCGCTCTCGCCGCCTCATGCGCCCATAGCATAAGATGCTTGGGAGGATTTTGCCCGCCATGATCTCCACCTCGAAATTCCCTCGCCGTCAACTGGCGTCTCTGCTCTGCGTCTTTGCCGGCCTGCTACTGGCCGGCCGCGCCCCCGCCCAGCGCGGCAGCCAGTTCGCCGCCGTGGCCGCGAGCCTGCCGCCCGCCTCCCGCTCTGTCGTCGAGCGGCTCATGAGCCTGAGCGAATTCCCCGATGGCGTCTGGATGACCCATTCCGGCAACTTGGCCCACGGCGAAGACGTCAGCCTGGACGACAGCGGCTGGCTACCCATCGCCCCGGGCGCCAGGACCTCCAACCAGGCAGTCTGGTTTCGCCAGACCATCCAGGTTCCAGCCACGCTCCACGGCTACGACGTCACCGGCGCACGCATCTGGTTCCAGTTCCACGCGAGCGGCGACCGCGAAACCACATCCATCGTTTATTTCAACGGCCGCCGCGTGGCCATGGGCGACGACTTGGCGCCCATCGTCCTGTTTGACGATGCCCACCCCGGCGAAAAATCCCTGGTTGCCGTCAAGCTCCTGAATACCTACGCGGACAAGACCTTTCGCGGCGCAACCCTGCGCGTCGATTTCGCCGCCAACCGCCCCAATCCCTACGACCTCAGCCAGGAATTCCTCTCCGCCGCGGCGCTCCTGCCTTCAATCGCGCCCGGCGACCAGAGTAAAGAAGCCATCCTTGAGGACGCCATCCACACCGTCGATATCGCTGCCCTAGACTCGGCCCAAGCCGACGCCGCCGAAGCCGGCGGCGCGGTTGCCCAGACCCCAGCCCAGGCCAAATTCGACTTGAGCCTCCGCGCCGCCCAGGCCAAACTCAATCCCCTCCGCCCGCTGCTCCAGCAGGCCACCTTTCACCTCACCGGCAACTCCCACATCGACGCCGCCTGGCTCTGGCCCCGAACCGAAACCGTCGACGTGGTCCGCCGCACCTTCGGCACCGCCCTCCAATTGATGTACGAATATCCCGATTACACCTACACCCAGTCCGCCGCGCAGTACAACGAGTGGCTGGCCGACAAATATCCCGACATGAACGCGGAGATCGAGCAGCGCATCAAGGAAGGCCGCTGGGAGATCGTGGGCGGCATGTGGGTCGAGCCTGACCTCAACATGCCCGACGGCGAGTCCATCGTCCGCCAGTTGCTGGTCGGCAAGCGCTGGTACCAGCAGCACTACGGCGTCGACGTGCGCATCGGCTGGAACCCTGACTCCTTCGGCTACACCTGGCAGCTTCCGCAAATCTATAAAAAGAGCGGCGTGGACTTACTTCGTCACCCAGAAGATGAGCTGGAACGACACCAACAAGTTGCCGTTCAAGCTCTTCTGGTGGGAGTCGCCCGATGGCTCCAAGGTCCTTACCTATTTCCCGCACGATTACGGCAATACCAATCTCGGTCCCGTCCGCCTCTCCGAACGATCTGGCCAGGACGCCCGCGAATTATCGCCCGGCCTGACCGAAATGCTGGACCTCTACGGCGTCGGCGACCACGGCGGCGGACCCACGCGCGCCATGCTCGACGAGGGCTTCCACTGGGTGGACCCCGGCGCAACCGCCATTGCCGCCGACGGCGGCCCGCCGGTCACGCCGAAATATCAGTTCGGCACCGCCACTCCTTCTTCTCCACCGTCGAAAAGGAAATCGCGCCTGAGAGCCCGACCTGGAATTACCAATCCATCGCCAAAGGCTACGACCCCTCCGCCGCCCGTTCCCGGCAAAATCTCCATTCCCACCTGGGACACCGAGCTTTACCTCGAATTTCATCGCGGCGTCTACACCACCCAGGCCAATCACAAGCACAACATGCGCACCGCCGAAGAGGAGATGCTCAACGCCGAGAAATGGGCGTCGCTGGCCTGGCTCGACGGCAACCGATACCCCGGCAGCGACCTGACCGTCGACTGGGAAAAGGTCCTCTTCAACCAGTTCCACGACCTGGCCGCCGGTTCCGGCATCGGCGTCATCTACAGGGACGCGCAGAAGGACTACGACTGGGTGCGCATGTCCACGGACGATATCCGAATCCGGCTCGCTCCAGACCGTCTCCGAGCACATTGACACGGAGACCACGGGCGCGGACCGCGTTCCCGTCATCGTCTTCAACCCGCTCGGCTGGGCTCGCTGGGGAGATGTGACCGTCCGCATGCAGCTTCCCGTCGCCAATTCGCCCGCCGCCTATCGCCTGCGCGGCGAAACCGGCGACGCGTACCACTCCGTAGCCACCGTCCTCAGGCGCGACCCCCAGACCGGCGAAGTCGCTCTCGATATCCCCGTCTCCAACGTACCCGCGCTCGGCTACAAGGTCATCTGGGTCGATTACGCGCCCGGAACCACGCCCGCTCTGCCCGAAGGCACTGAGTCCGATTCGGGCAGCTCCTTCACCCTCGAGAACGCCAACCTCCGCGTCGTCATCGACAAAGCCACCGGCTGCATCACCAGCCTCTACGACAAGCGTGCCGGTTTTGAGACGCTCGCCGCCGGCTCCTGCGGCAACGAGATCGAAGCTTTCAAAGACCAGCCCAAGCAGTATGACGCGTGGAACATCGATCCCGGCACCTATCAGGAAACGCCTGCCCTGCTCACCAAAGTAGACTCCATCGCGGCCGCCGGCTCGTCGGCCGTTCGCATCGCGCGCACCTGGCAAAGCTCCAAATTCGTCGAAACCATCAGCCTCGCCCCGGATGCCGATTACGTCAACGTGGACAACCGGATCGACTGGCACGAGCGCCACATGCTCCTGAAAGCCGCCTTCGCGCTCGCCGCTGCCAGCCCCTTCGCCACCTACGAAATCCCCTACGGGACCATCGAGCGCCCCACCACCCGCAACAACAGTTGGGAGAAGGCGCAGTTTGAGGTCTCCGCCATCCGCTGGGCCGACCTGGGCGGAATCGGGCCCAATGGCAAGCCCCAGGGCCTCAGCCTCATCAACCGCACTAAGTACGGCTACGACGCGGTCGGCAACCTGCTGCGCCTTACGCTCCTGCGCTCGCCCAACTGGCCCGACCCCGAAGCCGACCAGGGCGAGCACCATTTTCACTACGCGCTCTATCCCCACGCCGGAACCTGGAAGGACGCGCTCACCGTCCGCCACGGCTGGGAGTACGACTACCCGCTCCAGGCCGTCGTCACCACCGCCCACCCCGGCTCGCTGCCCGCCGAGCACTCGTTCGTCTCCGTAACCCCGGATAACGTCATCCTCACCGCCCTCAAAAAAGCCGAAGACCAGAACGGCCTCGGCGTGAATGGGCTGATTTTCCGCGTCTACGAGTGGGCCGGCAAGAACTCCACCGTCGAGTTCCACGTCCCGCCGGGCGCCACCGGAGCCACCGTAACCAACCTCATGGAGCAGCCCCAAGGCAGCCCCCTGCCCATCGCCGCCAACGTGGTCAGCGTTCCCATCCATCCCTACGAAATCCTTACCCTCCGCGTCGATTATCCGCAGGGAGGGCCGAAGCAATGAGGGTCTCCTGGCTTTCAGCCTTCACCTGTCTCCTATACCCTCACTGCAGCCGCCAATTATTGAAGGCTGCATAAGCAGCGTTCCGCCCATCGCGCCGGAGGCGCAGAGTTTGTTAGCCCCGCGCTTCAGCGTGGGGAAGCGAGATTCCACAACCTGGCTACGGAGTCCCGTAGGGACGGTGCAAGGACATTTCTCTTGCAGGATTCGATAGCCCAAGACAGTGCGGCTGAGAGTTGAGAGCCTCGGGGATACAGCCTGAAGGCTGAGAGCTGAAAGCTGGCCCCCGATTTGCTACTCTTATTTCAATAAGGAGCCTGCGCGATGCACATCTCTTCCCCGTTCGTCGTCGTCCCCGTCATCATTGCCGTCTTCGTGGTGTCGATCCTGTTCGCTACCAGCAGCAAGGATGATGCGGAGACGGAAAACCACTCCTCGTCCCATTGATCCGCCCATTCGTCCCCCCATTCGCCCCCATGATCCGCCGCGATTTCGGGAACCTTTCGGCAAGCGCCGGCGTATAGCAAGCCAGGAGGGCGATTGCCATGATACGAACCTTGACACCAAGGCCGATCGGGAATGCCGGTCGCAACCGGGCGCTCCTCGCACTGGCCGCCGCGCTGGCGCTCGCCGCCGGCCTGGCCGGCTGCAGGGTCGACGTCCAAAAGAGCGCCAACGGCCAGGATAAGAGCGTCCAGGTCGAAACTCCCTTTGGCGGCGTTCACGTGGACACCAACCAGATCACCGCCGCGGATGTCGGCCTGCCCGTCTATCCCGGCGCCACCATCACCCAGGACAACGATAATGACAAGTCCGCCGACGTCCACGTGGGCTTCGGCCAGTGGGAGGTGCGTGTCCGCGTGGTCAATTATTCCGCTCCCGACAGCCAGGACAAGGTGACGGCCTTCTACAAAAAGGCTCTCGGCCGCTACGGGGATGTCGTTGAGTGCCAGGACAACGCGCCCGTAGGCACGCCCACCGTGACCTCGGAAGGCCTGACCTGCGC
The DNA here is from genome assembly GCA_963808795.1 of uncultured Acidobacteriota bacterium. GTDB lineage: Bacteria > Acidobacteriota > Terriglobia > Terriglobales > Acidobacteriaceae > Telmatobacter. The sequence continues at coordinate 338,874 of CAWEGL010000020.1, forward strand.
CGACGACAGCGGCGCCCATGTCAAGGTCGATACGAACAGCAACGGCCGCGGGTACGATACGGGCCAGGGCGGCTTCCAACTGAAAGCCGGCTCCAAGCGCCACCAGCATATCGTGGCCTTCAAGAGCTCCGCGCCCAGCCAGACCCGCTTTACCCTGATCGAGCTGGAGCTGCCCGCTAACACAGAAAACGCTTCGGGCAAGAGCGATTGATCGTGGTTCGGGTGCGTTCCCATTTTGGTCCCGCATCCGCCTTTACCCTGCCGGTGCAATCGCCGCCACGGCTGCTTTTCACCCCATGATTCCCGCCACCGGCCACGCCCCCTTGCCGCCCCATCCATCCCTAAATAATTCAACCCGATAAACCGATCCCTCGTTCGCTCCGCCCCGCCGCCGGCTCGCCCCTCCCTAAACTCAAAATCTGCCATCCTCTCCGCCATCGTCCGCCCGTAACTCCCTTTCCCGCGCGGTATTTGCCGCCATCAAAGCCCTGGATTGGGGTGACGTTCATCACTGCGGACTCCCTCTGCCGAAGTGCAAAATAATGCCGGTTTTGAGGGGAATCTTGGCAGGCGCCAGGAGGCGCGATTTGTGAGCTTACGTTCAGCGTCGATACACCGGTCAGCAGGGAATGGCGGCGGGAACCCCGGGATGACCTGGAGCGAAGAGTATCGGCGTAAGCGTATGAGCGCCGCGCAGGCGCTGGAGGCGGTCCAGTCCGGCGCTCGTGTCTGGATCCAGTCCGGCTGCGGAACCCCGTCCGTTCTCGTTGACGCCCTGGTGGCCCGCGCGCCCTCCGTCCGCGGCGTCGAAGTCGTCCACATGATGACGCTGGGCAGTGCCGACTACACCCGTCCGGAGTACGAAGGCCATTTCCGCCATCGCGGCCTCTTCCTCGGCGCCAATGTGCGCGAGGCCGTGGCCGCCGGCCGCGCCGACTACACTCCCATCTTCCTCAGCGAAATCGAGGGCCTCATCGAGAGCGGCGCCATGCCCCTCGATGTCGTGCTCATGCAGGTCTCCCCGCCCGACGCCCACGGCTTCGTGACCCTGGGCGCCGCCGTGGACTCCACGCTCACCGCCGCGCGCGCGGCTAAAGCCGTCATCGCCGAGGTCAACAGCCGCATGCCGCGCACCCACGGCGACACCGCCATCCACGTCAGCCACATCTCCGCCATCGTCGAAACCTCCCGCCCCCTGCTCGAATTCCGCTCCGAGCCCCACACCGAACTGCACATGCGCGTGGCCCGCAACGTGGCCTCGCTCATTCCCGACGGCGCTACCCTCCAGACCGGCATCGGCGGCATCGCGGACGCCGTTCTCTCGTGCCTCAAGGATAAGCGCGACCTCGGCATCCACACCGAGATGTGCCCTGACGGCATCATCGATCTCATGGAGGCGGGCGTCATCAACGGCGAGCGCAAGACCCTGCACCGCGGCAAAGCTGTCCTGGCCTTTGTCCTGGGCACGCAGCAGCTCTTCGATTACATCCATGAGAACCCCAGCTTTGAGTTCCGCCAGATCAGCTACACCAACGATCCCTTTGTCATCGCGCAGAACGACCGCATGGTGGCCATCAACGGCGCTTTGCAGGTGGACCTCACCGGCCAGGTCTGCGCCGATTCCATCGGAACCCGCCCCTACAGCGGCTTTGGCGGCCAAATCGACTTCATCCGCGGCGCGGCCCGCTCCAAAGGCGGCGTGCCCATCATCGCCTTGCCTTCCACGGCCCGCGGCGGCGCGGTCTCGCGCATTGTGCCCGTCCTCGAGCCCGGCGCAGGCGTGGTCACCTCCCGCGCCGACGTCCACTACGTCGTCACCGAGCAAGGCATCGCCTATCTGCACGGAAAAACCCTGCGCGAGCGGGCCCTGGCGCTGATCGCCATCGCCGATCCGCGCTTTCAGCCCGAATTGGAGGATTTTGCACTGCGCGCCCATTACCTGGAGCGCGAAAAGCCGGCGTCGGTCTGTGTCTGACGCGCCGCCGGCCGGAGAGGAATACGGAATGATCGAAACCAAAAAACAGGATCGAGGCTTGCTGCGCATCGATGGCGACGAGTGCAAGGGCTGTGGGCTGTGCATTGAGGCCTGCCCGCCCAAGGTCATCGCCTTGAGCGAGGGGCTCAATCATTACGGCTATCGCACCGCGGTCTACGCGGGCGCGGGCTGCACCGGATGCGGAATCTGCTTCCTGGTCTGCCCTGAGCCCGGCGCCATCACCGTTCTGCGCGCCGTGGTTCGCCGCGCGCAGGCGCAGCCCGCCCCCGATGCCGCGCGGGTGCCCCAAACCTCGATTTTGAGACCTGGGAACCAAGCTGACCCGCTGATTCGCTGACCTGCTGTTTGAGGAGAATCGAATGCGCAAGCAACTGATGAAAGGCAACGAAGCCATCGTCAAAAGCGCCATCCTGGCCGGCTGCCGCGCCTTCTACGGCTATCCCATCACCCCCGCCAGTGAGATCGCCGAGGCCGCCGCGGAGTTCATGCCGCAGACAGGCGGCGTCTACGTGCAGGCCGAGAGCGAGGTCGCGGCCATCAACATGCTCTACGGCGCGGCAGCGGCCGGCGTCCGCGCCATGACCGCCTCCAGCGGCCCCGGCATCAGCCTCATGCAGGAGGGCATCAGCTACATGGCCGGCGCTGAGCTGCCCTGCGTCATCGCCGACATCACCCGCGGCGGTCCCGGCCTGGGCAACATCGCCGCCGAGCAGGGCGACTATCACCAGGTGGTCAAAGGCGGCGGCCACGGTAACTACCGCACCCTCGTCCTGGCCCCGCATTCCGTGCAGGAGATGGCCGACCTCACCGCCCTGGCCTTCGATCTCGCCGCCCGTTACCGCAACCCCGCCGTCGTCCTCGCCGATGGCTTCGTCGGCCAGATGATGGAGCCTGTCGAGTTCCCGCAGCAGGCTGTCGAAGCCCCGCTCCCGCCCTGGGCCGTCGCCGGAACCGCCGCCACGCGCCCCAACCTCGTCTCCTCGCTCCATCTCGATTGCGACGCCCTGGAAGCCCACATCCGCGCTTTGGAGGCCAAGTACCGCCGCGCCCAGCTCCACGAGGCCCGCGCCGAACAGTACCATGCCGCCGGCGCTGACATTGTCCTCGTCGGCTACGGCATCGTGGGCCGCATCCTCAAGGCCGTCACCGCCGAGGCCCGCGCCGCCGGCCTCAACGTCGGCCTCCTGCGCCCCATCACCCTTTATCCATTCCCCGCCGCGCACTTCCTTGAACTCGCCGCCCACGCCCGCGTCTTCCTCGTCGTCGAGATGAGCAACGGCCAGTTGCTAGAGGATGTGCGCCTGGCCCTCAACGGCGCGCGCCCCGTCGAGTTCTTCAACCGCATGGGCGGCAATGTCCCCGGCCACGAGGAAGTGCTCCGCTTTGTCCGCGAGCAAGCGCGGCGCTACTTGCCGGGGTCCCCAGCGAACGAACCTGGTTCGCTGGGGCGGCTGCTGGATTCCCCTTCGAACCCACGTAGCTCGCTGAGGCGGCTGCCGGCTTTGTCGCCGGAAGAGGAGCGTATGGTCGATGTCTAGCCCAGCAATTTCCGAATATGAAGTCGCCTTCGCCAAGGCCAAATCCTTCTACGACCGCTATGAGCGCAAGGATGGCCTCGAGCACCAGACCCACTACTGCCCCGGCTGCGGCCACGGCATTGTGCACAAGATGCTCGCCTCGGCCATCGACGAGCTGGGCATCCAGGACCGGACCATCCTCATCGGCCCCGTCGGCTGCTCGGTCTTCACCTATTGCTACTTCGACGTCGGCAATGTGCAGGCCGCGCATGGCCGCGCTCCCGCCGTAGCCACGGCCATGAAGCGCAGCCGGCCTGAGGCCATCGTCATCGGCTATCAGGGCGACGGCGATCTGGCCGCCATCGGCTCGGCGGAGATCCTCCACGCCGCCAATCGCGGCGAAAACATCACCGTGATCTTCGTCAACAACGCCATCTACAGCATGACCGGCGGCCAGGCCGCGCCCACCACCCTCCTCGGCCAGAAAACCACCACCACCCCCGAGGGCCGCAGCGCCGCCACGGAGGGCTACCCGCTGCACGTCTGCGAGCTGCTCGCCACGCTCGAAGCGCCCGTCTACATCGAGCGCGTGGGCCTGGGAGATAATCGCCAGGTTGCGCAGGCCGCCCGCGCCATCCGCCGCGCCGTCGAGAACCAGGTCCGCGGCCTCGGCTTCTCGCTCATTGAGGTGCTTTCGCCCTGCCCCACCATCTGGAAGATGTCCGCCGTCGAGGCCCAGCATTGGGTCCGCGACGCCATGGAGAAAACCTTTCCGCTAGGCGTCTTCTGCGACCGCACCAAGGAAGCGGCGTCCCCTACGCCATCCGATCCGCCCCCTCCGCTCGATCGCATACCGGCCATTCTCGACGTCGCTCATGAGGATCTCTCCGCGGGCAACGCCCACGTGTTCGCTCCCGGTGCCGAGGTCGATCTTCAGGTCCGCATCGCGGGCTTCGGCGGCCAGGGCGTTCTGCTCCTCGGCGAGGTCCTCGCCGAGGCCGGTCTAGACGCCGGCCTCGAGGTCTCCTGGCTGCCCTCTTACGGTCCGGAGATGCGCTCCGGCACCTCCAACTGCCACGTGCGCCTCGCCAGCCATGAAATCGATTCCCCCCTGGTCACCTCGCCCCACGTGCTGGTGGCCATGAACGAGCCCTCCCTGCGCAAATTCGACCAGAGCGTGCGCCCCGGCGGTTGGATCGTCTATAACGGCGATGTCTTCCCGCCCGATTGCGCGCGCCCGGACGTGCATGTCTTGGCGCTTCCATTCACCCGCCTGGCCGATGAGCTCGGCGACCCGTGCGCCTCCAACATGATCATGCTCGGCGCGGTCCTCGAGATCGCCGCGGTGCTCCCCCAGGCCAGCATCGACGCCGCCTTGCGCCGCCTCGTCAGCCGCCCCAAGTGGATCGAACTCGACGAGCGCGCCCTGGCCCAGGGGCGCAAGCTCCTCAGGGAGTCCTTATTTCCTTCCGCGGCGGCAAGGCCGGTGTCACCGTCTACTGCTTAGAGGCCGTGCATCTTCGAGACATGTAATATAGTCCATGCCATGCTCACGCGCAGAGAATGTGTCGCGGGTCTGCCCCTCTGGTTTGCCGCAGCCAGCAGCGCCACAGCCCAAGCTGCCGATGCCGCAAAGATCAAGACTGCCGTAGAAATCAAGGCCGGCAATCTTGAAACCTTCGTCGTCCATGTGAACACCCGCGGCAACTGGCTGTTCGCGCGCCTCGGGTCGAGCGTGGGGCTGACCGGCATCGGCGAAGCCTCACAGGGCGGAAACGACCCCCTCACCCTCCAATACCTTCACCAGTTCGCCGCTCTTCTCAAGGGCCGCAGCGTCTTCGACATCGAATGGTTGCGGGAACAGGTGACGCCAGCCATGCCGGCGCGCGGCCTGAGCGCGGTGTGCGCATTGAGCGCGCTGGAACAGTGCTGCTGGGACATCATCGGGCAGGCTTTGAACGTCCCCGTGTACGACCTGCTCGGAGGCCCGCTGCGGACCTCCCTCCGCCTCTACGCGAACATTAATCGCTCCACGGATCCCCGCACGCCGGCCGGTTTTGCGTCCATGGCGGAGCAGGCCCTTAACGTGGGATTCGACGCCATCAAGCTTGCGCCCTGGGACGAAATGCCCAGCGATTTGTTCAGCGGCCCCCAAGCCGAACAGCTCACGCAACAGGGAATCCTCCGCGCCGAGGCTGTGCGGAAGGCCATTGGGCCGGGATGCGATCTGCTCCTCGACGGCCACAGCAAATTCGATGTGGAGCACGCGCTGAGGCTGCTGCCCAGGCTGGATCACCTGAATCTCTTCTGGCTTGAGGAGGTGACCCTGCCGCCCGGACTGCCCACGATCCGCCAGTATGCGGAGTTGGCCCGGTATATGTCCATTGCGGGCGGCGAAACCCGCTATGGGGCTCAGCCATTCTACCCATATATGACGGCCGGATCGGTCGATATTCTGATGCCTGACGTGAAGTACTGCGGGGGCATGCTGGAAGTCAAGAAGGTCGGCATTCTGGGCGCGGCGGCGGGATTGAAGGTATCGCCGCATGACCCCGCGGGCCCGGTGGCCGCCGCCGCCACAGCTCAGGTCTGCGCCACCCTCACCAGCTTCCTGATCCTCGAATTCGCATTTGGTGAAGTCCCCTGGCGCGCGGAACTCATTGATCCTCCGGAGGACACTGCCCGCGGCCAGCTTCAAGTCACCTCGCGTCCTGGCCTGGGCATTCGCCTCAATGAAAAAGCGATCGCCAAATACCGCGCGTCGTAGCCGGTATCTGTGCCCGGATGAGCACCGCCGCCCCGTACCCAGCCCCATCCCAGCCCTCATCGTCGCTACGATTCGCACTCCGCAATCGCCTCCGATTGATTCCAGATTCATGCGTTGAATGTACAATCCCTGCTGTGCGCCGTCGCTGCTCGCCCGTTGGCTGTAACATGATTCTCATAAAACTCGAGAGATTCGCTCCGTATCGAGGCTTATCCATGCGTATCAAAGCTCACTTCGCCATTGCCGTTGCGGCCCTGTTCCTGGGGCTTGATTCTCTTCCCGCGCAGACCATCGATCTGCCCTCCAGCAAACAATTGATCGGCGAAATTCCCGGCCATCCCGAGCGGCTCAACAGCCTGCCCATCTCCATGGCCGTCTCGCCCGATGGCCGATACGTGGTCACCGTCAACGCCGGCTACGGGACCTATGAGTCCAACTACGACCAGTCGCTCGCGGTCCTCGATACGCAATCCGGCGTGCTCACCGACTTCCCTGACGCCCGCACCGCTCTCCGCGCCAAGCAGACGCTCTTCTCCGGCCTGGCCTTCAGCCGCGACGGCACCCGGATCTACGCCAGCATGGCCTCGATCACCGACCCCACCGGCCAGCACCAGGACGATACCGGCAACGCCATCGCCGTCTACAGCTTCACCAATGGCAAAATCGCCCCTGAGCGCCTCATCCCGCTGCCTCTCGTTCAGCTCCCTCCCGGCCGCACCACCCATCTCATCGGCGAAAAGCCGGGCGGCAAAGGCATTCCCTATCCCGCCGCCATCGCCGTTGTCGGCCCTCCCGGCCACGAAAAACTCCTCGTCGCTGAAAATCTCTCTGACGATGTCGCCCTCCTCGACCCCTCCACCGGCGTCATCGGCCAGCGCTTCGATCTCTCCGAAAGCAACACCGTACCCTCCACCTATCCCGTCGCCCTGGCCGTCTCCAAGGATGGCAACCGCGCCTTTGTCGCCCTCTGGAACGCCTCCCAGATCGTCGAGCTCAACCTCGCCCGCGGCACCGTAGGCCGCAAGCTCGATCTGCTCAAGCCCTCCAGCCCCATCGGCCCCGGAACCCATCCCTCCGCCTTCGCGCTCTCGCCCGGCGGCAATACCCTCTACGTCTCTCTCTCCAACCGCGACGCCGTCGCCGCCGTCAACGTCGCCGGCCGCGGCTTCTCCGTCAAGGGGTACTTTGACACCCGCCTGCCCGGCCAGAGCTACTTCGGCGCCGAGCCTGTCGCCCTCGCTCTCAACGCCAACGGCAGCCGCCTCTACGCCGCCAACCTGGGCACCAACTCCGTCGCCGTCCTCAACACCCGCCAGCTCACGCCCCAGGCCGCGCGCCAGGGCATGGTCGAGCCCGCCGGCTTCATTCCTACTGACTGGATGCCCCTCTCCATGGCCTTCATCCCTTCGTCCTCCGGCGGCAACCTCTACCTCGCCACCGACAAAGGCAAAGGCACCGGCCCCAACGACTTTTCCCAGCGCCCGGCCGCCGGCGGATCCCATGGCCGCCCGAGCCCCTTCACTTACATCGCCAGCCTCCTCTACGGCTCGCTGGCTACCCTCGATGAGTCCCAAATCCCCACCAACCTCGCCGCGTGGACCGCCAACGTCCTCCAGTCCAACCGCATCAAGGCCGCGCAGCAAAAGATCGTCTTCGCCGGCGGCGCCCACAACCGCATCCAGCACGTCATCTACATCATCAAGGAAAACCGCGCCTACGATCAGATCCTCGGCGACCTCAGCCAGAACGGCGAGCAAGTCGGCAACGGCGACCCCAACCTCGCCATGTACGGCGAAAAGATCACCCCCAACGAGCACCAGCTCGCCCTCCAGTTCGGCGTCCTCGACAACTTCTACGACTCCGGCGAGGTCTCCGGCGACGGCCACAACTGGTCCACCGCCGCCATCACCACCGACTATCTCGAGAAAACCTGGCAGCAGGACTATCGCGGCGCCGAGCACACTTACGACTACCAGGGCGTAGTCGCCGACGGCTTACCCCTCCTGCAGAAAATCCCCGACGTCGACGCCCCCTCCAGCGGTTACATCTGGGGCGATCTCGCCGCGCACCACAGAACCTACTACACCTTCGGCGAATTCATCTCCTCCACCTACTGCAATCAGCCCGCGGTCGCGGACCCCAGGCTAGGGCCCATGCTGGCCGGCCCCGCGTGCGCGCACAAATTGATTGCGCCCGGCCAGCCCCTCCCCGCCGATTGGGGCGGCGGCGTCAACAAGTGGTCCTGGGGCATTCCCGTCCTCATCTCCAATATCGCCACCAAGCCCCAGCTCGTGGCCCACTTTGCCTCCGAGTATCCCGACTTCAATCTCTCCATCCCCGACCAGATTCGCATGGATATCTTTCTCCGCCACTTCCAGGGTTGGGTCGCGGACCTCAAGCGCGGCAAAGACACCATGCCCCAGTTCATCGTGATGTGGCTGCCCGACGACCACACCGGCGGCACGCGCCCCGGCTACTCCACGCCTGACGCCTCCGTCGCCGATAACGATCTCGCCGTCGGCCGCGCCGTCGATGCCGTCTCCCACTCGCCCTTCTGGAACGACACCGCCTTCTTCATCCTCGAAGACGACGCCCAGAACGGCCCCGATCACGTCGATGCCCACCGCAGCATCGCCCTGGTCGTCAGCAAGTACTCGCCCCGCGGCCCCCGCGGCGCTCCCTTCGTCGATAGCCGCTTCTACTCCACGGTCAGCGTCGTCCGCACCATCGAGATGCTCCTCGGCCTGCCGCCCATGAACGACAATGACGCCTTCTGCTCCGTCATTTCCTCGCTCTTCTCCGGCCCCGGCGACCAGCCCCCCTACAACGCCGACTACGTCAATCGGCAGAACGGCCTCATCTACAATGCCAACCCCAAAAACGCCCCCGGCGCGCGCGCCAGCATGAAGATGGACTTCACCCACGAAGACCGCGCCCCCACCCAGGAGCTGAACATCATCCTCTGGAAAGACGCCATGGGCTCCAAGCCCATCCCCGCCATGCTCCTCAACCCCGTCAAAAAATCCCCCCGCGGCGACGACGATTAATGCGGTTTCAGAATTCATGCACCCCTTTTAGGGGAGTGGAGGTTGGCATTTTCTTGAGGAAAATTCCACCCGGCAGCCGTAGCGCCTGGGCACGGCAGTTCCGGAGCTTCTTTAGACGATGACGGAATGGTGGGGCGATTCTCTCACTTTCAGCACCGATTGAGAGCAACGCAAGCCTACGCGTACCCTCTTGTCGCGCCCGCAAATAGCCCTGGTGATAAGATGGCCCGCGGAGCGTGTACAGTGCACAAAAGAGCGGCAAGCAGACGGTGGGATGGGAAGTTGCTGGCAGGAATTATTTGTCTTTTATTTGCAGGCCTCGTTTGCCTGGCGGCCGCGGCCGGGCTGCCGGCTCAACCGGCGCCGCGGCTCACCGTTCATTGGGACAAAACCATCGCCGTCTCCAGGTCCACGCCCACGCTGCAGGTGGTGGTCAATCCTCCCTTGCGGCCGGGACAGCCGCTGGGAGCGGCAGCTTTTCGGGCGCTAAAGGAACTGGGCGCCGACTATGTTCGCTTCGTGCCCTGGCTCCCCTATCCCCGGCTGGCAGTGGCCGAGTTGGAGCCGCCCACGCCCGCCAAAACCTCGTGGGACTTCAGCCTCGTCGATCCCATGATGAAGGATTTTTTCGCCGCCACCGAAGGCCATCCGACGGTGATGAATTTCAGCACCACCCCGGCGTGGCTGTGGAAAACCGGCAAGCCTGTGACGTATCCCGCCGGTCCCAACCAGGTGGACTGGAACTATACGCAGGGCACGGAGCTGCGCGATCCCACTGGCAAGCAGTTGGGCGGCTACTACGCGCGGCTGGTGAGCTGGTACGTGAATGGCGGCTTTACCGATGAGAACGGCGTGCGCCACGAGTCCGGATATCACTACAAGATGCCCTATTGGGAAGTGCTCAATGAAGTAGACTTCGAGCACAAGATGACGCCCGAGCAATACACCGTGCGTTACGACGCCATCGTGAGCGCGATTCGCAAGGTCTCGCCGCAGACCAGGTTCGTGGGACTTGCGCTGGCGGCGCCGAGCGCCAATCCGCGCTTCTTTGAGTACTTCCTGAATCACGCCAACCACCAGCCAAGCATTCCGCTCGATTTCATCTCCTACCACTTTTACGCAACTCCGGCCAGCGGACAGACCCTCGATGGCTGGCAGTACACTTTCTTCGATCAGGCCGACGGCTTTCTGAACACGGTGCGCTATGTCGAGGCGATTCGAAAGCGGCTTTCGCCGCAAACCAAAACGGATCTGGATGAGCTGGGCGCGATTCTGCCCACCGACAACAAAGCCGGCGACAATGTGCCGCCCCCGGCAGCCTATTGGAACCTGGCCGGTTCGCTCTACGCCTATCTCTACATCGAGCTCTCGAGGCTGCAAATCGAGGTGATCGGCGAGTCGCAGTTGGTCGGCTATCCCACGCAATTTCCCAGCGTGAGCATGATGGACTGGACTCGCAACCTGCCCAACGCGCGCTTCTGGGTGCTCAAGCTGATCAAGGACTCCTTCCATCCCGGCGACAAACTGGTCGAAACTGCCATCGGCTCCAGCGACGTGGCCGCGCAGGCGTTCCTTACGCCCGCAGGACGCAAACTGCTGCTGGCGAACAAGCGCGCTCGCGCCGTCGAAATCCCGCTGCCGGACGCGGACCGGGCCAGCGCGCTGACCGTAGACGGGCAGACCGGCGACGGCCCCGCGCGCGGCGTGAAGCCTGTGGATGGCAAGATACTGCTGCAGCCCTTCGCCGTGACGGTGGTGAGCTGGTAAACGCGAAAGACGAGGGGGACACGATGAACGGCAAGCATGCCCTGCGCGTAGGTCTGTGCGGCATCGGCCTTGATGCCTATTGGAGCCAGTTTGCGGGGTTAAAAGCGCGGCTGGAGGGTTACCTGGGGCAGGTGGCGGCGCGGCTTGCGCGCCCCGGCGTCGAGGTGGTTAACTTGGGCCTCGTCGACACGCCTTCGCGCTCCGGCGAGGCCGGCCACGAGTGCCGCCGTCAGGACATCGACGTGCTGTTTCTCTACGTCACGACCTATGCGCTCTCCAGCACCGTTCTGCCGCTTGTCCAGCGCGCCGGCGTGCCGGTGGTAGTGCTCAACCTGCAACCTGTGGCGGCCATCGACTACCGGGCCTTCAACCGCCTGGAAGATCGCACTGCCATGACCGGCGAGTGGCTGGCCCACTGTTCGGCCTGTCCGGTTCCCGAGATCGCCAATCTACTGGCGCGGGCGCGGATCCCCTTCCACCAGGTGACCGGCGTGCTCGGTGAAGAAACCACATGGGGCGAGATCGAGGAGTGGCTGGCGGCGGCGCGTGTGCGCTCCACGCTGGCCTCGGCGCGGCTGGGCCTCTTGGGCCATTATTACAGCGGCATGTTGGACATCATGACCGATGTGACCCTGGCCTCCATCGTCTTCGGCGTCCATGTTGAGCTTCTCGAAGTGGATGAGTTGAGCGCGCTGCGAGCTGCGGTCGGCGACCACGATCTGGCGCGCCGCGTCCAGGAGTTCCACGCCGCTTTCGAAGTGCAGGCAGATTGCCCACCGGAGGAGTTGCGCCGCGCCGCGCGCACCTCGCTGGCGCTGGATGCTTTTGCCGAGCAGTATGAGTTGGATGCGCTGGCCTACTACTACAAGGGCTCGGGCGTGGCCGTCAATGAAGACACCATGAGTTCCATCATCCTAGGCGCTTCGCTGCTCACCGCCCGCCACATTCCCGTGGCCGGCGAGTACGAGGTCAAAAATGCGCTGGCTATGAAGATCATGGATTGCCTGGGCGCGGGCGGCTCGTTCACTGAGTACTACGCGATGGATTTCAACGGCGACCTGGTGCTGATGGGCCACGACGGTCCCGGCCACATCGCCATTGCTCAGGGCAAGACCAGGGTGCGGCCGCTCCAGGTCTACCACGGCAAGGTGGGCCGCGGCCTTTCGGTTGAAATGAGCGTGAAGTGCGGACCCGTAACGCTACTCTCGGTAGTTGAAGACGTCGGGTCGCGCTTTAAGCTCCTGGTGGCCCAAGGCGAGAGCGTGGCCGGGGAGATTCTGGAGATCGGCAACACCAACAGCCGCTATCGCTTTCCGCCGGGCGCGCGTGCATTCGTCAATGCCTGGAACGCCCAGGCGCCCGCGCACCACTGCGCCGTGGGCGTGGGCCATATAGCCGCCACCCTCGGCAAGACCGCGGCCCTCATGGGAATAGGCTTCCACCAGGTGTGCTGAACCGGTGTCCGCGGCCTGACCGCCGCGAAACGCCATTCCATTGCAACCCGCCGCCCCTTCTGTCCCTAGCCCCTAGTCCCTTACCACTGACAACTGACATCTGACAACTGATCCCTCGCCACCCCCACAGTCAACTTCCCCCACAAAATACACGTTCAATGCGCGCACAACGCCCGTAACCCCCTTGTTGATGTACCAATACATGCGTTTCCGCGCAATTCTCTATTCATAAATCTGTCTTATCCGCGCAATTGCCGGCAAATAAATTTTCCCGCGCAGGAAATTGCCGGTAATATCCCTCGCCGCTTCGCGAAGCACCGGGCGAAGATTTCGCGCTCCGGCGTGAACTTCTGAGCCAACATTTGGCCCCCGACCGGAACCCTTTAATCCAACATTTCACGGCGCTTGGCGGCTTCTCATTGCCCCAATGCGGGCGCGGGCTCTATAAATGCGGATGTCAAGCGAAGGGGAGGGACGTCGAGAATAACACTTCCCCTCATCGGCAAGGAGGGGATGTTTTTCTCGCATCCAGTCCCCGTCCGCAGCTCATCGCCTTTGTTCCTTGATGTTCCCGCTGATAAATCGCTGATAAATATGGTAGGCACGACTGGACTCGAACCAGCGACCTCTTCCGTGTCAAATCGCCGGGTGCATTGATACAGAAGAGAGCCGAGCGACACACAGAGGCACGGAGAGGCAGTGTTCATGCGGGTTTCAGGCATGTTTGCTGCCTTTTGCGTGTGACTGAGCGACACTGCCTGAGATGGCCAGATACCGGCAGGGATAGCAGGGTTACGACACAAAGCATGACACAAAGATGCAGCGCACCCTTGCCCGCCGTCCCGGTGGTAACACAGTGAACGCCACCCGCTGCCTAGAGTGCCTCTCGGCCAGCGCGAACTGTCGAACTTGTCCGTAGAGCGGCCCTGTGACGGCTATGACGTGCCTGCCGAGCGAGTCGCGGGAATCGGGATCGCTCTAAAATAGTGTTCACCAATAGTGCATACTGATCCCATTCAGTTGCGAAGCGGACGGAACGCAGGACGGGGCGTGAACGCGCAGAAATTGCCTGTGAGCGTTTGCAAGCCCCCTGCCCTGCCCGTGAGCCATAGCGGGCGCTGTGAAGGCTCTGGAGTGAAAGTGCAATATTGCACTCCTGGCCCCGTGGGGTCTGGATGGCATCGCAGTAAAGGGTAAGCGTACACGTTGCGCACATACGGATGCCCCTTGGCCCTGCCACAACGTGACCCGAGCGGTACGCCGTAGTTGGCCGTTGAGTAGGAGAGAACATCAGGCAAAGGACACAATTGCTCTCCCTAAAGAGCGGTGCCGGTTTCTGGCCGGACCATCCATTCCGCCCGCGCCCGTTCCACTTCTGGCCATGGAACCCGGTACGCACCGTCGCCTCCAAGCCGATACGCCTTGAGCCGTCCTGACGTAATCCAGTCGTAAACGGTCCTTTGACTACAGGAGAACAGTTCAGCGACCCTTGCCACCGTGTAAGCTGTCGGCCTCACCCCGTCTGTCATATCGCATTCCTCGCATTCCTCGCAGTCTATTACAGGCAGCGCAGGGACTCAGCGGAGATGTGGGCTGCTCTGTGTCGCCCCCTGTCTCTATCGTTCCTTCGCGTATCGGGAGCGGATTGGCAGTTAATTGGCGGGCGGGCATGGGGTTACTGGCAGGGTGAGACTTGGCCGGAAGGGACGGTACCAGGCGGGATCGGCGGGACTTGTCCACAGACAGCCACCGCTCCGGCTATGACGCCCTTTCTGGCGTGAGTGGCAAAATTCCGTAATCCGGCACACAATTGATTTAGGAAAAAATGGAGGCTTTCAGGATGGGGCGCGAGCCGTGGACCTCAAGACTGACGGTGGAGGAATGCCCGATTCATCTGTCGGCAGCCGAATTCAATCGCAGTGGAGTGTTCCGGCTTCCCGACGGGACGAGTTTCACCGTTTCCTGGCCTCTGTCGAACGGTTCGAGCCTTGGAAGTCTGCGGGCTGAGATGCGGGCTGACTGGCGCGGCCCACACCTCTTCGTGGGAGACGGCCAGTTGATCCGCCTCACCACCACACGGCCCCACTGGGGCGGAGAACGATTCTGGTTTCGCTGTGAATGCGGGAGGCGGTCGGGCCGTCTGTACCTTCCAACCGGGGAGACGGTTTTCCGTTGCCGCCTGTGCTATGACCTGACCTATCAGAGCGCCCAGGAGCACAACACGCGGGCCGCGAAAGATCGGGAGTTGATCGAATATTGCTGGCAGCTAAGGGCAAGTGCTGAGGCGAGGGCAAGGAAGCTCCGCGCTCCGCACTGACCATCAGACGCGCTCAAACAGGCCCGGCAGATTCGTTTTCAGCCCTTTGGCGATCTTTTCGAGGTTCACGAGCGAAACATTACGGACGCCGCGCTCCACGCCGCTGTAGTATGTCCTGTGAAGCCCGCAACGCTCGGCAGCCTCTTCCTGATTGATCTCCTGTTCCTCGCGGATGCGGCGGATGGCACGGCCAAACCGGATGCGAATATCGACGGGCATTCGTTGAAATGATCGAATTGCGCAGCCGATGCGTACACAGCCGATGGGTCACATCGTTGTAGACTGGCCGTGTGACGCTTTCCAATTCCGCCGCAAACTATCGGAGATGGCTCATGATCTTGCGCAACCACGCAATAAAAGGCACCTCGAACCGAAGGCAGTTGCTCAGGATGGCTGCTTGGTTCCTACCAGTTCTAGCCGCATCTAAACTCTTCCCCCAAAAACCAACTACCTCTGAAACGAGCGGAGGCTCTCCTCAACACAAGCACAAGCCATTCCTAATTGTGAGCGGCTTTCTCACAGGCAATGATTTTAGGGAGCTTTCGGAGGACGAGAAGACCGCTTTCCTGGAAGGCGTTTGGGACGGATACGCATTCGCACTATCGTTCGCTGGGGAACCCCCCGCAGCCCTTCTGACCTTTAGCGACTGCATTCCCCACCTCCAAAATGACCAACTGCTGGCGATTGTCAACAAGTTCATGCAGGAGCACCCGGAGCGGTGGGGAGATCCCATGGCCGCGATCGTATACGCCGCTTCACCGAAAAAGTGTTGGGACTTTTGACCTAACCGCTGCTTTTGGACGCGATGATGAATCGTCTCCGGGATCGCGTCTGACTCGTGACTGCGCCGGTGGGAGTGACGCTATGAATCTCAAAGAAGGAACGCGACGGCTGGCCCTGCTCCTGGGAGTGGTGGGGGCGATAGTCCCGTTGCTAGTCGGCTGTGACGCGACGGGGCCGCAAAGTCAAAATCAGCCATCTACGGCGGTGCCATCTGAGAAGGTGCAGAGCACCCCTGCGGATCGGCAGCGTTTCAAAACCGTGGAGGTCTATCCGGTTGGAATGCGTCAAAACTTAGCTCTCGACTCATATACAGGTCAACTCTGCCGGACGTGGAATTGGCGGACGAATGGCGGAAAGTCGTCCTACAACGGCCTGCCTACATGCGCATCATTGAGCGGACAACCGGATGGCCCACCCGGTCTCATCGAGGGTCAATGAATTTCTGAATTCTCTGTCCGGTCGGGCGCGGTTCGCGCGATTGGATGGGTGGGAGCCGGTTTCGTTGCAGGCGGAAAGTAGAACCGCCGCAGAATACCCCGCCAATCGCGCCACAGGCCCGCTGGTTATGCTCCGGCGATCATGGGGCTGTGATTCGGCATCCTGCTCCATGATGCTCTCTGTTTCGGCTATTGTCGCCGGATGATTGCGCCACATTCGCGCGTTGTCCGCCGATGCGCCGCGTGGGTGCGCCGATCATCGGCTCATCCGCCGGGTCCGGTTTCAACGTGAGATAACATCATTGTGAATCGGCTAGGGTAGCTCCCGAATGGGCAAGCTCTCCCGGCTTGCCGCGCGCTGGCGTCCCGCTGCCCGCTGGCGCGTTCCGGCACCTTGGAGCTAGGTTTAGCCCGCCGCTCACAGAGGGCGCTCAGGCGAGTGCTCAGGCTTCGGTGTCAAACCTGACGGCCATCCACTCAAGCTGCGCTCGCTCGCAGGCTTCAGCGGCCTTGGCAATCTCCAGAGCGCGCGGCGGTAGAAGTCCCTCGATCCGGTCGCGGAGCAGACGGCGCAAGATGCCAGCGGGCATGGCCTCGGCCTCAACTGCATACTCGACATGAAGAGACCGCCTATCGCTTTCCTTGCGCGGCTTAGTAGGAAGGTCATACTGCTCCACCTGTTCGCGGGTGATGCCGATGCGCTCGAATCGCATCTCGACATCGGGATCAAGGTGCAGCCGCAATTCGCTCTCAAGCGAACGGTCTATCAGGACTCCGGCGGGGTCATAGTCGCCGATGTAGAGAATAATCACCTCGCGGCCATCGCTTGCGGCGTTCATTGCCTGGGCGGCCTCAAAGGCAAAGGTAATGCTGGAGAATCCCCCGGCTGGATAAAGCGAGACGGCCAGCTCTTCACAGTCCGCCTGAATAACACCGGCAATGGACCGCGACTCGCACCAGACCTCACATTTGTAATCGGCTCTTTCCCAAAGGTCCGCCCGATACAGACTTGCCATGCTGCGCACGAAGTCACTGGCTCCTGAGAACGTGTTTACGAAATAACCTCGGCGGCCAGTGTCACTCAGCCAGTTGTAGGGAAGTCGCCCGACTCGGCGCAATTCGACGCAGCGGCGCTGCACGGCCTTGTAGCCCTTGTCAGTCTTTTCGACAGGCTCCGGCAGGCGCGGGTCCGTCATGCGGTAGTAGACGTGTCGGACGCTCTGCGGATGGTCAGCGGTCAAAACCTCCAGAATTTGCCGGTCTAGCTGCGCTACGCGCTCTTTGGTGCGGCGCTCACGTTTTATGGGGCGCGCACCATAAACTGAATCGCCGGGCTGAATTTGCCGCGTCACTGGCGGCCTCCAAGAGATGAGAGCCTTATCTCGGCCTGAGCGGGAGCCGAAGCCCCCGCCCTTCTGGTTTGCTGTGGGTTTGCATTGCCAACGCCCGGCTGAGGCGAAGCCTTTCTATCCCTTTCCCGGCCCCCTTGATTGGTTGATTCCTGATTGGGTGATTGCATGATTACTGATTCCTGATTGAGTGAATCAGTTGATTGGGCTGATTGCCTGATTGGGTGATTGCGCTGATTCGCTCGCTCGGCACTTAGTATCACCGTCACGCGGCTGTACACCAGGGAGTCGTCCTTTTGCTCGCCTTCGGAGTCCGCCCCGCAGTCCGCGACTTCAATCTTGAAAATCTGGCCCTCCAAAAACACATTCGGATCGAGCCTTTGCTTCGCAAGCGGGCGCTCGCCATTGGCAATACACCACGCTTGGAAGTAGCGGCTCTGTGGGCCAGCGTGCGGCCTTTCAGGATTGGTTCCCATGTTGAAGAAGGCGCAAACCCGCTTCGATTCGCACAGCAATTCAAACTCGACTAGGAGAGAAAAGCGCCGATACCTTTTCACCCAAACCGGCCCGTGATAGCGAGTCGCAACCGCGTCGTAGCGTCCAGGTGCGACACGCGGATACTCAGGGCCGTCCCATGTCGGGAGCGGAGCACTGGACGCAACGGAGACTCTCGTTTGGCTGCCGCTGGCGCTCACCGCGCACGCTCCTGCCCGCATTCGGTATCGAAGATGGAAGCCATCCACTCAAGCTGTTTCTGTTCGCGGCGTTCGGCGGTCATCGGTTACTTCGCTTCCCCGACAAAACGTGTGACCTCGGCAGGGTCGAAGAGCAGACGGCGGCAGATTCGTGTAGGACGCAGCCGTTTCTGGCGGACCCATGCCCGGATCGTGTGCGTGCTGACTCTGAGCAAGTCTGCGACTTCAATCAAGGTCAACAGCCGTTCGGTACTCACCGGGCGCCTTCCTTGCTCGGCCCTGTCTTGCCATGCAGATAGTTCTCCAAGGCTGCGGGCGTGATGAGAACGCGCCGCCCAACCCGCATCACCTTTAGCAACCCATCCTTGATTGCCGCGTGGATGGTGCGCTCGGACAGCCCGCACTGTTCTGCTGCCGTCTTCACTGAGAAGCAAATTGCCATAAAATCTCCTTCCGGTTTCTTGCACTTGATTGCACCGAATACGATAACGCTTGCACTTGTTACTCGTATGACGTAAAGTTAATACGAATTGAGCAAAGGGCGTCCTGAAATCTTGAGGCTGGAAATGACGAGAAAGCGTATGAGGAAAAGGGAAGCGAGCCGGTTAGTGACGGCGGCAATGGTCTCTGATTTCATAGAGGGCATTTCGGGCCAGTCTGAGCGTCCATCCCCTTCAGAACGGCTGGCCGAGATTTTGAATGGAGCCAAGCTCTCTCACGAAAGTTGCGCGCGTGTCGAAAGCATCATTCAGATGCTCGCGCAACGGAATTGGTTCATTTCTCATTACGAGGAAATAAAGCCGACGGCGCATTCTCTGCCTTGGCAATCGACTCGATTTGATGCACTCGTGGCGAGGACTCTTGGGGATGGATTCCGGCTCAATGAATTGCTTGAGCATTATCGAGTCATCCCGCAAATCGATCCGTTCGGTAACAGGTTCTTTTACCGAGCCGCCGATTCATCTTCATCGCCCCCCCGCTCTGAAAATGCCGAGATCGCAGCGGTGATGTGCGCGCTCCAACTTGCCGAACGAGATGAACTCGACCGAGTGAGAAATTGCAACTGCGGTCGATACTTTGTCGCGGGAAGAGTTGACCAGAACCATTGCAGCACGGCATGTCGAGTCAAAGCTCATCAGTCATCCGAAGAATTCAAAGCGAAGCGCCGGAAAGCTGACAGAGAGCGTTACCGGCTTCATAAACATGGAGCCGTCAAGGAATCCAACAGGAGGACCAATGTCACTCAAAAAACGCGGTAAGACGTGGCACTGCCATTTCGTTGTCAACGGGCAACGATTCCGGCAGAGCCTTGAGACAACGGACTGGAGAGAAGCGCAGGCCAAAGAGAAGGAACTGATAGCGGCGGCGTCAGAGGGCAAGTTGCATCAGACCTCTACCACCCTGGCCCGTCAGCCGTTCGGACTGGCGGCAGACGATTACGTGACGGCCCGCAAGCTGGAACTGGCCCCGGCCAGCCAAGCGAAAGAGAAACAATTGCTGGTACAGTTGCGGGCCTATTTCAAGCAGGAACCGTTGAAAGCGATCACGGCGAAGCGGATCATCGAATACCGAGCATGGCGGGCAGAGCAGAAGGTGGGACCGGCAACCCTGAACGCGGAACTCGGAATCTTGCGGCGCATCTTGAAACGGGCGAGACTTTGGGCGCGGGTTGCCGACGATATACGGCCCTTGAAAGAGCCGGAATCCATCGGGCGGGCATTGACTGAGGATGACAAGCAACGGCTGCTCAAGACGGCTGTCATGCGGCCAGAGTGGGAGACGGCCTACCTTGCGGCTATCCTCTGCCTGAATACGACCGCGCGGGGCTGCGAGTTGAAAGGGCTGCAATGGGCGGACGTTGACCTGTTCGACCGAACCGTGACGGTTCGCAAATCAAAGACGGCGGCAGGGGTTCGGGCCATCCCTCTCACTGACGTTGCCTGCTCCGTTCTGGCAAGGCTTCGGGCGCGGGCGGAATCGTTCGGCACAGTGGACCCGGCACATTACGTCTTTGCGTCCTACGTCTCCAGACGGGTATTCCACGGCACAGAGGTTATCGGGGCCGATCTTACGGAGTTTGACCCCACAAAGCACGTCAATAGCTGGCGGTCTGCCTGGCGGACCCTCACGAAGAAAGCAGGGCTGCCCGGCTTCCGGTTCCACGATCTGAGGCACTGCGCAATCACGTCTCTTGCCGAGAGCGGCGCGTCAGACTCAACCATCATGGCGATTGCCGGACACGTCAGCCGCCGGATGCTGGAACGGTACAGCCACGTCCGTATGGAGGCCAAGCGCAAGGCCGTGGAATCCCTCTCAAAAGGCACTGGAATGGGGGGTTATGACACAAACCACGACACAAATAATCGGGGATTGACCGTCCGCCCCGTCTAAACTATTGATAAATATGGTAGGCACGACTGGATTCGAACCAGCGACCTCTTCCGTGTCAAGGAAGCGCTCTAACCAACTGAGCTACGCGCCTCTAAGAGGAACATCAGGTAGTCTATCAGGATCGATAACGCCGGAAAAGGGTGCGGGCGGCAAGCGCCTACAGCGGCCGTGCGTTCATGCTGTACCTTCCCATGCTGTACCATCGTTGACGAGTGAGCGATTCTCCACTCGCGCCTGGACGGGCCGGCATGGAAGCGGCATCTTGGGGAAGATGCTTCTGGCCGTTGGTGGCCGGGCCTTGAAGAAGGGATGCGGAGAGATCGCTTGAGAGAGGCAATTTGAGGGTCCGCACGGGTCTGCGCCCAAGCAACTGCTATCCTGCTTCTTCACCTTTGCTATGAGCGAATCGAGTTTACGGCTGAACCCGCTGCGCGCCACCCCTAACCTGCTCACTCTATTGCGGATCTGCCTGGCGCCGTTTTTGGTGGCCACCATCCTCCAGAGCGACTATAGGCTGAGTTTCTGGCTGTTTGTGGCGGCAGGATTGACCGACGCGCTGGACGGTGCGCTGGCGCGGGTGCTGAAGCAGCGCTCGATGCTGGGCCATTACCTCGATCCGGTGGCCGACAAGGCGCTGTTGAGCACGCTGTTTCTGGTGCTCACGCACAAAGGATTGATTCCGGCCACGGTCACGGTGCTGGTCTTCGGCAGGGATGTGGGCATTCTGCTGGTGGCGGCCATTCTGTACGCGGCGGCGGGCCGGCGGGAGTTTCGCCCCAGCATCCTTGGCAAGGCCAACACCCTGGCCCAGATCAGCGCGGTCGCGGCTGTTCTGCTGCGTCAGCTTACCGCAGCCTACTGGGTAGCGACGGTGAGGATGGTGGCGCTGGATGCGACCATGGCCCTCACCGTGTTGTCAGGGCTGCACTACGCATGGGTAGCGTCCCACCGCACGGGCGCTCCGGCCGGCAGCGCAGCCATACCCCGGTAGAGCGCTTTCCGGGTATAGCAACTCTGGAACCGTTGTAAAGCGCGGCGGGCGCGCGCTCAGGAATCGTCCGGAATGTCTTCGGTTTCAGCGGAATCCTCAAGTTCCATGTCGCGGAACTCCTCGGAATCAAAGACCTCGCCACACTCCAGGCACTCGACAAACTCCGCATCGTCGTGCCGGGAGACGATGCGAACCCTTGGATGTTTGCAGGCAGTCGCCATGGCTCCTTGCGCTGGTTAAAGTAGGTGCTCTTTCCGCCAGATTGTAGCGATCTTGGGGCCCATTGCAAACCGATTTTTGTTGAATTCTAGCTCCGCCGTCAAGATTTTTCTGGCCGGAGGGGCGCACATGGCCTCCAGATGGGCTTGAACCCCGACATAAATGGTCGTATACTGAATGAGAATTGAAGGGGTTGGATATAGTGTGCTCAAGCTGACCAAAAAAGCGGATTACGGGTTGATAGCCCTGAAGTACCTGGCCGAACATCCGGAGACGCAGGCGTTGAGCGCCAAGGACGTGGCCGACACGTACGGGATTCCGCCACAATTGCTGGCCAAGGTCTTGCAGCGGCTTACCAAGGCGGGATTGCTGCGCTCCCATGCGGGAATGAACGGCGGGTACGCACTGGCCCGGGATGCGCGCGAGATTTCGGCCTACGAGGTAATTCACGCCATCGACGGGCCGTTTTTCATCACCTCCTGCGTGAAGGGCGCGAAGTCCTGCGAGCTGACCCCGAACTGCACCGTCAAGGAGCCGTTGGCGCGGGTCAACGATACGATTGCCGGAGTGCTGAAGAGCATCAGCATCCAGGATTTGGCCGAGCACGAACAGCACGCCGGCGCGCAACAGCACGCCGGCGCGCCCGGCCGCGATGCACACGGTTTGGTTTCGCTGACGGCTTAAGGAGCGGAGTGACCTCTGCGGCAAATAGATAGATTTTTGCCATGACAGCTTCGCACGCAACGCGAGCATAGTTTGAAGAGGATGGAGAGTTGAGATGAGCACAGTTGTCAGCCAAGTGGAGGTTCCGGCGGGGGTTCACCTGCCGATTTATATGGATAATCACGCCACCAGCCCGCTGGATCCCAGGGTGCTGGAGGCGATGATGCCATATTTCACCACCAAGTTCGGAAACGCGGCCAGCCGCAACCATTCGTTTGGATGGGAGGCCGAGAAGGCCGTGGACGCGGCGCGCGAGCAGATCGCCAAGCTGATCGGGGCCACCGCCAAGGAGATCATCTTCACCTCCGGGGCCACTGAGAGCGACAACCTGGCCATCAAGGGCGTGGCGGAGATGTACCGCGAGCGCGGCAACCACATCATCACCCAGGCGACCGAGCACAAGGCGGTGCTGGACACCTGCAAGCGGCTGGAAAAGTACGGCTTTCGCGTTACCTATCTGCCGGTGAAGGCCGACGGCTTGATCGACCTCGAAGACCTGAAGCGGGCCATGGACGAGAAGACCATTCTGGTCACCATCATGGCCGCTAACAACGAGATCGGGGTCTTGCAGCCCATCCGCGAGATCGGAAAGATTTGTCACGAAAAGGGCGTGATCTTCCACACCGACGCGGTGCAGGCGGTGGGCAAGGTGCCCTTCAACGTGATCGCCGACAACGTCGACGTGGCCTCGATCAGCGCGCACAAGATTTACGGGCCCAAGGGCGTGGGGGCTCTCTACGTGCGCCGGCGCAACCCGCGCGTGCAGATCGCGGCGCAGATCGACGGCGGCGGCCATGAGCGCGGCATGAGGAGCGGGACGCTGAATGTGCCCGGCATTGTAGGCCTGGGCAAGGCCTGCCAGATCGCTCTCGAAGAGATGGACTCCGAGGCGGCCTACTTGCGCGGGCTGAGGGACGGGCTGCGGGCGAAGATCGAAGCGGAACTGGATTGCGTCCATGTGAACGGCTCCATGGAGCACCGGCTGCCCGGCAACCTGAATATGAGTTTTCTCTACGTGGAGGGCGAGTCGCTGCTGATGGGCATCAACGACGTAGCGGTTTCGAGCGGCTCGGCCTGCACATCGGCCACGCTCGAACCTTCTTACGTGCTCAAGGCGCTGGGCTTGGGCGACGATGTGGCGCACAGCTCGATTCGATTTGGTTTGGGCCGGTTCAACACCCAGGCCGAGGTGGATTACGTGGCCGCCAAGATCATCGACGTGGTGCAGAAGTTGCGCCAGCTTTCGCCGCTCTACGAGATGGTGAGGGAAGGGATTGATTTGACCAAGATCGAGTGGCAGGCGCACTAAAGGCAGCTTCTAGCCTCTAGCTCCTAGCTAAAAGCTAGAGACTAGAAGCTAATGGCTGCTTTTGAAGCATCGGCGGGCACGCCTGCCGAATCAAACAAGAGAAGGACGCGGCTTCCCCGCGAGAGGAGATCGGAAACATGGCATACAGCGACAAGGTGATCGACCACTACAACAATCCGCGTAACGTGGGCACGCTCGACAAAGGCATGCAGGAGGTGGGCACGGGACTGGTGGGCGCGCCGGAATGCGGCGACGTCATGCGCCTGCAGATTCGCGTGAACCCGGAGACGCAGGTGATCGAGGAGGCCAAGTTCAAGACCTTTGGCTGCGGCTCGGCGATTGCAAGCTCTTCGCTGGCCACCGAATGGATCAAGGGCCGCACCGTTGATGATGCGATGTCCATCAAGAACACCGACATCGTGAAGGAACTGTCGCTGCCTCCGGTGAAGATTCACTGTTCGGTGCTGGCCGAGGATGCAATTCGCGCCGCCATCGGCGACTGGAAGAAGAAGAACGGCGTGGCGGAAACCGCTCCGGCGGCCGCCTCGGCGCAGTAAGACAACTTCGTTGGGTTTGGCTTTGAAGGGGCGCGGCAGATAGGCCGCGCCCACTCAAAGCCGCAAGCAGGCGATTGAAAAGGCAACTATGTTGGACGTAGTGACAATTGAATCCAAGCCCGCCGAGGGCGCGTTTGCAGGGCAAGCGCAGGCGGATGCGCAGCCCGCCGCTCCCGCGCTAGGCATCCAGGTGACCGAACGGGCCCTCGCGCGCATCCGCGCGGTCATGGCCAAGGAGAGCATTTCGCCCACCGAGGGCGGCCTGCGCCTGGGCGTGACGGGCGGCGGCTGCTCCGGGCTTTCCTATGCCATCAAGTTCGATACTCATCCCCGCGAGCGCGACCGCGTCTACGAGTTCGGCGGAGTGCGCGTCTTCGTCGATCCCAAGTCGTTTCTCTACTTGCACGGCATGACGCTGGACTACGAGGAGACGCTGATGCACCGTGGCTTCCACTTCATCAACCCGAACGCCACGCGCTCCTGCGGCTGCGGCACTTCGTTCTCGTCGTAGCCCCTGATCGCTGGTGTTCAAATATGTTGAAAGTCATCGATACCGCGGTTCCGCTTGCCTGCTGGTCCTGCTCCGTGGCTCACAATGAGTCCACGCTGTTTTGCCCGCATTGCAGCAAGATTCAGCCTCCGCCGGGCGGCAATTATTTTTCCGTCTTTGGCCTGGAGCCAAAGCTGAACCTGGATTTGGCCGCGCTGGAACGGGAGTTTCACCGCCTCAGCCGCAAGCTTCATCCCGACCGCTTTGCGCGCGCCGGGGAGAACGAGAAGCAGTGGAGCCTGGCGGACACGGCGCTGCTCAACGACGCCTATCGCACCCTGAAAGATCCCCTGCGCCGCACCGAGTACCTGCTCAAACTTCAGGGCGCGGAGATCGGCGAGGAGTACAGCGGCAAGGACCGCCCCAAGCATGAAAACGGTCCCTCGCGGGCACCCGCCGATCTGCTTGAAGAAGTCTTCGAGCTGAATATGCAGCTCGAAGAGATGCGCATGGCCCGCGAGACGGGCGAGGAAAATCCAGAACTTCAGGCCAGCCTGGAGCAGGCAAAGAGAAAGTTCGACGGGCTGCTGGACGAGGTGGACCGTGATCTGCGCGCGCAATGGCAGGCGTGGGACGAAGGTGGCGCGGCCGCCCGCGATGCGGCGCAAAAGACAATGGTGGCCCTGCTCGACCGGCGGCGCTACCTCAGCAATCTGGTTCGCGACGTGACCGGGACTTTAGGGTCTGCCAACTAATCTCAGGGGTCAGACCCTTTGGAGCTTGATTAAACGACATGGCGGAAGGACGCGTAGTTGGAATCGACTTGGGAACCACCAATTCCCTGGTCGCTTACATGGAGGGCGATAAGCCGGTGGTGATTCCCGGCGTGGACGGCTCCAACCTGGTGCCGTCGGTGGTCGCGCTCGACCCTATTCATACCGGCGGAAACGGTCGGCCCACCGTGACGGTGGGCAACAGCGCGCGCAAGGCGCTCATCGAGACGCCGGAGCGGGTCATCTATTCCGTCAAGCGGCTGATGGGCCGCGGGCTTGAGGAAGTCAAAAGCGAGCTGAAGTTCTTTCCTTTCCGCCTGGCCGCCGATATTGAGGCCGGCGAGGTGCCGCGCATCCAACTGGGCGAGCTGCGCTTTACGCCGCCGGAGATTTCGGCTTACGTGCTGCGCCAGCTCAAGCGCAACGCCGAGCGGTTCTTCGGCGCGCCGGTGACGCAGGCGGTGATCACCGTGCCCGCGTATTTCAACGATGCGCAGCGCCAGGCCACCAAGGACGCGGGCCGCATGGCCGGCCTGGAGGTGCTGCGCCTGGTCAACGAGCCCACCGCGGCCGCGCTGGCCTACGGACTCGACCGCGCCAAGGACGGGACGATTGCCGTTTACGACCTGGGTGGAGGCACCTTCGACATTTCCATCCTCAAGCTGCGCGACGGAATCTTCGAGGTGCAATCCACCAACGGCGACACGCACCTGGGCGGCGACGACATCGACAACCTGCTGCTGACCATCGCGCTGGACGAGATTCACGCCGAGCACGGCGTCGATCTGCGCGGGCATCCGCCCGCGGTGCAGGCCCTGCGCAAAGCCGCCATCGACGCCAAGGTTCGCCTTTCCGCGGAGCCGTCGGCCAGCTTCGACATCGAGCTGCCCAACGGCGACCGCTACCAGCGCGAGATTCCGCGTGCGGTCTTCGAGATGCTGATTGAGCCGGTGCTCGAACGCACGGTAGGCCCCTGCAAACAGGCCCTCGCCGACGCCGGCATCGCGCCGGAACAGATCGACGAGGTGGTTCTGGTGGGCGGATCGACCAGGATTCCCGCCGTGCGGCATTTGGCGGACGAGCTTTTTCACTTGAGCGCGCGCGGCAAAAAGCCGCATATCGAGCTGAACCCCGACGAAGTGGTGGCGCTGGGCGCGGCGGTGCAGGCCGACATCCTGGCCGGCGCGTCCAAGACGACCGAAGAGATGCTGCTGCTCGATGTGACCCCGCTCTCGCTGGGCATTGAAGCGCTGGGCGGCGCGGTGGCGCGCATCATCCAGCGCAACTCGACGATTCCCGCCTCGGCTACCGAGTTCTTCACCACCGGCGTGGACGGGCAGACCAACGTAGCCATCCACGTGGTGCAGGGCGAGAGGGAACTGGCCGCCGACTGCCGCTCGCTGGCGCGTTTTGACCTGAAAGGCATTCCGCCCATGAGCGCTGGCCTGCCGCGCATCGAGGTCCGTTTTCTGATCGACGCAGACGGCATCCTGCACGTCTCCGCGCGCGAGCAGCGCAGTGGCAAGGAGGCGCAGATCGAGGTCAAGCCCACCTACGGGCTAACCGACGAGCAGGTGGAGAGCATGATCCTCGACTCCTTCGACCACGCCGAGGAAGACTTTGCCAAGCGCTTGCTCATCGAGGTGCGCAATGAGGCGGATTCGATTCTCGCGGCGGTCGGGCGCGCGCCGCAGAACCCGGCGTGGAATGAATTGAGCGCCGAGGAGCAGGCAGCCATCGCGGCGGCGCGCAAGCGTCTGGCCGCGGTAAGGGATAGCACGGATCTGGCGGCCATTCGCGAGGCCACAGTGGCGCTCGACCAGGCTACGCGCCATTTTGCCGAGCTGATGATGGATGCCGCGGTTTCCAGCGCCATTCGCGGCAAAACCATGAACGAGGCCGGCGAAGAGCTGGGCGACAACGTTACCGCGCCGCACGACTTTGCTCCTGCGGAGTTCAAGTGAGCGGCGGAACTGGCGGGGTTAGCGTGGTTAGCGGAGCTAGGGCCAACGGCTAACTCCGCTAACTACGCTAACTTCGCTAAGTAAGGAAAAGACGCATGACCGAAACCAACAAGAACATTCCGCCCGACAAGCTGGTGCGCGTGACCTTTCTTCCCGAGGGGCGCACGGTCGAGTTCGAATTCGGCACTCTGCCTTACGAGCACCACGGCAAGCCCTTGTCGATCCTCGACGTGGCGCAAAACTTCGACGTCTTTCTTGACCACGCCTGCGGCGGCGTATGCGCCTGCACCACCTGCCACATCTGGGTGAAGAACGGTGAAGGTCTGAGCGAAGCCGAGGACGACGAGCTGGACCGGCTGGACATGGCCGCCGACCAGCAGTTGAACTCGCGCCTGGGCTGCCAGGCCGTCATTACCAAGCCCGGCGAGTACGTGGTGGAGATTCCCAAGTGGAACCGCAATTACGTCTCTGAGGGCCGGCCGCTGGCGCTGGCGGAACAGAAGTAGATAGCTGACTCCGCTGTCCTTCGACCGGGCCCGGAGGACAACGCCGCAACTCATGGCACAGTTCTTAAGCAGTGAGGAGAAGATGCCGCGCGAGATTCACTGGACCGACGCCGAGGAGATCGGCGTGCAGCTTGCGGAAAAATATCCGGGGCTTGACCCGCTGACGGTGCGCTTCACCGACCTGCACCGCTACGTGACGGAGCTGGAGGGCTTCGCCGACGATCCGTCGAAGTCCAACGAGTCGCGCCTCGAGGCCATTCAGATGGCCTGGCATGAAGAATACGAGGACGCGCAGGGATAGGCGGCCCGCGCCGCACCGCCCATCCCTACAGGAGTTTGCCGGGCCTTTCCTCCAGTTCGATCTCCTCCATCCACCACGTCGATTTTGATGCCAGCCGCGGCTCAGCTGTGATAGGATGCGGCCAATCGGCGATTCGCGCCAATTCACGGAGGTCGAAGATGAGTCCTTATTCGAGGCGGGAGTTTATCAAGGCAGGAGTAGCGGCAGGAGTAGCCGCGGGCGCGCTGGCCGGCGCGGGAAGCCTTGCGGCGGGCGCTGAACGCCAAACGGCGACCAGTTGGGTAACCCTGGGCAAATCGGAGATGAAGGTGACCCGGTTGGCTTTGGGAACGGGGACCTTTAGCGGCATGGTGCAGCAGCGGATGGGCCAGGAGGGCTTTACGCGCCTGGTGCGCTACGCCTACGACCAAGGCATCCGCTTCTTTGAGACCGCAGAGTCCTATGGCGAGTCGCAACAGATGCTGGGCAAGGCGCTCCAGGGGATTCCGCGCGAAAATTACAAGTTGATGTCGAAGATCACCACGGGCAGCGCCGATCCCACGGACCGGCTCGACCAAATGTTGAAGAATTCCAACACTGAGTACTTCGATATCATGCTGCTGCACTGGCAGCACACAGCTACCTGGCCCGAAGAAACCAAGCGCTACCAGGACGCCCTTCTGGAGGCGCAGGCGGGGAAGAAGATTCTGAGCCACGGGGCTTCGGTACACGGACTGCCCGCGCTGGGCCAGGTTCCGGACGACAGTTGGCTTCAGATCGCGATGATCCGGATGAACCACAAGGGCGTGCGCATGGACGCCGCAGTCCCCGACAGCGGCGAACTGGGCGATGTGCCCGCGGTGGTGAAGCAGGTTCAGATGGCACGCGCCAAGGGGCTGGGCGTGATCAGCATGAAGCTGGCCGGCGAGGGCCGGTTCGACCAGGCGGACCGGCAGAAGGCCATGCGCTTCGCCTTCCGCCACGCCGGCGTGGATGCCGTGACCGTGGGGTACAAGAGCACGGCGGAAGTCGACGAGGCGATCGAGAACGTGAATTTGGCGTTCTCCTCATAACCTCTTTTTGCGCGCCTGTGGCGAGCCAAAGCGATTCCAGAGTTCATGTGCCTTTTTGAGGCTCGCGAAATGCCGCATTTTCCTAGAGCGTGTTTCAAGAATCCGCTTTGTATCAGGGCACGGATTTATCCGTGCCGAAAAAGGCCAGAAAACAAGGGGTTTTAACCCCTGAGGGACTTGAACCAACTTCTGCCGAGCCATTTTTGAAACACGCCGTAGAAAAATGCCAAGCGGTGGTGTACTTCCTGGGTAGAGCGACTTTGGAACCGCTGTAGCGCCGAGGGTTGCGTTTCAATGCCAGCCGCGGCCAATCTGTGATACGATGCGGGCCATTGGCGGCTCCCGCCAATTCAAGGAGATCGAAGATGAGCCCTTATTCAAGGCGAGAGTTTATCAAGGCAGGTGTGGCCGCAGGCGCGCTGGCCGGTGCGGGAAGCCTTGCGCTGGGCGCTGGACGTCAGACGGCGACCGACTGGGTAACCCTGGGCAGCTCGGACATGAAGGTGACGAGGCTGGCCTTCGGCACGGGAACCTTCGGCGGCAGGGTGCAACAGGAGCTTGGGCAGGAAGGCTTTACGCGCCTGGTGCGCCACGCCTACGACAGTGGCATCCGCTTCTTTGAGACCGCTGAGTCGTACGGCGAGTCGCAACAAATGCTGGCCACGGCGCTCCAAGGGATTCCGCGCGACAGCTACAAGCTGATGTCGAAGATTACTACGGGCAGCGCCGATCCCACGGCCCGGCTCGACCAAATGCGCAGGAATTCCAACACCGAGTACTTCGACATTATGCTGATCCACGCGCAGCACACGGCCACCTGGCCCGAAGACTCCAAGCGCTGGCAAGATGCCCTTCTCGAGGCGCAGGCAAAGAAGGCGATTCTGAGCCACGGCGCATCGATACACGGACTGCCGGCGCTGGATCAGGTTCCCGGCGACAAGTGGCTGCAGATCGCGATGATCCGGATGAACCACAAGGGCACGCGCATGGACTCCGCGGTTCCCTTCAGCGATGAGCCGGGCGACGTGCCGGCGGTGGTAAAGCAGGTCCAGATGGCGCGCTCCAAGGGGCTGGGCGTGATCAGCATGAAGCTCGTTGGCGAGGGGCAATTCACTCAGCGCGAGGACCGGCAGAAGGCCATGCGCTTCGCGCTTCGGCACGCCGGCGTGGATTGCGTGACCGTGGGGTACAAGAGCACGGCGGAAGTTGACGAAGCGATCGAGAACGTGAATTTGGCGTTCTCATAACCTCTTTTTGCATGTGTGTGACCAGCCGGCGCCCAGGGCCGCGCTTGACGAATCCGCGGGGCGCGCGGTAGGTTGGGCTTACACGGGAAAGGAGGTTGATCCAGCCTATGAAAAGTGATGCATCGAGTAGTTTTTTACGTGAGGTGACTGAGGCCTAGGGCATCGCGCCCAACAGCGGTTCCACAATCGAGCGACTCCGAATCCGACGCCGCCGAGTCGATTTTTCCTTAAGAAAAAGCGACCTCGCACGGTGTTAGAGGGGGCAAGTGAATTGTGGAAGCGCTAAGACTCAGGTAAGTCCAGGCGGAGGGTTCTCCGTCATGGCTCTGGCACTCGCGGCAGCGCGATGGCCTTAGTCCAATCCCAACAGATCACCGGCGACGGCCTGGGAACTGACGTTCTCAGGCCGTTGTTGCCTGCACAGGATCGGAGCGCGTGCGGGCGGCTGGGGCCGCATAGAAGAAAAGAATTTATAGAGGTGCAATGATCCAATTCATCCTACAGAACTGGAAGAACCTGGCCTGGTCGGCCGGGATCATGGGCGCGGCGACGGGGGCCG
Organism: uncultured Acidobacteriota bacterium; assembly: GCA_963808795.1. GTDB lineage: Bacteria > Acidobacteriota > Terriglobia > Terriglobales > Acidobacteriaceae > Telmatobacter. Next base: position 370,085 of record CAWEGL010000020.1, read on the forward strand.
GATTCGTGGGCCGGGCCATCGTCTTCTGGATGTTGCGGGAGCTCGACCGGCGGCGAGGCAGCGTGACGGGAAAATCGCTGGTGAAGCACGGCGCAGGGCCCACGCGCTGGATCTTCCCGCTGCTGGCAGTGCTTTGCGTGCTGCCCGGCCTTCCGCTGCCGCCCACCCTGATGTCGGCGCTGGAGCACATCGCCGGCATCGGCCTCATCGCCGCCATCTCCTGGCTCGCCATCCTGCTGGTGGACGTTACGTCGGACGTTCTGGCCGCCCGCTACCGCGTCGATGTATCCGACAACCTCGTCGCCCGCCGCATTCAAACCCAATTCCAGATGCTCCATCACATCGTGGTAGTGCTGGTTTCGGTGGTCGCGGTCTCGACCGTGCTGATGACGTTTCCGGCCATCAACCACATCGGCGTGAGCATCCTGGCCTCGGCCGGCCTCGCCAGTTTGGTGGTCGGCATGGCCATGAAGGGCACGCTGGAAAATATCATCGCCGGCGTGCAGATCGCCTTCGCCCAGCCCTTCCGCATGGGCGACGCCGTGGTCATCGAGGGCGAGTGGGGATGGATCGAGGAGATCGGCACCATGTATGTGGTGGTGCGCATTTGGGATTTACGCCGCCTCGTTATTCCGCTCTCATACTTCCTCGAAAACTCCTTCCAGAACTGGACCCGCACCAGCGCCGAGCTCCTCGGTTACACCTATATCTACACCGACTACACCGTCTCCGTGGACGTGGTGCGCGAGGAACTGAAGAGGATCTGCGAATCCACGCCGCTCTGGGGCGGCAAAGTCTGCGGCGTGCAGGTTTCCGACTCCGACCGCTACACCATGCAGTTGCGCGCGCTCATGGATGCGCGCAACTCCGGTGACGCCTGGGACCTGCGCTGCCTGGTGCGGGAAAAGCTCATCGATTTTCTTCAGAAGAACTATCCCGGCTGCCTGCCGCGCTACCGTGGGGAGCTCGAGACGGCATCTGGTGACCGTACCCTCCAAAAGAGCGGAGACGGCCCGCGGGCAAACCGCGATCGGATCATCCTTCCAGAGACCTCCATGCGGTAAGCGCAAATCGGCCGCTTTCCAGCTCCCGCCACTGGGAGTTATCATGAGCCTCCATGTTCCCCTACGACCCCACGCTCCTGGCCGCCGTCGCAACCTCGCCGCAAACCGTCGCGGATGTGGTCCGAATACTCGAAAGCATTCAAGCCGTGTGCGTTGATGGCGACGGCCTGAAATGGTTCAACGGTCTATATCTTCAAGTGACGCAAGCGGTCCAGGCGCGGGCCAGTTTGGAGGGGACTGGCTCGGCCGGATTTGCCGATCCGGCATGGATCGCCGCGCTGGACGTAAGGTTTGCGAGTTTCTACCTCACCGCAGTCAAGAATGCGCTGTCGGGAGCCGAAACACCGGGCTGCTGGCAGGCGATGTTTGCGGTGCGCAATCAGCCTGCGATTGCCCGCATTCAGTTCGCGCTGGCCGGCATGAATGCCCATATCAACCACGATCTTCCCCAAGCGGTGACCGACACATGCCGGGCAACCGGCGATCCGCCGCAGCACGGCTCCGCCCACTACGACGACTTCACGGCGCTCAATGCCATCCTCGACAACCTCATCGATGCTGCGAAAACTACGCTTCACGTGCGCCTGCTGGGCGATGCGCTGCCGCCGGTCAGCCACCTGGAAGACACGCTGGCGGCGTGGAGTGTGTCGGCAGCGCGCGAGGCGGCTTGGAACAATGCTGAGGTGCTCTGGAGCCTGGCCGCTGCACCCCTTGTATCCGGCACGTTCCTCGATACTCTGGACGGCCTCACCGCCGTCGCCAGCAAAACGCTGCTGGTCGCCGTTCCGTGACCGGCGGGGCGCCGGCCACGGCGTTCAGCCCCCACCCCGCGGATACCGTAGAATCAAGCTGAAATGAAGTGTCCTTATTGCGGATTTGGGCAGGACCGGGTGGTGGACTCGCGCGAGAGCAAAGAGGCCGACTCCATCCGGCGGCGGCGGGAGTGCGAGAGTTGCGGGCGGCGCTTCACCACCTACGAGCGCATCGACGAGATTCCCTACATGGTGGTGAAAAAGGACGGCCGCCGCGAGCGCTTCGACCGGCAGAAGGTGCTGAGCGGCCTGTTGCGGGCCTGCGAGAAGCGGCCGGTCTCGTCCAGCCAACTGGAAACCATCGTGGACGCGGCGGAGAGCTTTCTGGTGGACGCGCCGGAGCGGGAGCGGACCACGGCCGAGATCGGCGAGCTGATCATGGAGCAACTGAAGACGCTGGATACGGTGGCCTATATCCGCTTTGCGTCTGTGCACCGCGACTTCAAGGACGTGAACGAGTTCAAGGAAGAACTCGAAGGGCTGCTCGGAGGTCACGGCCCGGGCAAGGGAGCGAAGTAGCCGCAGGAGCCAGTCCGGCAGCGCTCATTGTTGGCCCTACAGCGTTTTCGATTCTGCTCTTTACAGTAGTCATGCAGCCGAGCGGCTTTTTCCTTAAGAAAAAGCCGCATTGCACAATGCTGCAATGTCAATAAGTGAATCGAAAACGCTCTGAGCGGCGGCGCGAATTTTTCGTTGAGGAAATGCCGGGCCGCGCTAACGGAATCGTATAGATAGAAAGTGAAAGTGCCGCCGGCGCATTGCGAATGCGTCAGTCGGCCACCTGCGCCAGTTGCTCCGGCGCCGGCGCGCGCGTGAACAGGCTCACCACGATCATCACGGCCACGGCGGCGAAGAGCGCGGGAAAGATGGCGTCGCGCTGGGCGAGGATGGGCGGAAGGTGGAGCGAGGCCTTGATGGCGGCGTTGTCCCAGCCCAGCGTGACCACCGTGCCGGTGGCGATGGCGGCCACCGCGCCCCAGGCCGTGACGCGCTTCGAGTAAAACGCCGCCAGCACCACGGGCGTGAGCGCAGCCGAGTAAATCGTGTAGGCGTAGAGCATCTTCTCCAGGATGCTCTGGGCGTAGACCGCCTGGTAAAACGCCCAGCAGCCCAGCAGCACCACCGCCAGCCGGGAGACGAGGAGAACGCGCTTGTTGGAGGCGCCGGGGACCAGATACCGGACGAAGATGTCGTTGACCAGGTTGGTGGCCGGGCTGAACAGGTAGTTCGAGGCCGTGGAGATGACTTTGGCGAAGATGGCGCCCAGCAGCAGCGCGCCCATCACGGCGGGCAGGCCGTGGCGGGCCGTGTAGGGGATGATCTCGCGCGGGCGCAGGGCCACTTCGCCCGTGGGATAGAGGGCGCGCCCAAATACGGCGATAGCAATGATGAGCGTTTCGAGGACGATGGTGCCCAGCGTCCAGCCCACCACGGAGATGCGCGCGTCGCGCTCGCTGCGGGCGGAGAAAAACTTCTGGTACATCACCTGATTGCCGAGCATGAGCAGGAGCGTCGGCACCAGGAACTCCATGGCGCGCACAAAGCCCATGGCCGCGGACTCGCGCACGCCGGTAGGGCTGATGCGGTAGTTGCCGAAGACCTGGAAGTAGGCGGGCGGAAGCGCCGCGTGAAGGCCCGCCCAGCCGCCGGCCTTGAGGTAAAGCATAGGCCCGGCAATGATGCAGATGACTGTGACCAGCGTGCCGATGGCCACATCCATATACGCCACCGACGACATGCCGGCCATAGCCGTGGTGACGATCACGAAAGCGGCGATGATGAAGGTGCCCAGGTTGGAGGTGACGGCATCGGGGAAGATGAGGTGCAGCACGTCGCCGCCCCCGCGGAACTGGTAGCTGGTGATGGCGGTGAAGGCGAAGAGGATGGCAATGGTGCCCAGTACGCGGGCGGTCTGGTTGTAGCGGGCCTCGAGCAGATCGGGCAGCGTGAACTGGGCGAACTTGCGGGCGCGCGGAGCGATGAAGTAGATGAGCAGCAGCCCCAGCCAGCCTCCGGCCGGCTGCCATAACGCCGCAAACCCGTTCTCGTAGGCGTTTTCGGCCCCGGCAAAGAGCGAGCCGGCCCCGATCCACGAGGTAAGCAGCGTAAGCACCAGCACAACGGCCGGCAAAGAGCGGCCCGCCACCAGGTAATCGGCCTTGGTCTTCACCCGCGCGGTGCGATAGAGCGCGACCGCCAGCAGCGTCAGAACGATGACGGCCAGAACGGAGGCATAGAGCTCAGACATCGGCGGGTTTCCTCGCGGCGGCAGGCAGAGAGACGGTCCTCAGCAGTGTAGCGGATGGGGGATGACCCAGGCTCAATCCGCCAACTCGCCATTGACCCTCATTCACGGTGTTGTTACACTGGTTTTGCGGGGTGGAGCAGCCCGGTAGCTCGTTGGGCTCATAACCCAAAGGTCGCAGGTTCAAATCCTGCCCCCGCAACCAATTAAATCAATAACTTACAAGATTCGGTCACTCCCGGCAAGTCCCCGTTGTCCCCCATTAGGAACGACTGCTATTGATTGGAGAGTCGCAACATCCGTGTTTTCAGACGAATGCTGCGAGTTTGGGCCGAACACCAGTCCCGCAACCTGACTGTTTGCCCGGCGTTTGATTTCCGTCTTGGCCCGTCCATAGACATTCATCGTCGTCTGGATCGAGGCCTGACGCATCAATTCCTGTGGCACCTTCATTGGAGCACCCGTTTCGTCGAGCCAGGAGCGATAGGTATGGCGGAATGTGTGCCACTCGAATTGATGCTTTCGCAAGCCCATCAACTCCTGTCCGTCACCCGAGCGGCCCTTCCCGTCTCCGCCAGATTTGTGATCCGGTGCGGAAGGCGGCATCGTGGTGCGGCGGCTCAACAAGCAGAATTTGGGCAAGCAAACAGGGGTGAGATTAGATGCTTTCTGCAGAGCTTCATTCCAGACAACGTTGCGGCGCAAAGTCATGCTGCTGCGCCCGGTTGATGACTTCGCAGCCAACCGGTTCGACACCACACGCGGGCTATAATGACCCGTGGCCTGCCCGTTTCAGCGGCTTCAACCCATTTATCGGTCGCGTATAGCCTGCGGGCAGAGGCCGTTTTCGAAATGAACAGCGAAGAACTCATTCTGGTCACTGGCGCCACCGGCTTCCTCGGAGTGCAATTGGTGCGCGAGTTGTTAGAGCAACAGCCCAACGCCAGACTGGCGCTCCTCATCCGCGATCGGGCAGGACAATCCGGTCAACAGCGCGTTGATTCCTTCGTCCCAACAGCGGATCGGTCACGCGTTCAGGTGTTTTCCGGGGATGTCAGCCATTCGCAATGCGGACTGGATGCGACGGTCTACCGGCGCCTGCTAGCGGAGACCACCCGGGTGATTCACTCTGCCGCCACGGTGCGCTTTGATCACTCGCTCGACGAGGCGCGCCGCATCAACGTTGAGGGCACTCGCCATATCCTCGATTTTGCGGGCGGCGCGCGCCAACTTCGAAGCTTCGCTTATGTCGGTACTGCCTACGTTGCCGGCGAGCGATCGAACCTGGTGCGCGAGGACGAGCTTGCCGTCGGCCAATCCTATCGCAATACCTACGAGCAGACTAAGGCCGAGGCTGAAGCTCTGGTGCGCTCGCGCCTGGGTTCGATTCCCGGTGTAATTTTGCGCCCCAGTATCATCGTGGGGGATTCCCGCTCCGGCGTCACTTCCAGCTTCAAGATGATGTACTGGCCGCTGAAGATCTATGCGCGGCGGCTCTGGCGCACCGTGCCCGGCTATCCTGATGCCATATTGGATATCGTGCCCGTCGATTTTGTCGCCAGTGCCGTCGTTCGGCTCCTCTGGGATGAGGCCGCCCGCGGATCTACCGTCCATCTCTGCGCCGGACCGCGCGGCAGCGCAACCATCGATCAGGTTGCCCATCGCGCTATGCAGTATTTCCATGGCCCGGAGCCGCGATATGTCGATCCGAGCTTCTTCTTCGCCGTGTTGCGGCCCCTTCTGTTTGTCTCCTTGTGGGGGCGCAAACGTCGCGTGCTGCGAGATGGGCGTGCCTACCGCGATTACTTCACCATGCGCATGCAATTCGACACCAGCAATGCTGAGCGTCTTTTGCAGCCTGCCGGGATGAGTCCTCCACATGTACTCGATTATCTGGACCGGCTCTTCGATTATTGCGTGGCCAGCGACTGGGGCCGCAAGCCGGTATCTGCGTGATGAGTATTGTCCTTCGTTATCGACTCGCGCGCGACCGCAGCGTCACCGTAGCCAACCTTGTCGATGAGCTGGTTCGGCGCAAGGGGAATTGCGAAGTCGCGATGGACGACGCCGGGCCCTTTCATCTTGCCGATCTGCACGCCGAAATCTGCTCCATCGATGCTTTTCTCCGTGAATCAGTCTCGCTCCGTCCCGGCCAGCCGGTTGCTATCTATCGTACCAATGATCGCAAATGCTTCCATTGGTTTCTTGCCATCATTCGCGCCGGAGGCATCGCGGTTCCGCTCCATCCGCTTCTCTCCCTTGCCGAGGTGCGCCGCATCCTCGCCGATAGCGGCACGGAGATTCTGGTTACCGATAGAGCGGTATTCGAGCGCAACATTGGCGGCCGGGAAGCGCTAAATGTCCGCACCTGGATACAAGCCGATGACGGCGAAGAGACGCTCGACGGATTCCTGCGCGCCGCCGCGACAAATACGCCATTCCTTCCGGTCACCATCGATCCGGCCGCGACGGTTGCCATCTTTCACACCTCCGGTACCAGTGGATTTCCCAAGGGCGCAGCCTTGTCGAGCAACGCATTACTTGGAGCGCGCGCGTCCACATTCCTCTCCGCAATCTTCTTGGGACCGCGGGACCTTGCGCTGGTCGCGTTGCCGTGGTCGCACATTATGGCTGTAAGCATTGCTCTCTATGGCCTGATGGCGGGTATTCGCGGATGTTTTCTCGATCGCTTCGACGTAGATGCCGCACTGGAGCGTGTTGAGCGCTTCCGCGTCACCGCCTTTGTCGGCGTGCCCGCCATGTTTGCCCGGCTTGTCAACGCCAATCCGGACCCTGCACGCTTGGCAAGCGTGCGTGTCTGGCTCTCCGCCAGCGATCAACTTCCCTCCGAAGTGCGACAGCGTCTGCGGCAGTTCGGAGCCCTGTTCCGTCTGCCCGGTGGCGGACGTATTCCACCGGTTCTTCTGAACGGCTACGGCATGGTGGAGCTAGGTGGCCTCGCCATGATGGGTGTTGAGCTGCCGCTGCTGCCGGGGAGTGGAGACTTGTGTGTTCCAGTACCGCCATTTCACATTCGTGTGGTCGATGAGAACGGCCGCACCGTGCCGGCGGGCGTAGCAGGCGAATGCCAGATCCGTCGTCGCGGTCTGGCCCCGCACTATTGGAAAGATCAAGGCGATGCCCAGGGGCTTATTAGCGCCGATGGCTGGTTGCGTACTGGTGACCTGGCCACGCGCAATCGCCTTGGACTCATCCGGCTGGTGGGGCGCGCAAAGGATGTGATCAAGTCGGGCGGCTACTCAGTGTACGTGCGCGAGTTGGAAGAAACCATGCTCACCCATCCCGCAGTGGCCCGCGCCGTCGCATTCGGCCTGCCGCACAAGGAAAAGGGGGAAGTCCCGGTGGCCGCGGTTGAATTGCATGCGGGTTCCTCTGCAACTGAAGCCGAGTTGCTGAATTGGTGCCGCAGCAATCTGGCGGTGTATAAGGCGCCGCGTCGCATCTGGATTCTCGATCCCGGCGACTTGCCGCAGAATCACGCCGGCAAGTTTCTACGGCGCGTGCTCCAGGAACGATTCGCACCGATGAGGGACTGAAGCCGCTGTTGGCCTCGGCATCGGGTGCTGGCATTCCTATCGCAAGCAGCGGAGTCAGGCCATTTCCAGGATCGCCGCATGGCTTGCTGCAGTCACCATCTCGCGAATCGAATCGACCACCAGATCCGGCTCATCGAGATGGATCCAGTGCGCGCTTTCCGTCGCAATCACCTGTCGCACGTTGTTTCCAATCTTGTCGAGAGACTGGCCAGAGAGCGGGGTCGACTTGCCCGGCGTCAGCACCAGCACCGGGATGTCGCGAATGGGATCGGTGTCCTGCATCTCGCAAACTGTTTCCGGAACTGCCTCCACGTGGCGTTGCATTCCGGCGTAGTAGCCGGGCCGCGACCAGTGTGCGGCGATAACAGGCCAAACCTCTCTGGGCATCTTGCCCACTTCTTCTGTGACCCGCTTGAGCACATGGCGGCCACCCAATCCTCCGGCGCCTGCCAGATGTTCCGAGAGCCTCCCCGAACGGCATAGCAGAGAAGTTACAGCCAGCCGGGCCAGGCCAAAATGCGCAATCGGAATCGCATATCGGGAAAGCCTCCTGCCTCGCTCGATCATGCACTGCTTGTCGGGATTGAGCGGGGGCCATTCCTCGCACCGCATCGGATCCACCAGTACCACACCGGCGACATCTTCCGGATACAGGGCCGCATAGCGGCGCATGACCAATCCGCCAAAGGAATGTCCCACCAGGATGTAAGGCGGCTTAATGCCCGCCATTTCCAGCATCGTGTGCAGTTCGGTGGAGATGTTTCCAGGCGTGCGCAAACTCCGGCATGGACTGCTCCAGCCAAGGCCACCGCGATCGTACGACGCGGTCGCGGTAAAATAAGAAACCTTCTCCTGGATGTGATGCCAGTTCAGGTTGGTGGCCGCAATACCGGCCTCGAAGAGCACGGCCGGTCCGCCCGATCCCTTGGCCACCATGTAGAGCTTTTGCCCGTGCTCAATTTCTACCCAACGGCCCAGGCTGGTGTAACGCCGCCTGTCGCGCCGGGCGCCCAGGCACTGATAGAGGAATCCCGCGCCCAGCAGCGCCGTGATGAAAGACAGAATGACGAGCGAAAGCCTCATGGACGATCCTCGAAAAGGTTGATTTGCTCGGAACTGAAATCCTTGACGCTGAGATGGGCTTTGGCGCTGCCCCGCTTGACGACCAGGAACGTGGACCCTGCATGGCCGCGAATCTTGGCTTCCACTTGCGTGGCCGTCCAGACTCCACTGGACTGGCGCAATCCATAATACGTGAATTCCTTTACAATCCCACCCCGCTTCATCATTTTCTCTGCATAAACAGGGTAGTCGATGGCGCGGTCCAGCCACGTTTCAACTTCGGAATAATATGTCCGGTCCGACGGCCCTGGCGCGCTCTTCAGAACATCGCAATGGTGCGCGCCCCACATGGCGCTCCTGAGAATTGTCTGGCCCGGCCAGAAATACTGCGGCTCGAGGAGGTCCTCATAGCTGAATGCGCCGCCCCAAAGACTCTCGTCCCACTCATCGAAAGGCAGCAGTGTTGGCGCGGATTCGCGTGGCCGGAAAACCCTGATGCTATCCCGGCCGTCGGGGCGCATCTCCAGCAGAATGCTGACACGCTCGTCCTGCCGTGCTCGCGCGGCAGCGCCCCTGGGAGGGACGACGTCCACCAGCGTGTGCATGGCGCCTGCAAACCAAAGCCCCTTCACGCTGACTGCATAGCTGATTCGATTCCCGTTGGCGTCTACCCGCACCAGTTGTCCCGTGGCGCGATAGTCCGAAGCCTCAATGCTATTCCGCAGCGGGGCAAGCACGGCTTGCACATCCGTCGCGTGCGCCGTGGCGGCGATCAACAGCGCCGCTATGGGCAAAACCGAGGCCAGCCTCATGATGCGATCCTTCCATCGCGGATGCGGACGTGGCGCGGCGCCGAGCGCGCAATCTCTTCCTCATGCGTGACCACGATCAACGTCATGCCGTGGTCCTTCTGAATTCCGGTCAGGATCTCCATAATGCGCGCGGAGTTTGCACTGTCGAGGTTCCCCGTGGGTTCATCGGCCAACAGAATCTGCGGTTGATTGGCCAACGCCCTGGCAATCGCTACCCGCTGCCGCTCGCCCGCGGAGAGTTTATTGGGGCGCTGGTCCATTCGATGCTCCAGGCCCATTTCCCGCAGCAGCGCCTCGGCGCGCTGCCCGCGATTCCTGTTGCGGTTCCTCGACGCCAGCATGGGAGCCTGAACGTTTTCAATCGCACGCAAAGTGGGGAGCAGGTAGAAAGCCTGAAAAATGAATCCGACGTAATCGCAGCGATAGGTGTCGAGATCGATGGAAGTCCCCAGCGCCGCGCCCCGGAACAGGACGCTTCCGCTGCTGGGAGTGTCGAGCCCCCCGAGCAGATGAAGCAGCGTCGACTTGCCACTGCCGCTATGACCACTGATGGCCACAAACTCGCCGGCCTGGATGGAGAGATCGACGCCGCGCAGCGCCTCGATGCGTCCTTCGTCGTAGCTCTTGTAGAGGTTGCAGGCTTCGAGAATTGCGCAAGTCATGCCGAAGCCCCTCCACCGGGAAACGGCGCGACACGCCAGCCTGGGAGCGCACCAGCGCCGCTTCCCGCCGGGGCCGACCGCAATTCCGCTTCGCGGAGCCTCCTCAGTACCCTGAGACACTGGTGGCCGACATGATTCCAGACAATTACTTTAGGCGACCGTTGAGATGCCATGCGATGGGAGTTCCCCTGAAAAGGTTGGTTTCCAGGAAGCCTACTTGAGTGTATTCGCGAGAATAAGCCCTGTCTATCGGAAAATCTCTACTTGAGAGCACTTTAAGCCCTGAGCGGCGCGCTCAACCACTCGCTCCCTTCGCAGGGGATTCGTTGGTTAAATGGCAGCGGCTCAAAGAGGTCCACGAGCAGAGCCATTTAGACTTACAGGCCGAACCACACCTAAGCCGAACGGAACTTCAAGGCCTCTTCGATGAGGTCTACCGCGCGGCCGGGTCCATCTATCTGACGGATGGCTCGTTGCAGGTCCTGAGCTGCTTCTCGATATTGGCGCTTTTGAAGGACGAGCGTGACCGCTTTGCGAAGCCGGGCCGGGTTGAGCCGATGCCGTGATACCACTAATCCTGCCCCCCGCGCCTTGAGCCGGGCCGCCACGCCGGGTTGATCGTTGCCGAGAGGCACGGCCACGAGCGGAACGCCCTCGGACAGCGACTCCAGCACCGTGTTGACGCCGGCATGCGTGATCACCAGTGCGGCCCGCTTCAATATCTCCAATTGGGGAGCAAAGCTCACGACCAGCGGACCGCCGGCCAATTTGCCCAGTTTTGCCGGATCGAGTCCGCCGCCCAGCGAAATCAATAATTGGGCGTCCAGTCCCGCACAGGCCTCCGCGATGGTTCTGAAGATGGTTTCTGAGCCGTTCTGAAAGGTCCCCAGCGATGCGTAAATGAGCGGGCGACCATCGAGTCGCTCCCAGGGAAACTCGACCGCCGGACGTTGTTGGGCGTGTACGAACGGACCCGTGTAGTGGAGCCCTGCCGGTTTTTCACCCCGGAGGGGGAATTCGAATGCTTCAGGCAACTGGGTGATTTGCGCCAGAGGCGAGAGCGCGTCCTCGGGGCTCAGTTGGGGCTCCAATCCCCACGCCCTGCGTTGCTCATTGATATCCCTGAAGATGGGGGACGCCATCCGCAAAAGCAATCGAATTGCAAGACGGTTCCGCAGACGGCGGAGCAGATCCTTTCCGGACGCCCATCCGAACCAAAAAGGCGGAAACCGGTCGTCATGGACCAGGGGAGGCAGCAGCGCAATCGAGATCCATGGCAGGCCCAGGTAGTCTGCCACATTGCCTGCAAAGTCTGCCTCATCTACCAGCAACGCATCAACGCCGGCCGCCCGCACCGCCTGCGGCCCGTCGCGCAGAACCATCCGCGCCGAATTTCTCACCCGCTCCAACGTGAATCGAAGAGCCGCCAGCCCCTTGAGCCGGGACACTTGCTCGTCCAACTTCCCCAGGGAACCGGGCGGATATTCTTCAGCGCCGATCCGATGAAACTTGATACCCGCAGCCCGTACACGCGCCTCGGTGTCGGCAATCCCGAAGATGACGACTTCATGGCCCCTCATTTCCAGGGAGTGCGCCAGCGCAGTCATCGGATTAAGATGCCCGGTTGCGGGAAAACAAAATGCCCCGAATCTTGCCATAGCTCCCTTCAAGGATTCATTGCATTCAACAGACAGCCGAAGCGGCCCTCGTAGCAGGTGCGCAGATTGGAACCATGGCTGAAGCTGCCGTCGCTGAGCACTGCACCGGCGGTCAAGACGGGTTAATCGTGCCTCAGTGCATCCACCGGTGAGAGTCGCCCTGCACGCCACGCCGGAAGCGCTCCGGCAATCAACCCGGCCAGCATTGCGATTCCCACCGCCTTGGCGAGCAGCGGCCAGTGAAGGGTCGCCGCAAAAAAACTTGCGGTTTGCGGCAGCGCCGCCAGCACCCGCAGAGCACCCCACCCTAACACTATGCCGAGAAATCCCCCGCCCAAGCCCAGCGCGAGAGCTTCAATTTCAATGTGGGCCAGTACCTGCCACCGCTTCCAACCCAGCGCGCGCAGGATGCCGATCTCCTGCGTGCGCTCGAAGACAGACATGGCCATGGTGTTGGCGATGCCAAGTATGCCGATGAGCAGGGCGAGCAATGAGGTGCCCCAGGCGGAAGCTTGGGCCAGCTTTACAAATTGATTGTCGCTGGCGCGCTCGGCCGCGGGAACCGCGCGCATCCCCGGCAGCGCGGCCTGGATCTCGGCCTGCGCGCGCTTCAGGTATTTTTCAGGCGCTTCGCCGGCAGGCGCCGGGCGCAGCCGCACATCGATCGTCGATACTTTGCCTTGCATGCCGCTTAGCTGCTGCAGTTGGCCGAGCGGCATGACGACTGCGGCCGCCTCCAGCGTTGAAGCGCCGTGATAGATCGCAGTCACCTTGAATTGCGTACCTTGAATGTCAAGCGTGTCGCCGGGCTTCTTGTTCAAATCCTGAGCGAGCAGATCGCCGAGCATGACTTCGCGCTGGCCATCGCGAAATCGCCGCCCCGTCAGAATTTGCAGTGAATCGAGCTGAAATGCATCGGCGTTCCAGCCGTACACCAGCGCATTCACGTCCGGGGTCAGGTCCATCAGGTTATAGATCGTGGGTGAGGCCTGCGCCACTACAGGCAGATCCCTGAGCTTTGCGGTCTCCGACTCATTCAGTGTCGTGTTCAGGAACGTCCCCTGAATCACGGTGATGTCCGTGCCGCTGCTGGAGTAAATCCGCATCCACTGCTGTTCGAATGCGCTCGAAAAGCCCACTAGACCCACAAACGCACCCACCGCCATTCCGATCCCGGAAAGCGTGAGCAGGGTCCTCAACCGCCGGCGCCGGAGGTTCTTCAGCACAAATCCTGTGAATGACAGTGAGTTAGCCATCAAATCGGGAGGTCCTTGTTCTTTCGCATCGCAGAAAACCCGTCCCGAGTTTGCGGCGGTGGCGTTCGGCGCGCCCATTCAGAATAAGAGGTCAGGGGAATCCTCTCCAAATCTCACCTGCTTGCCTCCAGAGCTGAACACCGGGATACATACGTTGTAACTCCGGCGCGGCGGCGCGCTTTTCACCATGGCAACGGCCTTGGCGGCCGGTGCCGGATTTCGGCCGCAACGATGCAGGTGGCATTGTGGTCCAAAAAGTGGATGCGAGTTGCGGGACGGCGTAAATCGAACTGGTGCATGAGTGGCAAGACAGGGAACCTGGCCCCGATCCAGAAGGTGCTTGGGCACGAATCCACACTCACATCACCGCGCTACCCGCATCCCGAATTGAAAGGAATCGCAGAGCTGGTGGACCAACAAACGTCGAGAACGCAAACCAGAATTTACGGCACAACGGGCAGAAAACCGAGTCGGGTCAGCAGCTAAGTGATTGATTTCATTGGCTGCTCCTCCCTCAGGGATTCGGACCCCGATATTCTGATCCAGAGTTCTATCGAACGCCGGCATGCACGGCTTTATTTCGAGCCAAGGCGTGCCGTCGAGCATGTCCACACCGGCCACGTGCAGTCGGTTACCCTCAACGCGCAGCAGCCGCACCGGCGACATGCCCAGCCGGTTGGGCCGGGCCGGCGAACGGGTCGCAAATACGTCGTGCTCGCCCGTGTCGAGATAAGGACGAACCGCCAGCCACGGACCGGAGGCCGCTGGACGAGCTTGCGAAACCGCGCGTCAGCTCCGCTACATGGGGCGCTGATGGCCTTGGCTCCGCATCTGCATCTGGCGCGCCGTGCTGGGCGGGATCATGCCGTTCATGCGCAGGTACTCCACCATCTGGCCATAGTGATCGCCATAGTCGCTGAACATCATGATGAGCGTACCCATCAGGGTTGCCCCGCGCGGGCCGGTGGGCTTAAAGGCGTTTTCCGGAGTGATGGTGGCGATGACCTTGTTCTCGTAGGCGAAGGACTCTTTGAGCGCGTTGACGATGTCGTCTTTCGCGGTGAGCGATGCGAAGGACTTGGGATCGATCGCGGGGTCGGGTTTGACCCCGAACTGAGGGAGCATGGAGAAGGGCATTGAGGCCACGTGGGTGAGCTCCTGGCCGTAGGTGCGGACGGTGGCGAACTCGGCGGACGAGCCGGGCGCGAAGGTGGCCTTGGTGGGAGCGAAGTCGTATTTGTCGGCGGGCATGGCTTCAGCCATCCCCAGCATTTCGTTTTGAAAACGGGTGACGGATTGGAGGACGGACTGGGCGGCATCGGATTGCGCCTGGGCTGGGGCGGCGAAGACGCAGCAGCCGAATGCGGCGGCAAGAAAAGCGACCGTGAATAGACGGTGTGTCGGCTTCATGGGAACTCCTTGAGATTCGATTTTTGGAGACTCGATTTTCGGATTCCAGGGGAAAGAACCGGCGGCCGCGGCCGGTTGTAGGCCGTGGGGGCTCGATGAGGCCAGCCTAGCAGATCGGGCGCGGGTGAGAGAACGAAAAAGGCGCGGAAAATTAGGCCGGGCGGGCCGCGGAGCGCGCGAGCCTGGACGGCAGCGGGTTGGATGGGACCGGGTTTGCGGCGCGACGGCGGGAGCCAAGCCCGGCGGAGAACGGCGCCTGCGCTTAGAATAAGATAAGGAGACTTCCCCTCCTCATGCGCAGAACTTACATGGACGCGAACGCCACTACGCCTCTGTTGCCGGAGGCGATGGAGGCGATGCGCCCGTATTGGATGGAGCGGTTCGGGAACGCATCGTCGATCCACACGCCGGGCCAGCAGGCGCGGACGGCCGTGGACCAGGCGCGGGAGACGGTGGCGCGGCTGTTCAACTGCCGTGACGCCGAGGTGGCGTTCAACTCCGGCGGGACCGAGGGCGACAACACGGCGATCTTCGGGCTGCTGCGCGCGGGCGACCACTTGATTACTACGTCGATCGAGCACTCGGCGGTCCTGCGCGCGGCGGAGCGGGCGGCGGAGTGCGGCGCGGCGGTCACGTTTGTGGGGCCGCAGGCGGACGGGCTGATCGATCCGGAGGCGATCCGCGCGGCGCTGCGGCCCCAGACGCGCCTGATCAGCGTGATGCTGGCCAACAACGAGACCGGAGTCTTGCAGCCGGTCGAAGAGATCGGCAAGATCGCCGCGCTGGCCGGCGTTTTCTTCCACATCGACGCGGTGCAGGGCGCGGGCAAGGTGCCGCTGGACGTGCGGCGGCTGCGCTGCCATGTGCTCACCATCAGCGCGCACAAGATGAACGGACCCAAGGGCGTGGGCGCGATGTATGTGCGGCGGGGCACGCCGCTGGACGCGCTGCTGCTGGGCGGTAGCCACGAGCGCAGGCTGCGCGCAGGCACTGAGAACGTGCCCGGCATCGTGGGGTTGGGCAAGGCCGTAGAACTGGCGATGGAGAGCGTGGAAGACGGGACCATGGAGCGTGTGGCGCGGCTGCGCGACCGGCTCGAAGCAGGGATTCTGGAGATTGCCGGCACCAGCGTCAACGGAGCGGGCGCGCCGCGCGTGGCGAATACGACCAATATCCGTTTCGAACAGGTGGAGGGCGAGGCGCTGGTGATCGCGCTGGACCTGAAGGGCGTAGCGGTGAGCGGAGGGTCGGCTTGCCACTCCGGATCGACCGAGCCCAGCCACGTGCTGATGGCCATGGGACTGGATAAGAACGCGGCGCGGGCGAGCTTGCGGTTCAGCCTTCTGAAGACGGCCACGGATGAGGCAGTGGACCATGTGCTGCGCGTGGTTCCGGAGGCCGTGGACAGATTGAGAGCGCTATCGCCGGAGGTCGCCGGAACGCCGGGGTGAAACGAGCGGAGCTGGATCTGGGAAGAGCTGGCGGAGTCAGCGGAGTTAGCGGAGCTAGACCGGAACCGGGAGTAACGCCGCTAACTCCGCTAGCACCGCTAACTCCGCTTCTGCGAGGGAACTCATGACAGAGAGCACTACCATCGCCGTCGCCATGTCCGGAGGGGTTGACTCCTCGACGGCGGCGGCGATCCTTGCGCGCCCGGGCGACGGCTCCGCCGATTCGGGCAATGCCTCCGCCGATTCGCGCCATACCGTGGTCGGCCTGACCCTCCAGCTCTGGGACCAGACGCGGCTGGCGGGACGGCACGGGATTCCGGAGGCGCCCAAGGCGGGACGCTGCTGCTCGCTCGATGATGTGTACGACGCGCGGCGCGTGGCCGAGCACCTGGGCATTCCGTATTACGTGGTGAACCAGGAGGAGCGGTTCGAGCGCGACGTGGTGCGGCCGTTCGTGGATGAGTATCTGGCGGGACGGACGCCGATTCCGTGTTCTCTCTGCAACAACCACCTGAAGTTCGACCAGTTGCTGAAGACGGCGCGGCGCATCGGCGCGGAGCGGATTGCGACCGGCCACTACGCGGTGAACGAGTACGGCCCTACACGCGATGCGGGGCGCGGCCGGTGGATTTTGAAGCGGCCCGCGGATTTGGCCAAGGACCAGACCTATTTCTTGTTCGGGCTGACGCAGGAGCAGTTGGCGCACACGCTGTTTCCGCTGGGCCGCATGACCAAGCCGGAGGTGCGCGAGGCGGCGCGGCGGCACGGATTGAAGCTGGCCGACAAGCCCGACTCGCAGGAGATCTGCTTCATTTCCGGCGGCGATTACAAGCAGTTTTTGACGGCGTATCTGGAAGAGCAGGGCGAGCAGATGCCGGAAGTCGGCGGGCGAGCTGGTGGCCACCAGCGGCGCGGTGGTGGGGCGGCACCAGGGAATCTTCAACTTCACGGTGGGGCAGCGCAAGGGATTGGGCGCAGTGGAGCGGCCGCTGGGCGCGACGCCGCTTTACGTGCTCAAGATCGACCCGGCGAGCCATCGCGTGACGGTGGGCGCTGACGCCGATCTGGGCGCGCGCACGCTGCACGCGCGGCGGCTGAATTGGATCAGCATCCCGGAGCTGAGCGGGCCGATGCGGGTGCGGGCAAAGATCAGGCACCGCCATGAGCCGGCCTGGGCCACCCTGGAGCCGGCGGGAACGGACGAGGTCGTGGCCACGTTCGACGAGCCGCAGCGCGCCGTGACGCCGGGCCAGGCGGCGGTGTTTTACGACGGCGACGAGGTGGTGGGCGGAGGCTGGATCGTCTAGCTGAGCCAGGATGGTGCGTCAGAAGAATTGTTCAGTATTCACTGCCAATTGGCCTGTCTGGAGTCTGCTCTTACGCCCCCTGCGGGGGCTGGGCTTGCTAATTTCGCCCTCTTTCCCCAGGCTTGCGCCTGGGGCTATCGTCTTTTGCCCGCTGCGCGGGCTTTCAAGTCCGGGTGTAGCGCCGGTCTCCTGACCGGCTGTAGTGCGGGCCTCCCGGCCCGCACCGGTCCCGAAGCGATTACGAAATCACGTGGATTGAGCACTAAGATGGTGCGCCCGGCACGCGGCAGCCTGATCCCATGTTAGGAAGCGGCTCAATCGGCCGCGTTGCCTGGCAGTAGACTTTCTACTCCCATGAGGTGTAGAGTGTCTACATCATGAGCCGCGCGCCTCAATCCTACCGGAACCGCATCGAGCTTTTTCAGGGCACGCTCGACATGTTGATCCTCCAAACCTTGCAGCGCGGGCCGATGCACGGTTACGGCATCGCCCAGGCGCTTCGCGTCCGCTCCGATGAGATCCTCAAGGTCGAGACCGGATCTCTTTATCCGGCGCTGCACCGGCTGGAGCGTCGGGGTTGGGTGGGCTCGGATTGGGGCCGAACGGAGCAGAACCAGCACGCTAAGTTTTACCGCATTACCGCTGCCGGCCGGCGTCAGCTTGCGCAGGACCGCGCGAAATGGGAAACCATGACCACCGCCATAGCCAGCGTTCTCGGCCCGCTGCCCGAAAGCTGAGCCAAAAAAACGGAGCCCCTTATGTCTTTTCGGAGCCGCATCTTCCGGTTTGGGTCGCGCAAGCGCGATCTTGACGCGGAGCTTCAGTCGCATCTGCGCATGGCAATCGCGGACCGAATCGCGCACGGAGAGCCGCCGGAAGAGGCGCGCGCCGCAGCGATGCGCGAATTCGGCAATGTGCCGCTCGTCGAAGACGTGACCCGCGAAACGTGGGGATGGCTGTGGCTGGAACGGCTGTTGCAGGACCTGGGCTACGCTTTCCGGCAGATGCGGCGCACGCCGGGATTTGCGGCGACGGTGATCGGCACGCTGGCGCTGGGGATCGGCGCGGCGGCGGCGATGTTTACCGTCGTGGACCATGTGCTGCTGCGCCCGCTTCCCTTTCGCGACGCGGGGCGGCTGGTCGCGATTCAGGAGCACGGAGATAAGAGCCCAGGGCAATGGGGTGTGCCATGGCTCGATATTGAGCAGTGGATGGCCCAGAGCCACTCTTTCAGCCAGATTGCCTTTTACGAAGGGATGCCGGGGCGCAATTTTCTCGAAGGCGCCAGCGGGGCCATGCAGGTCCAAGCCATCGCGGTCAGTCCTAATCTTTTTGCCACCCTCGGCGTCCACCCCGCGCTGGGCCGCGATTTCTTGCCGGAGCCGGTCGGAGCCGGGGCCGGAAAGAATGCGGGCACGGTCATCCTAAGCAATGCAACGTGGAAGGAGGCTTACGGCGCCGACCGGGCGACTCTGGGAAAAACTGTGCGGATCAACGACAAATCGTATGAGGTGGTTGGGGTGATGCCGCCGGGCTTCGACTTCCCGTTCGGTTACAACCTTACGTTCGCTCCTTCTGCTCCAAAGGTATGGACCACGATCGCGCTCGGCGACCAGGACATAGTGCACAACTACGCGATCTATCTGGTGATCGCGCGGCTTCGTCCAGGGGTCAGCATCAAGACGGCTGCGGCGGAGATGAGCGCAATCCAACGGCGAGTTGCTTCGGCTTATACCGACCCGATTTCCCGCGAGGACCGCTCCGATGCGGAGGTCGAGTCCTATGCCGAATCGCTGGTGGCCGCGGACCTGAAAAAAGCTCTGCTCGCGCTCTTTGCTGCTTCCGGCATTCTGTGGCTGATCGCCGGCGTCAACGCCACCAACCTGCTGCTGGCGCGGGGTGCGGCGCGGCAGCGGGAGATAGCGATGCGCGGCGCGTTGGGCGCCGGCCGTTCACGCATCCTGCAGCAGTTCATGGTGGAGAGCCTGGTGCTGAGCGGCGCCGCGGCGGTTCTTGGCACTGGCCTGGCGCTGGGCGCGGTGCGCCTCGTTCGCAGCGTCAAGCCCGCCCAACTCAACGTCGATCTCTCCGCGCACGTGAACCTCACAATTCTGGCGGTCTTGTGTGGGCTTACGCTTCTCACTGCGCTGGTTTCTTCGGCGTGGCCGGCATTCGTGGCTGTTCGCGCTCCCATTGAGCCGGCGTTGAAGCAGGGCGGACCGCAACTGGGCAGCGGACGCCGTCACAACCGCGTCCGAAGCGCACTGGTCGCTACTGAAGTGGCGCTGTCGCTCACGCTTCTGGTCGCCTGCGGCCTGCTGCTGCGGACCATTTACACGCTGCGCCATGTGCCGCTGGGCTTCCGCACCGACCACATCCTCGTTGCCCATCTTGCCATTCCTTCTTACCGCTATTCGGGCCAGAACATGGTCGTCGAGCTGTATCAGCCGCTGCTCAGGATCGCGTGCAGCATTTGCACGGCGTGGAAGCCGCGGGGCTCATGTCTGAAGTGCCTCTGGGGCAGAGCTTCAACATCGAGCTTACATTGGCCGGCAAAAGCATCAGCGCCATGCTCAAGCCGGTCAGCCCCGGCATTCAGCAGATATTTGGCTTCAGAATGTTCGCTGGCCGCTTCTTCAACGAGGACGACACGGCAAACTCGCAGCCCGTTTTTGTGGTCAACCGCGCTTTCGCGCGTCTCTACGCGCCCAACAAGAATGATCCCGAGTCCATCATCGGCCAAAAGCTCATGAATCTAAGGAAGAATGCTCCCGCCGTCATTATCGGAATCGTTGATGACGAGCGCCAGGCCAAGATCGACGAGCCTTCTCAGCCGGAGGTTGAGGTTTGTATTCCGCAACTCACGCCGGCGAGCGGCATGTATGAGCCGGCCACGATCGCCATGGACCTGGCCGTGCGCACTGAGCGCGCGCCTGACGCCATGATTCCCGTGCTGCGCCCAATTCTTCGCCAGGCAAATCCTGAGTTCGCGCATGCCACCTTCGACACCATGGATCAGGTGGTGGAGGATTCCTATGGCAGCCAGCGTCTGGCCGCGCACTTGCTGGAGATTTTTGGCGGCTCGGCGCTGCTGCTTTCGATTGCGGGGCTCTATGGGCTGCTGGCGTGGGTGGTAGCGCAGCGGACGCGCGAGATGGGAGTTCGGATTGCGTTGGGCGCGCCCCGCGCGAACCTGCTGTGGCTGGTGATGCGGCAGGCCGGCGCCATGCTGTTGATTGGCGTGGCGGCGGGCGGCGGTTTGGCGTGGGCCACCGCGCGCTTCATACGCGGCTATCTTTACAATGTAAGCGCGCATGACGGCTGGACGCTGGCCGCAGCCGCGGCGCTGCTTACGGCAGCCGGATTGCTCGCCGCCTATATCCCCGCAAGACGCGCAGCCGGCGTGGATCCGATCGTGGCCCTGCGCGCGGAATAAGAGGCGTGCAGATTTCCCCCGGTACATTCATTTTGCGGCGTTGGCCACCGGCGCCGCGCCCGCGCCGGACCTGCGGCGGGTTGTAGGATGAGCGCAGAGAGTTTTGCGCAATCGAGGAGGCGGGTGGTTTCTTTGGTAACATGCAAAGCAACCCGCCGTCCAAAAAACAGGATTACGTGAGTTGCAGGCCGCAGAGCCCTAATTTCCCTAATTTGGGTGAGAGCCAAACGGCGCGAAGTACCTGATACTGACAGCGGGTGCGTGTATCTAGATGTGCGCGATGCTGGGTTCCCAACTCGTTAAGAACCAGGACGCCACTTTGCCGCTGGAGCTGTTCGACCGCAACTCGGACCCCGCCCTGGACGAACTGACCGAGCTGGCCGCCGTGCTCTGCGGTGCGGACTACGCCTACATCGGATGGGTGGATTATAGCCGCCTGTGGTTCAAGTCCCGCTTTGGATTCAAGGCGAGCGATCAACCGCGCGCCGCGACAGCTTGCCAATGGACGATCGAGATAGGGGCGCCGATGCTGGTGGGGGACGCCGGGAAGGATCCGCGTTTCCCGCCCGAGGGCATTCCGCTGACCGGCGCCAAGCCTTGTCTTTCCTACGCTGGAACGCCGCTCATCATCAGCGCCCAGCAGGTGGTGGGCACGCTGGCGGTGCTGGCGCGCGAGCCCGATCAATTTAAGCAGGAATACCTCACGCTCTTGGAGGTTTTGGGCCGCCAGGTGGTGACGCGGCTGGAACTCTATCGCCGCATCCGCGCCCAGGAGCAGGCGCAGCGGGCCCGCCAGCGGACGGAGCGTTCGCTGGCTATCGAACGCTGTTTCGTGGCCGCCACACTGGATTCGATTCCCGCGCTGGTGGCCGTGCTGGACACCGCCGGCCGCATGGTGCGGATGAATTACCCCTGCGCGCAGTTGACGGGGCTGAGCCAGGCCAGCGCCGTAGGCAGGCCGTTTGTGGAGGAGGTTCTGGAGCCCGACGACCGGGCCTGGGTCGCCGCCAAGCTGAATGAGGCGGCAGCGGGGCAGCCTTCAGGGCCGCAGGAGACGGTTTGGCGGACGGCCGGCGGCCAGACGCGGCGCGTGAGCTGGACGCTCAGGCCCCTGCAAGGCCCGAACGGCGAGATCCAGTACTTGATCGTGAGCGGCCAGGACATGACCGACCAGCGCCAAATGGAGAAGGCGCTGCTCTCCAGCGAGGCGCGCTACCGGGAGATGGTGGAGCACAGCCTGGGCTTCGTCTTTACCTGCTCCATGGATGGCTGGCTGACCTCGTTGAACTCCTTTACCGCCGAGACCCTTGGCTACCGCGCCGAGGCCCTGGTGGGCCGTGCCGTGACGGAGCTGATGGATGCGGCCGGAGCCGGCGCCTTTCAGGATTGCCTGCGCACCCTGGAGACGCAGGATGAGTGGCAGGGCGCCTTGCCGCTGCGGCGCAGCGACGGCGTCTACCGCCGCATCGCCTTCCGCAGCCGCCGCATGCAACTGCCCGGTGAACAGCCCTTCGTGCTCAACCACGGCATCGACGTAACCGAGCAGCATGAGGCCGAGGAGGCGCTGCACTTGGCCACCCGCCAGAGCGAGCTGATCCTGGAGTCGGTGGGCGAGGGCATCTATGGCATGGACCTCGAAGGCAAGCTGACCTTTATCAACGAAGCCGGCGCACGCGCGCTGGGCTATTCGCCCGATGAGTTGACGGGCCGCGACCTGCACGAGATGATCCATCACAGCCACGCCGACGGCACGCCTTATTCCAAATCCACCAGCCCCATTCTCCAGGCCCTGCGCCGTGCCGAGCCCATACGGATGAGGGACGAGGTTTTCTGGCGCAAGGACGGCAAGGCCATTCCCGTCGAGTACAGCGCCAACCCGCTCCTTGAAGAAGGCTGCGTTTCAGGCATGGTGGTCGCCTTCCAGGATGTTTCCGAGCGGCGGCGGCTGGAAAAGATGAAAGATGAATTCATCTCCACGGTGAGCCACGAACTGCGCACCCCGCTGACCTCGCTGCGCGCTTCGCTGGGGCTCATCGCTTCGGGCTCGCTGGACAAGCGGCCCGAGAAGCAGAAGCAGATGATCGACGTGGCTATCGGCAACTCCGACCGGCTGATCCGGCTGGTCAATGACATTCTGGACTTCGACAGCGTGGAGAAAGGCCGCCTGCTGTTGCACCGCCAGCCGATAGAGGCCATTGACCTGTTGCGGCGCGCGGCCGACATCGCCCACGGCGCGGCCACCGAGCGTCACATCGCCTTCCGCATCGAAGCGCCGGCGGCGCCCGTCTTTGCCGACCAGGAGCGCGTGCTGCAGGTGCTCAGCGAACTGGTGACCAACGCTATCAAGTTTTCGCCGCCTGAAACCACCATCCGATTGGCCGTGCAGCCCGCCGGCATGAACGCCGAGGGCAGGAACGAAGTGTGCTTCATCGTCGAGGATCAGGGACGGGGCATCGCGCCGGAGAAGCTGGAACGGATCTTCGAGCGCTTCCAGCAGGGCGACGCCTCCGACTCGCGCGCGCTGGGCGGCACCGGGCTGGGGTTGGCGCTCTCGCGCAGCATCGTGGAGCAGCACGGCGGGCGCATGTGGGCCGAGAGCGAGGTAGGCAAAGGCAGCAAGTTTTGGTTCACCCTTCCCGCGGCCAGCGCGGTGGAGGGGCAGTAGTCAGCCGGTCCCGCGCCGGACAGTGGCTGCCGGTCTCCTTTGCGGCGTTTGCGAAGCGACTTCGATGTCTCTCTGACGGCTCTCAGTCGCCGGCGGTGTGAGGCCAGCCCGGTCCTTGAGGTGGATTTTCCGCTTGCGCGCCGGACGGAATCGCGCCCTCAGCCGCCGTTCCCGGCTCGTCGGGCCAAAGGCACGCGATCCACCACACCAGCACGCACAGGTACACAATGCTATTGGCGTTGTACAGCCTGTCGCGCAAGGCGATGATGTGCTCGTACTGGGCGCGGCTGTGGATGATAGTGTGGAGCGCGACAGCCTCCATGACGCCGCGCAGCGCCAACTCGGAGATAGCCACCGTCGAGAGGCCGATCACGATGCCTTGCGTGTGGCTGCGCCAGCCGGCCTGGAAACGGCGCCCAAACAAACCTACCAGAATCCAAAGCTCGATGGCCAGCACGCCGGCCAGGATATTGCCCTTGTCGGCCGCCATCTGCACGGCCCGGAAGGCCGCAAGGTAGGAGCCGGCGATGAGCGTCTTCCAAGCCGGCCAGGGCCCCCACGCGGCCAGCACTGCCACGCCCACGGCCACCGCGGCTGCCGCGACCGCCAGCCAGGCCCGCAGGGCCGCGCCCTTAAACCCGCGCCGGGCTACCTCCACCAGCACCAGCAGGCTCACCACGACCGAGAGGTTCGTAAGCACAAGGAAGATGATGTTCAAGACCGGCGGCTGCATGCGGCCGTAGAGCAGCCGGCTGGCCAGCAGCAGCAGCGCCACCAGCGCAATGCTGACGGTAAACCAGGGATACCGCCGCGCCCGATCCCGCCCCAGCAAAACCACCAACAGCACTAGCAACGCTGCGAAGGTCAGCGTCCAAAGAACCTGAGCCGCCGAAAAATCGAAGTCAAAGTGCATTGTTCCCTGGCCTGGGCCTAACTAGGTTGCCGCCGAAGCCCGTCCTCAGTGTAACCGCGGCAATCGCGGCGGGCGCGGGCTTAGAAGCCTATGGCGAAAGTCGGAATGACCGCGAAACCATTCCTCAGTGGCTAAACAGGCTGCGGAAAAACTCGCACGGGCGGTAGGCCGGGACTGGTAGGCCGGGACTTTAGTCCCGGCATAACGGCCACAGAATCAGCGGGGCCTTTAGTGTCTGCGTGAGAGCCCGATTTTTGGCAGGGTTGACCACAATATATTGGGTCTCGGGAATTCGTCGATCCCAATATGTGGCCGTCAGAACTAGTTCTCACGCAGACGCTGCTAGCCCCTGCCATAATTTCAATATGCTGGTCCTCGCCTCCGCCTCGCCGCGCCGCCGCGCATTGCTCGCGCAGGCCGGTTACCGCTTCCAGGTGCATCCCGCGCACATCCCAGAGGATCCGCTGGCGGGCGAGGACCCCATCGCCTACGTGGTTCGCCTGGCCCGCGAAAAAGCGCAGGCCGTGTTTCGCGAGCTGGCCGTGCCAGAGCAGCCGGCAGAAAACGCACGCCTGGACGGCAAGTCCCTGGCCGTTCTGGGCGCTGACACGACGGTTGCGCTCGACAATCGGATCCTGGGCAAGCCCGAGGACGACGCCGATGCCGCGCGCATGTTGCGCCTGCTCTCCGGCCGCACCCATCGCGTACTCACCGGCGTAGCGCTGGTCACCGCGGACTCCACCGAAGTTGCCGCCGAGGCCACCGGCGTTCGCTTTCTTACGCTCTCAGATGAAGAAATCACCGCCTACATCGCCAGCGGCGAGCCCATGGACAAGGCCGGCGCCTACGCCATCCAGGGGCGCGCCGCCCGCTGGATTCCGCGCATCGAAGGCTGCTACTTCAACGTGATGGGCCTGCCCCTGGCGCTGGTCTCGGCGCTGCTCGACTCCTGCGCAGCCCTCCGCTGACCGATTCAGGAGCATCCAGCGGCAACTGCGGACAAATTCTCTCTGCAAGGGGGGAGAGATCTGCGGTGCGCGAAGTTGCCATGCGAGTTCAAGTTGCGCCGGGCCGCTCCGATACGGCCGGTTCAATGCCGCGAAGGGCGCCCGGCGGTTGGTCTCAGTCCGATTGCTTCTCCGGCGCGCTGAGCGGCTCGGTGATGTCGTCAAGATAATCCGGAGTTCCCGCCACGCGCTCCAGCTCCGGGTAGCGTTCGCCGCCGTGGTAGACGATCTCCACCGTGGAGACGTAGGAATCGGCTTGCACGATGAGGCGAATCGGCGCGGTCGAGTTTTGGGCGGCGCCAATGGCTTGGCGAAGCGCGTCCGCAGAGAAGATCTGCCCATCCACGGCGATGATCTTTTCGCCGGGCGCGAGTTGCGCCTGGTCCGCGGGGCCTCCCCAGCGCACGTCGCCTATGCGGCCGTCGCTGCCCAGGCTCAGGCCGATCGAATACCAGCAGTCGATCCCGCCGCGGCGCGCTCCTTCCACCTTCAAAAGCGTGCTCTCGGTGGCGCTGGGCTTGTCCTGGTAAACCAGCTTGTAACCGCCCTCCTCGATGCCGGCCAGGTCGGCGTGGGGATTGATCTTATCCACGCGGTCGCGCAGGAACGCAGCCCAATCATAGGGCACGACTTCGTTCAGGTCCCGTACCAGCTCGTCGAAGGTGTAGGGCACGATGAGCGGCCCTGTGTTTCCGGCCGGGCCGAGGAAGATCCTCTCAAAGTCGTCGAGCGATTTTTTGTTATCCGTCATCTTGCGGATGAGCGTGTCGGTATCCATCCACAGGAGCAGGCCCTCCCAGTAGTAGTCCTGCCCGCGTCTCCAGTTGGCCCAGGCGGGGCTGTCGTCGCGCAGGATGCTGGAGGCGATGGCCGTGTCTTCAGTGGAGCGCCAGTCGCGGCCCGGGGTCGAATCCATGCTGGCTGCTTCCAGGGCCACCATGTCGCGGAACTGGGCCGGGGTTTCCAGGCCCGAGCGCGCAGCCAGCACGTAGCCGAGATACTCCGTCATGCCCTCGTAGACCCACAGCAGATCGCCGCGCTCGGGGGTGGAGAATTGCGGCTGATAGAGGCCCGCTGGTCGGCGGTATTTGCCGTTCCAGGAGTGCGTGAACTCGTGCGGCAGCAGGTCGGCGTTGAGCAACTGGTGGCCAGCGTCGGCGAATCCCTTTTCGCTGACGCCGTTGTCCGACGACTGGCCGTGTTCCAGGCCCCCGCCTTCGGCCACGTCGGAGAGCGTGAGCAGAAAATGGTAGACGTGGTAATGGTGCGAGCGGTAAAGCGCGCTGGCCTGGCGCACCAGGTTGTTTATGCCGGCCAAAGACTCGGGCCGCAGGTTCAAGTCCTCGGGGTGGTCGGCAACCACGTCGAAATAGTGCTTGGGCGTGATTTCAGGCGCCAGCGCGAATTCGCGGAAGTACTGCCCCGTAATGACCGGGGAATCCTCGAGCTGCTCCACGGTGGTTGGGGCGAAGCGCGTGGTGCTGCCCGCGGCCGGCGCCGGGTAAGGACCGCCGCTGACCGGCGTGAGCGCGGTGCCGATGCCCCAGCCGCCTGGAACCTTCAGCGACGGCTGGATGGGGATGTCGCGCACCGGCGTGTGAGCGGGATAAAGCAGCAGCTTCTCCCACTCCAGCACCGCCAGCTTCTCGCTGACGCTCGAGTTCACAATGCAATCCAGGTGCGCGTGCAGCGTGGTCACGCCCTGGGGAATGGTCAGGTGAAACTCGTAGAGGTCCACATCGTCGCGGCGCCAGGGGAGGGTCTTGCCGTCGGCGGTAAAGACCACGCCGGTAATATCGTCGGCCGGGCCGTAGGGCATATGCGTGCCGGGAATCCACTCCGGCGTGATCAGGTCGAGCGGTCCGGGCGTTACGGGCAGATCGATGTCGGCGTGATAGAGCCGGCGCGGCGCGTCGGTGAGGTCGGCGGTGATCTGGATGGCAGGCCTTTGCGCCAGAGCCGGGGCCAACGCAAGAAGGAACGGAAGCAGCGTCAGCAGGGCGGCTGGCATGCGTTGCGGCTTGTGCATGGGAGGGAGCCTCCTCAGCAACAAGAGTAAAGCACGGCCGCAACGTTGGGCGCGGCGCCCGCGGCGCCGGTGACCAATCGCACACAGAAACGGGCCTCACCCGGCCGCCGGCTCGCTTTTCTCCGCCGGAAAACGCGCATCACGCGCTACAACCTGAAAGCTGATAGCCAAAGGCAAATAGCTACCGGATACAAGTCAAAAGCTGTTTCCTCGCCTGCCCTGCTAGGATGGCTGACCCCTGACCCTTGATCCCTGATCCCTGGCCCTTGATCCCTGATCCCTGACACCTGAAACCTGAAACCTGAAACCTGAAACCTGCCCCGCCCCCACAGTCAACTTCCCCCGCAAAAAGCCACCGCTCCGCCGCCCCCGGTGCCCCGCCAACTACCGCCAAAGTATCGCATTGAGGCACTTCACCGCCCGCACATTCCAAAATTGTGCGCAATTGTCGGTAAACAATTTGTCTAATCCGCGCAATTGTCGGTAAATAAATTTTCCCGCGCAGGAAATTGCCGGTAATATCCCTCTGCGCTTCGCGAAGCACCGGGCCAACATTTCGCGCTCCCGCCTGAACTTCTAAGCCAACATTTGGCCCTCCGCCGGCCCCTCTTAGACCAACATTTCAAAGCATCACGCACGCTTAGGGCGGCCATTTTGCCGCCGTGAGTGCGCTCCGCGGCTTAAACTTCAGAAAAAACAGTGGTTAAGTCAAGGTAATCATTGCCCTAAATAGGCTCGGTACTGCGCTTCGAGCACGCCCGCGGAGCGGGCCAGGGCGAGCTTGGCGACGTTGTATTGGTAGAGGCTCTCCACCAGGTTGTTCTCGGCCGAGGCCAGCGTAGCTTGCGCGGTCACCAGGGGCAGGTTGTCGTCCACGCCGGCGTTTACGCGGTCGATCTCGTCGCTCAGTGCGCGCCTCGCCAGATCGACGTTCGAGCGCGCCACGTCCACCAATTTTTCCGCAGCGTTCACATCCAGCAGGGCATCGCGCACCTGTTGGTCGATGCGGGTGCGCAGATCGGTGAGCCGGGCGTTGACGGCTTGCATCTGCGCCTGCGACGCATCTTCGTCGCCGCGCAGGCGGGCTTCGCGGAAGATGGGAATCTTCAGCGTGCCCATGGCGACGAAGTTGCCGTGGGTGCCCGCGCCGTTCACCGTGCTCACGCCGTAGTAGCTGCTGAAGCTCAGGCTGGGCAGGCGCTCGCCGCGGTACGCCGCGTGTATGGCCTTGTACTCGACGGCTTGATTTTGCAGGTTCTGGTAGTCCTGGCGGTCCTGATAGGCCGTGGCCAGCAGCTCGGCGTGGGTCTGCGCAGCCAGTTCGCTGTAGGGCGCCCGGTCGGCGAGCTCGATCTTCTGCCCCGGATCGACGCCGATCTCGCGCTTGAGCAGAATGAGGTCCTCTTCAAGCGCGTTTCGCGCGGCGATGAGCGCCTGCTGCTGGGCCTGCAACTCGACCCGCGCGCGCAGCTCGTCCAGGCCGGGAACGGTGCCCGCCTCGTGCGCGGCGTGGGCGTGATCGAAGAGCATCTGCGCTTCGGCCACCAGCGCCTTGGCGTTGTTCACTTCGCTGGCGTCGGCGACGGACCGCAGATAAATGGTGGCTACGTCCTGAATCACCTCGCCCCGCGCCGACATCTTGGTGAAATACGCTGACCGTTCCGCTGCGCCCGCGGCCTTCCAGCCGGCGATTACCGGTCCGGAGAAAAGCGTCTCGCTGAAATGGATCTGCCCCTCGGTGAGGTCGTCGCGGGTGATGGGCGAGAACCCGGAAGGAAACTTGCCGCCGGGAAAGTGCGCGCCGAATTTCGAAACCACTCCGGGACTGAAGCCCAGCGCCGCAAGATCGTGCTGGTAGACGCCGGTGTCGCCGGTGAGTGTGATGGTGGGCAGAAACTGCTGGAGAGCCTCGTTTCGTTCTCCTTGCACAGCCTTTTCGCCGTCCTCGGCCTCTTTCAGACCAAGATTGTTTTCGAGGCCCCGGCGCACGGCGTCGTCAAACGAGAGATGGAGCGGTTCATTGCTGATTGGCTGCGCCGTGACGCTGCCAAAAAATGGGTTAGCGGCCGAGGAGGGATTCTGTGCCTGCGCACTGGCGGCCGCGCCGGCCAGGAAAACGAGGACGAGAAGGAGCGGTACACTCCACCGCACGACAAAATGTTGCCCCTGGTTCACGGCCATTATTCTCTCAGATGAGCCAGACGGCGGCAGGATTCAGACCCGGGAAGGGAAGCCATAACGCGCTGGGTTACGCGCTTAGGGTTGGCCCACGGGATGAATCCACATGGCGTTGCCGCCACCGGAGACCATGTGCACGCTCAGTACGGTCGTGCGGTCTACCGTTTGCTTTGACAATGTTGTATGCGTGGCCTCCTCGGCCGCGTCCGGCGCGTCGGCGTAGATCTCGGCCATGTACTTGCCGGGGCCGAGAAAGCCGAGCGGAATTTTTATGCTGCGCGCATCCCAGTTGGTCAGCGAGCCCACGTACCAGTCCGCGCCGCTGCGCCGCGCCAACGCGATCCACTGCATGGGCATGCCGCCGATGGCGCGCACCTCGTCCCAGGTGACCGGAACGCGCCGGATAAAGGCAAACTCCTTTTGCCCCGCGTAGTGCTCCGGGTAGTCCGACACCATCTGCAGCGGGCTCTCGAAGATCACGTAAAGCGCGAGCTCCTGGGCGCGCGTGTCCAGTCCCATGGGCTCGTAGTTGCGGGCCACAAAGCTTTTGAGGTTGCTGTTGCCGAAGGCGCCGGGAGTGTAATCCATGGGCCCGGCCAACATGCGCGTGAAGGGCAGCGTGGCGTCGTGCGCGGGGGTGGTGCGCGCGCTCCACTTCAGATACTCCTTGCCCATCACTCCCTCGCGCGTCATCAGGTTAGGCCAGGTGCGGCGCAGGCCGTCGGGCTTGAATGCGCCGTGGAAGTCGATCATCAGGTGATACTGGGCCGCGGTCTCAACCACGCGGCGATACCAGCCCACCATCCACTCGTCGTCGCGGTTCATGAAGTCGATTTTGACGCCCGCGACGCCCCACTTCTCGAAGAGCGGAAACGCCTGGTCCATATATTCGTTCACTGAGGTCCAGTGCGCCCACAGCCACAGCTTGACGTGCTTTTGTTGGGCGTAGCGCAGCAGCTCCGGCATGTCGATCTCCGGCGACGTGCGCGTAATGTCCGACGGCTGCACGGAGCCGTCCTCATTGCGAGTACCCCGCGCCGACCAGCCCGCATCGATGAGCATGTAACGAAATCCCGAGGCGGAGGCGAAGTCGATATAGTGCTCCATGGTCGCAGTGTTCATGCCGGTCTTGAAGGAGACGCTGGGCGCGGCGTTGTCCGACCACCAGTTCCACGCCGACTTGCCGGCTTGAATCCACGACGTGTCCGCGATCTTCGAGGGGGGATTCAGGTTGAGGACGATGTTGGATTCAATGAGCTGGGCGGGCTCATCGGCAATCATCAGCACGCGCCAGGGGCTGGAGAACGGCGTAGCGGTTTCGACGACGACGCCCGCCGGGTCCAGGGCTCCTGCTGCATTGCGGTGTGGAGCGAGCTGGGCGCGCACGCTGTAGCTGCCCGCAGCCTTGCTAAGATACATGCCCGCGTAGTTGTCGATGTCGGCCTCAGTAACGGCTACCCAGCCGATGCCCGGCTCCTCGGCCAGATAGGGCAGCGCGATTAGCCAGTCCGGGTGCAGGCCGCTGACCATGCGCAGTTGGTACGCGTCTTCGTATGCGGATTGAAATCCGTCTAGAATCAGCGGATAAGTCACCGCGTCTTTCACGTAGGCAATCTCGGTGTCCTCGCGGGTGATGCGCACGTCCTTGAACGCGGGCTGCTCCGGAACCATGTAGCGGAAGGCCACGCCGTCGTCGAAGGCGCGCGCCTCGATGGTGAGTTTGCGTCCGCCTCCGTCCTCGAAATCGGCGCGCACTCCGTTGTAGTGATTGCGGACCATGCGGGTTTTGCCCAAGGGGATGGTGTAGCTAACGTCCACGCTCTCCGGTTCCGAGCCGGTCAGGCGCATGCCCGGTCCCAGTGCCGGCTGCCCGTCGAACTCCAGTCCCAGCTTCGACTCCGCGAGGAGTTGTTTGCCGTGAAACACGACCGCGTAGCGCAGATCGCCGATGGCTTGCCCGCCGGCGACGTTTGCCGTTCCAGCGCCGTAAAGGAGAAGCGCGATCTGGCCATTGGGCGAGGTCACGCGCACTGGCGATGTATTGCCGGCCTGCGCCGCCAGAGTTTCCGCGGCCAGCAACGCGGACAGGCAGAGGAGAAGTACGCGTAGAGCGGGCATGGGGCCTCCGTGACGGGCGGATGTGGCAGAGAATGGTTGTGCGTTTCCGGCCATGCGCCAGTATACTGCGGCCGCGATCAGGCGGGCCGCGGTCAGGCGAAGTGAAGGGCGGATTCGGCCCAGACCACCGCCTCGGCATAGAAGTGCAGGAGTTCTTCCTGTTGCAGATCGTGGGCGGCAAGGATCGCGTCGCAGGCTGTCCAATTCCCGCGTTCGTGATTCACCAGCCATTCGAGCATGTTGCATTCGGCGACGGCCGCGCCCAGGAGCGCTTGGCGAATCTCTTCGCGCAGCGGCAGCACGGGGGCCAGCTCTTCCATGGGCAGGCGCAGCATGGCCGGAAGAAGGCTGAGCAGCCCCAGCAGGTACTGCTCGGTGGAGTCCAGCGCGCACAGTCCGGCGGCCAGTTCGCAGAACCGCCCGCGCACAAAGGCCATGCGCAGAATCTCCGCTGGCTGTCCGGCGTTGAATTCGCTGGTGATGGCCAGCGTGAACATGCGGCGGAACGCGTCTTCTCCCACGGCAATCAGTGCCGCCTCGACGGAGCGCACCTCCTGCCGTATGGCGCAGATGGGAGAGTTGATCAGCCGCAGCAGCCGGTAGGTGAGTGAGGCGTCGCGCTTCACCAGCAGGCTCAGCTTGCGTATGTCGATCGGGTCTTCGCGCAAAGCGCGCAGGATTTCAATTTGCGAGAGCCAGTTGGCCGGCACCTTGCGATTCTCCAGCAGCACCGGGCGGCAAAAATAGTACCCCTGAATGAGCGTAAAGCCCTCGGCGCGCGCCTCTTCGTACTGTTCGTGGGTTTCCACTTTTTCCGCCACGAGGGCCACTGTGACGCCGCTCAACCGGTGGAGCAGCTTCCTCCGTTCTTGGGCGTTCATGAGGGAAAAGTCCACCTTGATGTAGTCGGCAAGCTGCACCAGAGGCTCGATGCCCGGCTGCCAGGCGAAATCGTCCAGCGCCAGCCGGTAACCCGCTGCCTTCAGGGCGCGGCAGGCATCGATGAGGCTGGGCGTTGGGACAATGGTCTCCAGAATCTCGAGGACCGTCATGCCCGCGGGCAGCACCTGCACCAAGTTCTCGATCAGCGCCTCACCGGTGCAGTTCACAAAGGCGGGCAGCCCGGAGGTCAGCTTCTCCAGGCCGAAGATGACGGTGTTGTCGAGCATGGTGCGAGTGGCCAGATCGCCGTCTCCGCGGAAGACCTGCTCGGGGCCGCTGCGGAAGAGCAGCTCATATCCGTGCACCTTGCCCTGCAGGTCGAGAATGGGCTGGCGCGCCACATAGCGCAACCCTCCGAGCAGTCTGAGCGGGTCCGCAGCACAACTCCCCGCCGGTGTGACTTGCGCCGCCATGCGTGCCTTCTCGTAACGTGTATCGGCGGACGGCCGGCAAAACATGAAAGGATAGCGCCGCCACGGCGTTCGAGGCGCGTCTTTTCGGGCGCGGCGTTCCGGACCCCTTGTTTTGGGATGCGGCGTCAGCCGCCCATAAACATGCCGCCGTTCACGTCCAGCACGTGGCCGGTGATGTAGGCCGCGGCGTCGGAGGCCAGAAACGCAACCGCCTGCGCAATCTCCATGGCCGATCCCGGCCGCCCCAGCGGAATCGCGGCCATCATCGCCGCTCGCTGCTTCTCGTCCAACACGTCCGTCATGGGCGTCCCGATATAGCCCGGAGCCACGGCGTTCACGGTGATGCCGCGCGAGGCCACCTCGCGGGCGAGCGCCCGCGTCAGCCCGATCAGCCCGGCCTTCGAGGCCGCATAGTTCGCCTGGCCCGCCTGGCCCGTCCGTCCCACCACGCTCGAGATATTAATAATTCTTCCCCAGCGGTTCTTGAGCATGGGCCTCAGCACCGCCTGTGTCAGCAGAAACGCTCCCGTCAAATTCGTGCCCAGCACGTCGTCCCAGTCGGCGCGCTTCATGGCCATCGTCAACCCGTCGCGTGTGATGCCGGCGTTGTTGACCAAAATTTCCACCTTGCCGAAACGCTCCACTGCCGCTTTAGCCGCGGCCTTGATCGACTCTTCGCTGGCAATGTCCAGCGCGAAGGCCGCAGCCTGTCCGCCGGCCGCCGTAATCTCCGCCACGGCCTCGGCCAACTTGGCCTCGTTGCGCGCGGCCAGCGCCACCGTGGCCCCGGCCCGCGCCAACTCCTGCGCGCATGCCCGCCCGATCCCCTGCGAAGCCCCGGTCACCAAGGCAATTCTTCCCTGCAAGTTCGTCATCGTCTGTTCTTCAACCTCTCAATCGCTCCAAAGCCGCGTCCTTCCGTTACTCATTATAGGAAGGAGCCGAACGGTCTCATCCACCGCGGCGTTTGCCCGCGCCATCCATCGCATCTTGCATTCATTCCCGAGGAAACCGTTCCCGCACCAGGTTGAGCGCCTCTTCTTGTGTTCTGATCGTCCCTTCGAGCTGCGCGTCCTCGGCCGCCCTAAGCATCTCGCGGAATCGCGCTCCCGGCGCGTAGCCCGCGGCGATCAGCTCCCGCCCTGTGAGCAGCGGGCGCGGGCGCACCGCCTCCTCCGGCATCGCCTGCCGGCGCTCGCGCACGAACTCCCAGTGTTCCAGGTTGCCGCTCGCCGCCAGGCAGTCCATGCGGTGCAGCGCCAGATGCTCGTCGAACCGCTCCAGACGGAAGAACCGCTTCAGCGTCGCCGTCTTCATCCGCCGCGCGTCCATAAACCGCATGTGATTTTCAATCAGCGCCAGCACCTGCCGCGTCTCTTCGTTCGAGAAGCGGAACTTCCGGCAAATCTCCGCGCCCATGGCCGCGCCCACCTCCACATGGCCGTCGAAACGAATACGGTCCGGCCCGCGGCGGAAGGTCGGCGGCTTGCCTACATCGTGCAACAGCGCGCCCCAAGCCAGCGTCGTGCTGGTCCCTGGCCCCAGCTGCTCCAAAACCAGGAGAATATGCGTCCAAACGTCGCCCTCGGGGTGAAATTGCGGCGGCTGCTCGACGCCTTTCATCCGTGCAACCTCGGGCAGCACTTCCGCGAGCAAGCCGGTTTCGTCCAGCAGCTCAAAGGCCTTACGCGCGTGGCCCTCAGTCAACATCTTGGTCAGTTCGTCGCGCACCCTTTCCCGGCTCACCGCATGGGTGAGGGAGGCCAGAGCGCGAATCGCACGCTTGGTTCCCACCTCCAGCTCGAAGCCGAACCGCGCCGCGAAGCGCACCCCGCGCAACATGCGCAGGCGGTCCTCCTCAAAGCGCATTTCCGGCCGCCCGATGGCGCGCACCACCCCCGCGTCCAGATCGGCCAACCCGCCCACATAATCGATCACCGCCGCGCGCAGGGAGTTTCGATCGGCACGATTTTCGTCCCAAAGTCCGCCCCCCCGCAGGGGGTCCAGCAGCAGACCGTTGATCGTGAAATCCCGCCGCCGCACATCGTCCTCCGCGCTCCGCGTGTAGCGCACCGCATCCGGATGCCGCCCATCTGTGTACGCCAAATCCGACCGGAAGGTTGCAACCTCGGTCACGAGTCCGGCCTCCGCAGTTTCCGGCGCCACCAGCATCACCCCAAAGTGCGCGCCCACGGCAAACGTACGCGGAAACATCTCCAGCACTACGTCCGGTGTGGCGCTGGTGGCAACGTCGTAATCCTTGGGTTCGCGCCCCAGCAGCAGGTCGCGCACGCATCCGCCCGCGAGATACGCCTCGTACCCGCGGCCGCGCAACGCGTCCACAATGCGCAGCGCCGCTTCAAATTGGCGTGTCCCCACCATCATGGCTACATTCATTCTCGCCCGTTCCTGAGCGTCACGCGCCCTCTTTTCGCCGCTCCATCCTGAAGTAGCCGCACTTTCCGCCATCTCCGCCAGCTCCGCTAACCCCACTCATCTCCCCACTAAAACTCATCTCCCTTCTAAACTAGAGTTATGTCCGGCTCCGGCCTCATCCTCGGCATCGAAACTTCCTGCGATGAGACCGCCGCGGCCATCGTCGAGCGCGGAGCGCGCACGCTTTCCTCTGTCGTCGCCTCACAGATCTCCACCCACTCCCGCTACGGAGGCGTCGTCCCCGAGCTGGCCAGCCGCGAACATCTCCGCGCTATCGTTCCCGTGGTCCGCGCCGCGCTCGCCGAGGCCCATCTCACCCTCGCCGACCTCGACGCCGTCGCTGTCACCTCCGGTCCCGGCCTCGCCGGTGCGCTTCTGGTCGGCATCACCTACGCCAAGGCCCTCGCCTTCGCCCGAAACCTTCCCCTCATCGCCGTCAACCACCTCGAAGGCCACATCCACGCGGTCCTCTTGCATGAGCGCGAGTCCGCACAAGCTTGTGATCCTGAGCGTACCTTGAGCGACGCGAAGGGGGAGCCGCAAGCCTGCCCTGAGCTTGTCGAAGGGGATCTGCGGTTGTCTTCCGCCGGTCCTCCACAATCCCCGGACGCGCCGGTTGCCCCATCCTTTCTGCAATCCTCGGCTGCGGGTGCGGAAAGGGTGGGAAACCTTGAATTTGGGCCAATTTCCAACGCCGAACCAGCCTTAGCCCTCGTCGTCTCTGGCGGCCACACCCACCTCTACCTTGCCCGCCCTGTTCTGGACTCGTGGCATTACACCCTCATCGGCCGGACTGTCGATGATGCGGCCGGCGAAGCCTTCGACAAAGTCGCCAAGCTGCTCGGCCTCGGCTACCCCGGCGGACCCTGGGTCGACGCCCTCGCCCCCTATGGCAACCCGCACGCCGTGCCCTTTTCATTTGCACAATTCAAACCAAAGGCGCACCTGGCCGGTAAGGCCCCGCGGACCAAAGCGGCGAAGACCGCGCCCATCGCGCGCCTCGACCCGCGCTTTCTTTTCTCGTTTTCGGGGATCAAGACCGCCGTGCTGCGTTACTTCGAGCTGCACCATCTCCGTCCGGAAGCCGAATCGCGGCGCGAGGCGCTCTTTACCGGACCCGACGCTCCCGCGCGCCCCACGCTCGAAGCCGCACTCGCAACCTGTGACCCCCAGACCCTCGACCTCATCGCCAGCTTCCAGCACGCGGTCATCGGCGACCTGATAAAGAAGACCTTCGCCGCCGCTGGGTCGCTCGGCTCGGCGCGCATCCTGGTCACCGGCGGAGTGGCGGCCAACCGCGAACTCCGCGCTCGTTTTACCGCCGAAGCCGCGCGCCGCGGCCTGTGCGTCGCGTTCCCCACGTTCGCTCTCTCCACTGACAACGCAGCCATGATCGCCGCCGCCGCCTGGCCGCGCCTGCAAAGCAAAGAATTTGCACCACCCGGCCTTACCGCCGCCCCCGCGCTGGCCCTGGGACGATGAAGCCTCCCGGCAGCGGGTAGGTAGACACGGCTCTCCCCTGCCTTTCGTGTACTGGGCTCAGCACAACCAAAGCAATTCCACAGGCGGCGTGTCCCGCGCCCGCCGCGGCAAAACGGCAATCGCCTTCGAAATTGCTGTTTTGCCCGGCACAGCAAGGGCTATCTGTGAAAGAGAAAGACTTTAAAAACTGATCTTCCGCTGCGGATACCAGGTGAGCTGGATGTCGGTGGTGGTCACGGTCTGTTGGCCGGGCAGGTAAATGGGAGCCTTCCAGTGCTCCACGGTGAAATTGCCGTTCACCTCCAGATCCTCGCCGATGCGCTTCACCACCTGGACGCCGAAGTCGTCCAGCGTAGTGCCGCCGGCAATGAAGTCCTTTGCTGCCTTTTGACGGCGCCAGTTCGCCTGAATCCACTCGTCACCGCTCAGGTGATAAGTAATCCACGCCTGTCCCCCCTTATCCTCGCGCCCGATCCAGTCGCCGAAGAGCTGGCCCTGGTTCGTGTAGCCCTGGCGCTCGATCGTCTCCCAGTACATGAATGTCCCCCCCTGGCTGCTCGAAACAGAAGGATCGGTCATCGCGGCCTCGACGCGGAGATCAAGACGGGGAATGCCGGGCACATGCGACAGGTAAAGGCCAGGCCTCCAAGAGGCGCGGCGTGGAGCGTCTATGGGGGAAACGTCGTCGTGCACTTCGGAGTCCGTGTAGAACGTGAGCCAGTTGCGCATGAACGGCAGCCGGTAGGAGGCTTGGAAGGAGCCAAAGCGTGCGCCCGGATCGTTCGGACCGAGTTTGGTTGTCCCACTGGGCGACGCAAAGCTGAAGAAGCTCTTCAGAAAGGTGTGCAGCGTGACCGGCGAATGGCCCTCGCCGCCAAAAAGCACGGTGCGCTCAAAGCCGAATTCGACGTTCGGGGTAGGCTGGAAACTGATCTCCTCGACATGCACCCAGGGATCGCCGGGGTTGATGACGTTGTTCACGCTGGGCGAGGGGTTGGCAACATAAGCCGGGTTGGGCATGAGCGTATGGCCGCGCAGCCCGCCTACCAGAAACTCGTAGCGGAAGGGCCCCGTGAGCCGCGAGAGCAGAGGAATGTTGAGCGGCTCGATGCGATTGATGTGAAAGGCGTAAATGTCTTCGGCGTTATTGGAGTATGCCATGCTGGCACCCTCGTCCGGGCTCAGCCACTCGTCCTCCTTGCCGAAGGAAATCACATGGTTCAGCACCTGGGCGGAGACGTAGGCCTCGAGGAGGCGGCCTTGGGTGACCGTGCCGATGGGCCCCATGGGGATGGTCGGCTGGCTGTAGGGCATGTTGGTGGCGGGGTTGAGGAAGCTCACCGCGTCAACTTTAGAGAGCGCCTGCGCCAGCGCCGCGGAGTAGCCCGCGGCCGAAGGCGCGCCCTGAAACTCGCCGCGCAGGTAGACCGTGAACCGGCCGGCCGTAGCGTAGCCGCCGGCCCCCGAATAGTTGCTGAAGCCGTTTTCGTAAGGCCTGCCGTAGTCGTTGACGATGGTCGAGCCGAGATGAAAGCTGTCGCGCAGGGGCGTGCCGCTGATGGCGCGAGCCACGGTGTAGACGGACTCGATGCGGGCTTTGCCTTTCAGCGCCAGGCACGGACCCTCGTTGTCGGGGAGCAACTCGTAGTTAATCGCATCGTAGATCTGACGCGCCTCTGGCGCGGTTGCCTCGCCACTGGTTTCCGCATCGTCGATGCGTGGGCCGGCCTCATCCATCATCTGGCTGACGCGGGCGCGCGTCCAGGGGCGCATTCCCAGAAACACATTATCGAGATAACCCATCGAGTAGAGCCGCAGAATCGCTGGATAGATCCAACTGTCCACGGGAATGAAGGGCGAGCCCAGCGACCCAGGTTCGCAGACCGATTCGGCGCCGCTTGCAGCGCTCGCCACCTGTCCCGATCCTGCCGCTGTTGCCGGCTGTTCAGCACCCAGGTTGTTGGTTTGAATGAGGAAAAGTCCCGCCAGCACAGCCGCACACAGAACTCGATGTACCCAAGTGGAGCGTCCCTTCATGTTTCTCACTCTATCACTCGCGCGCTCCCGCCTTGGGCACGAAAGAAACGTTCCGCGGCTCGCAATTTGCGCTTGAACTTTGAGGTCACTTCGGTTTTGAGTTTCGCTGTGAATAATCCCTTCCCGGAGAGATAGCTCTCCATATTGAGAATGGGGTCTCCGGTCCTGCCCCGGCGCCTTTTCGTGTCCGGCAGGCGGGTGATCCTGCACTCGATGAGCGTCGGGCCGTTGCCGCGCCGGGCATGGGCGACGGCTTCAGAGCCCACCCGGTAGATGGCTACAACGTCGTTGCCGTCCACAACCATGCCGGGGAAGCCGTAATGCTTAGCCTTCAAGTCAGGGTCTTCGGTGTCCGAATCTCTGTGACAAACAAAGATAATCGGCAGACTTTCAGCGTCGGCGCGGCGCATGGCCTCGCGCCAGGAGGCTTGCAGCGGACTTTTTCCTGCCTGGGCGCCGCAAAAAACGACGGCGATCCTATGGCTCTTATCAGTCTTGCTGGTAACTGCGGCCTGAACGGCGGCTCTAAGCCGTGAGGAACCGTTAGCGCTGCGGGCACTGCCCGCGGGGGAGCGAAGCGAGGCGTAAAGCTGCTTCAACGGCACACCCCGGACAAAAGCCGCACTCAGGCCGCCATGGCACACGGCCAAGCTGTCCTGGGGGAGAAGATCGATGGCCACTCCCACCGCGGACGCCTCGCGGCCGAAGCTCCGCCGCCGGCTTTCCGGCAACTTGTTTTGCTTCAGCAGAGCCATCGAGTGCTCTTCGAACATCCGGCACTGGAGCAGCGCGGCGTAGAGCTCGAGCAGCTTCGCTTGGGAGATGAGCGAAAAGCCGTTGTTGCTGGGTGGCGCGGCCGGCGCGGCGGCCTGTTTCTTCCTTGTGGTCATCATCGGGGCGAGGAACTTAGCTGGTTGCTGCGATTGTAAACGGCTGGGGAATGAAATATCCCGCATGTGAAGAAAGGCTATAGCGTCCGCTTCGGCGCCGCAATGCGCACTTCGAGTTGACGCTGCTATTTGTTGGCGGCGGAATGAACTCTCTCTGCTGTTCCCAACCGCGTCACGCTGAACTGCGCTCCGGCGAACAGGATCAGACCGGAAATATACGCCCAGAACAGCAGGCCCACAGAAACGTAAAACGGACCGTAGAACGATTGCAGATTCAGGTGCGGCAGCACGGCTACGAAGATGAACCGCGACGCAAACCATACGGCCCCGGTGACAATGGAGGTCCGCAGCACCGGGCGCCAGGGAACCTCGCGGTGAGGCAGCAGCCAGTAAATAAAAAAGAAGAACAGGATCGAGGCCACGCCGGTGGTTGCGTCCAGCCACAGGTAGCTTATCCCCCTGAAGACGAAATTATGGATGTGATGGAAAAACACAACCGCCAGTATCTCGTACGCACCCTCATTCAAAAAAATGCTGATCATGGCCAGCGCCACCATCAGCATGACCAGACCGAACGCGACCAACTGGTTCAGTAGGTAATTGCGATTCTTGGTCACGCCCCAGGCCTGATTCAGCGCCACCTCGAGGGGCAGAAAGATGCCCGTGCAGGCAATGAGAATCATGATCAGCGAAAAGGCCTGCACGCCGTGCCGCGACGACAAGGCAGCCGCGGCCTCAATATTGTTCGCCAGCCAATTCGGCTGCTTGGTCACGCTGGGAAGAAAATAGTTCACCATATCGTTGACAACATGCACCATTCCCTGTGAGCGGAAGACCGAGAGCGCCAGCGTGTAAAGCAGCACCACAAACGGAATAAACGAGAGAATCGCATTGGCGGCCACGCTGAATGCGAAGGTGTGAACCTCCACGTCGAGTAGGTAAGAGATGAGCGCTTTGCCGTCCCTGCGCCAACGGTACCACTTGGATCTGGAGACGGGCTCGACCGCATCCGCGGCGCCGCTGGCTTCGATCGCCGTCTCGCCATCGATCCCGGAATGTGACAAATCAGCCACGCGTTTCTCTCTGTTTCAAACTCCACGCTCCTGGCGGGTCAGCCGCGCCATAAGCGCATCTGCGAGGAGGGATGCTTCCCAAAGGATAGCCCGCCGCGCCGCGTCCGCTGCGCTATTGCTGAGGGCGTGTAGGTTAAGGTCTGAAAGTCAAGCCCAGGACGAACTCC
The DNA here is from genome assembly GCA_963808795.1 of uncultured Acidobacteriota bacterium. Classification (GTDB taxonomy): domain Bacteria; phylum Acidobacteriota; class Terriglobia; order Terriglobales; family Acidobacteriaceae; genus Telmatobacter. Next base: position 411,167 of record CAWEGL010000020.1, read on the forward strand.
ATCAACCTCCGCTTTCCCGGTTCTCAGATCTCCGCAGCTTTTTGAGTGCCCATCGGGCCGCCGCGCGCAGGCCCGCGTCGGCGGCTGTGGCCCACGTTTCCAGCCAGGGCGCAAAGCCGATCTGACCGCTGTTGCCCATGGCGATGGCTACATTGCGCCGCAAGCCCCAGAACCCAACCCGGCGCACCGGCGAGCCGTTGAACTCCCGCTCGAAGGACTGCTCGTCCAGAGAGGCTAGCCATTCCAGTGCTGGATTAACGAGCTCCGCGCGCGCTTCCAGCTCCGGGTCCGCCCTCACCGGCGATTTGCGGGGCGAATCACGGAGCGAATTGCGATTCCAGGGGCACACATCCTGGCAGATGTCGCAGCCGAAGACCTGGCGGCCCATGCCCGCCACCAGCTCCTCCGCGATCGGCCCCTTATGCTCGATGGTCAGATAGGAGATGCATCGCCTTGCATCCATCTGGTAGGGCGCGACCAGTGCGCCGGTAGGGCAGGCGTCCAGGCAACGCCGGCAGCTCCCGCAGCGATCGGGCGCGAGCGCCGCAGGAGCTTCGTCTTCTTGGACGGGCAGCGAGGTAAGAAGAACGCCAAGGAACCCATACGAACCCAGCCAGGGATGAATCAAACAGGTGTTCTTGCCCGTCCATCCGAGGCCGGCCGCAGTGGCCAGCGCCCGCTCCACCACAGGGCCGGTATCGACGTAGACGCGCGCGCCGAATTCGCCGAGCTGCGCGTGCAGACGCGCTTCGAGCGCCTTCAGTCGCTTCAACAGCACCTTGTGATAGTCGCTTGGCCGCCGCTCACCGTTTGGGTCCGTCCGGCTGGTCCATGCGTAGCGCGCAATCCATCCCGCGCCCGGCGCGGCCGGTAGCGTCGAGCGCGGCTGCGCACTGTCGTAGCTCGCGAAACACACCAACGCAGACCGTGCCCATGGGAATACAACCCCCAATCGCGCTCGCGCCAATTCGCCTTCCTCCGTGGTCCGCTCCAGGTAGTGCATCGAGCCCGCGCGGCCCGCGCGCACCCATTCCTCAAAGCGGCTTGCGTCCCTCGTCTCCTCTGCGTACGGCAGTCCCACCAGCCCCGCCTCCGCAAACCCTGCCTTGAGCGCCAGAGCGCGCGTCTGTTCGCGCGTCAAACCGGCCGCGAAGTTGAGCGAGGCATTGGGCACGTTGTCGGTCGTTTCCCCCGTGTTTTCAGCATATTCCCGGCCCTGTTCGGCTGGGCGTGCCAAACTGGCTCAAGATCGCCGCCGGGAGCGCCGCAGCTCCTCCCAGTCTTTTTCCGTCTGGTCGGCATAGAGCGCGCCGAACTTGGCCAGCGCCTCGGCAAAGCCGCCGCCCGCGCCCAGGTAGCCGGCCATCACCAATGGGTCTCCGGAGCGGGCGTGGCCGCGGGCCAGCAATTCCCCGCAAACCTCGGCGTAGGCCTTAAGTCCGTCGCCGGCCAGGTCCGCCAGGTCGATGGAGCCTTTGTGGTCTTTGAGCTGGCGCACCAGAAATTGCCGCCCGCCCATCTGCGTCCAGCCCAAAAACGGGTCGGACTGCATCTGCATCGCCCGCTGTCCTTCGACCACGCGTTGGCTGTTGTGATGGGGAGGGCGCGCCTCGGGCAAGTAAGGCGCATAGGCCGAGACTGTCTCCTCCTTGATCTGCAGGAACAGCGGATCGCCCGGCCCGTTGCCTTCAAAGTAGACGCAATAGTCGCGCAGGCCCACCGCGCCTATGCCTACCACCTTGAAGGCCACGTCCACAGGACGGTAGAGAGACAGCAGGTGCCGCCGCTCGGGCTCCAGCATCTCGCCGTAGGGCCCCAGCGAGGCCAGCACTGCCGCCGCGCGCGCGCCGCTCACGCGCGTCAGCGTCGGTTTCATCTCCTTGAAGCGGCGGGGCGCGTCCGGCTTGCCTCCGCCAAGCTGAGTAAGCTGTTCCAGCGTGTGTTGCGGCGTAGCCCGCTCGGCCTTTACGAGTGCCGCTTGCACCGGCTCGGCAAGCCTCATCCGGTGTACCTGAAAGCGAGCCAATTCCAGGTAAGGTATGCGCGCGAAGGCCCGCATTTGGGCGATGTAGCGCTCAATGCACGCCGCAACCGCATCCCGCGCCTGGTCGTCCATGTGTCCCGCCTGCGACCCTGCGGCCCTCCCGGCCAGCACCAGCGAAGCCGCCATGCGTTTCAAGTCCCATTCGAACGGCCCGCGGATGGTTTCGTCGAAGTCGTTGATGTCGAAGACCAGCCGGCCGTCGGGCGCGGCATAAGCGCCCAGGTTGCGCACGTGCGCGTCCCCGCAGAGCTGGCTCACAATGCCTGTGCTTGGAAGTACAGATAGGTCCGCGGCCATCACCGGCGCCGCACCGCGAAAGTAGGCGAAGGGTGACTCCGCCATCAGCTCGTATTTCAGCTTAATAAGCGCCGGCAGGCGCCCGCGCATCGACCGCTCCACGAGTGTCAAAGACGGGGACGGCCGCGCCTTGGCATTCAATTCGTCGTGCTGTTGCCGCCCCACCTGCTTGCGCCGCGCCTGGCCCAGACGGCGCCGTTCGTCCGGAGTTGTCCAGTGCATAGTGCGCAACATACACCCTCAGCCCAGGGCGCGCAACACCGCAATCCCTGTGATTTACACTAATTGCTCTGGAAGCCCCGCACCTGTTCTTGGCTCCCTGCAAGCCGGGCCGGATCCCGTGCCAGGAGGAAATTCCTTTGACCCGCGCTGCCGCCCTTTTGTTCTCTGCCTTCTTGGTTCTTTCTTTCCCAGCCGCTCCCATCGCCGCGCAAACTGCCCACCAAAAGCCGCTCACCGTCAACGCGATCTATGGCCACGGATCGCTGATCAGCTCCCTGCCGGCGCAGCTGGCCTGGTCGCCGGACGGAAAGGATCTGACCTATCTCGATGGTGGTGAGCTGATCGCCCTCGATCCCGCCACGGGCAAGCTGCATATCCTGGTGAGCCGCGCCAAAATGGCTGTGCTGGATGAGGCCAGCAGCTCCGAGCTGGTGCGCGCCCACCGCGAGCGCTATCACTTGGCGGCGTACTTCTGGGCGCCCGACTCGGCTCATATCATGTTCGACTCCGATGGCCAGATCTGGTACTACGACCTGCACAATGGCACCGGCATCCAGGTCGGCTTCTCCGGCGGCGCCGCCAGCGACGACCCCAAATTTTCCCCGGACGGCCGGTACATCTCGTTTATCCGCGATCACGGCCTCGTGGACATCCGTCTGCGCGATCCCGCCACACCCATGATGAATCTGGCTCCTGTGCCCAACCCAGCCACCGTGAACGGCCAGGAGGTGCTCAATGGCGAGGTTGATTGGGTCTACGAAGAGGAACTGGATGCGCGCAGCAACTACTTCTGGTCGCCGGACTCGAGTCATCTTGCTTATCTTCAGATGAACGAAACCAACGTGCCCCGCTATCCCCTCATCGACTGGCTCCCTGTTCACGCAACCGTGGATTTCCAGCGTTATCCGCAGCCCGGCGATCCCAACCCCTATGTCCGTGTGGGCGTGGTGAGCGCGAGGGGTAGCAGAACGGACTGGGTCAAAATGCCAATCCAGCCCAACGACGATTACATTCCCCGCTTCGGCTGGGTCGGTCGGAAAACCCTGTGGATTGAAACCCTCAGCCGCGATCACGAACACCGTGACATTTATTTCGCCCCCGCCGACGGCGGTGACGGACGCCGGATGCTGGAGATCAAAGACGATAAATTCCTCGACGAAAACTATGACGTCTCCGTGGGTTCCGGCTACATCGTGCTGAGCGCCTGGACCAGCGGCCACAATCAGATCTATCTCTATAGCTACGACAAAAGCAAACCCCTGTCGGCCGCCGCCAGGCTGGTGCGGCAACTCACCAGCGGCGATTTCGAGTTGAGCGATGTGTTCAAGGTCGATTTTAAGGACAAGTTGATCGACTACGCTTCCAACCAAGGCAATCCGCTCGAACAGCAGCTCTGGCAGGTCGGCTTCGACGGCGCCCGCATCCAGTTGAGCGCCGGCACCGGCTTCCACATGGGCAACTTCGCGCCCGTGGGCAACGCCTTTGTCGATCAGCAGTCGGACCGCCTCCATCCGCCCACCCTCAGCCTTTGCCGGGCCGCGGGCCGGTGCGCCGTCTTTTGGCAGACCCGCGCACTCGATCCCTACCATCTGCGTGCGCCCCAGCAGCTTGAAGTGAAGGCGCGCGATGGAACCACGCTTTACGCCACGCTGCTGTTGCCTTCAGGCGCAACGGCTCCGGCCAGCGCGCCTCTCATCGTGAACCCCTACGGCGGGCCCGGCGACCAGACTGTGGTCAACCGCTGGAGCTACGATCTGCTCTTCGATGAGCTCCTGGCTCAGCATGGTTTTGCCGTGCTCCACGCCGACAATCGCGGCATGGCCGACCGCGGACGCGCTTTTGCCCAGGCCGCCTATCACAACTTTGGCTCCGTGCAGTTCCAGGACCAGATGACGGTCGTCGATTACGTTCTGGCCCAGTACCCCGAGCTCGATCCCCAGCGCCTGGGCTGGTGGGGCTGGAGTTGGGGCGGCACCTTCACTCTCTACGCCATGACCCACTCCAGCCGTTTCCGCGCCGGAGTTGCCGTGGCCCCGGTCACCAACTGGCTCGACTACGACTCCATCTATACCGAGCGCTATTTGGGCACGCCTGCGGACGATCCCGACGCTTACCGCGTGGACTCCGTCGTCAATTCCGCCGCCAATCTGAAAGGACGCCTGCTGCTGGTGATTGGCACCGGCGACGACAACGTGCACATTGAAAACACCGTGCAATTCGTCCAGCAGTTGATTCAGGACGGCATACCCTACGACCTGCAGATTTACCCTGGGAAGACCCACTCTATTCTTGGCTCCGCCGCGCGCACTGACCTCTACAGCCGCATCCTTGCTCACTTTGAGCGGTACCTGATGCCGCCGGTCCCATGAGCTACAACTGCATTTGCGCGTCGCGCGCGGTGGGGGATTTCAACTGTACCAGGACTGATGAAAAGATCGCGTTTGGACCGGCTCTCGCGCCGCCCAGCCGCATCGCCTTGGCAGGCAATGCACCGTCAAAGCGCGGCCATGGCTTCGGCCTCGGTCGGAAACAGCTCCGCGTACTTGGTGATGCCCACCATGGTAAAGACCTTGCTGAAGTGCGGCGAAAGCCCGAACGCCGAGACCTTCTGCCCGGCGTTGGCGGCCTCGATCATGAGCTGGATCACCAGCGCGATGCCGCTGGAGTTGATGTAGTCCACCTTGGTGAAGTCCAGGAGAATGAAGTTCGCGCCGTTCTTCGGTAACGCCTGGTAAGCGCCCAGGACCGCGTCCTTGGAAGTGCTGGCGATGTCGCCTTCAAAGCGCAGAACGGCAACCGGATGGCCGGCCCGGGAAGCAAGCTGGTCAACTCTCGACTTGGTTTCGCTTTGCACTTGTCGAATGCCTCCGAATTCTCCTAGGTTGAAACGATTCCGTTACTCCGAACCTCTATCCAGCTTGATCACCAGCCGGACATAACTGCTTTTGCCGTCCATGCCGGCCACCCACTCGGCCTCGTCCACCAGCGCCTGGATCAGGAACATGCCCAAGCCGCGCGGGTCTTCCTCGCCGTGCATCTTGCGGTCGATGTCCGGCTTGGCCGGCCGCCTGTTGATGCCTTTGCCGTCATCGATCACCTTCACTTCCAGCGCGTCCGCACCCGCCCGCAGCACCATCCCCACCGAGAGCTTCTCGTCCAGCCGGTTGCCATGCTCAATGGCGTTGATGCAGGCCTCCGCCACCGCCGTCTTCAGATCTTCAATGCGGTCCTCGCGGAAGCCCATCAGCCTGGCCACAGCCGACGCCGTGCTCATGGCCACCTTCTCGTAACCCAGCCGTGTGGGCAGGCGCACCTCGACGGTGGTGGATTTCGGCTCACTCATTCCGGCGTCTCCGAAGGGCCCGTCCCGCGGCACAGCGCCAACGCGGTCATGTCGTCTCCCTGCGGCCCGCCCTCTGAAAACTCCTCGATGGCCGTCCACAATGCATCGAGGATACCATCGGCCTTCGGCGACCGGCACCTTGAAAATTCATCGAGAAGCCGCTCGGACCCAAACTCCTCATCCCCCTTGAAGACCTCAGTCAGGCCGTCGGTATAGAACAGCAGCCGCGAGCCCGGCGCCAAGCCGCTGCGCTCGCTGGCGTAGCGCACCCCCGGCAACAGGCCCAGGGGCGTACCCGTGGCCGCGAACCGGCGTGGCGCCGCGCCCGGCTCCAGCAGAAAACCGGGATTGTGGCCTGCGTTCACCACCTCGATCTTTCCCGCATGGGGGTCAAGGCGCAGAAAAATGGCCGTTACGTAGCGCCGCCGCGCCTCTTCACCCTCCGCCCACTGGTGCTGGTTCATGCGCGTGGCCAGCTCGTCCAGCGGCAGCCCAGCCGCCGCCACGCCGCGCAAGGCCGCGCGGAAGCTGGTGGACATGATGGCCGAAGCCAGTCCTTTGCCAGCCACGTCGGCTACCGCCATCAGCAGGCTGCCGCCAGGCTGCTCCACAATGTCGAGGTAATCGCCGCCCACCTCGTAGCAAGTGTCGGAGCGGAAGGCCACCGAGTAGCCGGGGATTTCAGGCAGCGTCTGGGGCAGCAGCGAGCGCTGGATGGCGCGCGCTGCGTCCAGGTCCTGTTGCAGGCGGGCAAACTCCAGGTTGCGCTTGTGGTTGCGCGCGTTTTCCAGAGCCACGGCGGCCTGCAACGCCAGACCTTCCAGGAAGTCCGCCTCGTAGAGCGTCAGTACGCGGCCCTCCGGCGCAGCCACCACCAGCTCGGTCATGCGGTTCCCGTCGCGGTCGTTCAAGGGAAAGATGGGCAGCCCGGCGCCGTTGGCTCCGTTATCCACCCCGGCGCCATAGGCCATCCCCGCCGAAGGAAACGCCGCCCCCGCCATCTCCAGCTCCCGCACCACGATGCGCAGCACCTGTTCCATCACTTCGTTCTCGTGGATGGTGGAGTGTACCTGCCGCGAAGCCTCCAGCAACGCCTGCAACCGCGCCACCTGCTGCTGCAATTCGATGGTTTCGCCGTTGCCGGGAAGCTGCACACCCGCCGCCATTTGGACCATCCCTCCGTGGAGTCTCACTCTACCACGGCAGACGAGAAACGAGGGTCAGGCAGTGTCTGACGAGTCTGAGGGCGTCGAGTCACCCTCCCAAAAACGCGCGCAGGCGCTAAAGCCGTGCCCTGACACGAAACCGTTCGGTTCTGTCATTTCGTTAGACACTGCCTGGCGCTTACCCTTGCGGCGCTCCCGAAAGGCCGCTCAAAGCCGATTCGCTGAAGCATTTGCGCGCTGGCGGATTGCCTCGCCATGGCGCACGGATTGGTGGTATCGTCGAATGCATCCCCTTTCGTCATTAGACGGGGCTGCCTCGATTGACTGTCAACCTGCTCTTCGCCGACTCAAATTTCAGTATCTTCGCTGGATGCGTCTTTGCACTCTTGAACCGGCGCCGCGCGAGTGGCAAGGAACGACTGTCGGGGCGACATTCCTGAATGCATGCTTAAGGCGAACACATTACTATGACCCAATTCTACGAAGAAGCCGATGCTAGTCTCGTTTTGACCCTGGAAGAGATCACAAGCCTCACGGAAGCGGGAGGCAAACCGGCGGATACGTTGCTGAACGTGGTCGCCCTGATCGCGGCGCGGTTCAGGACCGATGTGTGCTCGGCCTATCTGCTCGAGCCGGACCGGTCGAACCTGGTTCTGGCGGCTACACTCGGCCTACATCCCCGCTGCATCGGCGTCCTGCGCATGCCTCTCAACGAAGGGCTCTCCGGCCTGGTGGCCGAGCAGGTGCTCCCGGTGGCCGTGGCCGACGCCCGCAATCATCCCCGCTACAAATACTTCAAGGACTCGGGCGAAGAGGAGTATCACTCATTTCTGGGTGTACCACTGATCGACCGCGGCGTTCTGCAAGGGGTGCTGGTGGTGCAAACCAAGGAGCCCAGGGAGTTTCGTGAGCAGGAGATTCAAATGCTGGTGGAGGCAGCCAACCAGGTGGCGCCAGTAGTGAGCGAGGCACGCACCCTGGACCGCTTTATCGCACCGGCGCAGGAGAAGCTGTGGGAGCTGGCCCGCAATGTATGGTGGAGCTGGGACCATGACTGCACTGGCCTATTTCGCGACCTGGATCCGATCCGCTGGCGGCAGCTCAATCAGAATCCCATCTCGCTGCTCAACGAGATACCGCTGGGGGAGATCGAGCGCCGCGCCACCGAGCTTGTCCTGCACAGCCGCATCAATTACGTCTACCGGCGCCAGCAGGAGTATCTGTCCGCTGACCGGACCTGGGGCGCAAACCATGCGGGCGTACTGCGGCCTCGCCCGGTGGCTTACTTTTCCGCCGAGTTCGGGCTGCACGAATCTCTCCCCATTTACTCTGGCGGGCTGGGGGTTCTGGCCGGCGACCACATCAAGAGCGCATCCGACCTTGACATTCCGCTCATTGGGATCGGCCTGTTCTACAGCCACGGCTACTTTTTGCAGCGGCTGGACGCAAGCGGCTGGCAGCGCGAGGAGTATCTCCCGACCGACATCAATCAACTCCCGATGCAGCCGGCCATCGGCGTCAACGGCGAGCCGGTGGTAGTGGAGATTGCCACCCGCGGCGGCCAAATCCGCGCCAAGGTGTGGAAGGTAAAGGTGGGCCGCTGCGACCTGCTGCTGCTGGACTCGAACGTGGCTGGCAACGCGCCGGAGGACCTGGAAACCACCTCCCGCCTGTATGGCGGAGACGCGCGCACGCGCATTCGCCAGGAGCTGTTGCTCGGCATCGGCGGCTTTCGCGCCCTCAAGGCCATGGGCATCTCTCCCGGCGTGCTGCACCTGAACGAGGGGCACAGCGCCTTCGCCATCTTCGAGGCGATTCGGGACCGCATGGAAGTAGAGGGCCTGGATTTTTACGGGGCCGCCAGCCAGATTCCGCGCGAGGCGATCTTTACCACCCATACCCCCGTGCCGGCGGGCCATGACCGCTTCAGCGCGGACTTGATCGAAGAACACCTGGGCCCCTTGCGCGAGCAACTGGGCATCTCCCACGAGAACCTGATGGGCTTTGGCCGCGTGAATGCCACGGACGTTCAGGAGCTTTTCTGCATGACGGTGCTGGGCTTGAAGCTGGCGCGCCGCGTGAACGCGGTCAGCTCGCTGCACGGCGAGGTTTCCAGGGCGATGTGGAAGAAGCTCTACCCGGACCGGCCCGAGGACGCCGTTCCCATCGGCCACGTCACCAACGGCGTACACGTTCCGTCGTGGCTGGCGCCGCAAATGTGCCGCCTTTACGATCGCCATCTGGGCGTGGACTGGCGGCGCCAAAGCGGAGCCGTCCAAACCTGGGCCGCGATCGAGACGGTCGACGATGGCGAGCTGTGGGAGACGCACCTCAGCCTGAAGGCCCAGCTCCTGGCATTCGTCCGCCGCCGTGCGCGGGAACAGGCGGAACGCCGCGCCGAGCCGGCTACGGCTCTCCAGCGCTTGGGTAAGATTCTTTCTCCCGACGCATTGACCATCGGCTTCGCGCGCCGCTTCGCCACTTACAAGCGCGCCAACCTGCTGCTCGCCGACCTGGAGCGGCTGGCCTCCATGGCCAACGACCCCAAGCGTCCCGTGCAGTTCGTCTTTGCCGGCAAGGCACATCCCCGCGATGAGCCGGGCAAAAGGATTCTGCAGCAAATCGCCGCCATGATGCGCGATCCAAACTTCGCCGACAAATTTGTCTTCATCGAGGATTACGACATCAACGTGGGCCGCTATCTGGTGCAGGGCGTGGATGTGTGGCTGAACAATCCGCGCCGTCCCTATGAAGCTTCCGGCACCAGCGGGCAGAAGGTGGTTCTGAACGGCGGCTTGAATCTATCGGTTCTGGACGGCTGGTGGGCCGAGGCCTACGACGGGCTGAACGGCTTTGCGATCGGAACCGGCAGAACCCACTCCGACCCGCAGGTACACGACCGCCGCGACGGCGAGGACCTCTACCGTGTTCTTCTCGACGAGGTGATTCCGCTCTATTACGACCGCGACCGGGACGGATTGCCGCGGGGCTGGATCAAGCGCATGAAGCGGACCATTCGCACGCTGGGATGGCGGTTCAACGCCGACCGCATGGTGATGGATTACACGCTGAACTGCTACATTCCGGTGGCGGGGGGGACTTCGCGCGAAATTCGGCCGCCCTGCTGAGACCCCGACGACGGACGATTAGAGCGCAAAGGCTTCTTCCCGCACCTTGGCGCCTTCGGTAAGGCTTACCGGGTAGTAGGCGTTGCGCGTGTACTGCTTGACCATGCGGTTGGTGTTGAAGAAGGAGCCGTTGAAGGCTATCGTGGTGCGCATTAGCCGCGCCCACTGCTCGGTCGGGGCAAGATACAGAGGGATGACGGCGGTTTCCAGCTTGATGTAGAGGGAGTTGGCTTCCTCCTGGTCGTTGGCGCCATCCTCGATGGCCCAACCCGTCACCCCCTCGATGCAGCCCTCGATCCACCAACCGTCCAGGATGGAGAGGCTGGGCACGCCGTTTAAAGCCGCCTTCATCCCGCTGGTGCCGGAGGCTTCGTAGGGCCGGCGGGGCGTGTTCACCCACACATCCACCCCCGCAGTGAGCAGGGCGCCCAGGTCCCAGGCGTAGTCTTCGAGGTAAACAATGCGCAGCGCGTCATTGGAGAACCGCGTGGCTTCCTCGATCACCTGATGGATGAGCTCCTTGCCCTGCTTATCCTGGGGATGGGCCTTGCCCGCGTAGAGAATTTGCAGGCCCCCGGCCGCGGTGGCGATCCTTTGCAGCCGCTCGGGATCGGTGAAGAGGAGGTTGGCGCGCTTGTATGTGGCGGCGCGGCGGGCAAAGCCCAGCGTGAGCGCCTTGGCGTTCAGCACCGCCCCGGTACGCGAAGCCACCTCGGCCAGCAACTCGTCTTTGGCGCGCGCGTGGGCGGCCAGAATCTCAGGCTCCGGGAGCTCAATGGCGTTGCGCAGAAAGAGATGGTCGCGCCGCCAGGCCGGAATGTGCTCATCCAGCATCTGCTGCACCGGCACCGACATCCACGTGGGCGCATGTACGCCGTTGGTGATGGAGTCGATGGTGAACTCCGGAAACATCTGGCGCGTGACTTTGCCATGTTGGATGGCCACGCCGTTGGCATAACGCGAAAAGCGAAGCGCCAGCAGCGTCATGTTCAGCAGGCCATCGCGAAAGCAGCCCAGCTTTTCCAGCCGCGCCGTGCGGTCGCCGCCCAGGATGCGGATGGCTTGTTCGGTGGAAAAGCGGTCGTGGCCGGCGGGAACCGGGGTGTGCGTGGTGAAGACGCACTTGCGGCGCACCTGTTCGATGTCCGCCTCCGTCCCCGCACCCACGGGTCCGCCCCCCATCTCGCTCTCCAGCAACGCCAGCGTCAGCAGCGCCGCGTGCCCCTCGTTCATGTGGTAGACGTTCACGTTCAGACCCAGCGCGTGAATCATGCGCACGCCGCCCATGCCCAGCACGATCTCCTGTTGCAGCCGGTAGTTGGTGTCGCCGCCGTAAAGATGATCCGTCAAGCCCCGGTCCCACCCCGAGTTTTCGTCCAGGTCGGTGTCGAGCAGGTAGATCGGCACCACTTGCCCGAAACGGCCCTCCAGGTCGTACCGCCAGGCGCGCACGGTCACAATGCGGTCCTCGATCGAAACCGTAATCCGCGCCGGCTCCTCGGTGCAGAACTCCGACGGGTTCCAGGGCTGCACGTCCTCGGTCTGCACCCCGCCGGGGCCCAAGTGCTGATGGAAGTATCCCTTGCGGTGCAGTAGCGTGAAAGCTACCAGGGGAACGCCCAGGTCGGCGGCCGAGCGCAGCGTGTCGCCGGCCAGTACCCCCAGCCCCCCCGAGTAGGTGGGCATGGGCGGCTGAATCGCGATTTCCATCGAGAAATAGGCAACCTGGCCGGTCGTGGGCAAAGCTTCGTAGCTGAACGGTCTGTACGATGCTGATGGCATGATGTCTATTTGTCCCTTACGCACCCAACCGGCGAAGAGAACCTGGGGGACAGAATCCCAACGAAAGCAGAACCGGGTAGAAGTTGTCCTGCCCGGTCTTCATTGGGCAAAACAACAACCGATTGTACCAAAGAATATCTTAATCCTTGCTTAGATGCTTCTAACCCTTTTCCACCGTAAAACATAGACGATCTACAGGCCTTCGCTGCGTCTCCCTCCCGCCCATCGTTCCCAAGACGATGGACTGAGATTCCACAACATCCTTTAACCCACTTTTAACCCACTCGGTGCGCTCCGCCCGAGGCGTGGCAGATGTAGATCTGCGCAACGATGCCGAACTGGGCCGCATAGCGGCCGCCCAGCGCCTCGGCAAAAGCCTCTGCCTGCGGTTGCTCCACCAGATTCACGGTGCAACCGCCAAAGCCGCCGCCCGTGAGCCTGGCCCCGATCAATCCCGGCAGGTCCTGCGCCAGAGCCACCATGGCGTCGGCCTCCACGCAACTGGCCTCGAAATCCCGGCTGTAGCTCCAATGGGCCTCGGCCATCAGCCGTCCCAACTCCACCATATCGCCGCGCAGCAGCGCCTCACAGGCCGCTACGGTGCGCAGATTCTCACTGATGATGTGGCGCGCCCGCATCAGCGATTTGGGTGCCATCTCGTGCCCCCATTTATCCAAGTCCTCCAGGGTCGCGTCGCGCAGGAAGGTCACGCCCGGCCGGTGCCTGGCGATTACGGCGCAGGCCGCTTCCGACTCGGCCCGCCGCGTCTTGTAACCGCCGCCCACTACCGAGTGCTTGACCATGGTATTTGCGATCACCAGGGCCACGTGGGGCGGAATCGGCGCCAGCCGGAAGCTCAGGTCGCGGCAATCGAGCAGCAGCGCGTGATCCTCGGCGCCGTTGGCCGAAACGAACTGATCCATGATCCCGCAGTTGGCCCCCACAAACTCGTTCTCCGCGCGCTGGCAAAGGCGCGCCACCACCGGGCCCGGATAGTTGGCCCCGATCAGCGACTCGACGGCCAGCGCCGTGGAAACCACCAGCGCCGCGGAGCTGGAGAGCCCCGCACTCACCGGCACGTCGCTCCACAGGCTGAGGCTGAAGCCGGGAATCCGGTGGCCCTCTCCGGCTAGAACGGTGACCACGCCCATCGGATAATCGCTCCAGTGCCGGCTCGCCTTGGCGGGCAGCGCTGCGGCCTCAAAGCTGCGCTCTTCTCCGTAGTTCTCGGAGTAGATCACGATCTTGCCGTCGTTGCGCGGCGAAATGCCGGCCAGGGTGGCGAAGTCGATGGCCGCGGGCATGACAAAGCCCTCGGCATAATCGGTGTGCTCGCCGATCAGGTTCACGCGGCCCGGGGCCGCAAAGATGGCCGGTTCGGCGTGAAAATGGGCTGCGTGCAGCGAACGGAAAGCGGCAGGATCGTGCATGGGATTAATTACCTCAACGAAAAATGAAAACGCTTACTTAATGGGCCCTCTCTCTACATCCTTTTTCAACGCACCTGTTCTCTTTGTGCGTCTGCGCAGCCCGCGGTCAGCCGTTCCCAAATTTCGTTCAGCCAAGCCTCGTGCTCCGGCTTCATCAGCACCGAGCGCAGGCAGGTAACCTTACTTGACGCCTGCGCGTGTGCCGCTTCGCCGGCCAGTAAAAACCAGGAATGGGGCAATTGTACAAGAGCCAGGTGGAGATCGCGCGCGGCGCAGGCGTCAAAAACTCTCTGAGCTGCCACCGAAGCCTTCGGTAGGTCTGCTGAATGCAATGCCCACACCACGATGTCGAGCTCCGGCGCGCCCGCCGCCAAAGGCTCAAAGCGAGCATCGCCGCGCGCGTCAGCTCGCAGCCGCCGGTCCAGTTCGAGGGCCGCCGCGCGGCCGCGCTCGAGCCCACGGGCAAACTCGCCTCCAGGCGTGAGAGGCAGCAATTTCTGCGTGGCCCACAGAGCTACGGCCGCCGCGCCGGCGCGCGAGCACTCCAGGCTAATCTCGCCCAGGTGCACAGGCCTCCCAGCGAGCGGGATTGGCTCGCCGAGCTGCTCGCCGGACTGGAGGTGCAACTCCTTCGACGTGAAGTAGGTGTAGGGAGAATCGTGCCTATAAAACCGCCCTACCGCCCGATCGCGGAATAGGACGCAGCCGCAGCCGTAAGGTTGCAGCCCGTGCTTGTGAGGATCGATGGCGATGGAGTCGGCTTGGCCGATGGCCGCAAAGGCGCGCCGCGCCGGCTCATCCAGCGCTTCCGCGATCAGCCCGAAGTAGCCGCCGTAGGCCGCATCCACATGTACGCGGAAGCCGTACCGCGCGCGCAGTGCGAGAATCTGGTCCAGCGCATCCACCGCGCCGATGGCCGTCGTGCCCAGCGTCGCCACCACCGCGCCCACATCCCCGCGCCGTAACTCCGCTTCCAGAGCCTCCAGGTCCATGCGCCCGCGGCTATCGGCCGCAATCTCCGCATATTCCAGCTTCAGCACCGCGGAGATGCGCCGGTGGGTGTAATGCGCCTGCTCCGAGCCTACGATTTGCTGTCCAGGCCTGAGTTGCCCGGCAATCCACAGCGCCTCCAGGTTGGCCAGCGTGCCGCTCGAGGTCAGGTGCCCCAGGAACTCGCTCCAGCCAAACATCCGAGCGATCTCCCCCACCGCCTCGATTTCCATCTCCGAGCTGGCCCGGCCCCCGTCCCGCGCATGGTTGTTGGGATTGATTTTCATAGCCAGCGCGTAAGCGGCTCGCGCCACTGGATGCGGCGGTTTAAGCATCTGGCCAGCATAGAGAGGATGGAAGTAGGGGTAGTTGTCGCCCAGCCGGCGCGCCGTTGCTTCCAAAACCCGTGTCATTGCCTCCACGTCAACCGCGGGCTCAAACTCCGGCAAGGCCGCGAACTCCGCCTCCAGCAGCTCCGTGGCGCGGGACAGCAGGCCGGGAACAGGATCGCGTGGCATGAGGGCGATTCCCAGTATACAAGCGCAGCACTTGAGCTACAGCGCTTTAGGAGATACTTTAAGCCGAAGCCAAGAAGCTAAGTCGGCGCGACCAAGCTGGGGTTCCCAACGACAGGTCTTCGTCGCTGGGGTGGGAGCAGGGAGCGACGACCTTGCGCTCCAGCAAAACCCCCACACTACTTCCTAAGACGCCGTAATCCCGGATCACTTAACGACTTCTCTGCCGCAATTCAGCAGGCGTCCGGGAGCGCCCGGCTCCTTATTGGCCCACATATTCGTACCACTTCAGCGCAAAGGGCGGACGCGCCTCCATGCAGACGACATCGGTTTCGTGGCCCGTCCCTTTGATGTCGGCAGGAACGCAGGCGCTGGCGGCCATATCGTTGTCCATCAGCATCTTGGTCCATGTCTGGCCGGTTTTGTCGGTGGCCCGGTAAAAGAACAGATTGGTTTTGCTGCGGTTGCCGCCCGCCACGATCGCGGGAATGCTGCTGCCGTCCACGTCCACCAGGGCGAGCGCGTGTCCATTCTCAAGAGCGTCGTCAATCACGTGCCGCTGGTAATGGCCCTGCCCGTCCTGAGTGTATACCACGACCATGTTGCCGTGGAACGGCTCAATCGTGACAAAGAACTGCTTGCCATCGAGTTTGCCCACGGCTACGGCCCCGGCGCCGCCATGGGGCCAAGGAGCCGGACTGCCCAAGGTAAGCAGTGTGCGCTTCCAACGCCCGTTTTTTTCCCGCCGGTGTACGTAAACGCCGCTGTACCCGGCGGTCAAAATGTCCTGCCGGCCGGTGCCGAACCAATCGTAAGCCAACAATCCATGCACCACGCCCCGGTTCTGGTCGGTAATCAGTTCGCGCTTCCAACCGTTTTCTTCCCGGTAAGCGTAGAGCGGCGTGGGCAGGTGGTCAGGGTCGGCGAAGCCCGGCGAGTTTTCGTTGAGGATCGGCGCCAAAACCAGGGTTCCATGCCCTTTGCCGTCCACATTGGCGAATTTGACCCGGTGCGTGGAGGGCACTTTGTCGATGACTCGCATCAGAACCCAGGGCCGCATTGGGTCGCCGTCATGCCGGAAGATGGCGACCGTTCCCACGCTCTTGGCCGGCACCGCGTTGAAATCGTAGGCCAACGCGATCTCAGGAATGCCGTCGCCATCCAGGTCCGCGGCATCCAGGGCCACCATCTTGGGTGCGGCGCTGGTGATCACATGCGGAATCCAATAGGGGTTCTCGAACCAGACCAGCGAATCGGCGCTTAAGCCGAGGGCCACGATATCGGTTTTGCCGTCGTGATTCAGGTCGGTGGCGAGAAGCGCGTACCCGCCGCTGATGTTCTGGGCAATGATGTGAATGCGGAAGGGCGCGGTGATGGGCGGCAGAGGAACTTCACCCGTGCGTGCCCCCGCGCCGGTCCGGGCGGCGCCGTTTCCGCCCGCCGCCGGCGCATTGCTTGGAGAAGGTACCGGTGCGTTCTGCGCAAAAATCAGACCGCCAAACAGGAAGCCCCAACCAAGAATCGATCTAAGCGCCATGAACTGGTTTCGGCGCATCTTCATCCCTCGTTTGCTCGTCTTGCCGACTTTGATCCTTCACCTCTGGTAGAGAGGCATCTTGCCCCTCATCTTGACCTTCAGGCGATAGATGCTGGTGCTGGCTGTGATATACAAGGTTTCGCCGGCGTCGGCCCAGCCCAGATTGGCAGCTACCTCCGGCAGTTTGATCTGGCCGAGCACCTTGCCGCCCGGTGTAATAATCCGGATCCCTCCCGGCCCCGTGGTCCATAGATTGTCGGCCGAATCCAGCTTCAGGCCATCGGGACAGTCGGGTGCCGAGCCCGGATAGGAAATAAACCGGCTGGCGTTCGAGACCGACCCGTCGGCCGTAACGTCGTACCTCACCACATGCATATCCGGTTCGGAATTGCAGACGTAGAGAGTCTTCCCATCGGCCGAGAAGCCGAGGCCGTTGGGCCGCGTAAGGTCCCGGATGGGAGCGGTGAGCTTTCCATCAGCGTAGCGGTAGACGGCGTTGAACGGCAGCTCCTTGGCCGGGTCCTGGTCTTGGCCGGGCAGGCCATAGGGCGGGTCGGTAAACCACAGCGAGCTGTCGGGCGCATAGACCAGATCGTTGGGGCTATTCAGTCTCTTCCCTTCGAACTTGTCGAGAAAGGTCTCCATCCTGAGCTGGCTGTCCAGGCGGGCAATGCGGCGTAGGCTGTGCTGCATCATCAACACCGAGCCGTCCTTGGCGGTGACCATGGCGTTCGGGCCCGGAAATGCCCCCGGCGGATTCTCGAGGCCGCCGGCATGGTCGATCAGAAGGGTAACCTTTCCATCGGGCGTGACGGCGCGCATCTTGTTCCCGACAACGTCGGAGAACCAGAGCCGGCCCTCGCGCCACAGTGGGCCCTCCGTAAACTTGAATCCCGTGGCGACTCTTTCGATGGGCGCATCCGGGGCGATCAGCGCGTCAAGGGCAGGGTCGAGACGGACGATCTTCGCGTCCGGTACGTGCGCGGTTGTATGAGTTGCCTGTTGCATCGGCTTCCTCCTGAATCATTCGTTGAAGGTCGCTGGTCTCGGCCGGGCAGGGAAGGCTGAGCGCGAAGCAGAGCAGTCGAGCCTAAATGCTGTCGGTTAGCAACACCAGATAGTCCTTGTTGGTGACGGTGTTCTCGATGAGAGGCCACACTCGCTGATGAACCTCCGACGCGATCCAGCGCTGCCGCAGTTCTTCGCTTTTGTAGGTCAACTGGAACCGGTAGTTGATGTTAGGCGCCGGCCCCATTCCTTGAATCACCTTGCGCAGCTTGACCATCTTCAGGTCGATGAATCCCTCGAACTTCTCCGCCGCCGGCTTGAAGTCGTGATGATAGTGCCGGAGCATCTCCTGTTCGCGCGCCGGATCGACAGCAAGATCGCAGTAGAGCACGATCGGCTTTCCTCCGCTCCCGGCGTTGGCCTCGGTGGCCGCCGGAGAAGGAGCGGAAGCTCTTTGGCCGGCGCTGCCCCCCGCCGCGGTCTTTAACGATGATTGTTCCCCCATCTGTAACTCCATGATTTATATGAATGTTCCCCTATTGCCCTTTCAGGCGCTCCGGAGTGGCGAATCGCACCAAGACCAAACGCCCGCGGCGGAGGTTGGACGCGCCGAATATACGTGCCGGTTGCTCAGACTGTCAAGCGCAAGCATAGACGCATGCAGACCGCACAACTGCAACAGAAGCGGAGCGATTTCCGTACCCAAAACGGGATCGGCGGCTCCTGTAACCGGCCAGCAAGCCTTGTAACAGGTTTTTTATGCACTCATTTTTCGATGGGGGTGATACACTACGCCCAGCGTTAGAAACGAACCGGGCGTGAGCAGTACTCGCCCAACCAAGGAAGATTCTGCCAGTGTTCGCTCCGATTCCTCCAGCGCAATTCAATCCCAGGAAATACGAACAAGTATGGAACAAGGTACTGTGAAGTGGTTCAATGACGCGAAGGGCTTCGGCTTTATTTCGCGCCAGAACGGCGAAGATGTCTTCGTGCATTACTCTGCCATCAATTCAAGTGGTTTCAAGAGCTTGCAGGAAGGTCAAGCCGTGCAGTTCAACGTCGTAAAGGGTCCCAAAGGCTGGCAGGCTGCCGACGTTCAGCCTCTCTAAACCCTGAACGGCCGGATTCCGGCAGAATCTAGCAATAGCCACGACAGGGCTGGGTCTTCTCCCGGCCCTGTTGTGTATCGGTCCAAAAATCACGCACGCCCTAGACGATCCCATGCCGTGAAGTGCGGGCGGCCTTACCGTATGGCCGGCGGCGCGCCGCTCCGGCCCGTGTTCCGGCCGCATCTTTATTGCGCCTTACCGCGCCTGTCCGGGGAAAGAGCCGGCAAGACTCATGAAGCAGGGCACGGCAATCATCATCGGAGCAGGCCCCGCGGGACTCACTGCGGCCATCGAACTCCAGCGGCGCTCGCGGATCAAACCCATTGTGATTGAAGCCGGCCAGGCTATCGGCGGCATCGCGCGCACCGTCTGCTATAAAGGCAACCGCATGGACATCGGCGGCCACCGCTTTTTTTCGAAGTCGGATCGGGTGATGCAGTGGTGGCTGGAGATGATGCCCATCGAGGCGGGCGGGGGTGACGACGCCGCAGCCGAGCGCGGACGCCTTCGCTACCAGGGGCAAGAGCGCGAGATTCCGGCGGCTGCCCCCGGTCCCGATCCGCGGACTGAAGATCTGGTCATGCTGGTGCGCCGCCGCAAAAGCCGCATCTACTTTCTCCGCCGATTCTTTGACTATCCCGTCCGCTTGACCGCCGGCACGCTCAGCAAGTTGGGCTTGGCCCGCACCTTCCGCTGCGGCCTCAGCTATCTGCGCTCCGTGCTGCTGCCGCAACGCGAGGAGCACTCTCTCGAGGATTTCCTCATCAACCGCTTCGGCCGCCAGCTTTACCTCACCTTCTTCAAGTCCTACACCGAGAAGGTCTGGGGCGTGCCCTGCCGTGAAATCAGCGCCGAGTGGGGCGCGCAGCGCATCAAGGGCCTGTCGCTCAAAGCCGTGGCCGTGCATTTCCTGCGCAAGACTTTTGCGCACGGCGGCTCCGGCGGCATCGCGCAAAAACAAACCGAAACCTCGCTCATCGAAAAGTTTCTCTATCCCAAGTTCGGCCCCGGCCAGCTTTGGGAGCACGTGGCCGAGCTGGTTCGCGCGGGCGGCGGCGAAATCCACCTGGGCGTCGCCATCGACCGCATTCATGTGGAGGGAAACAGAGTTATCTCGGTCGAGGGCGTCACTGAGGCGGGCGAGCGCGGCGATTATCCCGGCGATTACTTCTTCTCCACCATGCCGGTGCGCGATCTGGTGCGCGCCCTCTCGTGCCCGGTGCCCAAGGAAGTGACCAAGGTCAGCGAAGGGCTCATGTATCGCGACTTCATCACCGTCGGCCTGCTGGCTCGCAAGCTCACCGCCGTCGAGGACGACGGCTCCCCGCTCAAGGACAATTGGATCTATATCCAGGAGCCGGACGTGACCGTGGGCCGGCTGCAAATCTTCAACAACTGGAGCCCATGGCTGGTCCAGGATCCGGGAAAAACCTGGATCGGCCTCGAATACTTTTGCAACGAGACTGATCCCCTCTGGAAGCTCTCTGACGAAGAGATGACCAAGCTGGCCATCGAGGAGGTGTCTCGCATCGGCCTTCTCAGGGCCGGGGATGTCGAGGACTCACACGTAGTCCGCGTTCCCAAGACCTACCCCGCGTACTTCGGCAGCTACGGCCGCTTCGACGTGATCCGCCGCTACACCGATAGCTTCGAGAACCTCTTCCTGGTGGGCCGCAATGGCATGCACAAGTACAACAACCAGGACCACTCCATGCTGACCGCCATGACCGCCGTCGATAACATCGTCAACAATGTCGCCGCCAAGGACAACATCTGGGCCATCAACACTGAGACGGAATACCACGAAGAAAAGAGCGGGTCTGAAGCTGCATCTGCCGGGGTATAGCGGTTCTCCAATTAGTGCAGGGGGAATTAAATCGCTATGTGGCTTTTTCCTCAGCCGGGGTCCCCAGCGACAGGTCTTCGCTGCTGGGCTGGAAGAAAAAGCCACCTTGCACCATGCTGCGATGGCAACAAGGGAAGCGAAACCGCTCTGATATGGAGTGACGTGTCAATTCCTGCACGGCTGTGAGGAGGTTTTTGTCTTTTCGAGAACAGGGCCAGCAGCAGCCAGGGCAGAATGAGGGACGATTGATGAGTTCCGCTTGTGGCTCTGGACTGCGTCGCTCTTCGCCTCACAGCCTAACCCACGACCAGCGCACTGGATCCGATCACTCCATAATGACTAAAAGATCGCGCTACGCCTCCGCCGTTCCCTTGGCTGTTTTGTTCATGGCAAAGGCGCGCGCCACCAGCGACACGCCGAAGCTGACCATGACTGCTTTGATCATCAGCAGGTTGTCATAGCTCCAGGAGAGACACACGAAGATGATGAAGATGCCGATGGGATTGATCTCCGTGAGCAAGGCGATGAGCCAGTGGGGCTTGCGGCCAGCCGACGGCAAGCCGGAGCCGAAACGTGGGAAAAGCCGCGGCACGGCACGGAGATATTCCCGGTAAGGATCGCCCAGGCGGCCCTCCAGAAATGCTTCCTCGCCCAGAATCAAGCGCAAATAGAAGACCGTGACCAGCGGCAGCGTAAACAGCGCGCCCGTGGGCGGCATGAGCAGCGAGATGGCAGCCATCATGCACCAGCCGCCGGCGTAAAGGGGATTGCGCAGGAAGCGGTAGGGGCCGTCGGCCATGATCTCGCCCGCCTGCATCTGGCCGTGATGGATGGTGGTGTAACCCAGGTAGGCTGCGCCCCACACGCGTAGGACTGCACCCAGGCCGGCGATGAGCGCGGCGAAAACAATCACCAGGGCAGCGGAGGCGGCAAAGCTGACGGCGCCCAGCCGGCTCAAGTCGAGCGTCAGCCACTCCAGGAGCGAGATGCGCGGAGCAAATTGCGCCGAGGGAACCCAACTCCGAGTCCATGGCGCCCAAAAACCCAGCACAACGAGAACAACCTGAATCAGCATCCGTAGACGAAACTCGATCGCAGTAGCCCGCACACAAAACTCCCCGTTGCCGGAGTGTACCATCCGGCCTGGGGGCAGTACGCGAGCGGGCGCAGGTTCCTCTCACTCCACGCGCAGCGCGGTCATGGGGTCTGTCTTCATTGCCGAGCGCGCGGGGATCAGCGTTGCGGCAAGAGCCACAGAGGCCAGCAGCAGCGTAACGGCGAAGAAACTGACCGGATCGTGCGGGCCGACGCCATAGAGAAGGCTCTTGAGCACGCGCGAGAGGGCGAAGGCGGCCGCAAGCCCCACCGCGCCACCGAATGCGACAAGGCGGACGCCTTCGCGCAGGATGAGGCGCAGAATATCGAGGCGGCTGGCTCCAAGCGCCATGCGAATGCCGATCTCCTGTGTGCGCTGCGTGGCCAGGAAGGCAATGACGCAGTAGAGTCCGATAACGGCCATGGCGAGGCCGATGAAGGCGAAGAAGCCGAGCAGCGCGGTCTCGAAACGGGGACGGCCGACCAGACTGCTGACCGTCCGATTGAGGGTTTCCATCTCGACCGGCACTGTGGGGTCCAGCGAAGCGATCGCGGACCGCACCCATGGCATGACCGTATCTGGCGGAAGAACGGAATCGATCAGCAACATCGGCACTCGCCCGCCCCAGTCGCTCACCACGTTACGCCGCAGAAAATAGATTTCCGGCTTATTCTGTTCGGTGAGGCCGCTGTTTTTGACGTTATCCGCCACGCCGACCACCGTGAACCAAGCGCCCTTGAAGAGGCCTGGTTGAATCCGCTTTCCAAGAGGATCCTCACCGGGGAAAAGCCGGGCTGCCAGCAAGCGGCTAAGCACTACGAGAGGCTGCGTGGCAGTACGGTCCTGCTCGGAGAACCCGCGGCCTCGAACGATGGGAATATCGAGCGCCCGAAAATAGTCCGGCGTAACCCACCGGCTCACCACGCTCCCGCCCGTTCCGGGAGTTGGGTGAAGGTTGTCTTCGGTCGCCAAATCAGAGTAGCGATAGCCGCCCTGCCAACCTCCGGGGGGCACGGAATCGGTAATTGCGACGGCGCGGATGCTAGGCAAGCGGCGAAGAGCCGTTTCCGCGCGAAGATAGAAATCCATCTGCTTCTGGCCTGTGTTGTAGCGGAACCGCGGGAGAGCGATTTGAACCGTCACCACGCCCTTGGTTCGGAAGCCAAGATTCTGTTCCTCGATATTTTGAAAGCTGCGCACCAGCAGTCCTGCTCCCGCGAGGAGAATCATGCTGCAAGCAATCTGTCCGGCTACGAGACCGCGCCGCAGAATGGCGTGCCCGGCGGAGTTGGCGGCGCGCGCGGACAGCGCAATGGAGCGGGGTTTTTCGAGAGCCGGCGCGAATCCGAAGGCCGCTCCGCAAAGGAGCGAAATTGCAACGGTAAACAGCGCGATGCGAAGGTCAAGACTCGCTTTGCCAAGGAAGGGAATACTTACAGGAGCAATTGCGATGAAGACCCGCAGCAGCCCTTCGCCCAGCGCCAATCCCAATGCCGCGCCCGCCAGCGAAAGCAGAAATGCTTCCGTGAGCGTCTGGCGGATCAGCCGTCCCCTGCTTGCTCCCAGAGCCGACCGGACCGCGATCTCGCGTTCCCGCGCCGCGCTGCGCGCCATCATCAGGCCGGCCACGTTGGCGCAGGCGATCAGCAGAACTGCCAGCACCGCTCCCAGCAGAATCCAGGCCGGCAGCCGCGCACCCTGCATCTCGCGGTCGCGCAACGAGCGAATGCTCAAGTGAACTTCGTCGCGAAGCGCTGGCGGAACAAATATTTGCCGGGTGTGAAGAAAGAGCGGCTCCATCTCGGCCCTGGCCTGGGCGATGCTCACGCCGGACTTGAGGCGGGCAAAAGTGCGCATGGGTTCGCCAAAGCCGTCATTCACTTTGTTCTGCACCGCCCGGTTCAGCTGCATAGGCAGCAGCACATCGGGAGTCTCCACCGTGGGCAGTTCAAAGCCTTTGGGCAGGACGCCGATGACTCGCGTCGGCTTGCCGTCGAGGTCGATCAGCCGATTCAGTATGTGCGGATCGCGGTTGTAATGGCTCAGCCAGACCCCATACGAAATAATCGCCACGCTCGGCCCGTTGGGGCGGTCTTCGTCCGGCGAGAAGTTGCGCCCCAGCACGGGCGAAATTCCCAGCAAAGGCAGAAATCCGGCCTGCACCGGGATGCAATTTAGCTGCTGCGGATTGGCTTTAACCAGATCGCAGGCATGAAGCATGGTCCCCTGCGAGGCCATGGCCGAGAAGGGTCTTTGATGGTCGAGCCAGTCGAAGTAGAATCCACCCATCATGAACTCTTCCTCCTCCAGCGATTGCACCAGGCCCACGGAGACGATGCGGTCGGCGTGCGCATAGGGAAGAGCGCGGAAGAGAATCGGGTCTACGACGCTGAACACTGCGGTCGTGGCGCCGATGCCCAGCGCCAGCGTTACGATGGCGGTGATCGTAAAGACGGGGTTGCGGCGAAAGCCGCGCAGCGCGTAGTGCACGTCGTGCGACAGATCGTCCATCCACGGCAGCGTCGCGCGCTCGCGCCAAGCCTGCCGCGTCTGCTCCGCACCGCCGAGCTGGATAAGCGCCTGGCGGCGGGCTTCTTCGGGCGTGAGGCCGGCGCGGATGCCGTCCTCGGTGTGCATGGCCAGATGGCTTTCGAGTTCGGCGGCAAAGTCGTCGTCGGCGCGGCGCCTTCGCAGAAGGCCGATGAAGCGCATCGCAAGCGCCCTGAGCCGGCGCGCCAAGTCTGGTAGTGGGGCTGGCATCAGGCCTCCTCGGCTGGCGCCAGAAAGCGCGCCAGAATCTCCGTCGCCTGCTCCCACTCGGCGGCGGCCTTGCGCACGCGCCGCTGGCCGGCTTTGGTCAGCTCGTAGAATTTCGCCCGGCGGTTGTTTTCCGATGCGCCCCAGCGCGAGCGAATGTAACCCTCCTGCTCCAGCTTAAGCAGCGCCGGGTACAAAGTGCCGTAGTTCAGTTGCAGCCGACCGCCGCTCGTCTGCTCAATGCGCCGCGCCAGGCCGTAGCCGTGCTGCGGGCCCATGGTTTCGAGGGTCCTGAGCGCCATCAGCGCCAGCGTGCCCTGCCAAACGTCGGTTTTTGCGCCCATCGCGTTCTCCTATTGCTAACCCATAGAGAAAGCTTATCCGCATTTATATGGGAATACAATAGGAAACTCAAGCCGGGACGGTCTTCGATGTCCGCGTATGCCGCGCGCGATTCCGCTCAGGCATCCCTACAATGGATGTATCGACATGGCGAATGGGATGGCGAATGGGATGGCGAATGCGATGAGGAGCGCGGGCGGCAATCCGGCCAATTCCAGTACGAATCCCGACACCATCGCCGCGGTTTCCACGCCGCCGGGGCGTGGCGGCATCGGCATCGTACGCCTCAGCGGGCCGCTGGCCGCGTCCATCGCCGCGCAACTAGTGCGCTTGCGCCATCCCCTCGAACACGGCCGCGCGCGGCTGGCGGACGTGATTGATGTTGAGGACGGTGGGGCGGGCGGTGCGTCTGACGCGGGCGGGGAAATCGCGGAGCGGCCGGAGGCGGCGCGCATTGACGAGGCGGTGGTCACCTTCTTTGGCGCTCCGCACTCCTACACGGCGGAGGACGTAGTAGAGATAGCAGCGCACGGCTCGCCGGTGGTCCTGGAGATGCTGCTGCGCCGGGCGCTGGAGCTGGGCGCGCAGCTGGCCGAGCCGGGCGAATTTACCCAGCGCGCGTTTCTGGCGGGGCGGCTGGACCTAACGGAGGCCGAGGCGGTCCGCGACCTGATCGAGGCGCAAACGCTCACCCAGGCGCGGCTGGCCGCCAGCCAGATGGGCGGCGCGCTCAGCCGCCGCGTGGCCCCCGTCAAGCAGTTGCTTATGGAACTGGTCGCGCTGCTCGAAGCCGGCATTGACTTTGCCGAAGACGACCTGGACGTAGCTCCGCAAGCGGAGATTGCGCGCCGCATCGGCGAGTTGACGCCGCCCCTGGCCGCGCTCGAAGCTTCGTTTGCGCGCGGCCATGTTGTCCATGACGGATTATCGCTGGCTATCGTAGGCCGGCCCAATGTGGGCAAGAGCTCGCTCTTCAACCGCCTGGTCGAGCGCGACCGCGCCATCGTGACCGCGACCCCCGGCACCACGCGCGACCTGGTCACAGAACGCATCTCTCTCGAAGGGATCCCGCTCGAACTGGTGGATACGGCCGGACTGCGCGAGGGCCATGAAGAAGCCGAGCAGCTCGGGATCGCGCGCAGCCGCGAGGCGCTGGCTGACGCAGCTATTGTGCTTCTGGTTCTGGACGCCACCCAGCCCCTCAACGAAGAAGAGCATCGGCTGCTCGGCGCGGTCGCGGGCCGGCCAGCCATCGTTGCCGTCAACAAGAGCGATCTGGTGAAGAACGGAACGAAAGCTGCCGGTGCTGGCGCGCCTTTGCCTGCCAATCTTATCGCGCTCTCGACCTCCGCGCTCACCGGCGAGGGCATTGCGGCGCTGCGCGAGCGCATTTTGACGATGGCCACGGGCGGCGCCGCTGCCGAGCCCGGCATGCTGACCAATCTCCGGCAGCAGCAAGCCGTCTCCGCCGCCCTGGCGGCCCTGGCCGACGCCACGCGCGCCAACGCCGAGTCGATCCCCCACGAGATGATCCTGCTCGACCTCTATCGCGCGCTATGGGTCCTCGATTCGCTGACTGGGCAGACCACGCCGGATGACATTTTGAACTTAATCTTCTCGACCTTCTGCATCGGGAAATAGACTGGCTTCCAAGGCCGTCCAAAAAATGGAGGAGGACGGGAGCGCCGATGTGGTGCGCGAGCTTAGAGCGCCGAGCCGGTTCAGCATCATGGAACAGGCTAACGGAGGGCTGGCCGCGGCGCGCAACTCGGGGGCGCGCGTGGCCGAGGGCGATCTGCCGCTTTTTGGGGACGATGACATGCTGTGCGTGCCGGAGATGATTGAAGCGCATGTGGCGGCGCATAGGGACAGGCCGCGGACGGTGGGATTCGGGTGCATTTTTCTGAGCCCGGAGAGCCCTCCGGGCTTGGCCGCGGAGTGCTTCAACCGCGAGCTGGGTGCATTTTATCTGCGGCAGAAGACGCGGGACACGAACGCCGCGGACGACCTGGAGCATGTTTTTGGGAATTCGTCGCTGCCACGCGATTTGCTGGCGGAGGCGGGCGGATTTGACGCGAGCTTCAGGATGCGGGAGGACTTGGAGCTTTGGGTGCGGCTGGCCGGGATGGGGGTGCGCGCGACTGAAGTTGGGGGGGCGGTGGCTTATCAGTATTACGCGAAAACCAATGCGGACCTGATTCGGGATGCGGAGGCATTTGCGGCTGCGGACGTTATGTTTGCGCGCAAGCATCCCGAGGCGCGGCATTACGGGCAGTTGCGGCTGCTGGAGGAAGGGCCGCGTTGGAAGCACGTGCTGCGCAGGATGGCCGCGCTTTCGCCGGCGGCCACGGACCTTGCACTGGTGCCCGTTTGCGGGCTGGGCAAGGCATTTTTCGGGGTCCCACTGTTGTGCTGCATGGGCATACGGGCGCTACAGATGAGGCGAAGGATTCATTGGCTGCACAGGGTGCTGGCGCCGCGGACGCCGGAGATGAATTGAAAGTCGAGGCGCGTTTCCGGGAGAGTTGCTATTGGGCGCGGGGTTTTCTGTAGCGCAGGTCAAGAGGGGTTCCGGCGAGGCCGGCTTTGAGTCGGAGGCGCCAGCCGCTGGAGATGATCTTGCCGGGAGTTTGAGGATCGCGGGGCCAGGTGAGAGGCTTTCCGCGCAGGCGCCGGGTTAGGAATCGCACCAGATCAAGACGGTGCCCCGGAAACTCGAAGAACAACAGCAGCCAGTAGGCGATGGAACTGGTGGCCTCCTGTTCAATATTTTTGGGTTTGACCGGGTGGATCACCATCGCGGCGGGGACATGGACGGCGCGGTAGCCGAGATCCAATAGCGAAGCATAGGCATGGCTCTCCTCGGCAATGCGCAACGGAACGCCCCGGCCCAGGCGCACATCGAAGTCCTGCCAGAGGAGCAGACTGCCTTGCGCAGGGCGACGTTGGAGCCTTGGCCCAAGCCTCCGAAGGTTGCGATCTCGAACCACTGAGGGTCCTTGTTGCTCACGAAGCGCGTAGGCGCTAGGCCAGCAGTGTCACGTGGAGCGTCCGGGGGAATGATGTCGCCCGATACCGAGGCGACAGCCGGATCGGAGAACGGCGGGAGAGTCTGTTGCAGCCAATCTTCGCAGGGCATGGCGTCGTCATCGATTAAGGTGACGATTTCAGTTGAGCTTTCAGCCAGTCCCCGGTTGTGAGCGCGACTCAGGCCTGCACTCGGCTCAGCCAGATAGCGCACGCCGAGTTCACGCGCTACAAGCTCGGTTTCCGCGTCTCCCAAGAGGTGGGCAGTGGATGGTCAGCCGCCGGCCTGATGCGGTTTGCGAACGGCGCGGCCGGCGCCGGGGATGGGCGCGGGTTGCGGGGCCTTGGGCGCGGGCGCCATGGCCGGGTCCCAGTAGAGCAGGCGGCTGCAACTGTCGCAGGCCAGCAGGTGGCCTTCGCGTAGCTCGTTCCAGGCTTGCGGGCGCAGTCCCATGCGGCAGCCGGTGCACTGCTGGTTTTCGGCCAAGGCGATGCCGGTGCCGCGCGCCGCGGCCAGGCGGTCGAAGCGGGCCAGCCAGTCGGGCTCGATGAGCCCGCGAATGGCTTCTCGCCCGGCATCCAGTGCCGTTCGTTCCGCTGCCAGCTCCTGCTGCCGGGCGTTGATGCGGGCACGAACGGCTTCCAGGCTGGCCGCCCGGAGTTCCACGTGGGCGCGGGCCTCGGCAAGCGCGACCTCGTAGGTCTCCGAGCGCTCCAGGCTCGCGTACTCGTCGTTTTCGAGCCGCTCGGCCTCGGCGCCGGCAAATTGGATCTCGTGCTCGATGGCTTCGGCCTGCGCGGGCGTCTTCACGGAATCGCGCTGGACGCGGAAGCGGGCGGCCTTCTGGCGGTGCGCCTCGATCTCACGTTCCAGGCGGGTGCGGAGCAAATCCTCGCGGTTGAGAGCGGCTGATGCCTCCGCCGCCTTGCGCTCGGTGGCGGCCAACGCGGCTTCGGCTTGGGCGGCTTCGGCGGGTAGTGCGCGCGCTTCCAGCGCCAGGCGGGCGCGGTTGAGTTCAATGGCCTGAAGTTTTACGAGGTTTTCAATCAGCGCTTGCATCCGTTCTAAAAAGTCTAACGCATCTCAACGGATGCTCCACGGCCCCAGCCCGCGCACAGCGGAATGGCCGGCCATTCTCTTCAAGCTTGATTCCGGTGCACTGGCATTCGTTCGCAGCGTGAAGGGGCGTATGTCCAGCGCCGCATCAAAATATTCCGCCATCGGCGAGAATTTCCCGGCCGCCTCTTTCACAAGGCCCATGCACAATGTTTCGCGCCCCACGGGACCCGGCTCCAAGCCGAGGTCCCCAGCGACAGGTCTTCGTCGCTGGGGTGGAAGCCGGGGTCCGCGGCAAGGTCTCCCTCCGCAACCCACGCTGGGAATCAAAGGATGCGCTCGTAGGGATGATACTCCGGCTCCCACACATAAGCGCGCAGGTCCTCTTCGATCGTGGCTCCCCGGGCGGCGTCGGCCACGCCGCCAGCGATGGCCTCGAGCGCGACCGCCTTGGCCACCAGCAGGCTGATCTTGCGGGCTTCGGCAATGGGCGGCAGCAGGGGCGCGTCTTTATCCGTACGCGTAGGCGACAACGCAGCCAGCGCTTTGGCGGCGGCCATGATCATGGCGTCCGTCACCCGGCTGGCCTGGGAATCCAGAATGCCCAGAGCAAGACCGGGAAAGATGTAGGAGTTGTTGACCTGCGAGATGCGGACCAGCTTGCCGTTGACTTCGACGGGAGGGAACGGACTCCCCGTGCCCACGATCGCCCGCCCCTCGGTCCAGCGCATCAGATCGGCGGGCGTAGCCTCGGACTGCGAGGTGGGGTTGGAGAGCGGAAAGATGACCGGATGCGGCGTGTGGCTGGCCATCTCGCGCACAACCTCCTCGGTAAACGTTCCCGGCTTGGCGCTCACGCCGACCAGCACGGTGATGCCGCCATTGCGCACCACGTCGTACAGAGAAATTGCGCCTCCCGAAGCGGCAGCTCCCGTCAGCTTCCATCCGGCAACGTCGGCGCGCTTGCGCAGCAGCCGGTCCTGGCCGGGACGAATCCCCTGGCACCCTTCCACAAGCAGGCCGTACCGATTGAAGGCGTAAATTCGTCCCCGGGCCTGTTCTTCGCTCAGTCCCTCCTGTTGCATGGCCGCGACGAGAAGACCGACGATGCCGATGCCGGCCGACCCGGCCCCGAACATGCAGATGGTCTGTTCGCGGAGGGGAATGCCGGTGGCGTTCACGGCGGCCAGCAGCGTGGCCGTGGTGATCGCCGCTGTTCCCTGGATGTCGTCGTTGAAGGTGCACAGGCGGTTGCGGTAGCGCTCCAGAAGGCGCGCCGCGTTCACTCCCGCGAAGTCCTCCCATTGCAGCAGGATGTGGGGCCAGCGGCGCTCCACCGCTCTGACAAAGGCCTCCACGAAATCGTCGTACTCCTGGCCCCGGATGCGGTGGTGCTGCCAACCGATATAGTAGTGGCTGTCGAGAAGAGCCTGGTTGTCGGTGCCCACATCCAGCAACACCGGCAGGCAATGCTCGGGAGGGATGCCCCCCAGAGCGGTGTAGAGCGCCATCTTGCCGATGGGAATGCCCATGCCGCCCGCGCCCTGATCGCCGATGCCCAGAATGCGTTCTCCGTCACTCACCACGATGCAGCGCACTTCGTCGTAGCGGGGCTCGTCGAGGATCTGCGCGATGCGGTTCTTGTTGGGATAGCTGATGAAAAGCCCCCGCGGCTTGTGCCAGATCTCCGAAAAACGCTGGCAGCCTTCGCCGACCACCGGCGTGTAAACGATAGGCAGCAGCTCTTCGATGTTATGAGCCATGAGGGAGTAGAACAGCGTCTCATTGTTGTCCTGGAGATTGCGCATGAGGGCGTACTTGCCAAAAGGCGTCGCCTGGCTGTCCAAGGTCATCTTGCGCCGTTGGCGTTGATCTTCGAGCGTCCCGATGTGAGGCGGCAGCAGGCCGTGCAGTCCGAAGGCGTCGCGTTCCGCTTCTGTAAAGGCAGTCCCCTTATTGAGGCGGGGATTCGTGAGCAAGCCGATTCCCGACAGGCGGGTGCGGACCAAGGCGCTGCTCGCAGACGCAGGTGCGAACGATGCAGAACTCATGGCAGATCTCTCCTTTACTGGATGTCCCCGAAAAGATAACACGAGCTCCGGCTACTGGAATGTGATCTGCACCACTTCTGGTCGGCTGCCTACGCGCATCGGCGGACCCCAGGTTCCCGCCCCCCTCGAGGTGTAGACCTTGAGCGCCCCGAACTCGTTCATTCCATAGACGAACTTGCCGAAAACGCGGCGCGTTAGCCACGTGAAAGGAAACATCTGCCCGCCGTGGGTGTGGCCGGAGAGCTGCAGGCTGACGCCTGCCTCTTTCACGATGCGCAGGCGGACGGGCGCGTGATTGAGCAGGATGCTGGCGTGAGCGTGGTCCAGACGCAGCTCGTTGAGACTGGCATGCATGCGGGCCGGGTCGCTCGATTCCTTGTCGAGAACGCCCGCGATTTGTAGGCCATCAACGGTAACGCACTCGTTGGCCAGCACCCGGATGCCCGCTCTGCCGATGGCCTCCAGATACTCGGTTGAATCGCCAAACTCCTCGTGGTTGCCCGTGGAGAAATAGATGCCGAAGGGTGGATTGAGGTTCCGCAAGGGGACGATCAAGCGGTCGAGATCGGCTTTGACGCCGTCGAAGAGATCGCCAGGGAGAAAGATAATATCGGGATTGAACCGCGCCGCCAAGGCAGTCAGGCGCCGGCAAAATCCGCAGCCGTTCACCTGTCCCAGGTGCAGGTCGCTGAACATCGCTGCTTTCCGCCCTCGCCATGACTCAGGCAGGTTGGGCAAATCGACGGTAATGCGGCGCACCCGTATCCAGCGGGCATTGATCAGGCCATAGAAGCCGGTGGCGGCAGCGACGGCAAAAAGCACCCCGGCAATCCAAGGCTGCGCTGCGTAGGCCCATGTCCGCGAGGCAAATGCATGCCCCCCATACCATACCGGCCAGCTCAGGCAGGCAGCCAGGAAAAGATAGTTCATGAATCCCAGCCAGATGGCCGCCAGTTTATAGAAAAGCGCCACGGCCGGATTGAAAAAGCGGAAGCTGAGCAAGGAGGCGGCGACAAAGGTGAAGGCCAGCACCAGCATGGCGGCTCCCAACCCCAGTGCAGTCGCGCGGCTGAGACGGGGCCAGAATGCCATCCACGTGTGATAGACGAACCAGTGGGCAAGAAACAAGATCAGTTGAACCAGGAAGATGCCCACATAGCGCCAGATTCTCAAGCCGGATCTCCTTGCTTCCACGATTATATGAAGCCGTATTCCGTTCGCGCGCCGGGGTGGGCGGCGGGTGGCGCGTGCAACAATCTTTGCATGAACGGCGCCGGGGACAACGCGCTTGGCCTATACATCTCCATTCCCTTCTGCCGCTCGAAGTGCGCCTATTGCAACTTTGCCTCGGGCGTGTATCCCGACAGCCAGCAGGGGCGGCATGTGGCGCGGGTGATTGCAGACTTGGCAGGCGCGGGAGCATGGACTGGGAGTTTAGGAGCGCGGCTTCCGCGCCGCGTAGACACGGTTTACCTGGGCGGCGGAACGCCCAGCCTGCTCGCACCGGATTTAATGCTGCAGTTGTTCCAGGCCATGCGTGCGGAGTTCGATCTCGATCCCGGCGCGGAGATTACCGTGGAGTGCGCGCCCGGACAATTGCCGGACGCGATGCTCGAGGCTCTAATGGCGGCCGGCGTGAACCGCGTCAGCTTGGGCGTTCAGTCCTTTATCGACCGCGAGGCGAGGGCCAGCGGCCGCCTGCACACCCGGTCCGTCGTTGAGAACGACTTGCACCGGCTGCGCGCGGCCGGAATCGCCAACCTGAACGTGGACCTGATCGTGGGCTTGGCCGGCCAAACCTTTGCCTCCTGGACGGAATCGCTTGCGGCCTTGGTCGGCTCCGGCGTTCCCCACGCCAGCCTCTACATGCTGGAGGTTGACCAGCACTCGCGTCTGGGCCGCGAACTGCTCTCCGGTGGGTCGCGCTACCATGCCAAGCTGGTTCCAACCGGCGATGCCGTCGCAGAGATGTATGAGCAGGCAGTCGAGCGGCTGCGAGCGGCCGGGCTCAAGCAGTATGAGATCTCGAATTTCGGCCGTTCTGGCTTCGAGTCCCGCCATAATCTTCGCTATTGGCAAAGGCGCCCGTATCTGGGCGTGGGACTCGATGCCTCCTCCATGCTGGCAGCGCACGGAGCAGCTTCTCCATTCCACGAAGCGAATCGATCCGGGCCTGCATACGTGCTGCGCGCCACCACCACGGATGACATGAAGGCCTACCTGGATGGTGCCGAACTCACAGAAACGGAGTGGCTCTCGCCCGCGCAGCAGCATGAGGAGGCGTGGTTTCTGGGGCTGCGGCTGAATGCCGGCGTGCGCGTACCCGAGCTTGAGCGCGAGTTTGGCCGCGCGATGGTCGCGCCGGCGCTGAAAGCTGTGGAACGGCTAGCGGAGGATGGGCTGGTAGCGTTCGACGAAGAAACCGCGCGCCTAACTGCGCGGGGGCGCCTGCTCTCAAACGACGTATTCCAGGAGTTCCTGGGGCTGGGAGCGGCCGGGTCCGAAACCTGCTGCAGCGTGCTCCATTAAGCCGATGCGGATGGCTTACTTTCTTGCGGGACCCGGCTACACGCCGGGTCCGGGGAACTTGGTGAGCCGCTCGGGCTATTGATGAAGCACGCTCTACCAAGCCAGCAGTTCGTCGCCAGACGCCGGAGAGAGAAAGATGACCGGGGCTGGGGTTGGGCGCAGTCTCTCGTTGAAGCATTGGATGGACTCCGGCCCGGATTCCTTGGCCCGTTCGAGCGCCTGCTCTGCCTCGCGCAGCACCACGATCGGCGAACGTCCGTTGCTGGACGCTATGCCGAAGCAGGCCGAAAGCCGGATGGATTCGCCGCCCACACGGTAAGGCGAGGAGAAAACCTCGAGGCGCAGCCGCTCGGCCAAAAGTACCGCGTTTGCAGTGCTGCAACAGGGCAACGCCACCAGAAACTGGTCCATGCCGGGCCGTCCCAGCAGATCGTAGCTGCGCAGCAGCCGCGCGGTGCGCCCCACAACCTGGCAGAGAAGCTCGTCGCAGGCATCTACGCCCAGTCGCGAGTTCCAGTGGCCAAAGTCGTCGAGATCGAATACCATCAGGCTCAGGGAGCTGTTTATCCGTTGCGCGCGGTCGGTTTCGCGAAACAGCATGGCCAGCATGGCCTCGCGGTTGTAGATGCCCGTCAAGCGGTCCAGTTGCGCGTTGAGCGTGGCCGCTTCCCGAACACTCTCCAGCTCGTGCTCCAGGTGGTGGGTTCGCAGCACCATGTCCAGCCGCAGCTGCCAATACAGTGATTCAGCCGCGCGCAGGATCAGATCGTCGATCACCCCTTCGGTCACGCGGTCCATCCATTCCTGGGTAACGGTGTCCGAAATCAGAACAATCGGGAATCGTTGGCCGTTCGCTCCGGCGCGCGCCTCGGCTACCAACTCCCCCATCTCCATGCCGGGCAAATTCGTGTCCAGTAGCGCCAGGCCGGGCGGATTCGCCGCCGTCATCGCGACCAGCGCGGCCGGGGCCGAAAGAACAATCTCCACGCGCGCCCCCGCCGCCACTAGTGTTGGTTCCAGGGCGGCCAGCAGTGCCGGGTCGGGCGATGCGAGTAAAAAGGTGGGTGGGCTGTTGGCGAGCATCCTCTCGGGTCTCCTTGCTGGATGCATCGACCGGCATTAGAAAAAATTCAGAAAAACAGACGAAATTTCTTGGGCCTTTGCAATGACCTTTGGCGAAAATCCTGCCCCAAAAGTACCGTGTGGCCGCCCCACCGCTCGCTACTCCCCGGCGACCCCCTCCTAATCCACGAAATCCACCTGCGGTGCGATGGGGATAATTTCCCGCTCGAAGCCCAGAGCCAGCAGATTGCGAATAGCTTCGCGGCCGTCCGCCCCGTAATCGAGAGTGCGCTCGTTGACATACATGCTCACAAAACGGCTGGCCATCCCCGCGTCCAGGTCGCGGGCAAACTGCATAGCGTATTCAAGCGCCTGCTCCCGGTGTTCCAGGCCGTGCCGGATCGACTCGCGCAGCGCCTTGGAGATGACGTTGTGCGTTTCGGCCCCCAGCGAGCGGCGAATGGCGTTTCCTCCCAGCGGCAGCACCAGCCCGGTGGTCTCGCGCCACCACACGCCGAAATCGATCACCTTGTAGAGCCCGCTGGAGCTGTAGGTGAGCTGGCCCTCGTGGATGATCAGACCGGCCTCGAAGTTGCCGGCCATAATCTCGGGAATGATCCGGTCGAAGGGAACCGTGACCGTGGCGATGGCCGGGTTGAAGATCTTAAGCGTAAGGTAGGCCGTGGTCATGGTGCCGGGAACGGCCACCCTGATCCGGCCCAGGTCCTCCGGAGTGAGCGGCCGGCTGGCGACCACCATGGGGCCGTAGCCCTCGCCCACGCTGCCTCCGCAGCCCATCAATGCGTAGTTCCGTTGCATATAAGGGTATGCGTGGAAGCTGATGGCCGTCACATCGTAGAAGGCCTCGTCCTGGGCGCGCCGGTTCAGGGTCTCGATGTCCGCGAGGGTGTGGGAAAAGCGGTAGCCGGGCACACGAATTTTATTGGTGGCCAGGCCATAGAACATGAAGGCGTCGTCGGAGTCGGGGCTGTGCGCGATGGAAATCTCCGTCACGCCGGGACTGGCAACAGTCTCATATGGGGACGTAATCACGGCAGGCAATCATCCTTTCAACGAACAAACAACTGCAATCACAACGATGGCGGCTGAGCCGCGCGGCGGCGCAGCCGGACAAAGCCGGCGGCCAGCGCGGCGGCCGCGACAATCTTCAGCGCGTCGCCAGGCAAAAATGGTAGCACGGCGAGCGCGATAGACGGTTGAGCCGGAAGATGGGTAAAAGCCGCAAGCCACAGGGCGCCGCAAGCCAGGATCGCCAGGTCGCCGGCGGCGGCGCTGAATGCGGCCGCGGCAAAACCCCGCCCCAGGCGGCGTCCTATCCGGCGCCACAGCAACGAAACCATCACCGCGGCTGCCGGGTAGCAAAGCAGATAGCCGCCCGTGGGCCCGAAGAGATGCGCCAGGCCGCCCGATCCCATGGGGCCTGGCGCAAAGACGGGCAGTCCCAGCGCGCCCTCGGCCAGGTAAGCCGCCAGCGTCGTCCCGGCCAGCCGCGGACTCAGCAGCAGTCCCAGCAGCAGCACGGCAAACGTCTGCAAGGTGAGCGGCACGGGGGTGAAGTAGAGGGGCAGCGCCACGTGGGCGCAGAGGGCCACCAGCGCGCTCCCCGCCAGCACAATGCCCGCGCCCCGCAGCCGGGCTGTCAGCGCCGCGGCGGGAATCGTCTCAGAGACCAGCGGTACAGAGAGATTTTTGCTCATCAGCATTCCTTTGGCTTCTGCTCGCAGACTCTTCCTCCGGGGCTGTTTCAGGGCTCCATTTCCACGTCGTTTCCCTGCGTAGCTTCCTGCCGCGCAAGCTCCTCGCGGCGGTGCTTTGCGTGCTGCAACAAGATGTAGCGCGTCAGCCCCGCGGCTGCCACAAGCAGCGCCACGAGCGAGACGACGAAGCCGATCATCAACCAGCGCATAGCAGCGAACCCACCAAGAATAGCAGAGCGTCTCAGCCGCGCCACGGGATTACGGACCTTGGAGAATCATGGAACCTGGAGAGTCAGGGACTCTTGAGGCAGGAGCGCAGCCACTCGAGGTAAGCATGGCTGCCGGATTCCACCGTCAGAACCAGGAACTCCGGCGTCTGGTAGCTGTGCAACTCGTGCAGACGCGCCTCCAGGGCGGGTAGTTGATCCAAGCCCGTCTTGAGCAGCAGCAGGGTCTCAGCGGCCGTCTCCATACGTCCTTCCCAACGGTAGATGGACTCGGCGGCGGGGATGAGCGTGACGCAGCCCGCCAGCCGCTCCTCCACCAGCGTGCGGGCCACGCGCCTGGCCTCCTCGGGATTGGCGGCCGTGGTCAGAACGATTCTTGCTTCGGGGCGGACTTGCGGGCTGGCTTTGGGCATCGGGAGCTTCGGGGTGAGATCGTTCCTCCATCCAATGTATTCCCAAACCGCCGCCGCGGCGCGAGCCACTCTTGACTGCCGGGAACGGCGGATGTGCTCTGCGTCTTAAGAGCGGGTGGCGAGGGTTTCCACGGAACCGCGCCGCAGGCGCCGGGCTAGCGCCCACTTCAGGTCCGCAATTCCTGCGCCCGTCACCGCCGAGATGGCGTGGAACTCCAGCTTGCGCCGGCGGGCGTAGGCGGCCAGCTTTTTCAGCTTCTCCGGGTTCGCCGCGTCGATCTTGGTGGCCGCCACGATCATCGGTTTCTCGGCCAATCCGTTGCCGAAGCTGGCCAACTCGTTGTTGATGACTTTCAAGTCCTCCACCGGGTCGGGCCGGCCCGGCGCATCCGACACGTCCACCAGGTGAACCAGCAGGCGCGTGCGCTCGATGTGGCGTAGAAACTGCGTGCCCAGGCCGTGGCCCATGTGCGCACCCTCGATCAGCCCAGGCACGTCGGCCACCACGTAGGATTCCTGGTCCGGTTCCTCGCCCACCGTCACCACGCCCAGGTTCGGCTCCAGCGTCGTGAACGGGTAATCCGCGATCTTGGGCCGCGCCGCGGAGATGCGCGCGATCAGCGTGGACTTGCCCGCGTTCGGGAAGCCCACCAGCCCCACATCGGCCAGCAGCTTCAATTCCAGCCGGTAGCTGCGCTCCTCGCCGGGCCTGCCCAGCTCGTGCTCACGCGGAGCCTGGTGGGTGGGCGTAGCGAAGTGCTGGTTGCCGCGGCCGCCGCGCCCTCCCTTGGCAATCACAATGCGCTCATCCGGCTCCCGGAAGTCGTGGACCAGTTCGTCGGTTTCCGCGTCGTAGAGTGCCGTGCCTACAGGCACTTGCAGCGTGATTGACCGGCCGTCCTGGCCGGTGCAGTTCGAGCCCATCCCATGCTCGCCGCGCTGCGCCTTGTGCTCCGGGTTGTAGCGGAAGTGAATGAGCGTGTTGTGCCGCTGGCTCGACTCCATCATCACGTCGCCGCCGCGCCCCCCGTCGCCGCCCGAAGGGCCTCCGCGCGGCACGAACTTCTCGCGGCGGAAGGCCATGCAGCCGTTGCCGCCGTCGCCGCCCTTCACCCGGATTTTGGCTTCGTCGATGAACATAAACGGCCCAGGAACAAAAGACTTGGGCCTCGGCTTCGGCCTGAACTTGCGCTTCAATGCGCACAGGTGCGGCCCACTCCCAAACCCCGTCCTTTCAGTCTATCGAACCGCCCTCTCGCGGAGTTCGATCTCCACCCCGGCGCATCCGGCGCACGGAAACACGCACATTCCGCCTGCATTCCCGCAACCTGGCCCAAAGATTTTCGTGCCCAATGTGATGCAGATTACTTCTCAATCGCCGAATTGCGGCATAGAATCGCTTCCAACTTCACTCGGATGCATACAGGACGGTCTTAAGCGGCTTGAAGCCGGTCTTGCCCTTTCTGTCCGATTCCGGATCCGCCGCGAGAGCGGGCCGGCGCTGTTTCATCTGCGAATTTTCCCGGAGTCTGCGGCGGGCAAGGATTCGAATGGCAGGAGTCACACGAATCTGGATAGGTCCGCTGGTGGGGGCTGCGCTACTTTTTGGCGCGGCAAGGGCAACCCTTGCTCAATCCAGCCAGACTCGCTTCCTGCCGGCTCAATCCCGTGTCCCCGGCTCCCTCGCCGGTAAACTCACCGACCTCCACTCCGAACCCCTGGCCGGCATCGCGGTGATCCTGCGCAACGTGTCTACGGGCGCCGAGACCCGCACCACCACCGCAAAAAACGGAACCTACCACTTCACCGCCCTCGATGCCGGCGAGTACGCCCTCGAGGCGGACAGCCCGCGTCTGGGCCGTGGCCGCCTCGAAGGGATTGTCATCTACGCGGGCCGCGAAGCGCGTGTGCAGGCAGCCATGAGTTTTGAGCCCCCCGCGCCCGTCCCGCTCATGCCCGCTCCGCTCCAGGAGGCCCTCAAAATGGCCTCGCAGCCCGCGCCCACTCTCGCGTCCGCAAGCCCTGCCGTGACTGCCACGTTGCCCTCCGAGCCATTGCACGCTCTGCCCTTGCCCAGCCAGCCCACCCCCGGCCCCGCCAGCGCTCCGCCCGTGGCCCCGACTACAATTACGACTGCAACAGTTGCTGCCGAGCCGTTCCAGAGACTACCCTTGGCCGGCCTCGAAACGCGGATACCGCCCCAGCAAACGCCCCCATCCACGCCTCCGGCCATGCCTGCGCAGCGCGCGGCTCAACTCTCGCCGGTCTCGCCGCCTTCCTCGGTCTCGCCGGGCGGCGTTCAGGGTGCGGTTACGGCCATGTCGCGCCAACTCGCCGTTCTCCACCCCACAGCCACCCTCAAGTCTGCTCTTGCCTCTCCACTCCAGCCCGCGTCCGGCCCCATCCCCGGCACAGCCTTTAGCCTTGCTGAAACCTTGCCGGCGGCCCGCGCCGCGATCCTGGCCATCGCGCCCAACTCGCCGCATCAGGCCGCCATCGTGGCCGCCGCCCAGCAGCTCAGCCTCGTAACTGCGGCGGTAGCCACCACCATCAGCTCCGCCCAGTTGCAGGCGTTGCCGGTGAGCGGACAGCGCTGGGAAGAATTTGTGCTTGATTCACCTACCGCCGTCGCCTTGGCGGGCTCATCCCAGGCAGTCTTGCGCGGCGCCGGCCAGGATCCGGCTGAGACCACCATCGATGGCGCCGACACGCGCCTCGCCTTTGGCGTCGCGGCTGGCTCCCCATCCAGCCTTCCCGCGCGGGGGGGGACCGGACAATATGAAATGGGCCAGGCGTGGAAGGGCGGGCGCGGATTCGCGATCGGCGAGTCCGCCATCCGCCAGGTAGAGATGGTGGCCGGCAACGTGGAGGCTATAGGAATATACGCTGCCGGCGGGCTCACGGACGTCGAAACCGAGAGCGGCGGCAACCAATTGCACGGCCAGAGCTTCTTCTTCGACCGCCAGAACGCCTGGGGCGCGCAAAACCCTTTTACAACATGGCTGCAAAACACTGGCATGGCGGCAACGTCCTACCCCATCCCCATTTCATCCGAGCCGGTTTTCAACTCTATTCCATTCACGCCGCCCGATCACGAGACCAACTGGGGCATCGGCCTGGGTAGCCGCGTCCTCCGCGACAAGCTCTTCTGGTTTGCCGCGCTCGACGGCTCTCAGCGCAACGATCCGGGGCTGCCGATGGCGAAACATCCCATCGGTACATATGTCAACCCAACAAGTGGGGATGAGTACTGTGTTGGGTTCTTCTGTCCGCCAAGCAGCCCACAGGTCCTATTGTTGAGCGCGCAGCTTGGCGAGAGCGAGAACCAGGCCTACAGCGACTATTTCGGCGTCCCCGGCTCCGCTTACCCTCCCGCCGGCCTCGAACAACTTGCGTCTCTCCTGGCTCCCGCACCGCGCACCTCCGCGCAGCAGGTGGGCTTTGGCCGCATCGACTGGAAGCTCGGCGAGCGGCACACCTTCACCTTCGAGGGAATCGGCGCCAACCTGAACTCGCCGGGCGGAGGGTTCACGCGCGTATCGGAAGATTACGGGAGTCATAGTTTCGGGTCGAGCCAGGCCAGCGAGCAGTGGCTGCTGGCCCGCTGGGAGGCGTATCTGACCCCCAACCTGCTGGCCGTGACGCAGGCTTCAGCCGGACGCGAGATCTTCGCCGCGCGCCCCGACACTCCATCGAGCTTCGAGCAGCAATTTCTCGATGGTAACGCCCAGTTGCCGGAGATCGTTGTGGACTCGCGCAACGGATTCACCATCGGCAATCCCTCCCGCTTCGGCCAGGGCAGCTACCCCGACGAGCGTCTCTACCACGCCCAGGAGATGCTGGACTGGGTACACGGCGGCCTACTTGTCCAAGCCGGCTTCGAACTCGATCACAACTACGACGCCACCAGCCTGCTGCGCAACCGGGCGGGCACCTACCACTACTCCGAGGTCGAAAACTTCATCTTCGACGCGCTGGCCTTCGAGCACTTCGGACCGGACCCATCAAACCTCCAAAATCAGCACAACTGCGACCCCGCTGGCAAGGTTTGGACCGACTCGGCGGGCAATCTGCGCGGGCTCGGCGCGCTGCCCTGTTACTCCTACTTTTCGCAGGTCATCGGCCCCACCACATGGCATCTGAGCACCAACGATTGGGCCGGCTACGTCACCGCGCAGTGGCAGCCCAACAAAATCGCCGTGCTCTCCTTCGGCCTGCGCTGGGAACGCGAGCAGTTGCCGCCGCCCATCCCCGCGCTTGCCAATTCCGCGCTGACCACCCCGGCGGCGGGCAATCCTACGCCTCTGCTCAGTCCCAAACTGCCCAGCCTCGGCAATAACTGGGGTCCGCGCGTCAGCCTCGCCATTGGCCCGCGCGAAGGCCATTGGCCGGTCCTGCGCCTGGGCTATGGCATTGTACTACGCTCGCACCGACAACGCCTCCCTGGAGACCGCGCTCACCCAAACTGGCTCCTTCAAAGGCGATCTTAGCTTCTTTATACGTCCCACCGACGGCTACACTTCCATCAACGGAACCAGCGCCGCTCCGTTTTTCCCCAATGAGCTCGCAGGCCCTCCGGGAAGCGTG
This sequence comes from uncultured Acidobacteriota bacterium, assembly GCA_963808795.1. Classification (GTDB taxonomy): domain Bacteria; phylum Acidobacteriota; class Terriglobia; order Terriglobales; family Acidobacteriaceae; genus Telmatobacter. The sequence goes on from CAWEGL010000020.1 coordinate 452,450, forward strand.
GTCACGCCGGGAGCGGTCGGATTCGCGCCCCGCTTCCGCAACCCCGAGGTGCACCAGGCCGTGGCCTCCGTCGAAGAGATTCTGCCCGGCCACGTGCGCGTTACCGCCTCCGCGCTGGTCAGTCTCGGCCGCCGTCTGCCCATCGCCATCGACACCAATCTCGATTCCCCCACTGCAACGCAAACCATCACCTACAACGTGTGTGACGAGGCTCCTGCGAATACCCCGGGTGCCACCACGGTCAACGGCCACTGCGCCAACCTCGGCCTGGGTCCCATCAAGGCCACGCAGATCACGGTTCCTTTTTACGCTTCCTGGCCCTTCGCGGACTGCATTGGGAACCCGGACGCAAATCCCATCACCGGCCAGTGCGGCCGGCTGAACCCCGACTATCAGCAGATCACCCAGATCATGAGCCGCGCCAACTCCACCTACGAGGCGGCCATGCTCAAAATTACCCGCTATGGCCGCCGCGGCCTCAGCTTCAACGCCCACTATACTTACTCCCACGCCATGGACTGGAACCCCGACGGAGTCACACTCGCCCCCCAAAACGATGTCCTGGACCCGAACCCGGCCGATTTCAGCGAAGAATACGGAACCAGCAACCTCGACGTGCGCCACTCCGTGACCGCCATGGTCATCTACGAACCGCCCTGGAAGCTGCGCGATTTCGCCAGCCGCATTGCCAATGGCTGGATGGTCTCCGGCATCGGCCGGTTCCACAGCGGCTTGCCCTACTCCATGCGCGTCTCCGGCTCCATCCCCAAGGAATTCGACGATGCCGGCAACGCCATCGTCGGCCTGGGGCCGGGCATGAACGGCTCCGGCGGTGACAACCGCTACCCCGGTCTACCCCGCAATTCCTTCCGCTATCCCTATGCCTGGACGGCCGATCTCCGCCTGGGCAAGAGCTTCAGCCTCGGTTCCATGCGCCGCTTGGAACTGCTCGCCGAGAGCTTCAACCTCTTCAACCACCAAAACGTGACCGAGATTGAAACCACCGGCTACTCCATCGAATCAGGTAGCCCATCGAGTACTTCCGGCGGCTCAGCCACACCTCCGTCCTTGACCTTTCTCACCGGTCTCTACGTGAACCCGAAGACCGGCCTCACGAGCCCCGCCTTCGGCAAGCCGCTCAGCATCAACGGCTCCAACTTCTACCGCGAGCGCCAGATCGAACTCGGCTTGCGCATGACGTTTTAAGGGTGGCCCGGCTGTCCTACAATCGAAGCCAGCCATTTGTCGTTGTCCAAGCCGGAGTTTTACTATGCAAATCGGCCCATTCTCCGCGCCCAAGCGCCGCGCGCGGCGCCTTCCGGTTCACGCTTTCACCGTGATGTTTGCCCTCCTGGCTCTGCCCGCTGCGCTGCTCACCGCCGCGCAGCAGCCCTACGTCGCGCCTCCCGGCGATTCACCCGCCACGGCCGGACCGCTCGCCTATCTCTCGCCGCAGCTCACGCGCCGCGACCTCGCCAAAGCCATGAAGCTGGTGGCCGATTGGCAGCTCGGCCGCCTGCCCGCCCAGGCTCAATACGACTGGACCTGGGCCGCGCTCTATGACGGCTTCATGGCCGTCCCCGGCAGCGTGGCCGGCGATAAGTACAAGCAGGCAATGCTGCGGATCGGCGACGAGCTCCACTGGCAGCCCGGTCCACGCGTCATGGTCGCTGACGATCAGGCTGTGGGCCAGATGTACCTGGAGCAGTACTTCCTCCACAGAGACGCGAAGATGATGGACCCCATGCGCACCCGCCTCGATCAGGAGATGGCCATCCCCGAATCCGATTGGGCCAAGACGCCGCGCTCGTGGTGGAACAGATCTCCTAACGCCGCAACCCCCCTCTGGTGGTGGTGCGACGCGCTCTTCATGGCCCCGCCCATCTATGCCGATATGTACAAGGCCACCGGCGACACCAAGTACCTCGCCTTCATGGACCGCCAGTGGACCATCACCACCAACCTGCTCTACGACCGCTCCAAGCACCTCTACTCGCGCGACGCCAACTATCTCGACAAGCGCGAAAAGAACGGCGAAAAGGTCTTCTGGTCGCGCGGCAACGGCTGGGTCATGGGTGGAATTGTGCGCGTCCTCCAGGAACTGCCCCCCGATTCGCCCCTCCGGCCCCAATTCGTCGAACTGCTCAAGCAGATGTCGGCCGAAATGCTCTCCATCCAGGGTAAAGACGGCCTCTGGCGTCCCGGCCTCCTCGATCCCGGCGCCTACCCACTCCCTGAAATCTCCGGCAGCGCCTTCATCACCTACGCTATGGCCTACGGTGTCAACCAGGGCATTCTCGACCGCGCCGCCTACTGGCCCGCCGTCAAAAAAGCCTGGGCCGGAATGCTCCAGCACGTCTACGCCGATGGCCGCCTCGGCTGCATCCAGCCCGTCGGCGCAGCCCCCGGCGCATTCACTGAAACCTCAAGCTACGTCTACGGCGTCGGCGCGTACCTCCTCGTCGGCTCAGAGATTTATCGCGGTGTCAAATAGCAGTCCCCGTGCGTGCTCCGGGTTTCGTCTCCGAAGCCTGAGCGCCCACGTTCTTACTTCGCCTCGCTGCGCACATTCTCCGACGCCCCGTGCAAATACGCCGGATCCATCTCCGCAATGTCCACGCGATAGCTGACCGTCGTTGCCGTTGGAAAGTCCGCCGGGACCTTTTGCGTCACGCGCCCCGTCGCCGCCCACTCCGTGCCGCGCTGGAACGTCGTGATAAACCCCACGCCGCTCATCGCAAACACGTCGTGGCCCAGCGTGGTGTGAAAGATTCGTCCCTTGCCGTAGCGCAGCACCATCAGCATCAGCTCGTCGAGCCCCGTTCCGTGGTTTTTGGGGTCGGAGTGCGCCGTCGCCAGCACCGTCATGTTCTTGCCCGGCCCCCTCATCTGGGCGTAGAGCTCGTCGTTCACGTGCATCCACACTGGAGGCAGTCCCTTCATGATCGGCTGCTCCGGGTCGCGCGTTACCATCTGAAACGGCAGCCGCGCCCCGTGTGAGCCGGCCGGGCCCGGCGAATCGTCCGCAACCATCTTGCCGTCCTTCCAGAACCAATACGGTCCGGCGCGCTGGTCGCGGTCCCTCCAGCCGCCCACGCCGGTCATCAGGTTGTAAGCCGGCCAATTCGGAAACGCATTGTCGGCCGCGTGTACGATTACCAGCCCGCCCCCGCTACTCACATACTTCTCGAACTGCGCCCGCAGCTCCTCCGGCCAATCCGGCCCGTCGTAGTTCATCACGATGGCCTGAAACCGCCCAAACTCCGGCTGGAAGTGACTGAAGTCCCCATTCGAGGGCGGCGCCGTCAGCACCGTCACCTGGAACAGCCCGGTTTCCTCGAGCTCCTTCTTCAACACCTGGGTGGTCAGCCGCCAGTTATGGTAGGGCCCGCCGCTTTCACCATCCACAATGGCTACCCGGATCGGCCTCCGCGCCGCGCTCGCGGACGCCGCGCACAGCAAACCGCTAAGCAACAGAATCCAGCCGCTTCGTTTCATCCTCTTATCCTCACTTGCCGATAGGATACTTCCCAAGAGGTAGGACCGACACCCTGCCGATGCGAACGGTGAGAGGCGATGCGGGCTTGCCACCCTCCCCAAAAGGCGGTCCAGCCAGGCTACTGAATGTGGTGCTGGCTCCCCATCGGTGGGATTCCCGAAGCTCTTCTCGATGCTAGCCTGTTGGTTGAGAAGCGCTCTGGCTGCGCTGTCTCTTATCCAAGACGCTCAAACTAAAGAACACTTAATTTAAACCCATCAAAGGATTTATCAAAGGTTGTGCAAGCTGGCGCACAGGGCGTGAATGCCCTCCTCGAAGGCCACCAGAGGCGCTGTCGCGAAGGGAGCAAGAATGTAGGTTATAGGCATAAGCGGGCTGGAAAACTCCATGACGTTCAAACAGGCGCGGTTTCCCGGCCTGAACGAGCGCGAGTACCGCATTGCCCAGGGAATGGACGCCGCTGCTGCGTTCATCTGCGCCGGCTCCGCCTCGGGCTGCATCCTTTTGCCCTCACCGCCCCACGCGCGCGGTTTCCATACGTCCAGGAAACCGTTGGCGTAAAGGTGGCAAATCGGGTACAAGCATCTCTGTGCTCGATTCTCGCAGAGTCTGCCAGTGCAAGGAGTGATTGCATGACCTTTGTCCGCCGTTCGCTGCTCGCGTTTTGCGCCGCCGTACTGCTCGCCGCCCCGATCCCGCTGCTGTTGGCCGCCCAAACCGCCGCAACCGCCGCAACCGCACCAACCCCAACCCAGCAGGCTTACACCCTCCCTCCCGCCCAGCTCGCCAAGGCTATCTCCCTCAGCCGTATCCGCGACATTCTCGACATTGTCGGCTCGCTTTGGGGCATCGCCGTCCTGTGGCTGCTGCTGGCTACGCGCGCCGCGGCCGGCCTCGAATCCTGGGCTCAGCGAGTAACTCGCAGCCGCTGGCTCCAGGGGCTCATGTTCTTCGCCGTCCTCTTCGTTATCCTCGCCCTCGCCACTGTGCCCCTCGACTGGTTCAGCCAATACTTCAGCCGCGCCTACGGCATCAGCGTCCAGGGCTGGGGCAGTTGGCTCGGCGACGAGGGCAAGTCCCTCGCCCTCACCATGCTCATCGGCGTTCCCGTGCTCCTGCTCTTCAACCGCATCGTCCGCCGCTGGCCCCGCCGCTATTGGTTCGCCATCTGGCTTGTCACCCTCCCGTTCTTGGCGCTCTCCATCTTTGTCTCGCCCTGGCTCGAACCCATCTTCTACAAATTCGAGCCCCTCCAAAAAACCAACCCCGCCCTGGTCCAGCAGCTTGAAAAGGTCGTGGCCCGCACCGGAACCCACATCCCGCCCAGCCGCATGTTCCTCATGATGGCCAGCGCCAAAACCACCGGCCTCGACGCCTATGTAAGCGGCATCGGCGCCACCAAACGCATCGTCGTCTGGGACACTACCGCCGGCCGCGTCCCCACCGATGAAATCCTCTTCGTCTTCGCCCACGAAACCGGCCACTACGTCCTTCACCATATCCCTAAGGAGATGACCATCATCGCCGTGGGCCTCTTCTTCGTCTACTGGGCGTGCGCAGGCTTTGCCGGCTGGCTCGCCCGCCGACTTCGGCGCCCGCTGGCGCTTGAGCAGCCCAGCAGGCGCAACCCCGCTCGCCTCGAGCGCCGGCTTCGTAGTGCTTTTATTCGCCATCTCCGTCGCCAGCTTCCTGCTGGAGCCGGCCAGCAACGGCATGAGCCGCTACTTCGAGCACCAGGCCGACGTCTACGGCCAGGAAGCTATCCACGGCATCGTTCCCGATCCCCAAAAGACTGCCGTCGCCGCCTTCAACGCCCTGGGCCAGGCCTGGCTTGAAGATCCTCATCCCAACCCCTTCATCGAGTTCTGGCTCTTCGACCACCCCAGCGTCCAGCAGCGCGCCAACTTCGCCGCCCACTACAACCCCTGGGCCAACGGAGGACACGGCCGCTTTTTCAGCCATTGAGGGGGCAGCAAAGAAAAAGCCGGAAAGGAAGACGGGGAAGAGCGAATCGAAGCCGCAGCTTGCGGGCCACGCCCATCAAGGCCTGGCCTGCGCTTGGTCCGCGCCTTACCCTATCGCATTTCTCCCTCTGTTCGATCCCGAAGCCCAAAACTCAAGCGGTTCCCTCAAGGAAGCGCCGCCTTCGCCCACACCGGAGAGCAGCTTGGCGTCTACGTCTCCGCTGCCGTAACCCAGCGCCTCGCCGCACTGGCCGAACAGCTGCGCGCGCAGTTATCCGCGCTTACCGCCGAATGAGAAGAGCTGACGATACAACTTGAAAACCAGACAGCCTAATCCTGAAGTGAAATCTAAATCCCTCGTGCATAATCGAAGCAGCATGGCCCTTTTGTGGAACCCCGAAAGCTGGTCGCAGCGGCTGGCGGAGCTTGAAGCGCAATCCGGCGACCTGAAAGAAGCCCCTCTGCGCCGCGACGTGCGCTCGCTGGGCACGCTGCTCGGCGAGGTGTTGCGCGAGCAGGTGGGCGAGGATTTCTTCGCTCAGGTTGAAGCGCTGCGCCAGGGCACCATTCGCCGCCGCGACGCCGAGGCCCGCGGCCAAAGCCAAGAGGCTGCCGCCAGCGCCGCCGCCGCGCTCGAACTCATCCACTCCCTGGCGCCGGAGCGCGCCATCCTGCTCACGCGCGCCTTCGCCTTCTACTTTGAGCTCATCAATTTGGCCGAGACCAACCATCGCAAACGCCGGCGCATGGCGCTGCGTCTGAGCGGCCAGGCAGGCCGGCAGCGCGGCTCGCTCGAAGGCACGTTCAGCGAGATGCGCCGCGTGGGCATCGGCGCCGCTGAGGCTCTCAACTTCCTCAGGCGCGTGCTTATCGTGCCCGTCTTCACCGCTCATCCTACGGAGGCGGCGAGGCGCACGGTCATGTTCAAGCGCCGCCGCATCGGCGAGCTTCTTGAGGCTCTCGACCGCATTCCTCTCCCCGAGCAGGAGTTGGCGTGCCTGGAGGAACTGGTTCTGGCCGAGATCACCAGCCTGTGGCAGACTGACGAGGTACGCTCCCGCCGCCCCACTGTCTACGACGAGATCAAGATGGGCCTCGACTATTACGACGTCTCCATCTTCGAGACGCTGCCGGAGCTTTACCGCGAGATCGCGGCGGCGCTCGGCGCGGTTTACGGCCTTAAAGTCGAGCCGCACGAGCTGCCTCTGGTGCTGCACTTCGGCTCGTGGATCGGCGGCGACCGCGACGGCAATCCCTTCGTTACGCCCGAAGTGACTCGCGCAGCCATTGAACTGGCGCGCAGGCAACTGCTGCTCTACTACCTCCGGCGGCTGGAGGAGATCAGCACCCTGCTGACCTCGAGCGCCCAGCAGAAGCCTGTGAGCCAGGCGCTGATGGAACGGCTCGATGCCTACCTTGCGCTGGTGCATACGCCGGAGACGCAGGTTTTCGGCGAGCAGTACGAGTTCGAGTATTACCGCCGTTACGTTATCTGCCTGAAGTCGCGTGTCGAGCGGACAATGCAGCATCCCGGCCCGCAGGGCGCGGTTCTGCCGGTCATGCCTTACCCGCTGGCGCGCGCACACGACAAGCTCACCCAGGCCCTGCCGGCGTACAACTCGGCGGAGGAGTTCCTCGACGATCTGAACACGCTGCGGGCTTCGCTCAAGGAGAATCGCGGATTGCGCATCGCACGCGCGCTCATCGATCCGCTGATTCTCCAGGTGCGCACCTTCGGCCTGCATCTGCACACCCTCGATATTCGCCAGCACGCGCGCGTGCATGCCGCCGCGCTGAAGGAGGCCATCAGCGATACCGCTGCGCCCGAACTGCCGGGCGGCCTTTCGCCGGAAACGGCCCGTATGCTCGAAACTCTCCGTGTGGTGGCCGAGGTCAAGGAAGGTTGCTCGCCCGAAGCGATCCGCCACTACGTGATCAGCGGCGCGGCGTCCGTCGAAGATGTGCTGGCGGTGGTGCGGCTGGCGCGGCTGGGCGGCGTGCGCGTGGAAGGCGCGGGCCGTGGGCAACGGTACGATCCGGGCCTGATGCCGGTGCCGCTCTTCGAGTCCATCGAGGACCTGCGCAACGCGCCGCGGGTCTGCCGCGAGCTCTGGAGCCGCCCTGACTACCGCAAGCTCCTCGCCAGTTGGGATAACTGGCAGGAAGTGATGCTGGGCTACTCCGACTCCAATAAGGACGGCGGTATGTTGACCTCGACCTGGGAGATCTTCCGCGCCCATCGCGATCTGCACGTGGCGGCACGCGAGGCCGGCGTCAAACTGCGCCTCTTCCACGGCCGCGGCGGCACTGTGGGCCGCGGCGGCGGACCCACCCATCGCGCCATCTTCGCCCAGCCCATCGACGCCTTTGAGGGCCAGTTGCGCATCACCGAGCAGGGCGAGGTGCTCAACTTCAAATACGCCGACGAGGTGCTGGCCGAGCGCAACCTGGAGCTGATGATCGCCGCCTCGCTTGACGCTCTGGCGCGGCCCAACGCGCGCGGTCCCCGCGGCCACTTTACCGGCGTACTCGAGCCTGCCTGGGAGGCCGCGCTCGACCAGCTCTCAGGTCTCTCTTACGGCTTCTATCGCAAGCGCATTCTTGAAGATCCGGGAGTGGTGACGTACTTCGAGCAATCGACACCAGTGAGTGAGCTGGAAAACGCCAAGATCGGTTCTAGGCCGGCGCGCCGCAACGCTTCAACTAAACTCTCCGACCTGAGGGCCATCCCGTGGGTCTTCGGCTGGACGCAGTCACGGCTGCTGGTTCCAGCATGGTTTGGTGTGGGCTACGCGGTCGATGCCTTTCTTGGCCGCGCGGACGCGCCCTCGGGATCCAATCTTGCCCTGCTGCAAACCATGGCCAAGGAGTTTCCGCTCTTCATAGACCTGGTGCGCAACGTAGAGATGGCGCTGGGCAAGGCCGACCTCGGCACCGCACGGCTTTACGCGTCCCTGGTCGAGGACGTCAAGCTCCGCGAGCGCGTTTATGACCTGTTAGAAGCGGAGTTTCACCGCAGCGTGCGCGCCGTTTTGGCAATCACGGGCCAGAAGGAGCTGCTGGAGACCAACCGGGTGCTGGCCAACTCCATAAAGTTGCGCAATCCCTACGTTGATCCCATGCACCTGATCCAGGTGGACATGCTGCGCCGCAAGCGCGCCGGCGAAGATACGCCGGAGGTCAACCGCGCCATCGCCGCGACCATCAACGGGATCGCGGCGGGGCTGCGGAATACGGGGTGAGGAATGGGGTGTGTCAGCTTCCTGGCCCTGGCCTGAGTTTTTTAACTCGCACAAAGGACGCCTCAGAAGATAGGCTATTCGGATGAAGCCTTAAAGTGGCGCTATAGCGGTTCTCCGATTGGTGTAGGGCGGAGCGCAACCTCTCAGTGACGTTTGCTCAAGAAAACGCCACATTGCGCGGCCCTTCAGTACTCCACGAAAATCGGCGAACCGCCGTAGAATTTGGCGAGGTTCCGCCGCTTTTTCATCGACGGCCGCAATGAGGGGACCTCTGCACAGGTTGCTTAACTCAGTGCGGTGGAGAAGCGCCCGTTGTTTTCAACGGGTCTGATAAGTTACAAGGCAGGCGCACAGCCCTGGACGCAGCATGGGACGAATGCATCCCGGAGGAAAGATAGAGAGATGATCATTGATTTTAAGGGCAGATTGGCGGCGTTTAAGAGAATGCTCTTAGCCCTTGCTTGCTTCGCCGTGCTGGTTATCTTCGAGAGCGCTTCGCCATCGGCGGCGCAGACACCCGCGGCGCCGGACACCGTCCGGAATCCCTTTGCGGGCCAGGCGGACGCCGCCGCCGCGGGCAGGGTGCTGTTTCAGCAGACGTGCCAAGCCTGCCACGGCGCGGAAGGGACCGGAGGCCGCGGCCCCGCATTAGATACGGGAAGGTTCAGCGTCGGCAACACCGACGCGAACCTGTTTCATACCATCCACGATGGGATTCAAGGCACTCAGATGCCTGCGTTCTCCGCTCTGCCGGCAGATAATATCTGGAAAGTTATCAGCTATCTCCGCAGCCTGAATGGAACCGCAAATTACACGAATGAGGTGGTTCCGGGCGATCCCGCCGCCGGGGAGAAAGTATTTTGGGGCAAAGGCGGATGTGGCCAGTGTCACGAGGTCAACGGCCGCGGCGGAATTGTGGGCCCGGATCTGTCAACCGCCGCCGCCAACTCCGCGGCGCATTTGCGCAATATCATCTTGAACCCGAATAGCGCTTCCCCTACCCCAGGTAGGCGCCGCTTTTTCCGTCCGATGAGCGTGAGCGTAACCACGCGAGGCGGACAAACGATCCGCGGAATGGTGCGCGCCGAAGATAACTACACGCTGATCCTGACTGACTTGAATGGGAAACTGCGTCGCTTCGATAAACGTGATCTTATGGCGGAGCATGTGAGCAGAGAATCCTTAATGCCCGCCGACTATGGCCGGCTGTTGTCGCCCACTGAGATTCAAAACCTGATTGCCTACTTGAAAAGCCTGAAAACACCTGATCTAAACAAGACACTCCACGCCGCCTTGCCTGGCGGCCTCAGTTTTGCAAGTCTGCGCAACTCGCAAGCCGAGCCTCAGAATTGGCTTACGTACTGGGGTGGCTATAAGAGTCGCCATTTTTCAGTTCTCGATCAGATCACGCCGGAGAATGTAAAGCAACTGCAAGCAAAATGGGCAGTGCAAATACCGGGAAGATCGATTTTGGAGGCTACGCCGCTGGTCGTGAACGGGATTATGTATACGACCGGCCAGCCTGGACAAGTACTTGCCATCGACGCCAAGACTGGACTTGTGATCTGGCGCTTTGAGCGGCAGCAAAAGGAGGTTAACCCGTACGAGATCAACGTTTCCACCCGCGGGGTCGCCATGTTGGGAGACCGGCTGTATATAGGCACGATGGATGCGGCCCTGGTGGCCCTGGACGCCCGCACCGGACGGGAGCTTTGGGAGAAACAGGTTGCCGACACGATGAAGGGATATACGATCAACGCATCGCCGCTGGCGATTCAGGGCAAGGTCATCGTCGGCGTCTCCGGAGGGGAGCTTGGCATCCTCGGATTCATCGATGCCTACGACGCAGTGACCGGAGAGCGGCTATGGCGCTTCTACACGATTCCCAGCCCGGGAGAGCCGGGGAACAATACGTGGAGCGGAGATAGCTGGCGGTATGGCGGAGCCCCAGCCTGGCTGACCGGAAGCTACGATCCCGAGTTGAATCTGCTCTATTGGGGCGTGGGAAATCCAGGACCGGACTACAACGGCGCGGTGCGCAAGGGCGACAACCTGTATTCCGACTCCGTCGTAGCTCTCGATCCCGATACCGGAAAGCTCAAGTGGTATTACCAGTTCACCCCCGGCGATACGCACGACTGGGACTCCACGGAGGATATGGTTCTGGCTGACCAGGTGGTGAATGGCAGGAAGCAAAAGCTGCTTCTGCACGCCGATCGTAACGGCATGTTCTATGTGCTCAACCGGACAAACGGAAAATTTCTATTCGCCAAGCCCTATGTGAGAGTGACGTGGAATCGCGGCTACGGCAAGGATGGCCGCCCGATCCTCGTGCCAGGATGGCAATCCTCTCCACAGGGCAGTGTTGTGTATCCGGGGGTGGTGGGCGGAACGAATTGGCAAAGCCCTTCCTACGATGCTGCTCATTCCGTGTTGTATGTGGAGGCGCACGACATGGGCATGAATTACCGCAGCGCGCCCCAACCATACGTGGCGGGGCGCGAATACCTGGGAGGAGGGGGTTCCATGGCGCCCAATTCAACCGCGGCGAACAGCCTTTTGGCGATCGACACCGATACGGGCGCCATCAAGTGGAAATTTCCCATGCCGAACATGAGTGCGGGATCAGGGGTAGTAGCGACGGCAGGCGGCGTGGTATTTGCCTGCAGCGGCGGCGGAGATATGATTGCCCTCGACGCAAAGACGGGGAAATCCCTTTGGCATTTCCGCACCGGCTCCAGGATCAATGCCGCCCCGATAAGCTATTCGGTGGACGGAAAGCAGTATGTCGCCATTCCCGCGGGAAATGTTCTTTATAGTTTCTCTCTTCCCGATAAATGAGCCCCGCAAACTGCCTTGCGCCGGGCGACTGCTGCGGTCTTCTGGTGGGAAGCGCCCTGGAAATAGTGAAGCCGGCCGGGGGCGTCGTCAGGCCTTGCCGTCTTCGGCTGCCTGATACACTGGGCGGGCGAGGAGTTGTGCTGAGATTTCATGGTCGAACTGTTGCCATCCATACTTTCGGCGGATTTTGCGCACCTGGCTGATGAGATTGCCGCGGCCGAGCGGGGTGGGGGCACGGTGATCCATGTGGACGTGATGGACGGGCATTTTGTACCCAACATGACCATCGGCCCGCCGGTTGTGGCCAGTCTTCGGAAAGCGACAAGGTTGCCGCTTGACTGCCACCTCATGATCGACAACCCCAACGATTACATCGCTGCCTTCGCTGAAGCAGGCGCCAACTGGCTGAGCGTGCATTACGAAGCCTGCAGCCACCTGCACCGGTCGCTGGAGATGATCCTCCACCACGGCATGAAGCCGGGGGTAGTTCTGAACCCCGCCACGCGCGTGGACGTGATCACGGAGATTCTGCCCATGGTGCATCATGTGCTGATCATGAGCGTGAATCCAGGCTTTGGCGGGCAAGAGTTCATTCCCTTTTCCCTGGATAAAATCCGCCGGCTCGCCCAACTGCGCCGGGACCTGGGGCTGACGTTTAGAATTGAGGTGGACGGTGGGGTGGCTCACGATACGGTGGCTCAGGTCGTCCAAGCAGGAGCGGAACTTCTGGTAGCAGGAAATGCCGTCTTCGCCGCGGGCCGGCCGGAAGCGGATGCGCGTGCGCTCCTGGCGGCCGCCCGGGCCGCGGCTGGCGAGTGCTAGGCGGGAAGAGTAAGATTCTCGTGAACGAGCATGGAATACCGGGCGGCCCAAGGGGCTGCCATCGCAATGAGGTAGTAGGTAGTATGAAACAGCTTTCGAAGATGTTGGGAGCCGCTGCTCTGGCCGTCCTGCTTCTGGCTTGCGTTGCCGCCCAGGCACGGTCGAGAAGGCCGAAGGACTTTAACCTGAAAGCCAATCCGCTGGCCAACGTGAAATCCGAACAGCCCGACAAGGTGCTCTACGACAAGGCCATGGAGGCTATGAAGAAGGGCCGGTACGATGTAGCGCGGCTCGATCTGCAGACTCTTCTGAACACCTATCCGGATTCGGAGTACCGGATGCGCGCCAAGCTCTCTGTGGGCGACACCTGGTACAAAGAAGGCGGCTCGGCGGCGCTCACCCAGGCCGAGGCCGAGTACCAGGACTTCATCACTTTCTTTCCCAACGCTCCTGAGGCCGCCGAGGCGAAGATGAAGATCGCCGACATCTACTACGAGCAGATGGAGAAACCGGACCGCGACTACACCAACGCCCTGGAAGCCGAGCAGCAGTACCGGGAGATGATCAAAATGTTCCCGGACTCAACCCTGATCCCGCGCGCCATGCAGCAGTTGCGCAACGTGCAGGAGGTTCTGGCGCAGCGCGAATACCTGATCGGCCAATACTATGAAAGCGTTGACGACTATGCCGCAGCCATCGCCCGGTTGCAGACCGTGGCTGATACTTACCCGCTTTATTCGCGCAGCGACGAGGTTCTGATTGACATCGGCGACTGCTACGAAGGCGAGGCCCACACTATCGCCGCGGCGTCTAAGGTGCCCGGCGCGGTCCGCGAGCGGATGCGCTCAGTCTACCTGAACAAAGCCGCCAAGGCTTACGACGAGGTCATTACCCGTTATCCCATGGATCCTCACGTAGAGGATGCTCGCGACCGCTTGGTGGCGTTGAACCGCCCCATCCCCGAGCCAAATCAAGCGGCCGTCGCCGAAAGCGACGCGGAGGAGCGCAGCCGTCAGCCCCTGCACTTTGCCGACAAAACCCTGGGATTGATTAAACGCGGGCCCACGGTGGTGGAGGCCGCGCATGTCGGCGAACCCACTCTCACCGATCCCCCGCGGATCATCGCGCCGGATATCACCAGGCAGAATATCGCGCTCTACCAGGAAGCTTTTGATGCCGGCAAACCGACCGCGCCTGTGGTTACGGCCGCCTCCACCCCTGCCAACGAGCCGCCGCGCACCGGCCAGCCTTCCCAAGCGCCTTTGCAGCTTGCGCCGCCTGGAGGCAGCACCGGCGTCGGCGTCTCCATTGTGAGTGAGCCCTCCGGACCCGTGGCTACCGATCCCAACGCCGTAGTCAAGCCGGTTGGACCCACCAACACCGTGTTGCCACCCGCTCAAAAACCCGCCGTGGCGCCCATCCAGGTCAACGACATCAAGCCCGGCGAGGTTCCGCAGCAGTCCGCCGCGGCCGCTCAGACCAAGCCAAAGAAGCCCAAGGTCGATTTGAGTGCACAGTCCTCCAGCAGAAAGAAGAAGAAGAAGGGATTGGACAAACTCAACCCGTTCTAAAGTACACAGCCGAACCGAAGCCATAGGGCCGCATCCCCGACGGACGCGGCCCTTGCCTTATGCGGCATTGGAGCGTCCGAATCTTAACGGCGAAATCCTTCCACCTGCCATCTGCTAGAGTGGTGGGTAGTCCCTTCGCTCGAACCCCTCCCGGACCCAGGAGCCGCCTCACATTTCCGGGGATCATTCAAGAACCTCTATGCCTCACGACCTGCCCAAAGCCTACGACCCCACGGCCATTGAAGATCATTGGGCCGGCTACTGGGTCCGCGAGAATCTGTTTGTCCAGCCCACTCCTTCAACTTCCGTTCCGAGCCGAGGCCAGGCCGGCCAACCCTTCGTGATTCTTCTCCCCCCGCCCAACGTGACCGGCCGCCTGCACATGGGGCACATGCTCAACCAGACGGAGATGGACATCCTCACCCGCTGGCGGCGCATGACGGGCCGGCGCGCCCTGTGGCTGCCGGGCACCGACCACGCCGGCATCGCCACGCAGATGATGGTCGAGCGGCAACTGACTAGCGAAGGAAGCTCGCGCCAGAAGCTGGGCCGCGAGGCCTTCATCGAGCGCGTTTGGGAGTGGCGGCGCCACTACGGCGGCGCCATCCTGGAGCAGATGAAGCGGCTGGGCGTCTCCGTGGACTGGAGCCGCGAGTACTTCACCTTGGACGAGCGCCTGTCAGTCGCCGTGCGCGAGGCGTTCGTGCGCCTCTACCATCAGGGCCTCATCTACCGCGGCGCCTACATCGTCAACTGGTGCCCGCGTTGCCAGACCGCCATCAGCGACCTCGAAGTGGTCCACCAGGAGCAAAAGGGCCATCTCTGGGAGATTCGGTATCCGGTCCTCAATGCCGATGGCAAAGACTCGGGCGGATTCTTGACCGTAGCCACGACGCGCCCCGAAACCATGCTGGGCGACACCGCCGTCGCCGTTCATCCCGAGGACGAGCGCTACACGCACCTGCACGGCAAAAAGCTGCGCCTGCCGTTGATGAACCGCGAGATCCCCATCGTTCTCGATGAGTGGGTCAGTCGCGAATTCGGCACCGGCGCGGTCAAAGTCACGCCTGCGCACGACCCCAACGACTTCGCCCTCGGCGAGCGCCACTACCTGCCGTCGATCGACGTGATGGACGACCGCGCCCACATCAACGAGAACGGCGGCGTGTACAAGGGCCTCGACCGCTATGCGGCGCGCAAGCGCATCGTGGCCGATCTCGAAGCCCAGGGCCTTTTAGCCGCCGTCAAGGACTACACCAACAACGTGGGGCACTGCGACCGTTGCAAGACCGTGGTCGAGCCGCGGTTGTCGATGCAGTGGTTCGTCAAAATTCAGCCGCTGGCCGGCCGCGCTATCGAGGCGGTCGAAAAGGGCCACATCCGCTTCACGCCGGAGATGTACGCCAAGACCTATCTCAACTGGATGGAAAACATCCACGACTGGTGCATCTCGCGGCAGCTTTGGTGGGGCCATCGCATTCCGGCGTGGCGCTGCGCCGTCTGCCAACAGATCACGGTGCCCGAGCCCAACACGAAGGCAGACCCCACCGCCTGCGCCCATTGCGGATCGGATCAGATCACCCAGGAAACCGACGTGCTCGACACGTGGTTTTCGTCCGGCCTTTTGCCTGTCTCCGTCTTCGGCTGGCCCAACATACTTACGCCGCCTGGTCATCCTGAGCGAAGGTCGCCCGCCGGGGCGGACGACCGAGTTGAAGGATCTGCGGTTGCTTCTTCGGGCGAGCAAAAAATAGGCCATGATTCTCAAGCAATAGCGGAGCGCGCCGATTTCGACGCCTTTTATCCCACCAGCCTCCTCGTCACCGGCTTCGACATTCTTTTCTTCTGGGTGGCGCGCATGATTATGCTCGGCTGCTGGTTCGCCGGCGACATTCCCATGCCAGACGGCAGCCCGCGTCCGCTCGCCGAATCCGTGCCTTTCCGGGAGGTCTACATCCACGCCCTGGTCCGCGACGCCAACCGCGAAAAGATGTCCAAGACCAAGGGCAACGTCATCGACCCCATCGAGATCGTGAAGCAGTACGGCACCGACGCAGTGCGCTTCACGCTGGCCTCGATGGCCTCGCCCGGCACCGACATCGCCTTCAACGTCGCCCGCACCGAAGGCTACCGCGCCTTCGCCAACAAAATCTGGAACGCCGCCCGCTTCATCTTCATGAATGTGGATCGCGCCGCGGAGATCGGAATCGAGGTTGATCGCGACATTCTGGGCTCGATTCCGACCGTTTCTGAAGATGCGCCGCTCGAAGCGCGTTGGATTGTTGCCGAGCAGCATGTTACCGCGGCGAAGGTAAATGAATCGCTAGAGAGCTATCGCTTCGATGATGCCGCCAACACCATCTATCAGTTTTTCTGGGGGAGTTTCTGCGACTGGTACCTCGAAATCGTCAAATTGCGTCTCGATTTTTCCGAATCCGCAGACAAAACGAAAACCAAGGCCGCGCTCACCACGCTGGTTTGCGTCTTTGAAGCAGCGCTGCGGATGCTTTCGCCGTTCATGCCCTTCCTGACCGAGGAACTCTGGCACGCGGTTTACGATGGCAGTCCACCGATGAAGTCCATCGCGTTGACGCGCTATCCACAAGCCGCATCTCACGGATCGAGCGAAGGTGCATCGGATGACCGGGAGCCGAAGTCGACGACGGACATGGGACTGGTGCAAAACATCATTTCGCTGTCTAGATTTAAGCGGAAAGAACAGGGAGTTCCCGAAAAGGACATTGCACTGCTGAGAGTGCACGGGATTGGCCGAGCAATGAGGTTGTTCCGTGAGAATGAAGAGATAATCACAAAACTCGCAAGAGTATCTCCAATCGTCTTCTCCGAAACTGAGATTGAAGGGCCGGGGGTTTTTCAGTTCTTCCACCACTTCCAATTTCGAGTCGAATACGAACGCACAATCGACGTCCTCGCCGAGCGCGAACGCTTGACAAGAGACATTGCCAAGTACGAAAAAGGTTTGGCCGCGGCTGAGCGCCAGTTGAGCAACGAAAGCTTCCTGGCCAAGGCGCCGCCGCAAGTGGTCGAGGGATTGAAGAGACAGGGATCCGAAACGCGCACGCTTCTCGAAAAAGCCCGCGCGGCGCTTGAGGCGTTGCCAGAGGAGTGAAAGAAGAGCAACCGCAGGTCCTTCGACTGCGCGGGTTGCAAAGAGCGCAATCCGCTTCGCTCAGGATGACAAGCTGAAGAACTGTTAACCAACCACTAACCACTAACCACTAACCACTAACCACTAACCACTAACCACTAACCACTAACCACTAACCACTAACCACTAACCACTAACCACTAACCACTGTTATGGACTGGAAGAGCCACCGCATCGACGCATTGCTGGAGCAGGCCCTGCAAGAGGACCAGGCCGCCCGCGACGCCACCACCAATCTCACCATCGACCCCGATCTGCGCGCGGCGGCCTCGATTGTGGCGCGCGAGGAGTTGGTGATCTGCGGGCTGGGCGCTGTTCCGCGCTTCTTTGAGATCTTTGCCCGCCTCGATTCGCGCCCCCAGGCGCAGATGCGCTTTGAGGTCGTCAGCCATCCGGAGATCTTCGACGGTGTGCGCGTACATCAGGGCCAGGTGCTGGCCGTCGTCCGCCACAATGCGCGCGTGCTCTTGAGCTTGGAGCGCGTGATCCTGAACCTGCTCCAGCACCTGAGCGGCATCGCCACGCTCACGCGCCGCTACGCCGACGCCATACAGGGCACTCACGCCCACGTGCTCGACACGCGCAAGACCATCCCCGGCCTGCGGGCGCTTGAAAAGTACGCTGTGCTCTGCGGCGGAGGAACCAATCATCGCATCGATCTGGCCAGCGGCATTCTCATCAAGAACAACCACATCGCGCTGGGTGGCGGCCTGGCTGCGGTTCTCACGCGCGCCCTGGAGCGGCGCCGGATAGGCCAGCGCGTGCAGGTGGAAGTGCGCAACGCGCAGGAGCTAGAAGAAGCCCTCAAGTTCGGCGCCGAAGCCATTCTGCTGGACAACATGACGCCCAAAGAGGTCAAGCGCGCGGTGGAGCGCATCAAGAAGGAGACCGCGGGGCAAGAAACGGCGGGACAAGCCGGACGCTGGATTCCCGCCGAGGCCTCGGGTGGCATCGTGCTCGAAAACATTCGCGCCTACGCCGAGACGGGCGTGGACTCCATCAGCGTGGGCGCGCTCACTCACTCGGCCAAAGCCGCCGACATTTCCATGCGCATTGAAGCGGAGTGAGGCCGGCGATGTACGACCTTGCCGCTCTTGAGGCCGCGCTCGCGGGCACGATCTTTGCCGGCAAGCTGCACTTCGCGCCCTCCACCGGCTCCACCAATGCGGACGCTCTCCAGGCTGCGCGCGGCGGCGCTCCGCAAGGCTCCGTTTACTTTGCCGACGAGCAGACGGCGGGGCGCGGGCGCGACGGTCACGGTTGGATTTCGGCCGCGGGCGAGGGGCTCTACGTCAGTGTGCTGCTGCGCCCTCGCATTCCCGCCGTACGGCTGCTGCTCTTGCCGCTGGCCGCTGGCCTCGCCGCCGCCGCCGCCATTCGCGCTGCGTGCGGACTTGCGCCCTCTTCCGCGGCGGAACTCTCTTCCGGACCTGGACCTTTTTCCGCGCCGGAAATCGACCTGCGCTGGCCCAACGATCTTCTGATCGGCGCGCGCAAAGTTGGCGGCATCCTCGTTGAAGCAAATATCGAATCCAAAAGTTTGCCCCACGCAGTGGTGGGCATCGGCATCAACGTGCATCAGCGCAGCTTTCCGCCCGGCCTGGCCACGCCTGCAACATCGCTCGATCTGGGACTCGGCAAGTGCGTTTCGCGGCAACCGCTGCTCGCCGCCCTGCTAAAATCGCTGGAGCGTGAAGTGGCTGCGCTGACCGATCCGGCGGCGGCAAAATTGGTTCCCGCGCGCGTGGAGCGGGCTTCCACATGGGTCCGCGGACGGCGCGTGGAGGTGCACGGGCCGCAGGCGTGCGCCGGCGTTACGGCCGGGTTGGATGAGCACGGTTTTCTGCGCGTCGAAACCGCGAGCGGCCTGGTCATCGTGCAAACCGGCGGCCTGCGCGCCGCGGAGTGAGGCGGAAGCTATGTTGCTCGCTCTCGATGTAGGCAACACGAACACGACACTGGGTCTCTATCGTATCGACGGAGAAAGGCCCGAGTTGGCCGCGCACTGGCGCGTCACCACCCACCGCGCACAAACCGTGGACGAGTACGGCGTCTTTTTTGTCAATCTCTTCGAGATGAACGGCATGGCGCCCAGCCAGGTGACGCACATCATCATCGCCTCGGTGGTGCCGCCGGTCGAGTCCACGCTGCGCCAGATGTGCGAAAACTACTTTCACGTGCAGCCGATGTTCGTGGAGCCGGGCATCAAGACAGGCATCAAGGTGCTCGTCGACAATCCCACCGAGCTGGGCGCGGACCGGCTGGCCGACGCAGTGGCGGCTTATGATCGCTACGGCGGGCCGTGCATCGTGGTGGACTTCGGCACGGCCACCAAGTTTGAGGTGATTTCGGCGCGCGGCGAGTACCTGGGCGGAGCCATTGCGCCAGGCCTGGGTCTCAGCGCCGATGCGCTCTTCGCACGCGCCGCGCGGCTCACCCGCGTGGACATCAAGCGCCCTGCCAAGGTCATCGGCACCAGCACTGTCACGCATCTGCAGAGCGGACTTTACTTCGGCTATATCGGCCTTGTGGATGGCATTCTGGAGCGCATCCTTGCCGAGATGAACCAGGCCGAACCGGGCCAAGAGCCGCGCATCGTCGCCACCGGGGGCCTGGCGCGCATGGTGGCCGGCGACTCGCGCTACATCAAGGAAATCGACGACCTGCTAACCCTCGACGGTCTGCGCATTCTCTTCGAGCGCAACCGCAATGCGCACCCTCGCGGGCGGCCGCATGACAGAAAAGCTGAAGGGTGCGTTCCCCGGAATCGCGGCGCTCAGGCAGGCGCGGCTCGCCGCGGCGAGGAGCAGCGGCCTTGAACCCCTCTCGCCAGGACGCGGCAGCGCCGGATTTTTCGTGAGGCGACGCCGTGCGTAATTATTTCAACTATTTTACCGAGATCGAGGAGCGCTTCCAGCAGCGGCGGGGATCGATTCTGCCGCTCTCCACGCTCGACTGGGCGCTGATTGAGACCTGGCGCGAGGCGGGCGTTCCTCTCGAAGCTGCGCTGCGCGGCATCGATGCGGCCTTCGATAAGTACGAAGCCCGGCAGAAGCGCGCCCGCATGAGGCGCATCAACGGCCTGGCGTGGTGCGCGCAAGCGGTGATGGAAGCCGCCGAGGAGCTGAAGGAAGCCTCTGCCGGCGCTGCTCCTGCTACCGCTTCCGCACGCGAGTCGGGCTTTGAGGGTGAGCGCGTGGCCGCGCATCTTGAGGCCGCCGCCGCCGCGCTGGATACGGCCGCAACCGCGCCTGAAGCCTGCCGCGAAACTGCTGCCCGCCTGCGCGAGCTGGCCTCCGAAGTGCGCGCCTCGGAAGAAGCATCCGCGAGCCCCGCGGGCGCTGCCACCAGTCTCGAAGCCAGCAGGCTCGAAGAATTGGAGCTCAATCTCACCGTCCTCGAAGAAAAACTCTTCGACGCTGTCAAAGCTGCCGCGCCCGAAGAACTACTCGTCAGCCTGAAGGAGCACGCCATCCGCGAACTGGCACCGTATCGCAGCCGCATGAGCGCCGTGCAAATCCGCCAGGTCACGCGCCAGTTCGAGCAGAAGCAGCTTCTCGTTCACTACAACCTGCCGCGCCTCAGTCTCTTTTACATGAGCCAGCAATGAAGCCTCCAGCAAACCCCTCCGCGCCAGCCCACCGCTCCGAGCCCCGGCTGGTCGAGATCGAAAAGCCCATCTATGGCGGCGCGTTTCTGGCGCGCATGGGAGGCAAGGCGGTCTTTGTGCCGTTCACATTACCAGGCGAGGCGGCGCGGGTCCGCGTCGTCGAGGAGAAGCGCGATTACAGGACGGCCGAGGCCGAGGAGATCGTCACGGCCGCCACGGAGCGGGTTGCGCCCGTTTGCCGCCACTTTGGCGCCTGCGGTGGCTGCCATTATCAGCACGCAAGCTATGACGCCCAGCTCCAATTCAAGCAAGCGATCTTGCGCGAGACGCTGGAGCGCGGCGGCGTGCGCGCGCCGGAAGAGATGACGATGCTGCTCGCCAATCCCTGGGCCTATCGCAATCGCATCCGCCTCGCCTTCGATGTGGCGGGCAATCCTGGCTACCGCATCCGTCGCGATTATGGGGTCCCCAGCGGCAGGTCTTCGTCGCTGGGGCGGCGCGCCGTCATTCCCATAGCCGAGTGCCCCATCGCCGCGCCGCTGCTGGTGCGGGCCGCGCAAGCCGCCGCAGAGGTCCTGCCTCAATCTTCTTTCGTCCCGCGGCCCGTGGAGATTTCGCTCTTCTGCGACAGTGCCGAAGCTGCGCTGCTGGTCAGCGTCTTCACTGCCGGCGCCGCTGAAGGCTCCATTGAGCATTTTGCCCGTGCGCTTGGGGAACGGATTCCCGCGCTTAGAGGCGCGGAGATTGTGGTTGCGGGGCGCCCAGGCCAACCGCCGCGCACCATCGCGCGCGCTGGAACCGCCTCGCTTACCTATCGCGCCGCCGGATTTGATTACCGCGTGGATCACGGCGCATTCTTCCAAGTGAACCGCTGGCTTGTCGATGCGCTGGTGGAACGCGTGACTGCCGGCTGCAGCGGCGAGCTGGCCTGGGATCTCTTTGCAGGCGTGGGCCTGTTCGCGCGGCGGCTTGCGGCGGGCTTCGCGCGCGTCGTGGCCGTCGAATCGTCGCCCGCGGCGACCGCGGCGCTGGAGGAAAATCTAAGCGGTAGTTCGGCCACGGCCCTCAAGTGTGAGACGCTCGATTTTCTACGCCGCGCCCGCGCCGGTGAACACCCGGATCTGATTATTATGGACCCGCCGCGCACCGGCCTGGGCGCGGAGACGTGCAAGCTACTCGGCGAGGTCGCCGCGCCCGCCCTGGTTTACGTCTCGTGCGATCCGGCCACGCTGGCCCGCGACCTGCGCGCGCTGCTCGGCGCGGGCTACGCGATTCAAAATCTCGCTCTTGCCGACCTTTTTCCGCATACCTTTCATATCGAGACGGTGGCCGAATTGCGCCGTTTACGCCCCAGCGCGCAAAATTTGCGTGCCGGGGGCGCCGCTTCCTGATAGGCTTGATCGCAACAATCATTTGTAGATTCAGGCGCGATGCAGTCTGGCGTACCCAACTTCGAGCCAAACGCCGGAGGCCCTGTTGTCTCCGTTGAGCCGAGCTCTGGATTAAGCGCCGTGCCGCTCTTCCATGCCGCGTGGCTTTTTGCTCTGGGCATCGCCGCCTCTCATTGGCTCTGGCTGTGGCCCAGCCTGACGCTCGCCGCGCTCGCGCCCGTCACCGTCCTGTGTTGCCTGGCCGCTCTGCGCGCCCAGCGCATCGCGTGGCTGCCGCTCGCTGTCTTGTGGCTGCTCCTGGGCGCGTGGTGCGCGGAGATGCAGCCGCAACCGGCTCCCGCGCCGGCTCTGGCCATCTTCTCTGACGGTCTTATCCGCACCGTCGAGGGAACTGTGGTGAACACCGGGCCGGTGCGCACGGAGATCGAGCAAAATGTAGACGAATCCGCGACCATGGCGCCCTCGCAGAGCGTCGATCTCCGCGTCTCCAGCATCGAACAGGTCACTGACACCGAGGACGCGCAAGTTCCCGTCACGGGCGGCGTGCGGCTCAACGTGCGCTGGCCGATAGGCGGCTCCGCCCGGCCCATTCGCTGCGGCGAACGCATTCACGCAGTCGTCCGTTTGTTGCCGCCGGAGATATACCACGATCCCGGCGTCTGGAGCCGCACGGATTATCTTCTCGGTCAGGGCATCACATCAACTTCCGCGGTGAGCATCGATCGCGTCGAGCGCCTTGGCCAGACAGAGGGTTCAAGCCACAGCCTTCCGATGCTGGGGTTGTTCTCGCCGGGTGCATCGCTTTCCTGCCGCGTGAGCGGCTGGCAGCGCGCCACCACCGCTCGCCTGCTGGCCTTGCCCGCGGCCATGCACCGCCTGCCTCCCGCCTTGCGCCTCACCCCAGATGACGCCGTGATGCTGGCCGCCATGGTCGCCGGCGACCGCACCTATCTCACTCATGCGCTGCGCGTGGGCTTTGAGCGCACGGGCTCCTTTCACATGCTGGTCGTCTCCGGTCTTCACCTCGCCATCCTGGCCGGGTGCATCTTCTGGATCACGCGCCGCCTGCGCCTGCCGCGCGCGTCAGCTACATTCCTCACCATCCTCGCCTCCTTCGCCTATGCCCTCTTTACCGGATTTGCCACACCCGTGCAGCGCTCGCTGTTGATGATCACTCTCTATCTGCTGGGCCGGCTCGTTTACCGCGAGCGCAGCCCGATGAACACCATCGGCTTTGCCGCATTGTGCCTGCTGGCCTTGAGCCCGCGCAGCCTTTTCGACGCCAGCCTGCAAATGACGCTGCTGGCGGTCATCGCCATCGCCGGCATCGCCGCGCCGCTGCTCCGGGCCACCGTCCATCCCTACCTAACTGCCGCACGCGACCTGCGCATCATCGCCATGGACGTAAAGCTCGCCCCGCGGCTGGCGCAGTTCCGCGTGGAAATGCGGATGATTACCAAACGATTACAAATTGTGGCCAACAGCTTCGTCGCTTGGCGTTTCTTTCCTTCGCTCGTGCGCTTTCTGCTCCGGTTTATTGAGTTGCTCGTGATCTCCTGCGTGGTGGAGCTGGCCATGACTCTGCCCATGGCCGTCTACTTCCACCGCATCACCCTCTTCGCCCTGCCGGTGAATCTTCTCATTGTGCCGCTGCTGTCCGTGCTCATGCCGGCAGCGCTGCTGATGCTGCTGGCGCTGGTTGTGTGGCCCGCGGCTGCTGTTGTTCCGGCAATGGCTGTGGCACTGGTGCTTCACCTCGGGGTCGGACTCGTGCATCTTTTTGGCTCCATGGCCCTTGGGGACTTCCGCATTCCCAACCCGTTGCTGTGGCAATCGGTGGCCTTCTGCGCGCTGCTTGCGGCGGCCATTGTGCTGGCTCACCGGGGCTTGTCCGGCAGAGGCCGCTGGCCGCGCCGCCTTGCCTGGGCCGCGCTCCTGCTGGCTGCGCTGGCGGCGGTCGCGCCGCGCCCTGTTGAGCGCCCGCGCGGCGCCTTGCTGATGGAAGCCATCGACGTGGGTCAGGGCGACTCGCTTTTGCTTATCACCCCGGAGGGTAAAACCCTTTTAGTCGATGGCGGCGGTTTCGGCGGCGGCGCGCGCTATGCCCCGCAGAACTTCGACATCGGCGAAGAGGTGGTTTCGCCGGCACTTTGGTCACGCGGCATCCGCCATTTGGACGCGGTGGCCCTCACTCACACCGACTCCGATCATATGGGCGGCTTGCCTGCGGTGCTGCGCAACTTCCATCCTGATGCGCTTTGGGTGGGCGAGAATGCGCCGATTCAGCGCTATCGGGCGCTGCTCGCCGAGGCAGTGGCGCTGCACATTCCGGTCCGGTCCTATCATGCCGGAGACACGTTCCCCTTCGGCGCTGCTCAGGTGCGGGTGTTTTCGCCCTTCCTGGGCGCTCCTGTCAGCCGCACCCACGCCAACGACAATATGCTGGTGCTGCGCGTGGCTTACGGCGCAACATCCATGCTGCTGCAGGGCGACGCCGGAGCGCCTATAGAGCAGGCTGAGCTGGCCGAGCCCGATCTCCAAAGCACACTGCTCAAGGTCGGCCATCACGGCAGCATTACATCCACGCGCCCCGCGTTCCTGGCTCGCGTGGATCCACGCTGGGCCGTCATCTCCTGCGGGCTGCACAACCGCTACGGCCATCCGCGGGGGGAAGTGCTGGAGGAACTGCAAACGGACCATGTCCACACCTACCTCACTGAGGTCAACGGCGCATCGTGCTTCATCCTCAACGGAAAAACCGCCAGGGCGGATCCCGATTGCGGTTGGCGTCAGGCACCGTAAGCTCTTCCAGTGAATTGCCGGCTCCAGGCCATCACGTTGGCCGGCGCGCGGATGCGGTGGGAGTTGAGTGCCCGCGCCAGAGCGGCCTGTGCAATCCGCTTCAGGGTGAAGTTTTTCAGCGCATGGCCGCCCACACGTGATAGCTGTTGAAGAGGAATTGGCCGCCGAGAAACAGCAGCCACACCCAGAGAACAAAACGCAGCGGCCGGCGCGGAACGCGTGTGCTGAGGATGGCACCGCCAATGGCTCCGGCAATGCCTCCGGTGATGAGCGCCAGAAGCAGATGGGGATCGGCGGCGTGCGAGAACCAATGCGCGCTGCTGCCGATGAGCGAGACCGTGAAACCAAAGAGGATGTCAGTGCCCACCACTTTGGCCGGCTCTAGAGGGGTAAGGCTGAGCAGCGCGGCGCTGCCCAGCGCGCCGGCGCCGGCCGATGAAAAGCCAACCTCGGCGCCCACCGGAAACATAAGCCACGCCAGCAGCGGGCTGCGGTCGCGCGTATTGCGATCCGGTTGCATGGGGCGGAAGGAATAGAAGATCTGCCAACTCGCCGTGCCCACCAAAATTGCGCCCAGGATCGCATTGAATGCATTTTCTGATCCCGCGCCGACAAGATGCTTCAAGAACAACGCTCCGGCCAACACGCCCGGCACTCCACCCAGCAGCATGTAACCGAGCGTGCGCCAAGCAACATTGCGACGGGCGATCTGCGCGGGAACCAGAATCGCTTTGACGGCCGCCGCGAACATCAGTCCGATGCCGACCGCGGCTGGCGCGGGAACTTTGAGAAACAGCACCAGGATGGGCACGGTGAGGGTGCCCGCGCCCACGCCGGTGAGCGCGATGAAGAGCGCGATGACAAACCCGATTGCGTACTCCATGCCCTGGCCTCTCAAGCCCTGCGTGCGTTCTATTGCACTGGCGCGGGTTGAATGTGAATGCCGCACTCCACCTTGCGCCCCGCCCAACGGCCCGAGCGCGGATCGTTGGGATCGAGAGGCAGCGACGTGCACGGCTCGCAGCCAATGGAGGTGAAGCCGCGCGCATAGAGCGGCAGCAGCGGAATGGAGAGTTGCTCACAGGCGGACCACACGTCGCGCGTGGTCCATGCCGCAAGCGGCGCCAGCTTGAGCACCTGTTTGCCGCCGGGCAGTGCGAACATCGCCGACTCCTCCAGCGCCGCGCGGCTTCTGGCCTGCTCGCGGCGCAGTCCGGTCAGCCACACGCGGTACTGCGCGACGGCTTTGAAGAGCGGTTCGACCTTGCGCAGCCCGCAGCAGCGATCCGGAGCGGATTGATAAAGCAGGCCATGCTCAGCCTCCTGCTCGGCCACGGTCTTCTCCGGCAACAGGTTGATGATGTTCAGTTCCCACGCGCGCGCTATGCGGTCGCGATAGGCGTAGGTTTCGGCAAAGTGGTAACCGGTGTCGAGAAAGAGAATCGGAATTCCCGGATCGAGCGCGATGGCGAGCTTCGTCACTAGCATGTCTTCGGCCTGGAAGCTGCACGTCAAACACACGTCCCCCTGCCCGGTTACTTCGCGCGCCAGGGTGGCGCACACTACTTCAAGTTTGGCCCGGACTTCAGCCGCGATTTCAACTGTGCTCATCACAAACCTGCCCTTTCTGAAGAAATGAAAATGCTTGTGCGGTGTAATAGCTGATGGACTGCGGAGACGGCCTGGGTCGAATCGGCTGCGTGCAAGGTGAGTTCGGCGCCTTCGGCGCGCACAGTGAGCGTGGCGCTCTCGTTGGCGCGAACCACCAGAGCGAGCAGCCCGGACCGGGCATCGATGCTGGTCACGATTTCGAGCAGAGTAGGGTGCAGAAGAAAGGCATCCTCGTCGGCTTCAATGCGGCTGGTTACGGCACCCACGGCGAACAGGGAACGCTCGATGGCGTCAATCAACGTTTGGGGACCGGAAAGCTCGATAACTCCGCCGCGATGACCCCAGCGCGCTTCCCTCTCGCCAAGGGTTACATGCCCCCATGCAGCGGCATCGTCATCGCCGGCAGCGCCCGTGTAGCCGGACGCCGCGGTGATCATGCCGGCGGCGGCGGTGGCGTTCGACTCGGGATCGATGAGGATAAAGGCGCCGGTGGCGCGATTGTCTCCGTACACGTCGAGTGCGACCGGCCGCAGGAGATTGAGCGATACGGCACCGATGTCATTCATGCGCAGCGACTGCGCGGGTTCGCGGGCCAGAGCAGCGAGGTTGGTGCGATAGTCGATGGAAGAAAGAAACGCCGGCGCCGTTTGGCTGGTGTGCTTCAGCAGGTAGCGGCGCCTGAGATCGAGGGGGCGCTGATCCATCCACACCAGCGCGGCTTTGATGCTGCGGGCCACGGTGGCCTGCGCGCCTGCGGTCACAATCAGATCGCCGCGACTGATGTCGATCTCGCGGTCGAGCACCAGCGTGACCGAAAGCGGCGCGGCGGTTTCGCCGAGGTCGCCGTCCCAGGTGACAATGCGCTCTACCTTGGCATGGCGCCCTGAAGGAAGCACAGTAATGCTGTCGCCGGGACGCACGGTGCCCGAGACAATCTGTCCGGCGAAGCCGCGGAAGGCGTGGTCGGGGCGCAGCACCCGCTGCACGGGAAAGCGCAACGGAGCGGTGAGCGTTTGCTGCGAGGGCGGCAGGGATTCGAGCAGCTCAAGCAGCGTCGGCCCGATGTACCAGGGCATCGCATCCGAGCTATGTACAACGTTGTCGCCCGCCAGCGCGCTCACCGGGACAAATCGGGTTTCTGCCGGCGTTCCGGTATCAGCCGCAATCTGATCGAGGACCGCGCTGAAATCGGCCTCAATGGCGCGGAAGGTACCCTCTTCGTAGTCGACGAGATCCATCTTGTTCACGGCCACCAGAACATGGCGCACGCGCAGCAGCGATGCAATGTAAGCGTGGCGGCGCGACTGGATGAGAACGCCCTTGCTGGCGTCGATGAGCACGATGGCGGCGTCGGCGGTGGAGGCGCCGGTGGCCATGTTGCGCGTGTACTGCTCGTGGCCGGGCGTGTCGGCGATGATGAACTTGCGCCGCGCCGTCGAAAAATAGCGGTACGCGACGTCGATGGTGATGCCCTGCTCGCGCTCGGCGCGCAGGCCGTCGGTGAGCAGGGCGAAATCGATCTGGCCGGGAGCCGTGGTTCCCTTGCCTTCAATCGAGCGCACCTGGTCTTCGTAGACCGACTGCGTATCGTAGAGCAGCCGGCCGATGAGCGTGGACTTGCCGTCGTCCACGCTGCCCGCCGTAGAAAAGCGCAGCAGGTCCTTCTCGCGTTCGCGCTTGAGAAACTCGTCAATTGAGAATGCAGGGGAAAATGCGGGAGCCGTAGTCGTAGCCATTTAGAAGTAGCCCTCCCGCTTCTTGATCTCCATCGAGCCTTCCTGGTCGTGATCGATCACGCGGTTGGCGCGCTCCGACGAACGGAACGAAATCAGCTCCGCAATGATGGCGGGGATAGTGTCCGCGTCAGACCGAATCGCCCCCGTGCAAGGGCTGCATCCCAGCGAACGCAGGCGGCACTTGACCATCTGAGGTCTTTCGCCGGGCCGCGCCACGAAGGCCTGCTCGATGGGCAGGAGTGCGTCGCCGCGTACATACATCGGTCGCTCTTTGGCGAAGTAGAGATCCACCACCGGAATCTTCTCCTCGTGGATGTACTGCCACACGTCCATCTCGGTCCAGTTGGAGAGCGGAAAGACGCGGATGCTCTCGCCGGGATGAATGCGAGCGTTGTAAAGGTTCCACAGCTCCGGGCGCTGATTCTTCGGATCCCACTGCCCGGCCGAGTCGCGGAAGGAGTAGATGCGCTCCTTGGCGCGGGATTTTTCTTCGTCGCGGCGCGCACCGCCAAAGGCCGCGTCGAAGTTGTAGTGGCGCAGCGCATCGAGAAGCGCCTGCGTCTTGAGCAGTCCGCAGCAGCGCTTGGTGTCGAGCACGATGGGATTGGTTCCCGCGGCGATGGCCGGCTCATTGCGCCACACCAGCAGTTCCGCACCCACCTGGCGCGCGGTGGCGTCGCGAAAGGCGAGCATCTCGGCGAATTTGAAGCCGGTGTCGATGTGCAGCAGCGGGAAGGGGATGGGCGCGGGATAAAACGCCTTCTGCGCCAGGCGTAACATGACCGACGAATCCTTGCCGATGGAGTAGAGCATCACCGGGCGCTCGAACTCCGAGGCCACCTCGCGCAGAATATGGATGCTTTCGGCCTCCAGCAGGCGCAGGTGGCTCAGCCGCTGGGGAGAGCGTGGAATAACGGGCGGGGATTGTTGGGGTATTTCGGTTTCAGCGACCGGCATTGGGACCTCTCTATTTCAGGGAAGTTGCTGAAGGCCGGCGCGTGCACAGACAGACCCGGCTGTTCAGCTACGGGTGCGTCTTCTGAATCGATTGTGCTCAGGAGAAAAGACTAGAGGGGACACCCGTCGAAGATGTTCGACAGGCGACAACAGGAGCGGCTTTGGGAAGCGCAAACCATGCGTAGCCTCATCCTAACAGAACCCTGGCGCGGATACAACATGGCTGTGTGCGCGCCGTACCGCAGTTTGAAGAGTACAGATCGCTCCTCCCGGAGCAGCACGATGGTCTCCGTTTCAGCGGTCCGCTCTGCTCTACCATCAAATCAGCCCCATGCCCGCCAAGCCCAAACTCGGCCAGAATTTCCTCTGCGACGCGCAGGCCGCCGCACGCATCGCGGCCTCGCTGGGCGATGTTGCCGGCCGCACGGTCGTCGAGATTGGCCCCGGCCGGGGCGCCATCACCACGGCTTTGGCTGCTAGCGCCGGCCACGTGCTGGCCGTTGAACTGGACGGAGAACTCGCCGCGGCTCTGCGCGCACGATTTTCGCTCCAGCGCGTCAGTGTGGCCGAACAAGACGTATTGCGCTTCGACTTAGCCGCGGCCGCCGCGCAGGCTGGCGCGCGCTTGTGCGTGGTGGGCAATCTGCCTTACTACATCACCTCGCCCATTCTGCTCAAGCTGGCGACCAGCCACTCGGCGCTCGACCTGGCGGTGCTGATGGTGCAGCGGGAGGTGGCTGATCGCGTGACTGCTGCGCCCGGCTCGCGCGATTACGGTCTGCTCTCCGTCACGACGCAGATGCATGGGCCGGCCGAGCAGCTTTTCACGTTACCCCCTTCCGCTTTTTCGCCGCCGCCCCAGGTGCATTCCACGGTCTTCCGCTGGCGGTTTGCGCCGCGCTTTGCGGAGTTGGGCGTCGAAGAGGTGGGCTTTCTGCGCTTTGTGCGGCAGGCGTTTGCCCAGAAGCGCAAGACCCTCGTCAACAACTTGCGCGCCGCCGGCCTCTCGCCCGCGGCCGTCGTGGCCGCGCTGGCCCGCACGGGCCTCGATCCCAGGGTGCGGGCCGAGGCTTTGCCCATCGAGGCGCTGGCGGCGTTATGGAGCAGCCTCAAGAAAGCGCACCCGGCTCTGCCTGATGAAACACATCCATTTTGACCGCTGGACGCTGCAGCGGCGCGCGCCCGGTCTGGCTGGACGGCGGGGGTCACGGCGGCGTATTCTCCCCTTCGCCGGCAAATCGGGGCGGGGGTATGGCGTTTCAGAAATCCGCAATGGAGGGCAGGTATGAAAGCAACCATCTTTGCCGCGCTGGCGCTGGCCGCAGCCGCCGCGATCAGCGAGGCTCTGGCGCCCAATCCCAACCAGGTGCACGCGCAAGGCTGCGTCGAACGGGGCGCGGAGACGCACTGCCTGGTGGTGAAGGACATCAAAAGCGGCATTCTTTATAACTTGCTGATTAAAGGCGAACAGCCGCAGCCTGGGAACGGGAATCGATTTCACCGGCGTGCTTCACGAGGGCCCCACCTACTGTATGCAAGGCATCGCCCTGGACGTGATCGGCTGGACGCGCAACAATTCCCTCAAGTGCGCGCCGGCCAGGATGCCCAGGCACTGAGATCGACGGGAAAGCGTGCGGGATGCGCCATTAACGCGCGCCGGGGCGCACACGCAGGATCGTCTTCAACGTTGCGCCGTGCGCTGCAGCCATCTTTGCAAAGGCCTTTTGGCCTTCTTCGAGCGGCAGCTCGGCGGTCCAGGGCGTAAGATCCACGCGGCCATGCACGAGCAAGCTGAGCGAGCGCTCGAAGTCCACGGGCGTGTAACCGAACGACATTACTACGCGATGCTCCCGGCGAATGCTGGAATTAAAGTCGATCTGGCTGCGCCTTGAGGTCATGCCCAGCAGCACCACCGTGCCGCCGGGACGGCAGAGGTCGAAGGCCGTCTGGCGGGCAGCTTCTGCGCCGCTAGCGTCGAGGACGAAATCCAAGCCATCGCCGGCGAAATCGCGTGCCTCGGCGCGGCCTTCTTCAATGCAGGGATTTAGGGCCAACGTGGCGCCCATTCGCCTTGCTGCCTCCAAACGGCAATCGTCTACATCCTCAACCAACGCCTGGCACGCACCTAAATGGAACGCCGTCCGCAGCGCCAGCGAGCCCATCGTACCTGCGCCCAAAATGCCCATGCGGAAAAACGGCGGAGGCGCGGCGAGTCGGAAGAGGTGCACGATGTTGGCCAGCGGCTCGGCAAAGATGGCGCGCGCATCGGGCAGATAGGCGGGAATCTCGTAAACATGGAACTCGGGAACGGCAACATACTCGGCAAAGCAGCCTTCGCTTCGGTCCATGCCCAGCAGGCGCAACTTCGGGCACAGGTTCTGCGCGCCGTTCAGGCAGGCCGCGCACCGGCCGCAGCTCATAAGCGGGTTGACTGCCACACGGCGCCCTCCCGGAGCGTAACCCACCAGTTCATGGCCCAAAATCAATGGCGATACGGAGCCGCGGCTGCGCCCGAGGAAACTGGAGACGTCCAAACCGCAGATGCCTGCCGCGGCGACCGCAATTTCGATCTCTCCGGCAGCCGGACGCGGGCGTGGCCGATCCTCCAGCACCATCTTTCCCGGAGCCGTATAAACCAAAGCGCGCATGAAATCTCCTGGAGGCGCTATCGCCAGTTGAACCGCCCTGGCTTCGCGGCGCTGGCGCAATCAGTTTCTTGGAGAAGATACTGGATATGATAATGCCGGCTCCGGCCAGAGCGAACTTTCCCGGTTCTGCTTGGTTATTTCCCGGCCGCCGGGTCACGAGCAGGGGCATGGGGCGCGTAAGCTATCAAAAGGAGATGAGTACGGAGCCGGCCTGTAAGAAGCAGGGCGACTCGACTCCAGAATCCGCTGCGCGCACCCTCGCATCTTGCTAACAAGGAAGCCATGAATCCGGTCGCACAGGTCCACCACCGCAGCTTCGAAGAGACGCTTCACAGCGCCCGCCGGACTATGCTGCTGAGCGAGATTTTGAAGATCGCCATGGACAGCTTCAAGGCCAGCAAGGCGCGCTTTGCGCTCACGGCGCTGGGCATGGTGATCGGCACCGCGTCGGTGATCCTGGTGGTGACCATCGGCTTGACCGGCAGGCAGTATGTCCTGGGCCTGATCCAAAAGATCGGCACCAACTCCGTGGAACTTGAATATGCGGGCGGCGGCACCACGCCTGCGGAGCGCGTGCTCTACAACGACTTTCTGACCATCGATGATGAAAAGGCGGTGGACGAACAAATGCCGGACGTGATGTACTCGTCGCCCGTGCTTTCGATGCACGCCCCTATCAGCTTTGGCGGCGGGATAACCAAGGACACGCTGGTGCTGGGCGTGAGCCCCCAGTACCGCTCCATCCGCAATCTGGTCGTGACCGTAGGCCGCTTTTTCGATCAAACCGACGACGACGCCCACATCAAGTGCGCGGTGGTGACCGAGATGTTCGCCAAGGAGCGATACGGCAGCGACGATGGCGCCGCCGGTCAGACCTTTCAAATCCAAGGCATTCCCTTTACCATCATCGGCGTGTTCCGCGAAGCTGTGACCGATTTCGGGCAATCGGAGATCGCCGAAGAAACCGTCCTCATCCCCTATTCGGTGGCGCGTTACTTCACGGGAACTGAGCGCGTGAATCAGATCTACTTTTCCATGAGCAGGATGGACGAGGTTCCCGATGCGGCCAAGCAGATCGTGCATATCGTCCAGGGCCGGCATCGCCGCAACTCCGTCTACAAGGCCCAGACGCTTACCTTGTTGCTGACCATGGCGGCCGAGATCGCCGACGCGCTGACGGCGATGCTGGTGTTGGTGGCCGCCGTGACCCTGGCGGTGGGCGGCGTAGGCATCATGAATATTATGCTTGCGAACGTGCGCTCCCGCATCCGCGAGATCGGGATTCGCAAGGCCTTGGGCGCAACCTACCGCGAAATCAAACTGCAGTTTCTTACCGAGGCGGTCATCATCTCGCTCACGGGGGGAATCGTGGGCACGCTCCTGGGGCTGGCCCTACCGCTGTCGATCCGCTTCTTTACGCATTACGACGTACCATTTTCGTGGTGGTCGGTAGTGATTGCCCTTGGTGCCGCCACGGGGGTGGGGGTGATCTTCGGCACCGTGCCCGCCACCCGCGCTGCGCAGATGGACCCAGTGGAGGCATTGAAGTATGAATGATCCTGAACGCCCGGAGAAATCATTGGAGGTGCCGGCGGAGGACGAGCCCTCGCAGGGACCGAGCCTGGTCCTGCTCTACACCCTCGTCGCTCTGGCGCTGGCCCTGGCCATGGCCTGCGCCGCTATGATCGTCCTGCCGTTCTACCGGCGGCGATAGCCAGACGAATCCCCTTGCATCCACACATCTTACTCGGGGGCGAGCAACCACACGTCCTCAATCCCGCATCTATCCTCAGGATCGTTCAGAAGGAGGCGCATTATGAGGCGCAAAGAAACAGCCAGAGGCTCGTTGTCGAGGTACCTTACACTGCTTCTGTTGGCAGCCACTTTGGCTGCCCCGGTGTTGGCTACCGGTTGCGCAGGGCAGATGCGCGTTTACGATCCCTATGACCCCGCCTATCACAGATGGGAAGGTGAAGCCCCATACTACAATCAGTGGGAACACGACACCCACCGCCAACATAGGGACTTCAACAAGCGCAATGACGCAGATAAAAAAGCATATTGGGACTGGCGGCAAAGCCACCACTAAGGGCGTTTTCGATGCACTTGTCAACATCGGCGGCATCGTACACGGTGGCAATTTCTTGAGGAGATTGCCACTTGACATCCCGTATTCTGTTGAGAGCAGAATCGAAAACGCTGTAATCAGCACGTCGAAGCCGTCCTTCAGGAACCTGCGTCTGCCCGTTTCGCCCGCTCCACGATGAGCACGGGAATGCCGTCGGCGACGGGATAGGCGCGGCCACAGCCCGCGCAGATCAGATGCGTACCCTCTAGTAGCAGATCAACCTTGCATGCGGGGCAGGCCAATTGGACAAGAACAGCTGGGTCAAAAAACATCCCGGAAGGTTGGATGCGAGACTGGATGGGCTCCACGGCCATCTGAGCTGCCTCTTATTGGATGGTGGCTTCGGAACCGGCCTCTTGCGCCGCGGCGCGCCGCTTGGGCCGCCCAGTGAACTCCTGTTCGATGCGCTCGTTGGTGCCGGCCTGGGCAAATTCGTAAGCTACGCGAATTCCGTTGCTGATGGCCACATCGTTCGACGAGCCGTGGCCGATAATGCACACTCCGCGCACCCCCAGCAGTTGCGCGCCTCCGTACTCCCTGTAATCCAGGCGGCGGCGGAAGTCGTTAAACGCCCTCCGCGACAAGAGCGCCCCCACCTGCGCCGTCACCGTTCGCGTCAGCGACACGCGCAACACATCGCGCACAAAGCGGCCCACCCCCTCGCTGGTCTTGAGCGCCACGTTGCCCACAAAGCCGTCGCAGACAATCACGTCGGCCTTGCCGCTGAAGATGTCGCGGCCCTCCACGTTGCCCACGAAGTGGATGGGCAGCGCCTTGAGCAGCGGGAAGGCCTCGCGAGTCAATTCGTTGCCTTTGCTGTCCTCTTCGCCGATGGAGAGCAGACCCACGCGCGGCTGGCGGATCTTGAGCACGCTGCGGGCGTACATCTCGCCCATCACCGCGAATTGCTCCAGGTTGTGGGCCTTGCAATCCACGTTTGCGCCTACGTCCAGCAGCACGCACGGATTGCCGGTGGAACTGGGCATGGGAGTGGCCAAAGCCGGCCGGTCCACGCCGGGCAGCGCGCCCAGCACCATCTTGGCCGTGGCCATGGCCGCTCCGGTGTTGCCCGCGGTCACAAAGCCGGCCGCCTTGCCTTCGCGCACCAGCTTCAGTCCCACGCGCATGGAGCTGTCGCGCTTGGCTCGTACCGCATGCGCCGCCTTCTCTTCCATGCCGATGCGCTCTGAGGCGTGGTGGATGACGATGGGCAGGTCTTCGTTTTCCAGGTGCTCGTCGAGTTGATCGCGCAGGTCCGGTTCCGGTCCGATGAGATGAATCCGTACGGGCAGAGCGCGGCAGGCCAAGATCGCTCCCCGGATCTCCGGCTCGGGAGCCTTGTCGGAACCTACGGCGTCAAGCGCAATGTCGATGAGCATGGTCGCCCAGCTTACCTGCCAGCTTCCTTAATGTCCAGAACGGCTCGGCCCTTATACGCCCCGCACTTGGGGCAGGCGCGATGGGGCAGCTTTTTTTCGTGGCAGTTGGGGCACTCTGAGAGCGCCCTGGGTTTCAGAAAGTCATGAGCGCGGCGGTTGGCGGTCCGGCGCACTGAGTGGCGTCTCTTCGGATTCGGCATAACAACAATTCCTTTCGTGTCCTCGCCGGTTTCGACCCCTTCCGGCTGTCAGGCCTCACGGGACCTTGGCCGCCTTCGGGCTGGGCGAGACACCCTGAATCTCTTAGGGTTGACTGGTCTGGCATGAACCAGCTCCCCGCCC
The DNA here is from genome assembly GCA_963808795.1 of uncultured Acidobacteriota bacterium. Lineage (GTDB taxonomy): Bacteria > Acidobacteriota > Terriglobia > Terriglobales > Acidobacteriaceae > Telmatobacter. The sequence goes on from CAWEGL010000020.1 coordinate 488,162, forward strand.
CTTCCGCTTGCTGGGCGCTAGGGATGGCAGAGCACGATCCTTCGCATCCGCGCCAAACCATTCACATTTCAGGACTTGATCCGGCCGCGTAACCCCGCCAGAGCCTCCCAGCGGGAGTCGCTACCGCCCACTTCGCAAGTGCAGGGATGGCTATTGCGGTTTGCGCCGCAGCGCGGGCAAAGTCCTTTGCAGTCGGGCTTGCACAGCGTCCTGACCGGCAGGCACAAAAGCACCTGCTCACGCAGCACATCTTCAAGCAACAGACTGTCTTCTTGATAATATCCGATTTCGGTCTCCGGTGCTGTAATCGACCGCTCCGGAGCGCCGGCGTCGGCGCCAAGGGGCCGGTAAATCAGGTCGAACTCCGCCGCCAGCGGAATCTCCACCACTTCCACGCAGCGCGCGCAGGGAAGTTTAAATCTGCCCGCAAACCGGCCCTTCAGCCGGATATCCGCGACGATCTCCTTGGGCCCGCGATGCTCGTGGATGACTTCTGCTCGTCCCGACGTGGCCAGCTTGCCCATTTGCTCGGTCTCGCCCCCAAAGTCCACCATCCCAGGAGCCAGCTCCAGATCGAACTCAACCGGCTCCCGCTCCAGCTCGCCTACATTGAACTCCATACTTTGAGCCTACGGCGCGAGCATCTGGCCGTCAATGCGAAGCGCCCAGGGCTGCGCAGATAACAAAAGTACTCAAGCTCCGCCGGATTCTGCCGATACAGCCAGCGAACCTTCTAAGAAAGGGTTCGAAATGTCTACGCTCCACAATATCTCCCGCAAGGTCAATCTTGGCTTTGGCAAGGCGTGTTGCCTATGCAACCTGCTGGAGGCCTATACATTCACCACCTTTCGCCGCATTGCCATGAAGAGCGCGGATATCAGCCATAAGTTGCCTCCCGCCACTCTGGTTTCGCTATAGCCGCGGAAAAAATTGAGGTGGCCGGGCCCCAGATCGAATGCCCTGGGGGCGGACTTCGGTCCGCACCAGGGCCCCCGGCCTGCAGTTCGTGCGGCCCGCAACGCGCCCTCATCCGCCCCCGTTCAACCCCATTTCCCGCCTCCGCGCCCGCCCTGGCATGTCTTGCCATCTCCCGAGCCACACGCTCCAAACTGTTTTGAATCGCTCCGCGCTATGGTAGCCTCCGGTTAAGGGCCATCTCTGTTCCCCGGTGGAACCTTTCACGAACAATTCCGCTTAGAACCTTCGGAGAACACACGCGCATGAGCGCCGTCCAGTATGACTTGATCGTCATCGGTTCCGGGCCCGCCGGGCAGCGCGCCGCTGTGGCGGCGGCCAAGACCAACAAGCGCGTGGTCGTGGTCGAGGCCCGTACCGTAGTGGGCGGCGTCAGCGTCAACACCGGCACCATCCCCTCCAAGACCATGCGCGAAGCCGTGCTGCACCTCTCCGGCTACAACTACCGCTCGATCTACGGCATCAACTACCGGGTCAAGGAGAAGATCGCCATGGCCGACCTGGCCTTCCGCGTCCAGGCGGTCATCAAGACCGAGGTGGACGTGACCGAGGCCCAGCTCTCGCGCAACGGCATTGACGTGGTGCATGGCATCGCCCGCTTCCTCGATCCTCACCAGGTTCACGTTCAAGGCCCGGAGACCGAAACCACTCTCGAAGCCAGCCGGATCGTCATCGCCGTGGGCACCCAGCCGGCTTCTTCTCCCACCGTGCCCATTAACGGCCGCAATATCGTCAACAGCGACCAGATTCTTGGCCTGCCCGAGCTGCCCCGCTCCCTGGTTGTGGTTGGCGGCGGTGTCGTCGGAGTGGAATATGCCTGCATGTTCGCGATTCTGGGCGTGCGCGTCACCCTCATTGAAAAGCGCGACCGTCTACTCGACTTCGCCGACCGGGAGATCGTCGAGGCCCTCAGCTATCATCTGCGCGATAACCGCGTCACCTTGCGTTTGGGCGAGGAGGTGGAAAGTGTCGAGGAGCTGGCTCCGCAACCCGGCAAAGACCCGTCGCAGGGGAACCCGGCCTTAAGCACCGTGGTCGCCAACTTGAAGAGCAAGAAGCGCGTCTCTGGCGATGCGCTGCTCTATGCCGTGGGCCGCCAGGGCAACGTTGACAGATTGAATCTCGCCGCCGCCGGCCTCGAGGCCGACACGCGCGGGCGCATCGCCGTAGACGAGCACTTCCAGACCAAAGTCGAACACATCTATGCCGCCGGCGACGTGGTGGGCTTTCCCGCGCTGGCTTCGGTTTCCATGGAGCAGGGTCGCATCGCCGCCTGCCGCGCCTTCGGCGACCGTGCGGCTGCCTCCAGCCCCGGCTTTTATCCCTATGGCATCTACACCATCCCCGAAATCAGCTTCATCGGCAAGACCGAGGAACAGTTGACCGACGAGGACGTGCCTTATGAGGTGGGCATGGCCTACTATCGCGAGGTCGCCCGCGGCCAGATTCGCGGCGACACCACTGGCCGGCTCAAGCTCATCTTCCATCGCGACACCCGCAAGGTGCTGGGCGTGCACATCATCGGCGAGGGCGCCGCCGAACTGGTTCACATCGGCCAGGGGGTCATCATCCTGGGCGGCACGGTCGAATACTTTATCGACACGGTCTTCAACTACCCCACCCTCGCCGAATGTTACAAGGTGGCGGCCTTCAACGGTCTGGGCCGGCTGCGCAGGTACCAGGCGGAATAGGCGTAACGCCACGCGCTGCGGCGTACGTGGGGGTGCGGAAAAGGAGAAGGAAACGGAACCCGGAGAAATGGCCTCGCCGTGCCAAAGCCCGCACTCAGTTCGATGCGCTATACGAATCGGCCGAGGTCGGGCTCTGGTGCCAAACCTCTCGAAAGAGCATTTTTCTGTGACCTGTTTTCCGCGGAGATCGAGGCAAGCAAGCGAATGTTCCCGTGCCCAAGGAGGGCCTGAATGACCACCGCCATAGGCGCCGTCATCACCGGATATCTAGTTTCCGGCAGGCTTGAAGATCACCGCCTTGCCGGCAAGCTGTTGCGCTATCCCGCCGACCCCGCCGAACAGGACGCGCTCGCTGCCATTCCGGCCCGCGAACTGGTCGAGATTGTGGCCGGGCAAATCGCCGCCCTGACCGGCAAAACCTCGGCCTCGCCGGATGCCATCGGAATTGCAGTTCCGGGCATGGTTCGCTCCGGTGTGGTTGAGGAATCCCCCAACCTGCCCCAGATCAAAGGCATGAAGCTGGCCGAGGAACTGGCCAAAGCGCTCGAGTCGCGCGGCATCACGGCCCCGGTGCGCGTGGCCAACGATGCTGACGCCATCGCCGCCGGCATCGCCTCCGCCCGCGACCGCCTGAACAAGCTCACCCGCGTCTGGACCATCGGCAACGGCATCGGCTACGGCCGCTGGCCTTACGCCGAGGGCGTGTGGGAGGGTGGCCACATTACCGTCACCCTCGACCCCAAAGAACGCTACTGCGGTTGCGGTGGCGTAGGCCATCTGGAGGGCATCATGGGCTATCGCGCCATGCGCCTGCGCTTCCTCGACCTCGAACCGGAGGAGATCTTCGCCAACGCCAAAAAGGGCGACCCCCGCTGCCACAAGTTTGTCGATCTCTGGCACCGCGCCCTGGCCGCGGCCACCGCCTCGTTCATCCACATTGCCGGTCCCGGCCGCTTTTACTTTACCGGCCACAACGTCGGCTTCCTCGAACTGCCCCTCTTGCGAAGCCATCTCGAAACCATGGTCAAGATGAGCCCCCTGCAGAGCTATTCTCTTGAGGTTCTACCCCCGGACGACAAAATCGCTCTCCTCGGCGCGGGCGTGAGCGCCATCCGGGCCTTGGCGCGGTAAAAGGATCACGTCCTCGCCCTTTGTGCGGATGAAGATCTCACGCGTGGAGAGGTGAAACTCCTCAGGGATCTGAATCGCATGGCTTCGATTGTTCATAAGAATCTTAGCCGTGCGCTGCATTTCACCCTTCGTTCTTCTGGCAAATGCCAGAATAGCGTGTACCGCGGGGGACGCTTTACCATGTGCGGTTTCAGCCCTATAGTGGCCTCCGGATTGAATTGTTTCTCCGCAGACGCCGCAAGATTGCGGGGCCGGGGCGTGAGTGGGAATACAAAGAAAATGGAGGACGTGCATGTTCAGAAGAGATTTTTTGGTGGGTTCGTCGGTTGCGGTGGGATTAGCTGCGGCGGGCGTGGGATCGGCCGCCCCGCTAAAGGAAGCCAAGAGCATCTTGAGCTATGGCGCGAAGCCCGACGGCAAGACGATGTGCACCAAGGCGATTCAGCGCACCATCGACGACGTATTCAAAGCGGGCGGAGGGCTAGTGTACGTGCCGCCGGGCAAGTTTTTAATGGGCGGGCTGGAGATGAAGAGCCGGGTGACGCTTTACCTTGAGGCGGGAGCAGTGCTGCTGGGCAGTACCAAGCTGAGCGACTACGAGTACCGCCCCGGCCTCCCGCATAGTCACAGCGACGTGGTCGGCTACCATGTGATTTTTGCACGGGGCGCCGAAGACATCGCGCTGTGCGGCCTGGGAACCATAGACGGGCAGGGCGAGGCATGGTGGGAGATCGATCCCGACCACATAGTGACGCCAGAAAATGCATGGAGGGATATAGCTTCAATCCATTATCGGGCCAAATATAACGACACCCGGCCTTCGCCGATGGTGGAGCTTGTGGAGTGCCGCAACGTGCGCATCAGCGGCATAACCCTGAAGAATTCGGCCGGATGGACGATGCGCCCCATCGGATGCGAGACGGTGGTGATCGACGGAGTTCGCATTCGCAACCCCTACCACGGCAGGAACACCGATGGCATGGACATTACGGCTTCCACCAACGTGTTCGTCTCCAACTGCGACATCTCGACCGGCGACGACGGAATCTGCCTGAAGAGCGAGTACCCGTACGGCACGGAAGTGCCTCCGACGAAGAACATCACGATCACGAATTGCACGGTCACCACTTCCTGCAATGGCTTCAAGATGGGTACGGCGACGCGTGGGGCCTTCGAGAATATCGTTTTCAGCAATTCGTCGATTTATAGTCCGGCCAGTCCGACAATGGACCGTGAGAGCGGAGGGTTGAGCATTGAGACGGTGGATGGCGGCAGCGTAGACGGCGTGGTGATATCGAACATCCGCATGCAGAACGTGCGCGGACCGATCTTCGTGCGGCTGGGCCAGCGCCATGTGAAGGAAGGCTCGTTCCTGCGCAATATTCTGATCGACGGCGTGGATGCGGAGGGCGCCACTGTAACCAGTTCGATTACGGGCGTGCCGGGACTGCGGCCTTCGGACGTAACGGTGAGCAATTGCCGGCTGCGGACGGTGGCGGGCGGAGATGCCGCCTGGTCGCAGCGCGAAATTCCGGAGGTTGTGGACGCGTATCCCGAGTGCTGGATGATGGGGCGCCTGCCGGCTTACGGATTCTACGTGCGGCACGCGGACCGGGTGCGGCTGCGCAATGTGGAGTACATCACGGACAAGCCGGATGGACGGCCCGCGATCGTCTGTGACGACGTGGAGGACGCGATCTTCGGCGGGCTGGAGCTTTCAAAGCCGGCGGGAGACGCACCGCTGCTCGACTTGAGGGACACGCGCCGGGTCTTTGTGAACGGGATGCGCTCGCCGGAGGGCAACAAAGTGTTCGCGCAGGTGAGCGGGACGGGATCGAGCGGGATTACGCTGCTGGGGAACTTGCTGAACGAGGGCGAGCAGGCGGTGAGAGTCACCGGCGGCGCGGTGAAGGACGCCGCGAAGGTGGTGTGAGACGGGAAAGATCTCGGCCGCTCCAGCGGTGTACCTGAGAGTCTGTTCATTGTGTGGCCGAGGGCCCGATCGAAAGATCCTCAGTAACTGCGCGGATAGGTTCCCGAGAGCCGGTCGTGCCAGGTCAGGCGGTCGTCGTCGAAGAGAACCCACCCGAAGCCCAGGCCCACCGGCAGCACCGACAGAAGCAGTGCGGCCAAACGGCGGCGCCTCTGTGCGCGCGTGGGGCTCTGCCCGTCAAACGTGCACAGGGAGATTTGGGCGTACTTCATACCTGGCGTGGCCCGGCCCAGCGTAAAGAACAGCGCCTGGTAGGCCGCGGCGGTAACCAGCAGCGCCAAGGCCGCGCAGATCCCGGCTTCGTGCACGCTGTGCAATGCTTTGACATTATTCGCGGCCAGCACGGCCGCCGCCAGCACGGCCGCCAAAACCAGCGCGGCATCCACCACGGCGGCCATCAGCCGCAGGCTCACCGATGCGGGTTCAATAGCCGGGGACGGTGCGGGCTCGATCGCCGCTGTCTCCAAAATCCCTCCGGCCTCGCCTTGAGGCTGCGGCTCGAGCTCGATACCAGACCACTCCGGCACAGTCCACGCAGGCGGCGCCGCTGCTTCCAGAGCCTCGGCCGCCGCTTCGGGTTGGGTGGAAATGGCTTCCGGCTCTACTTCAAAAATGCTTAACTGCGTTCCCGTTTCCGGCACGGCATAAGGCCCTTCAACTCGCCGCGGGCGCGCCTTGCGCGCGGCCACCAGTTCGCGCGGAAACTCGATGAGATTGCCGCGAATTGGTTGGCTTGGCTCGACAACCGGGATCTCCTTGGAGCTCGCCTCATCTGATCCTTGCCGTGCTGAACCCCACCAGTCCTCGGCGCCAGCCGCAAAGATGCGCGGCGCCTGCGCGGCCAGGGCAACAGCGGGCTCAGCCGGCAGCTCCGGCAAATCAGGAAACCAACCGGCCGTCGATGGTTGCTTGCAGTCGCCACGGACAAGCTGGGGCAAATCCGGAAAAGCCATTTCAGACGCGTCTCGATCCTCTATTTCAGCTATCGTGCGGGGAGAAACTTGCGGTTCTGAGGTCGGCTCGGAGCCAACCATAGCCTCGATCCCGGCCAGGACCAACGCAGCGGCAGCTTGCGCATTAAGCGCGGCCTTGGATACAGCTTCGGCGGCGCGTAGCGAAGCGCGCGCCTCGTCAGCCAGCATCTCACTGTAACTGGGCGCACTCGCATAGCGCGCGGCCACACGCGCGGCCGCCTCTACGGCGCGCGGGCTTGCGCTGTGGCGGATTTCCACGCAGGCTTTCTGTTCCGCGCCGCCGGCGCCTTTGCGGCTCTTGTGCGCGGCAATGCGCTGATTTACTTCCTGCTTCCATGAATTTGTGCGATTGGCCTGGCTTAGGGATGTGCTCAAAGTTTCTGTGCTCCTTCTGGTGGGGCCACTGGTCCGGCGCACGCACCCTGCCGCTGTTCCCGCCCGCAAAGCCCGAAAGGCATCCGGGACGCTGCCGGCGTTGTTCCAAAATGTGCGGGAGAATGCGCGAACAAGACTCGCCCGGCCGCGGATGTGCCATCCGCCGCCAGCCACAAAATCCGGCTTTTGCCTGCTGCCAGAGCCACGCAGTGCGCGTCCCATTCCAGGCGGCTTTGTTATGCTGAGCCTTGCACCGCTCTTGGTTCCGGGATGCGTCCTTGTACCTTAGTATGTATCACGCTGCTCGCGCTCTGTCACCATCAAGTTGGCGCGCAGACGTTGACCAATGCGTTACCTCCGCCGCAATCAGCGAATTCCGGCATTACCGGCGACAGCCCGCTGCAATCGTCTTCCTCGCTGCCTGACGATCCCTCCCAGGAAATTCTGCCTCTGGCCAAACCGGAGCCCGTGCCCGCCAGCGGTGAACCCATCCGGATCGAAGCGCTAAACCAGACTTGGTCCAACGCCAACAAGACGTGGACCCTTTCCGGCAACGTGCTGATCCACTACGGCGATTACGTCCTGCGCGCCGATAGGGTGGTCTACAACCAATCTACGACAGAACTGGAGGCCAACGGCCATCTCCAGGTTGCCGGCGGTCCCGACGATGTGCTCATCGATGCCTCGCACGGCGACATGCGCCTGAACACGCACACCGCACGTTTTTATAACGTCCATGGCTCCCAGGGAGTGCGCATGATCGGACGCACGACGGTCTATTCCACCACCAATCCGCTTCTCTTCTCGGGCAGAGAGTTGCTTCAACTCGGCCAGAACGAATACCGGCTGATCGACGGCTCCATCACCAACTGCCGTCTTCCCAGACCCGACTGGCGGATTATCTCCCGCTCCATCGCCCTGGCCAACGGTCAAGCATCGGCCTCCAACTCCTTCCTCGAGTTTCAGGACGTGCCCATCTTCTATTTGCCTTACGTGCGCCACGCCGTTGCCGAAGGCGGCCGCGAAAGCGGGATGCTCATCCCGGTCATCGGCACCGGCTCTTCGATCCGGGGTTATACCTTTGGCGAGCAGGTGTACTGGGCTGTCAACCGCAGCACGGATTTAGTGCTCGGCTCGGAGTACTTCAGCAAGCGGGGTTGGGCGCCCAATGGCGATTTCCGCTACCAGGGACGCGGCTTTGACCATGCCATTGTCCACTGGAACGCCCTGCTCGACCGGGGCATTGAGGAGACTACTGCGGCGGGTATCGAACGCGTCAATCAGGGCGGCGTCGATATCACCGCACTCAGCAGCAAAAGCCTTGGCCCCAACACCCGCGTTGCCGGAACCGCCGAATACCTCTCCAGTTATGTTTACCGGCTGGTCTTCAATGAAAACTACTCCCAGGCCACCAGCTCCCAGGTGAGCAGCAACGTGGCCTATACCCACACGACCAACGCCCTCATCCCCTCGGTTGCTCTGGAACGTTTCCAAACCTTTGCCAGTACCGCGAACGGCGACGAGGTGAGGATTCTCCACCTGCCCAGGGTGCGCTACGATGTGCTCGACCGGCCCCTGGCCGGCTCTCATCTCTATTGGAACCTGGGCTCGTCGCTCAATTACTTAAGCCGCTCGGAACCGGACTTCCACGCCCGCAACGTAGGCCGCTTCGATTTCTATCCCCATCTCTCCTTCCCTCTTCACGGCGGTGGATGGAACCTGCTTGCCGAAGGCGCTGTGCGCGACACGGCATATACCATTAGCCAAATACCCGACCTGACCGGCGCCAATAGCGGCATCCCCAGTGTCAGCCACGACCCGCTCAACCGGGTCGATGCCGAAGCCTCCTTGGACATCCGTCTCCCCGCCTTGGAACGTGACTATGCGCTCCCCTTCGGGAATCGTGAGCTGCGCCACGTCATCGAGCCCGAGCTGAACTACCGCTATGTGGAGGGCATCGGCTCCCAGGCTCGCAATGTGCTTCTCTTTGACACCACCGACATTGCCACCGACGTCAATGAGGCCGGCTTTTCGCTCACGCAACGGTTTTATCTGCGCCCCACCAACCAACGGTCCTGTGCCCCGGCTACCCGCGCCCCGAAGGGTTGCCCAGCCCAACCGCGCGAGTGGGCAAGCTGGCGAATTGCGCAGGAGTTTTTCATCGACCCCAATTTCGGCGGCGCGCTTGTCCCCGGCCGCCGCAACGTCTTCGACTCGACGCTCGATTTGAGTCCCATCGCCTTCCTGACCTCCCCGCGCAATATCTCGCCCATCATCTCCCGCCTGCGTTTTGAAGCCATTAACAACCTGCGCATTGAGTGGGACCTGGATTATGATCCCAAGCGCGGGCAATTTGACGCCGACAATGTCTTTGCCGGCTACAGTTGGGGCCGCACCACTTTCGGTCTGACCCATGCGTTGCTCAACGCGGTGGACGAAAACATCGGCAGCGGAGGCGCTTCCTCAACCCTCAAGAGCCAGGAATTGCAGCCTTTCCTGGAAATCGGCAGCCCTAACGGCAAAGGCCTCAACCTGGCCGTTAAAGGCGGCTACGACTTTGTCCAGCACATCGTCCAATACGCCGGGGTGCAGGCGGTCTACAACTGGAACTGCTGCGGGCTTACCCTCGGCTACCGCCGTTACGAGCTGGGCACAGTGGGCACGACCAGCCGCGATGAGACCCAGTGGCTTTACGGCTTTACCTTGGCTAACTTTGGCTTTGTCGGGGACATCCGGCGCGCTAACTCTATCTTTCGCGACCCCACGCTGCCCCCCGCGTATTAGTGCCTTGTCCGCGCCGATTGCCTTTCTCCGCGACCCGTGCCCATTCAATATAGCCAGGAAAATCTGCTCTATGCCGGGTCCGGAGCATTCCCGCTGGAGTATCCTTCTTGAGAGGAATCAACTTGCCGCACATTCGCTTCTTGGCAGGACTGCTCGTCCTGGGTTTGACTGTGGGCTGCAAAGCCCAGGTATCGCCGCAATCGGGGCTCACTCCCGCGCTCAGCCGGCGCATTCAAATCATGGTCCGCGCCCGCTACGATCTGCCCCCGGACGTTACTCTCAGCTTCGGCCCCCGTAAGCCCAGCCAATTTGCGGATTACGATACGTTGCCAGTCACCATCGCCAGCAGCAGCAAATCGCAGACAGTCGACTTCTTGATCTCCCACGACAACACTAAACTGGTTCACATGGATACGATGGATCTGACCAAAGATCCTGCTGAAGACATCGACATTGCCGGCCGCCCCATCCGCGGCAATCCGGCGGCCAAAGTCACCATCGTCAACTTCGACGATCTTGAATGCCCGTTCTGCGCCCGCATGCATCATGAGCTTTTTCCGGCCACCCTGCAGCACTTCAAGGACCAGGTGCGCTTCATCTACAAGGACTATCCCTTGACCCAGTTGCATCCGTGGGCCTTGCACGCGGCTGTTGACGCCAATTGTTTGGCGGTGCAGAGCGGCGACGCTTACTGGAACTATGTGGACTACCTGCACAGCCACGACGGCGAAATTACCGGCCAGAACCCGAACCTGCAATTGAGCTTCGGCACCCTGGATCGCCTTGCTCGCGGGGAAGGTGCGTCATTCAAACTCGACCAGGGCCGCCTCGACGCTTGCGTCGCAAAGCAGGACGAAACCGAGATAGACGTCGAGATGAAGGAAGGGGAATCGCTTGGGATCGATGGAACTCCGTTCCTGTTCGTCAATGGCGAACGCATCGATGGCGCTGTGCCCCAGGAGCAACTGTGGAGGGTGATCAACCGCGCCCTGCGCGCCGCCGGGGAGCAGCCCCCGGCCGAGCAGCCGGCAGCAAACCCGCCACAGCCAGCGAAGACCGGAAAGAATGCCGGGCAATAAGCGCTGGCGCCGCTGTCCCTGCGGCCGCTCGCGGATTTATCCTTGAATGCCGGGACCTTTGTAGTCTCACAGGAGTGTTTAAAGTTGCCCGTCAAACCGATGATCCAGTTGCGTGCCCTTTTCACCGTCCTCATTCTGTCAAGCGGCGCGCTGTTGTTGGCCGTCGCCGGCTGCCGTCGTTCGCCCTCCGCGGACGTGGTGGCCACCGTGAACGGCAAGCCGATTATGCGTTCGGAGCTGGACAGGCACTACCAAGCCACTTTGGGTGACTCCCCGCAGAAACTCTCTCCCGCTGAAGCCGATATCCGGCGCCTGCAGATTCTGCACCAGATGATCGAGGACGAAATCTTGCAACAGCGCGCCGCCAAGCTCAACCTTGTCGCCACCGATGAGGAGGTAAACGCCCGGTTGACCGAGATCAAGGCCCCTTACACGCAGGATGAGTTCAACAACCAGCTCAAGGCGCGCAATCTCACCCTCGACGAGTTTAAGGAGGAACTGCGCCGCTCATTGACCCAAACCAAGCTGCTCAACAAGGAAATTGAGTCCAAGATCAACATCACCGACGCGGAGATCGCCAGCTATTATGCGGCCCACAAGGCCGACTTTGACCTCATCGAGCCCCAATATCACCTCGCCCAGATCGTGGTCACCGGCTCCCCTTCGCAACAGGCCGGCAATCTCCAGGACAACAAGGCCTCAAGCTTGGCCGACGCCAAGCGCAAGATCGATGCTCTGCACAACCGGCTCGATAGCGGCGAGGACTTCGGCTCCCTGGCCATGAACTTCTCCGAGAATCCGAACACCAACTCCAATGGCGGCGATATGGGCATTATCGCCGAGTCGGCGCTCAAGAGCGATCCGGAAGTCTACGATGCTGTCAGCAAGCTCAAACCCGATCAGTACACCGATGTGCTCCCCATTTACGACCACAACGGGCCGGGTCATAAGATCGTCGGCTACGCCATCTACAAGCTGATTGCGCGGGAGCCTGCAGGCCAGAGGCAACTGAACGATCCCCGCGTGCAGCAGGCCATCCACCAGCTCCTGCACGAAAACCAAAGACAACTGCTGGGAAACGCGTATCTGGAGATTCTCCAGGACGAAGCCAAGGTGCGGAACTATTATGCTGAGGAGCTATTCAAGCAGGGTGCACATTAGAGCGCGTTCCCGCGATGTCCGGAGTTTGTCGCACTTTCGATCTTTCTCGGAGAGGTCGTTCGGTTGAAGATGTTTATTTAGTGTGTTGCGCTATAATTTTCCCCTTGCTTGTCCCTCATCTGGATATTTTGCATTTAGCGCGGGTTGTTTCATTTTCCGGCTAGCCGCCTTTTCGCTCGCCGGGTGCACGTGGGCCCCTTCGGACCGTGGCTGGAATCAGAATCAGCTTTCGCACTTGTAGCAGGTTGGAAGCCGCGGCCACGAAGCCGGGGACCTATGCCACCTTTAACAACCCGCGATGTTTCAGCATGCACAGCAGTGCGATGTTCTTCAACCAGCCGAAGCACTCCTCGATCCGTTTTCTCACCTTCTGGCTGAGGGCATAGCCGGCGAGCCGCGCCCGGCCGACTTCGCCGGTCATGCACGGCCCTCGGCTCGTCCCCTCTCAGTCGAAGAAAGTACGATCCTCATCCGAGAGGTGCGCCCTGGCTGCCCGCTCGTTGAAGGTCACGCCCAAGCCCGGCTTGTCCCAAACATCGATGAAGCCGTTCTTGACAATCGGATCCGGCAAGCCGTCCACGATGTCATTCCACCAGTCCGGCTGTCCAATCGGATATTCGAATGCAATGTAGTTTTGCGGCAAGGCGGCCGCCATGTGAACATGTGCCGCCACTCCGAACAGTCCGTCGAAAACTCCGTGCGGCGCCACCAGAATGCCGTGCAAATCGGCGTACTCCGCGATCCACTTCAGCTCCGCGATCCCGCCCACATCTTCCGGGTCCGGCCCGATCACGTTCACCGCCTGGGTCTCGATCAGGTCCTTGAAGTTCTCCCGCAGATAAATCTCCTCGCCGGTGTGTATGGGCGTCGAGGTGCTCTCGGTCACTTGCTTGAAAACTTGCGCGTTCGGGTACGGTGAGTAGTCGCCCGTGATGATGTCTTCCAGCCACGTAATGTGCAGGGGTTCCACCGCGCGCGCGAACCGGATCGCATCCTTCGGGGTCCAGCCGGGCCCGCAGTCCAGTGACAGCCCCACCTCATCGCCAAGAACCTTCTTCATGGCTTCCACGCAACTGAGGATGTAGTCGAGGCCGCGCTCCGTCAGCAGGCCGCGATCCATGTGCGGCGGTCCGCTGCGCGGCGGCTCGTCGTACCACATATTGGGTATGCCCCCCATCATGGCCGGATTGTGGAAGCCGATGGCCTGCTTGATCAGCGTGAAGCCCTCTTTGGCCTCCTTCATCTGCGCCATGTTCTCGGCATAGGCCTGCGGCGTTTGGCTGGTCATCGGGTAGCGCACGGCTCCGTTGTAGATGCGCACGCGGTCGCGGATCTTGCCGCCCAGCAGCTTGTACACCGGTAACCCCGCTGCTTTTCCGGCGACGTCCCACAGCGCGATCTCGATGGCGCTCACCGCCGCGCCCCACGGCTTGAACGCCCCCATGCGCCGGATCTTCAGCATGATGCGGTTAACGTCGGTGGGGTCTTCGCCGATCAGATAGTCCTTATAGAACAGCACCATCGGCTTCAGATACGGCTTGGCCGACTCCGCTTGCCCGTATCCTGAAATCCCCTGATCCGTGACGATGCGCACCGTCGGGTTGCGTCCGATGATGGCGCACTTCAGGTCCGTGATCTTGATCGACCCGTTCCCCGTACGTCTTTCCGCGGCCATCGCAGGGCCCTGCTGCGCCGAAAGCGCCGTCGCCGCCGCCACCCCGGAAAGCGCTCCCACAAATCCTCTGCGCGACAAACTACCCATAACTCCCTCTGCCATCGATCCTCTCCTTTTCTTACCAACGTAAGCTTCCGTCCCAACTCGGAACTGGCAATTATATGCCCTCCGCGTCTGTCGAAGACATTGGAGGCCATTTTTGTCGCAATACACAGGGCCGTCTGGCGATCCGCACTGGAAGGCAGCCGCGTCTTACATTGGTAGCCAAAGTAAGACAGTAAGTCGCCGTGTAAGACGCAGCGTAAGACAAAATCTAACATCCACTTTCCGCAGTCTTGCAGTCGCAAGACAGCGTAGGACAAGCGTCCCACGCCACGGCCCCCACCTCCAACCGCACCCTGCCGGCCTTACACCCCAAGAAAATGTCCTGCGCCAGCTTCGCCCCCCAGCCCATCTCCACCCCGACCGGCTGCTAAATTGGAAGATGCGCCAGCCGATCTCATCGCCCTGGGCCGGCCTTTAGGCCCCGGATCCGTACTCCAATCGGCCCGCGCAGGGGAAAAACCATGTTCCATCCCACCGAAGACATTCGCATCAAGTGGACGAAGGTCGTCCTGCCCCCCGTCTTTCTCGAGGAAGAGCACCCCCTCACCGAAGCCGCTTCCACCACCATCTACAAGGCCCGCCGCCAGATCGTCGCCATCCTCAACAATCGCGACGACCGACTCCTGGTACTGGTTGGCCCCTGCTCCATTCACGACCCCCAAGCCGCGCGCGAGTACGCCACCCTCCTCAAAGCTGCCATCGATGAGTTTTCCGCCGACCTGCGCATCGTCATGCGCGTTTACTTCGAGAAGCCTCGCACTACCATCGGCTGGAAGGGTCTCATCAACGATCCCTACCTCGATCAGTCCTACAAGATCAACGACGGCCTGCGACTGGCCCGCCACCTGCTCCTCGACCTGGCCGAGATGGGCGTACCCGCCGGAACCGAGTTCCTGGACATGATCACGCCCCAATACATCGCCGGCCTGGTCGCCTGGGGCGCCATCGGCGCGCGCACCTCCGAGAGCCAGGTCCACCGCCAGCTCGTCTCCGGCGTCTCCTGCCCGGTGGGCTTCAAAAACGCCACCTCCGGCGACGTGCAAGTGGCTATCGACGCCGTCCTCTCCGCCTCCTACTCGCACACCTTTCTCGGCCACACCAAGCACGGTCAATCGGCCATCTTCGTGACCTCAGGGAATCCGGACTGCCACATCATCCTGCGCGGGGGCCGCAAGATGGTGAACTATACCGCCGAGTGCGTCGCCGACACCGCCGAGCGGATGGAGAAAGCGGGCGTCGCGCCCCGCATCATGATCGATTTCAGCCACGCTAACAGCGGCAAGGATTACCGCCGCCAAGCTATTGTGTGCCATGACGTTGCGGCGCAGATCGCTCAGGGCAACCGCAACATTATGGGCGTGATGATGGAGAGCAACCTGGTGGCCGGCGCGCAAAAACTCCTTCCCGGCCGGCCGCTGGTCTACGGGCAAAGCATCACCGACGCTTGCATCGACTGGAAGGTAACCCGCGAGTTACTCAAGGGGTTAGCTGCCGCCGTCCGCGCGAGGAGAAGCGCCGGCGGCGCGCGGCAAAATGGCCGCCCGAAGCGTGCGTGATGCTTTGAAATGTTGGACTAAGGGTATGCGGCCGGACACCAAATGTTGGCTTAGAAGTTCAGGCCGGAGCGCGAAATGTTAGCCCGGTGCTTCGCGAAGCGCAGAGGGATATTACCGGCAATTTCCTGCGCGGGAAAATCTATTTGCCGGCAATTGCGCGAGTTAGACAAATTGTTTACCGAGAATTGCGCACAATTTTGGAATGTGCGGGCGGCGGAGTGCCTCAGTAGCCGGTAGCCAGTAGCCAGTAGCCGGTAGCCAGAAGCCAGAAGCCAGAAGCCGGTAGCCGGTGGCCAGCAGCCGGTAGCCGGTAGCCGGTAGCCAGTAGCCAGTAGCCAGTAGCTACTAGCTTTCGGGTTGTAGCGCGTGAGGGGCGCTTTCCGGCGGAGGGACGTGGTTTTGCCGGGGAAGTTGGCTGTGGAGGTGCAGCGGTGTTAGCGGGGCTAGCTTGTCAGCCAGTCAGCAAGTGGCGCGTTGGCGGGGCGACGGTTAGCAGCCTGACGGCTCTTGCGAAAGTTCACGCCCGCCCCAACACCACCGTGTGCGGGCTCATGGGAATGGGATGCGCGGTGATGCCCGCGAAGCCCGCCTCGGTGTACATGGCCGTGAGCTCGCTCAGCGGGTAAGCGTCGCCTGCCGGCGTGGAGGCCAGCATGGTCATGGCAAAGGCCGCGGGCATGGGCGGAGAAACGCGGTCTTCATTGGGCACAAACTCCAGCGTGGCGGCGCGGCCGCCGGGCTTGAGCGCCCCGTGAACCTTTTTGAGCAGAACCACGCAGGTCGGCTGGTCGAAGTGGTGCAGGAAGTTGGTGAGCAGCACGGCGTCGTAAGGGCCACCGAAGTCCACTTCGAAGGCGCTGCCGGGGAGCATGTCGTAGCGGTCGTGAACGCCGGCCTGGCGCGCGTTCTCGAGAGCCACGCGGAGCACCGGCGCCCAATCGAGGCCGGTGACGCGCGCCTGGGGGTTCTGCTTGGCGATCTCGATGCCGAAGAGGCCGTGGCCGGCGGCGATGTCGAGCACGCGCATGGGTCCGTTGTGCCCATTGAGCACCACCGCACCCAGCGGCCCCGCCATGGGCGCCATCATGGGCGCCATGGTCTCGGCGAACTGGACCCAGATGGGGTTCTCCGGCTCGACGCTGCCGTCTCCCGGCAGAACGGTGCGGCCGGAGCGCACGATCTCCGCCAGATGATCGTAGGGCTCGCGATTCGCGGGGTTGCCCAAAAACTGCGCGATCGAGGCCAAGGACGCGGGCGAGCGCGGATCGAGGAACATGGCGCTGGTGGGCGTGTGCCGGTAGTGGCCGTCTTCTTTGGCCAGAACGCCGTTGATGACCAGGAAATCGCAGAGGATGCGGATTCCGCGTTCGGATGCCGAGCAGTGGCGGGCGATGGACGCTATATCGCCCGGTCCCTCGCCCACAGCCCGGAAAACATCCAGATCGATGGCCGCTTTTAGAGCGGCCGTGCGCTGGTGCGCCTGGAGCATTTCGAAGACCACGGCGGGAGTCAATGGAGTGTCGGGAGGATGAGTGGATGGCATGATCAACCTCCTTGTTGGCCTGGCCGGGCGGGATGATGAAGGGAAGCGCCGGACCAAGCTGGCTGAGTCTATCACCCCTCACCCTGGGCCGGGCAAGCGTTGCAGGGGCGGGGTCGTGGTGCAGTTTCCGGTTTGCCGGTTATACGACCGGGCCGCGCTGAAAGCCTCGAAAACGTTCGAGAAGCCGCCTTCACATTACAAATCGATGATTAAACTTCGAATGGAGCAATTTCCATCTAGAGTCCGCTTATCAGTTTTCCCTCGTCTTGAACTCCACAAGGCGGGTGCAATCGATCAAACGTGCAAGGGTCTGAAGGGTGAATACCTTGCCCCGTGTGGAGAGGATGAGCTTTTTCATATCCTCACGACGAACCTTGAAGCCTCGTCCTGCAATGCAAGCAATAACCTCGAAGCGTGGGGCCTCGCCCGGATTGAGTCCCTTTGTGCTCAACTCTCCAAGATGCTGTACTCGGGTCACCTTGTCGCGCGCCGTGCCATCATCTTCAGTTATCTTCGCTTCAATTACAATCTGCGGGTTGAACTCGTTCGGAATGATGAAATCCGGTGCTTGGTCAAAGCCGGTAATGCGCTCAGCTCGTTTCGTCTTGCGGTGGCTGATGCCAGCGCGCGTGAGAACTCCTTCGATAGCCGTTTCGAGAACGTCGCCAACGAGCTCGCTCACAGAGTCACGGTGACCGGCGAACGGTCGCCCGAGAAAGCGTTCGTAGAGCAACATCGCATATGGAACGCCGAGATCGGCCAGAGGCTGGATGCTCTCAGTTCCGTTGCATGTGTCGGCTTTGTCGAGGCGATGAATCAGTTCCGGCGTGCATTCAGTTTTCGGAGCCCCTTCCGTCAGCACCTCACACGCAGCCATCACGAGGGCACGGAGACGCTCCCCGCCGGCCCCTCCGTTTATTCTCAAGGGGGCAAGCGGATTTATCCGGATGTTCCGGTCAAGAGTTCGGGCCGCCCCTTGTGGTACTTCCACGCCGCTTCGCTGCGCCGCTACATAGGCCCATTCCGGCGGTGTAAATCCCAGCATTGAACGAAGCACGATGAACGAAACGGGAATGCGCTGGACCAGTTCGACGACGGGCTCTACGGAAAAGTTTCGGAAGTCGACTGTCGTGCGCTTAAGCGCTTCGTACCCCTGTTCGAAGACGGGATATTCGATAAATCCATTTCCCTTGGGCAACGTTAGAAACTCTGAACTCAGCGCACCAAAAATTGCGTCAACATAGGCGTCCAAATCTGCTTTGAGCTCGGCAAAGGGCACCTCATAAGGAAACTGCATCAGGCATGTCCTCAAACAAGTCACGAGTGGTAGTTGAAGCGCGCACGATCAGGCGGCCCTGTTCTGCAAGCTCATCAATTACCGATTGAAAATCGCCCACCATATTCATTTCCTCGCGAACGCGACGAAGGCGCTCCACGGTCGGCACGTTCACATCCCAGGCGCTCCGGAGGTTCCAGATTGCCATGCGGGTCATATGGCCATAGACGATACACCGAATGTCTCCCGCCGAGACCTTCAATTCGGCGATCCGAAGGTGATCCAAGTCGCGTTGGACCAGTGCGGTCAACTCACGAAGCGTTCCGAACTGTTGATAGGGAGTAGCGACTTCGGCACGGCAGACAAAGACGGTATCGACGACGGATGAGCCTGTGCCATGAATATGAATGGAGCCGCCCATTTCCGCGGGACAGGGCAACGTCACCGAACAGGTCAGCCCGGCATCCAAAATGGCGACGGCGACAGTCTCGTAGGCCTCCAGTCGGTTGTGATGAAATGTGAACGCAAGGGGCGCACCTGGCTTCAGGGCGCACGCCATGGCACCATAAACCGCCGCGAGGCCTTCGGCAAACTCCTCCAACCCGCGCGATTCGGTCTGGTTCCCGGTGAGTTCCTCCACTGAGCGGGTGGATACGCGGTCGAAACCTTCCGCCTCATTACTGACAAGCTGACGGAGCCACACGTAGCAGAAATCCATCAATTCTCCGTATTGGACGTTCCCGAAGTAAGGCGGGTCGGTGAAAACGGCGTCAAGACTGTTCGGCGCAAGCTCAACCGTGGTTGCACTGGTGCAGCGAATGGACACATTGCGCCTACGCCCCCCGTTAAGGCGCTCGCCGATCCACTCCCCGGGAATCGGCACGTTGACCTTCCGGCCCGCCTTCTGGATCACCTCGAATGGGGCCTCACAGTAGCGCTTAGCCTTCGCGTATTTGTCGATGATGTTTACCCACCCTCCCGAGCCAACATTGATGCCGTTCCCGTTGAGGATGCCCAAGCAGGTTGGATTCACAATAGGCCAGGCCGACGGGAAAGCCATGAACCGAGAAGATGTCCAGCGATTTCAGGGCCATGGTGTCATATCGGCATAGCATATTTTGATAGCGCAGCAAGTCCGAGAGATTTGTCGCGAGCGCACGCCTGATGCGCTGATCCGGCTGAGCGACGATGAGCCTGCAACTCGCTTCGAGGCCAAGCAGTTGCCGGTCATTGAACAAGTCTCGATAATGACGATAACCCCAGCGATGCAATCGGTCGGTCTCATCGCCGGGCAGAATCTCCTGTTGCGGGGTAAATCGAGGCTCCAACTTGCACCAGCGCGTTGAAGCAGCCTCGGCGCGTTTGAGGTCCTTGGCGTCGGGCCTCTTGAAAAATCGCCCGGAATGCCCATCTTTGCGCTTCGGGTTGTAATACTCAATGGCGAACATCCGGTGCCTGAGAGGTCCTGATGCGGCGCGCGGATAGGTGTTCACGTGGCCACAGGCAGGGCAAGCACACCGGTTGCGCTTTGCGGGGCCTGTCACGATTAGTTCGCGATGGCAGGAAGAGCATTCGCCGGGGATGTCCCAGATTCGCAACATCGTTCAGGTCACCGCATTTGGAACACACGAGCACGTTCTTGGGATGGCGGGAATCCTCTGCAAGGAGGTAACCGGGAAACAGATCGAATTCCTTTCCGCATTTCTCGCAGTCGAGGACCTTGATCCATAGGAAGTACTTCACTGGTACATCACGGTCCCCGTAAAGCGGGCAGTCGGTTCTATAACTGGCACCGACATCCTGCTCCAAAGCCTCGACGAGAGCATCTGCCGCCTCACGATACGCAACCAAATCAAGGTGTTCGATCTCCTCCCGAACGATCCAAGCCGCCATGGGGTTAATGTCGAAACCCTGGACATCGCATCCAACGCGGTTGGCCTCAAGAAGCGGCGTGCCACCTCCCATGAAAGGATCTGCGACCATCCTACCTGGGAAAGTCATTCGCTTCGAAAAAGCATTCTGAAAGCGGCCGGTTGCTGAATTCGGACAGAACCAAGCCCCTAAATAGTGTCCCGGGACGACGAGCAAACCACTTATGCACGGCGATAATAGGCCTATAATTCTGCTGGATTTGCTTTTCCTTGAGCGCCAAATTGGCGATCAGGGGGACGTCAAAACGTGTTTCAATCGACATGCGGCCCGCCTCTGAGGTTCCGATAGGGTTGTTTTCAGGCCAACGTGAGGAGCCTTGCAACAGGGTTTTGACTCAAATCAATACCAAGGCTAACACATTCCGCATCAAGAAGATGCAAGTAATTGCACTCGGCTGTGTGATTGAATCTGGGCCATTGAAGGCCACCGTCAACGCTGGGCGCTCTGTTTCTTCCCATTCTCACCCTTCCGACTCTGGTTCACCCCTATTTCTATTCAGCGGCGAATTGCAATTCCCAAAACAGTCCTATCCCTCCAGATTATTCCCTCTGTGCAGCGGGCAAAACGGACGTCCGCCGCCAGTCTTCCTGGATTTGTACCCGAAAGCGTCCCAGGGTCCAGGAAAAGGGTTGGGCCCGGATCGTCGGCAATCCGGAAGCTGGACCGTTACCGACAGCAGCGAAGACCGGACGAGCCGCGCTCACGCGTCTAGAGTCCGCACAGCGGACAAGGGACGGTAGCCCCAGGCGTGAGCCTGGGGTGCGATTCACGCGACGATGCGTGTAGCCCGCGCAGCGGGCGCAAGAGCTATCGCCACAGATACCGCTCATCGAACTCCACGCTATGATTTTTCAACAAGGCGAGGAATTCCTCCTGGAATGAAATTCGCCGATGATGCCGCGCCTGCTCGTTGATGTAGCGGATTACCGCTCCCCGCCTGGATTCGCTCACGCTGAATGCTCCATATCCGCCCTGCCAGGCAAAGGAGCGACGCTCGGGCCATCTCTCCTTCACCCATCGTGAGGAGTTCGCTTTCACCACCCGAAGGCAATCCGCGACGGCGAGATCGGCGGGGAGGCGCGTCAACAGGTGGACGTGATCGGCAGTACCGCCAATCGCAATGGGAGCGGCATGCATTTCGCGGAGAATTCCGCCGAGGTATGCATGCACGTCGGGCCGAATCGCGTCGGCAAGCAACGGCGCACGGCGGGAAGTGGAGAAGACGACATGTGTGAGCAAACTGGTGAAGGTGTGGGCCATTCTTACGCCCCTCCGGGGCTGAGGTTAAAAACGTAACCTTTATACCCCAGGCTTGCGCCTGGGGCTAGCGTCTTTGCGCCCGCTGAAGCGGGCTGGGGTAAAAAACGTAACCTTTATACCCCAGGCTTGCGCCTGGGGCTAGCGCCTTTGCGCCCGCTGCGCGGGCTGGGGTAAACAACGTAACCTTTATACCCCAGGCATGCGCCTGGGGCTGCCGTCTTTGCGCCCGCTGCGCGGGCTGGGGCAAAAACGTAACCTTTCACTACTGTCCGGCTATCGTCTCGAGCCGCGCCGGGAAATCCTTACAGGGCTGAGAGTTGCGGTTGATTTGAGCTTGCCGCGATTTGAATTGCAAACGGCCTGAATCCCGCGTCCGAGCCCACCGGCAACAATGAGGGGTGAACGAAGGCCGGACCATTTTCTCTCAGTTGATCAGCTTCCTTCCTGACCGCGAGTTCCGTCGTTGCGTGGCGCGCTACGGCGGAGACAGCAAGCTGCGCGGCTTCTCCTGTTGGGACCAGTATCTGGCGATGGCATTTGCCCAACTTACTTATCGCGACAGCCTGCGCGACATCGAAGCTTGTCTGCGCGCGCTAGGCGGCAAGCTCTACCACCTGGGTCTTCGCGGTCGCGTGGCCCGCTCCACGCTGGCCGATGCCAACGAATCCCACCACTGGCGCATCTTCGCCGACTTCGCCCAGGTGCTGATCCGCATCGCCCGGCCTCTTTATGCGAAAGACCCGATGGGCGTGGAACTGGAACAAAGTCTCTATGCTCTCGACTCGACCACCATCGATCTGTGCCTGAGCCTGTTTCCGTGGGCCAAGTTTCGACGCCACAAAGCGGCAGTGAAGTTGCACACGCTGCTCGATCTGCACGGCAACATCCCCACCTTTATCCGCGTCACCAGCGGCGATGTGCACGATGTGAACATCCTCGATGAGATCGTGCCCGAAGCCGGCGCCTTCTACGTCATGGACCGCGGCTACATCGACTTCCGGCGCTTGTTCGTGCTCACGCTCAGCGCTGCCTTCTTCGTGGTGCGCACCAAATCCAATGTCCTGCTCCAGCGTCGTTCGTCGCGTCCGGTGGACAAGAGCACCGGCGTGCGCTCCGATCAGGCCGTGATCCTGTCGTCGGTTCAGTCGGCCTCGGTCTACCCCGATCCGATGCGCAAGATCAGTTTCGTCGATGCGGAGACTGGAAAGCGGCTGGTCTTCCTGACCAATAACTTCACCCTTCCGGCGCTGACCATCGCGCAAATCTACAAGCAGCGCTGGCAGGTAGAGCTGTTCTTCAAATGGATCAAGCAGCACCTGCGCATCAAGGCCTT
The DNA here is from genome assembly GCA_963808795.1 of uncultured Acidobacteriota bacterium. GTDB lineage: Bacteria > Acidobacteriota > Terriglobia > Terriglobales > Acidobacteriaceae > Telmatobacter. The sequence continues at coordinate 511,005 of CAWEGL010000020.1, forward strand.
CTACGGCACCAGCGACAACGCGGTGAAGACTCAAATCTGGATCGCCGTCTCCATCTATGTGCTCGTGGCCATCGTGCGCAAACGGCTGGGACTCAAAGCAAGCCTTTACCAAATCCTGCAGATCCTCAGTGTTACTCTCTTCGAGAAAACGCCCATTTTACAGGCACTTCAGACCACAGAGCCCCAACTCCACTTACCAGGTTCTGACAACCAACTGAATCTGTTCAGCTTATAGCCGGACAGTAGTGGTAACCTTTATACCCCAGGCTCGCGCCTGGGGCTAGCGTCTTTGCGCCCGCTGCGCGGGCTGGGGTAAAAACGTAACCTTTATACCCCAGGCTTGCGCCTGGGGCTGCCGTCTTTGCGCCCGCTGCGCGGGCTGGGGTAAAAAACGTAACCTTTATACCCCAGGCTTGCGCCTGGGGCTGCCGTCTTTGCGCCCGCTGCGCGGGCTGGGCGAAGTGCGCTGCGCGGGCCGGGCCGCAGTAGTTTTGAGGTTTGGAGGCGCCATATCAGGCCTTGGTCTACATTATCCGGTCGTGCAATGGGTGGGGCGAATTGGATCGGTACCCATAATCGCCCCAGGATCCAAGGAGAAGGTTGGGCGCGGTTTGTCGCCAATCCCGAAGGTGCGCCACTGGCAACGGCGGAGAAGATCGGGCGAGCCGCCTTCTGGCGGCGGGGCATCCAAGATGCGTAATGGGTTGTGCAATGGCCCGCGTGGGGTGGTATGTTGGCCAAGCCTGTAGCGTGATGAATCTGAAGTTCGTTGCAAGACAACCGCAGATCCTTCGACTCCGCTTGGCGCAAAAGCGCGCCAAGCTCCGCTCAGGATGACAGCAGGATTTATTTGCGAACTTCGGACTCGGGACAGTAGCCGGGAAATTCACACGGCACAGGTTCCAAGCCGTTATGATGGTGGGCAGCAGCAGCCTACGAGCAGGAGCCGGCAGCGCGGCCCCAGTATTCAGACCTCGTGATTTGGTAATGACGCCTGGCAGGTGCGGGCGAGGACGCCCGCACGACAGCCGGTCTGGAGACCGGCGCTACAGTTTATTCATTACGAAATCACGCGGTAGCTGCGCTAGCCCTATGAACCCCACCCTCTTCATCTCGGCAGGCGAGGCCAGCGGCGAGCACTATGGCGCGCTGCTGATCGAGGCCTGCAAACGCCGCCTGGCGGTCGAGGGGCGGGAGGCGCGCTTCTTCGGCATGGGCGGCACGCGCATGGAAGAGGCCGGGCTGGAGCGGGTGGTGCGCGCCGAAGACATGGCGGTGATGGGCGTAACCGAGGTGGTGCTGCACCTGCCGCAGGTGTACCGCGGGCTGCGCGCGCTGGAAGCGGCCATCCGCAGGCGCAGGCCCGATGTGGCCGTGCTGATCGACTTTCCCGACTTCCACTTCAAACTGGCCGAGGAGCTCAACCGCCTGAAGGTTCCGGTGGTCTACTTCGTGAGCCCGCAGTTGTGGGCGTGGAAGCAGCACCGCATCCGGCTGGTGCGCAAATATGTGCGCCGCATGGCCGTCATTTTTCCCTTCGAGGAGGCTTTCTACCGCGAGCGCGGGGTAGCGGCTGAGTTTGTGGGCCACCCGCTGGCGGAGTTGCCGCTGCCCACGATCAGCCGCGAGCAATTCGCCGCGGAGAACGGGCTGCACGCCGGCCGCACCTGGATCGCGCTGCTGCCGGGCAGCCGTCCCAGGGAGATTCGCGACCACCTGCCGCAGATGCTGGAGGCGGCGTGGGCTCTCTCGCTGCCCGCGGCGGCGGCAGCCTACCCTTCTGAGGAGTACGAGTTCCTGGTCCCTTTGGCGCCCACTCTGAGCGCGGAGCAACGGGCGGAGGCAGTGCAGTTGGCGGAGGACTACGGCGGGGGACTGGCGGTGCGCGCCGTGGATGACGCCCGCGCCGCGCTGTTTCACGCCCGCGCCGGGGTGGTGGCCAGCGGGACGGCGACGGTGGAAGCGGCGCTGATCGGCAATCCCTTCGTGGTGGTCTACCGGGTCTCGGCGGCGACATACGCCGTGGCCAAGCTGGCGGTGAAGGTGCCCCACGTGGCCATGGCCAACCTGATAGCGGGCAAGCGCGTGGTTCCGGAGCTGATCCAGAACGACTTCACGGCCGCGAATATCGTCAAACAGCTTGAGGCGCTGCTACCGGATGGGCCGCCGCGCCAGTCCATGATGCAGGAGCTGGGGGCCATTCGAGAGGCGCTGAGGACGCGGCCGGCCGGGGATCGAAATGACGGTTTGGGGGCCATTGAGCGGGTGGCTGCGATCGCACTCGAAGAGCTGGATGCGGCTTCTCCGGCGGCGAGCTCGATGAGTGCATAGCCTAGAATGGAATCCACGCCCACGCGGAACAAGTGCTTTGCCGGCGGCGTGATGACGACTGTTATGCGTAGACGAGAAGGGAAATTGCCTTTTGGATCGGGACAGCGCCGGTTGCGGCTGCGCCTGGCGGCGCTTGTAGCGGGCTTGGCGGCCGGCTGCGCCGCGCTCCCTCTCCTGGCGCAGTACGGGCAGACATACGGGCCGCCGGCGCCCCACATCACCAGCTACGTGATCGACGCGGAACTGCTGACCTCCACGCACCATCTCTCGGCTACGGCGGTGGTGAGCTTTACCGCGCCGCCCAGCCTGGACGTGGTGACCTTTGGCTTTCATCCGGCCCTGAAGATCACCAAGATTACCGACGAGAACGGCAAGCTGCTGGACGGGGAGCGGATGGCCGACGGCTCCGTCCGCGTTACTCCGGCCACGCCTTTCGCGCAGGGCCAAACCGTGCACTGGACCTTCCAGTATGAGGGGACGCTGACCGGCAACGAGGACGGTCCGGTGCCCGGCCTGCGGCTGGCCGCCATCCAGGAGCCCATCAGCTACCTGCTGTATCCGGCGCGCTGGTTTCCCATGACCGGCTACATGACCGACCGCTTCACGGCCGAGATGCACATCCGCGTGCCCCAGGGAATGCGCGTCATAGCTAGCGGCAGCCAGGGGCCGTCGCACCCCGTCACGCTCAGCGACGGCACACCCGGCGACGAGTACGATTTCAAGTGGGATAAGCCGGGATTTCCTGGAACCGTGATCGCAGGCCGCTACGTGGAGCCGGCATCGGGCGGCCTGGGCAACATCAAGGCCTACCTCACGGTCAGTCATCAAGCTTCAGCCACCCAGCTCGCCCAAACCGCGAACAATGAGTTCAACTACTTCACCGGCATCTTTGGGCCGGCGGAAACTCCTTATTTGAACGTGGTCGAGCTGCCCGACGGTACTCTGCCGGCGGTGTGGGCTCCCCAACTGGCCGCGATTCCCGGTTCAGACGTGACCAGCAAGTCCGCAGTCCGCCTGCTGGCCAACACCATAGCCCATCAGTGGTGGGGATGCGAGGTGAGCCCGCGTACCCTCAACGATGCTTGGATCACCAACGGCATGTCCCGCTACGGCGAACTGATGTACCTAGAGGACCAGAGCGGCCAAGGCGCGTTGCTTTCCGCCCTTGAGGATGTGGAAGCCGGCGCGCTCGCCTATGACACCATCCCACTTTCCAGCGCTGGGCGCCTGGACGCCTTTTCACCCCAGTTCCAGTCCATGACCCTGGAAAAGGGCGCCATGGTCTTCCACATGCTGCGCGGGGAGATCGGCGAAGACGCGTTTTTGGCCACCCTGAGGGGCGCGATCAGCCAGTATGCCGAGCAGCCGATTACCACCGCGGATTTTGAGAAGGTGGCCGAGGCCCACAGCCAGCAGGAGCTGCTCCCCTTCTTTTCCCAATGGGTGGACGGCACCGGCGCACCCGAGTTCACTGACAAGTACGCCGTCTATCGGCTGGGCAACAACAAGGGTTTCCGCACCATCGGCGAGATCGATCAGAACCTCGACCTGTTCAACATGCCAGTGGAACTGCGCATCGAGACCGACGGCAAGACCGTAACCCGGAAGATTGACGTGGTGGGAGACGCCACTCAGTACGTTGTGGACACCTTCGGCCGTCCGCGGGACATCAGCATCGATCCCAGCGATTGGGTACTCAAGTCCAATCCGGACCTTGAGGTGCGCGTCTTCATCCTCAAGGGGCAGCAACTGGTGGCGCAGGGCGATCTGAACGGCGCGCTGGCCCAGTACCAGCAGGCGCTCAAGATCGACTCGGAGAGTTCGCTGGCCGAATTTCGCATCGGCGAGGTGTACTTCACCATGCGCGACTACCAGGCCAGCGTGGACGCCTTCCGGGCGGCCCTGCGCGGGGACGATGTTCCCGCGTGGACCGAGGTCTGGAGCCACATCCAGATCGGGATGATCTTCGACATCACCGGCCAGCGCGACCGGGCGGTGAACGAATACCGGCTGGCCGTCCAGACCAATGACAACACCCAGGGCGCCGTCAACCAGGCCCGGGCCTACCTCGAAAAGCCGTATTCCCAGCCCAAAAGCGATTGACGGGGGCCGGGCCTACCAATCCGCTGCGCTGAGCCCCTGTCCCGGCTTTTCACCATTTTCATGGCCAAAGCATGGGCAACCGGAACTTCAACCATCCATCGTCGAAGTTCCTTATTTTTCTAAGGCTTGCAGGCTTATTTTTGGGCCTTGTCCCCGCCCAGGGAGATCACGTGAAGCTGCACCGGAGCCAGCCCCGGCTCGGCCATCGCCAGCTTTTTGGCCGCGCCGTAGGAAAGGTCGATGATCCGGCCTTTGTAAAGGTATCCCCGGTCGTTGATCCGCACCACCACGGAGCGGTGGGTAACGAGGTCCACTACCCGCACGATCGAGCCGAAAGGCAGGGTAGGATGGCAGGCCGTCATGGCGTACATGTTGTACCGTTCGCCGCTGGCCGTGAGCTGCCCATTGAACGCACCGCCGTACCAGGAGGCGATCCCGTGCAGCTTGTCGCCTCGTTCCCGGGCCATTTCTTGCGGCGTCAGCGAGGCCGGAGTTGACTGCGTCACAGGGGGTGGAGTAGCGGCGGATCTGGACAGCAGTGCGTCCGCCAGCACGGTTCGCGTGCAAAACGTCATCACCACTCCCGCCACCACGAGCGAGAAAGCCCCCGCGAACAGCCAAAACCATAGCGGAGTTTTCAGGTTCAAGTTGCGTAAAATCCGTCGAATAGCCATCCGATCATTTTACCAAGTCGACGCCTTCTCCCGACGTCATTGTCAAGACAAATGCGGCTTTTATTGTTGAAAAATACAGGCTATTCCTGATGAGAAAATAGAGGCTTGCGTGACGGCTTCTTCTAAGCCTTTCATTTTATGGCGGTTACATTTTGCACCGAAAATGGTGCAGAATTGATCTTATCCGGCCTATGGAGGCGTCGAGGGCCGGCAGCCGCCCAACCTCGCTTTCTGCCCCCGTCACAACGCAGGCTGCGGAACCCGCTTCCCCCAGCCTTTGCGGCCCGCCTTTGCGGATTAATTCCGCCATCCTGGTAGCGTCAAAGGCAGGGCCATCCATGGCTCGGGAGAGAAGTCTATGGAACTGAGCGCGGCGGGGCTGGCGTTACTCAAGCGGTCGGAGGGTTTCCGCAGCCGCGTCTATTTGGATGCGGACGGGTATCCGACCATCGGCTACGGGCATCGCCTGGTGCATCCCGAGTCGTTTCCCCGCGGCATGGGTGAGGCCCAAGCCGGCGAGCTGCTGACCGGCGATGTACGCGACGCCGAGCGCGCCGTGGAGCGCATGGTGGAGGTCGCCCTCGCCCAGGGCCAGTTCGATGCGCTGGTGGACTTCTGCTTCAATATGGGTCAGGGCCGGCTGGCGGAGTCCACGCTGTTGAAGGATTTGAACGCCGGGCTGTACGAGGCTGCCGCCGAACAGTTGCTGCGCTGGGATCACGCCGGCGCAGAGGAGAACGCCGGCCTCAAGACCCGCCGCGAGGCTGAATTCGCGCTCTGGATGGGCAGCGAATCGGCAAACCGGACGGCGGCCTGAGGCGGACCTCCTAGCCCCAGGGTGGGTATAGACGTTTCGTCGCAAACCTGGCAATACGTTCAAAATGATCAACTTACCGAAGAAGACCTATCAACTGGATCGGAAGAGTATCCACTTGATACAGATTAACAATAGGGCAAAAATAGTATTGCCGTGGCGGGGTATTAGGAATAGAGCGTATTTGAGCGGAGGGCGGAGGAATCGAACCCCATTCCGACTAGGGAGTGTTCACGTGTTATAAATCCGCTAGGAGTACCAGCTCCGCGTCCTCCGTTTATACCTTTCCAAAATCTTTCGGTAATCCGGTGAGTTCTGGCGGATTGTTCTGTTCTGAATTTGCCTCAAATTCGATCAACCCAAATGTATTTGGGCCAGTTTTCGTGAAGATTCGGCGATCTCTAGCATATCCGCCCAATGAACCGCTAAGAGAAACACGATTCTGCTTGTCCAGCGGTTTCCCCAAAAACTCCAAAATCGTCGAGATGTGCTGAGGCGCTCCCTCCCGCTTAAGGAACTCTTGTACCTGGGCCAAGGCGCTTCCAGCGCGGAGTTCTTTGGAGGCTGCCGCCCCATTCTCTTCTTTTGGAAGGAGTTTGAATGAATCCTGAACTGCCTGGACATACACTTTGGCGTCTCGGAGTTGCTGCTCTAGCCTGTCTATTTCAGCAAGCTTCCGATCAATCAGCTTTTGGAGGCTTTCCCTTGCGCCCATTTTTCCATTCCTCTTTCCATACTCTACTCCGGATGGAAAAGATGGGCAAGAATGAAATTTAGGTAACCATCGGGTATTAGATGATGATACTATGTCGGGGAGGTGGGGAGAAATGGCCGAAAATGCACTCTTTCAGTTGGGGTATATCGTCGATCAACTGGAACGCTCCAAGGCGATCCATGCAAATGGTGCCGAAATATGGGATGCCAGAACCCTCTACACGATACTCGGTTACTCAGATTGGACCAATTTCAAGTCCGTCATACAGAAGGCGATCATCGCCTGCGACAATTCCGGGGTCTTTTCTTCCAATCATTTCCGTGAGTTCACGGACATGATTGAAGTGGGAAAGGGGGCGAAGAGGGAGATTGAAAACTGGCATCTTTCCCGGTATGCCTGCTATCTGATTGCAATGAATGGGGCTTCCGAGAAGCCGGAGGTCGCCACCGCCCAAACCTATTTTGCCGCCCAGACCTTGCGATCCGAGGCTGAACAGGCATTGACCGAAGAAAAACGGCGCATCCTGTTGCGCGACCGGGTAAAAGGCGCGAATAAGAAACTTGGGGGAGCAGCGAAACTTGCAGGCGTCCGAAGTCAGAACTTCGGCATATTCCAGGACGAGGGCTATAAGGGTCTCTATGGGGGCCTCGGAGTCAAGGCCATCAAGGCCAAAAAGGGGATCGGAACGAACGAAGAGCTTCTCGATTGCATCGGTCGGGCCGAACTCGCAGCCAATGAGTTCCGAATCACTCAGACAGAGGAAAAGCTTCGGATCGAACAAATCCGCGGTGAACAGCGAGCGATAGACACGCACCATGAAGTTGGGCGGAAGGTACGCGATGCCATCAAGAAAATCGGGGCCACGATGCCCGAGAATTTACCGGCTGAGCCGTCAATTAAGAGATTGGCGGCAGCGGAAGCCAAGGCAGAAAGGAAGCGGTTAAAATCGGGAAGATGAGAGTTGATAAGGAAAAATTCGACGCGCTGCTCCATCGGCTGATGAGTGCGCCCCGCAGCCTGCAAGGACGATAAAGACTGAGGGAAAGGCGGGGCGTAATCTCAGCCCATTCAAGCAAAAATCGGCTACAAGATGGCCGACTTTACGGCCTGATTTGCGTGATTTCAAGGCCCTCGCCTGCCTTCAGGTAGCCCTTGCGGCGAAACCAGTCTTCCATGGCCGTCTGAAGCCGGTCGAGCGGAACGCGATGGCCCGCTTCGAGCAGGCCGTCGGCCACGGGAAGCGTGTCGTCGAAGACCGCATCGGCGGTGAAGTTGCGCATGGCGAACGAGTCGATCCAGCGCAGCGGGCAGGGGTGGCGCTGGCCGCCGGGATCGACGCGCTGGATGGAAAGCCGCCGCGCGAACATGGTTCTACTGTAATGGATGGGAGGTGGAGGGGACTGATAGTAGTCTCCGGTTGGAGCGTTTTCGCTTTACTTGTTGAAATTGCAGCGTTGTGTCCGCCGCGGCGGACGGCTTTTACTTCCACCCCAGCGACGAAGACCTGTCGCTGGGGACCCCGGAGCGGGAAAAGCCGCTCGACTGCACGGTTTCTGTAAAGAGCAGAATCGAAAACGCTGTAGCCGGCAAACCGGGCACGACCTCATCTTTTGACGCTGGGGCGGTTCTCATTGTCTGCCTTCGGATCGTTGTCTGTCTTCGGATCATTCCCGATCTGCAAGGGACACAGGAGCGAATTCCGTAGTTGTGAGACTTGCCTAAATTAGCTCCGTCTCATCCAGCCCCTTCGGGGGGTGAGGCTATCGTCGAGTGCCTACATTTATTGCAGAAGAACCTGGGATAAGCCGCGGCGCGGACTCGCTGTCGCAATCCTTGTCGCGTACCCCATACGAAACATAAACGTGGGTTGCCACCTGGTATCGCCGATAAGCGCTCTCAGCTTCGGCTCCGTGACGGGGGGACGCCCTTCTGCGTTCTCGATATCGATCAGCTCGACCGCTTCGTTGATGGGGCGGGCAGCAATGCCATGCGAGGTTGCCAGGAGATGCGCGCGTTCCCATAGACGGCCCGCTTGAAGACACTGGTTTAACGAGTAGCGATCGCGCACCGCAACGATCCCAAACATGGGAGAGGCGGCGAGCTGCTTGGGGTAGGCGCCCATCGCCGCCTTCGCCGTCCGCGCAATGAGGGCCGTCTCGACCGGAGTTGGCAAGCAATAGAGAAGAGCCGCAGTGGAGGTGGGCACGCCGTAGTCCTCCAGCGTGATTCCATCCCGGTGCTGTTCCACGTCGTTCCACTTGAAGACGCGCTCCCACGGCATCGCCCCTTCTGTTGCGGTCTTGTCTGCATAGACAGTCTCGTTGCACCGGCTGACCAGATTGACGATTGATTGCCGCTGGTCCTCGGCCGTGAACAAGAAAAGATTTGTGTCCGGCAACGATTGCGGCATCGCCAGCAGCTCCTGCTGGAACGATACAGGCAGCGCATGCGGTTCATAGGACGTGCGGTTGGTATGCCGGTCCGGCAGCATCGCGTACAACGGATTGGCAGGCAAAGACGCGGGCGTACAACGTACGGTCGCAACGCGGTGCGGAGCCGAAGTATCGGCATGTAAAGTCAATGCGCCATCAGCGAGCTCGATATCCGCAATGTAGCCCGCCGCGGATGAGGCGACAACCATATTCTCCAGAGCGCACCCCATGCCGATATGGAGTTCGCGCAGAAAAGGGTCCAATCCCCCCGTATTACGGCTCGTCGCCGCCAGCACCTCGATCTGGTTACCGCGCACGCGGAAGAGCCATGGCTGCGTGTTGTGTGGAGACGCCGCTAGAATCCCCGCACGAACCAGCGCCAGCATCCCAGCCTGGGGCTGATCCCAGTCCGTCCAGGGCGCAAACGCGGGACCCTTTCCCTGGCTGAATGCTCCCTCCTCGTCCGCATACCAAACAGCCCCGCCCAGAACGAGAATGGTGATGGTTCCAAGTCCGCGAAGAAACCGACGACGGTTCATACAACACCCCTCTTGCAGGCGATTTGGGCTCTCGCTTGATCGCGTTCCTATCCGCAGGCAAGACCGAGAAACCCATCTATTCTCTCCTGCGCAATTCTAAGCGAAAAGTGGCGGACCGGTGAGTCGATGTGTGGCGGCGTTGGCTTGGCGGGGTCTCTGACCCAGTCGAGGGAGGTTGACCGGCAATTCGGAAACCACTCTGCTGCCCCCTATTTCTCCGGCACGGTTTTGGCGTGCTTCGACTGCTGGGTCTCTACATGGAAGCGCTGGAAGTCGAAGTCGCGCTCGATGTAGTGCTGACGGAGGTTTTTCAGGAGCAGCAGGCGGGCCTGGACGGCGCCTTCGGCGCCCGTTGGGAGCCATAAGCCGTCCGCCACCGGGGCCCCCGGCGACAGGTCTTCGCCGCTGGGGTGGGAGACCGGCGCCTGGTCGAAGCTGAAGCTCGATCCCTTCTCAATGTTGGCCAGCAGTCCGCCCGCAATCCTGAAGTTGCCGTCGAAGGTGACCTCGAGGTGCGCCACCTGAAGATCGGCGGCGTCGATCCAGACGGCGCCGCGGATCTTTTTGGATGCGTCCTCGGCCAGCCCGTGGGTCTTCACGTGCTTGCGGCCCTGGAAATTGAAGACGATAGTGGGCCGGCCGCGAAAGATCTCGCGGCGGGGATTGCTCACGTCCATGATCTGAAGCAGGCGGCTGACGGTGACGGCCACGCCCTGGATCGGCTGGCCGGGCGGAGTCTTTTCCGCCTTCTCCACGAGTTTTGTGACGCGGTCGGCCTCCTTCTGCCGGTCGTGGGCGCTGAGGGGCTGGCCGTTCTTCTTTACGGTGCGCTCGATAAGATGGCCGTTGACGAAAAAGTCCTGGCTCTCGACGGATTCGGTCTTCGTCACCCGGCCATTGGCGCCGATGTCCTGGGTGGTGAGGAGGGAGTCGAAGGTGTAGTTCTCACGCACCTTTTCGAGCTGCTTCTGGTGCGCCTCGACCTCGCGCATGAGCTGGGCAACCGGGGGCAGGGGCGGATTGGCGGCCTGCGCGGCCAGGATTGCCGGCGCCAACATCAGGCAGACAAGCAAGGCGGCCAGCTGCGCTACCCTTCCAGATCCGATCACGCCAGGTCTCATCAAGTCTCCTCCTGGGAATGCAAAGCGGGGGGATGCAAAGCAGGAAGATGGACCGCAAGCCGGCCGCTGGGTATACTTTGTGGAACCCTGTGCGCCGCGCAGGTTTGCGGTTGCGACGGCCGCGCCGCCGAGGCCGCTTCAAGGAGAACTACGAGATGATTGCCTTGCTGGTTCAATGGCTGCTTTACGCAATCGCTTTGCTGATTACCGCCAGAATCGTTCCCGGCTTCGAGCTCCATGGAGGACTGTGGCCGGCCATGATCGCCTCCCTGGTGATCGGGCTCCTGAACGCCACGCTGGGATTTTTCCTTAAGGTCGTCACCTTCCCCATCAGCATCCTCACGCTGGGCCTGTTTTTGCTGGTGATCAACGGCCTGATGATCCTGCTGGCCTCCAGCGTCGTGCGTGGCTTCCATGTGCGCGGCTTCTTGCCCGCATTCTTGGGCGCAGCGGTGCTGGCGCTGCTGGGGATGGTGATCCGCGCGGTTACCAGGAGCGCCTGATGCGCGTGGCGTAAAGGAAGAGCCCTACCTTGCCTGCGGCGCCATCGGCCGTGCAGCCGTTTTGCCGGCCCCGGTGCGATGCGCCGTGCGGGCCGCAGCCGGAGCCTTCTGAGCCTTCGCCTTCTTCGGCGCCTCAGCAGGGGAAGGCCGTTCCGGCGCCGGATGCGCCACCACCGGGCCGTTGAGGGACTGTGGCGTGCGCATGGCGCCCGCGCTCGAAAACCCGCCGGAGATGGGGACGCGCGGCAGAACCACCGTCTTATCTGGCTGCCCGTGCTCTACATGCGAGTACATGCCCCACCCCCCGCCGGCCACCACAAACACAATGGCCGCCGCGGCCGCGGCGCGCATCCATCCGCTCTCCGGCCTAAGAGCCGGGGGCCAAGCCAGAACGCGGCCCGCGTGCGGGGCGCGGCGGAAGGCCGCGTGCATGCGTTCTTCCACGCGCTCTTCAAGGCCCTCCGGCGCGGGAAGGCTGGCGATCAGCCGCAACGTGTCTTCGGCGGGGCCGGGCCCGATCGGATTGTGAGTAATCGGATTCATCGCAAACTCCTGGCGTGCAAACTCCTCTCGTGATTGAGCAAGCCGGCCATCAGGTTGCGGGCGCGAAATAGCCGCGAGCGCACGCTCGACTCCGTGATCCCCAGCACCGCGGCGATTTCCACGCTCGAAAGTTCTTCAAAGGCCGAAAGCTGGAGCACCTGGCGCTCCTTGGCGGGCAACTGCTCCACGCAGGCCAGCACGTGGGCGTGATGCTGCGCGGCGGAAGCCATCTGTTCGGCGCTCAATCCGTCCGACGGCAGCACCCGCGCCAGCTCGGCGACGTCGTCTGTCTCCGGCTTGGTTTTGGCGCGGCGCTTGCGGTCGAGCACGATGTTCCAGACGATGCGGATCAGCCAGACCCGGTGGTCGCGCACTTCGCCCAGCATGTGCCGGTGCCGCAGCACGCGCAGAAACGCCTCCTGCACGGCGTCTTCGGCGTCGGCAGGGTTACGCAAGACCGAAAAGGCTACCCGGTAGAGGGCGCCCGCGTATTGATCCACCAGGGCCGCAAGGGCCGCTTCCTCCGCCTGAGTGCGGGCTTGCCCGGCCGCTACGCTGCTTGCGATCTCCATCCAACCTGCGTAAATCGCCTGGCTGGTGCTCATATCTCACCAGACGCAGGCAGAAGGGAAAGTGCTCAACTGGCGCGCGGTTTCCGCTATCTCAACCAGCCCGCTCTACTGCGCGCCAGAGAGCTCTTGGGCGGCGATGGATCCCGCTTGTCCACCTTTGTCGGCATCCTCCACCTTGGCCCACAAGGCGCGGGCCAGCGCCTGCTTGCCCTCCGCGGCGTAAAGGTTTGCAAGGTCCAGTTGCGCCATGCTGGCCGGCACCGTCTCTGAAGGCATGGCGGCCAAAGCCTGGTAGATGGTGACGGCCTGGGGGTCGCGGCCCATCTGCTGATAGAGGCCGGCAAGGGCCAGCTTGGCCAGGTTGGAGAGGTTGCGGTTTCCCCAATTCCACGCCCCGGCCACCTGTTCGAGCTCGCTCTGCGCAGCCTGGTTATCGCCCAGCTCCTCGTAGGTGACGCCGGCGAAATAGCGTGCCTCCGCCCCCTGGGGCAGCCAGCCATACTTCTGGGCCACGGCCAGAAACTGGCGATTGGCGTCTTGCGCGCGTGCCTTGGAGGTAGCGTACTCGCCGCTCGTGGCCGGCTCTCCGGGTACAGTCAAGGGCGCGTTATAGGCATCCATAGCGGCGCCCAAGGCCTTGTTCGCGGCCGATGCCGTCAGGTTCCAGTAAACTAAGGCGCCGATGGCCACGACCAGAACCACGCCGGCCGTGATCGCCCAGCGTTCGACGCCGGAGCGGTGCTCGCTGACCCAACTGGCGCTGCTGACCGCCGCCTGGGCAAACTTATCCTTCTTAAGCGCATGACGGGTTCGAGTATCCACGGAGCTTCTTCTTGTCCTTCGTCGGTAGACTTGCAGGCGGGTGCGAACAGGTGGGGCACGGCAACTGCAACCCCATTAGTCTATCAGCGGGCGAAACCCAGCGTCCACCGCGGCAGGACGCGGCAAACAGGACGCGGCAAACAGGCTGGAATGGCGGCTTGCCCTAGCCGGGACAGGAGGATAGGCTAAGAGCATGTACGAAGACTTTCATGTGAACGAGCGCTGGAGCGGCGAGGAGTTGCATTGCCGCTGGAAGGGCACCATGGTGGCCATCGCCACGCGCCACGCCGACGCCGTGGACGTGCGCTTCGACGTCAATGGCCGGCCCATGTGGATCGCGCTGCCCGCGACCGCGTGGGTGGAGCAGAAGAAGCGCAGCGGCAAGGTCATCACCGACCAGTTGGCGGCGCAGATCGCCGGCCGCTACCTCAAGCAGCTTATCGAGGAAGGCTACGACTCCCGCCGCGAGGTCTACACCATGACCGTGGATGAAGTGCTCCAGCACCTCGACGCCGTGGTGGCCGAAGCCAAAGAGCTGGGCGAGATGCCGGTGTTGCCGGTGTTGGCCTGAATCACGGCCGCCTCGCAGATTTTCCTGGCTCACATCGGGCCGCCGAGCTCGCCCCAAGATTCGCCGAGCTTCCGGCGCAGCGCCTAGCTGGGCTGGGGAAACGGTAAGAGAGGCAGCAAACGCAAACAGGCCATCCGCCGCGGCGGATGGCTTTTTTGCCGGGTAATTACGCTGCTTGTGTGGTTTTATGTGCTATAGTTCATAGTGTCAGGTCGGGGCATGCAAGTCTTCGAGACGAAGTGGTTCGCGCGCTTTGCCCGGAACGAACGAATCACGGACGCCAGTCTGCGGGAGGCGATCGCACGCGCCGAGCGTGGTCTTATTGATGCCGACCTTGGCGGCGGCCTCATTAAGCAGCGCGTGGCCCGGCGGGGACAGGGACGATCGGGCGGGTACCGCATGATCGTTGCCTATGGGGTCGGAAGCAGGGCTTTCTTTCTGCTCGGCTTTGCAAAGAGCGGCCAGGACAACATCGACGAGGAAGAAATTGCGGCATTGAAGAAGTTCGGGAAACGGTTGCTGGCCGCCGATGCCCCGACGATTCATGCCATGCTCGAGGACGGCTCCCTCAAGGAGGTTGACGATGACAAAGAAGAATAGCTCCATTGCTGAAGCAATTCTCGAAACGGCCGGAGACCTGCACCGGCACGGCTTGTTAAACGACGAGGAATATCGTCAAATCACGGTGCGGCACTTGGGCCCGCAGGCCCTTCCCACGGGCAAGCCCATCAGCAGCAAAGAAATTCGCAAGATCAGAGAGAAGGCCAACCTGAGCCAGGCCGCGTTCGCTCGCTATCTGAATCTCACCGCGGGCTACGTCTCGCAGTTGGAGCGGGGAATCAAACAGCCTAAGGGACCGGCGTTGGCGCTGCTCAACGTGATCCGGCGCAAGGGGTTTGAGGCGATACTGTAATGCCGAAAAATGCTGCAATTGCGCCACCCACACCCCTTGCAAGGAATGCGTAGTATGACGTTACAAGAGCATGAAGATCGGATCCTTAAGAAATATCGCGCCATGGGAGAGCGGGTAATTTCTGACGGCGCTATCAGCGTGGGCTACGAAAAGGTGCCGCGCCGGTTATTGGTCGTCCTTAAAGAAGCCAATGATCCGCATGGCGCTTCTGAATGGGATCTGCGAAGTTACGGTCGGTGGGGCGGCCGCCCAGCGACTTGGAATAACTTGGCCAGATGGAGCGCACTCTTCACTGACCCATCACTCTCATTTGGCGATATCGACGTGTCCGACCGGGGAAAACGCGCGCAGCATCTTGCCAGAATTGCGGTTACAAACTTGAAAAAGGTGCCGGGCGGAGGCAGGTCAGATCTCAAGACGATAGAGGTCTATGCCTTAAGACATAAGGAACTGCTCGATGAGCAGCTACAACTTTACAAACCGCATTTAACTCTTGCCGCCGGGACCTTCGAAATTCTAGTTAGGCTGCGCGACAAAGAGAAATCCGTCATACCAAAACAGGGCGATTGCTTTCCCCATTTTGCGGACAACGATCTTGGACTTTGCATTGATTTCTACCATCCGCAGCAGAGGCGGTTCACCAACCGCTGCCTATTCGAATTTCTGACGCAGCAATTGCGGTGTCATGGATTTGCCAGTTAAAGACGTTTCCGAAAACATCGCAAGCGCAAATAGCCCTACCGCGAGGTGGGGCTTTTTGAAGAATTATGCCGGCGATCTCCGAATCTCCCACACGGTCGCCCCTACGGCGCCATCGGCCCAACTTGGAGGGCGGCTGCGCCTGCTTCGGGCGCGGGGCGCGCTCTGGGGCGGGCGGCGGGTGCGATACACTCCAGGCAGCCCCGCCTGCCCGGTCCGGAGTTTAGATGAAGTTTTCCCCCTTGTTGCTTTTGGCTATTTTTTTGACTTCGAGCGCTCCGGCTCCCGGCCCGGCCGCGCCCGAATCGCAGGCGACGCTGAGGTACATCCACGCCTCGTGGGCGCAGCTTACGCGGTCGATGAGCGACTGCAATTCGCTGATCGATGTGAAGGTGAAGGGCGCGCCGGTGCTTTATCTGCCCGCCGGGATGAGCGCGCCCGGCGAAGTGGCGGCGGCGGAGCAGAAGTGCCACATTCGGGTGCTCAACCTGCCCAAGCCCATCGAGGAGATCGGCGACTTGCAGCCCGGTGAACTGCCGGCGCAGGGGCTGCTCTACCTGCCCAATCCCTACGTCGTGCCCGGCGGGCGGTTCAACGAGATGTACGGATGGGATAGCTACTTCATCCTCCTGGGACTGGAAGCCGATCACCACGAGGCCCTGGCCAAGGGCATCGTGGACAACTTCATTTTCGAGGTCGAGCAGTACGGGGGCATTCTGAACGCCAACCGCACCTACTACCTGACGCGCTCGCAGCCGCCGTTTCTGACCTCGATGATCCGCGCGGTGAATGAGGATCCGGCCAGCTTTCCAAATACGCCGGAGGGCCGGGCGCAGGCGAAGGACTGGCTGGCGCACGCCTACACGACGGCGGAGAAGGACTACGCGTATTGGGTGCGGCCAGAACACAGGGCGGGCCGGACGCGCCTGGCGCGCTACTTCGGGTACGGAACGGGGCCGGCGCCGGAGATGGCCGACGACAGCGGCTACTACATCCACGTGATTCGCTGGCTGGTGGAGCACCCGCACACGGGCGGGGAAGGATTTCTGGTGAAGGGAGCTGAGCATCCCGACGCCGCCGAGGCGGCGCGGCTGAAACAGACCAGTTGCGACGTGAAGGTCAGCGCGATCTGCATGAAGGCCTGGTACGGGGGCTACCGGCTGAGCCGGGAATTCTACGAGGGGGACCGCGCCATGCGCGAGTCGGGCTTCGACCCCAGCTTCCACTTCGGACCGTTTTCAGGAGCGGCGAAGGATTACGCGCCGGTGGGGTTGAATTGCCTGCTCTACCGCTACGAGCGGGATATGGAGCACTTCGCGCTTTTGCTGGGCAAGGCGGAGGACGCGCTGCGCTGGGACCGGCGCGCCCAGGCGCGCTACGCCGCCATCCAGCGCTACTTGTGGCGGAAGAAGGAAGGGGTATTCGCCGACTACGACTTTGTGCACGAGCGGCCGTCGGACTACGCCTTCATCACCTCGCTGTATCCCTTGTGGGCGGGCGTGGCCACGCGCGAGCAGGCCACATCGATGGAGGCCAAGCTGGGGGTTTTCGAGCAGCCCGGCGGACTGGCGGCGAGCGACTACGAAAGCGGGCTGCAATGGGACTTGCCTTACGGCTGGGCGCCGACGAATTGGATGGGCGTGGAGGGACTGGAAGACTACGGCTATCGCGAGGACGCGGCACGGATCGCCGCGCACTGGAACGCGACCGTGGACCGGGGCTTGGGCGCCGACGGCACCATCCGCGAGAAGTACAACGTGGTTACGGGCAGCGCCGAGGTGCACGTGGCCGCGGGGTACAAGCAGAACGTGATCGGGTTCGGGTGGACGAACGCGGTGTACCTGAAGATGCGGGCGGTGATTAGCGAAACCGAGCCAACCCCTGCGGGCAAATGAGCCCCAAAACCGGAAAAGCATCCCCCGGGGGCTTGAGTGTCCGCGTGAGAACTACTGACGCCCAGTCCAGGTTGCTTGATGAAGCCTGTTAAGGGGACAAAAGCAGCGAGTTAGCGTCGCTTTGCGACGTCGCGAGTTAGCAAGTTAGCGGGCACGTCCAGTTCTCACGCAAACAATAAAGCCCTCGTTGATTTTGCGGCATTGACGGCACAGATAAATCCGTGCCCTCTCAAAACCTCGCCCTGGCAGCGTTTTCCCGCAGCCTATGAACTTGCCAGCTATTCCGGCAGGGTGAGGGTGCCCTGCACGTGGAAGTGGCCGGTGAGCACCTGCACGCCTGTATCCGGCTGGCCGCCGCCGACCGAGAGAGTGTATTCGCCAGGGGCGACGATGGGTTGGCCGGCCGCGGTGACCATGCTCAGGTCGCGCCGCTGGAGATGAAACCAGATCTTTTGCGACTGGCCGGGCTCCAGGTGGACGCGCTGGAAGCCGCGCAGCGCCAGCAGCGGCACCCCCGCAACATCGGGAAACTTCAAATAAAGCTGCGCTATGTCATCCCCGGCCACTTTGCCGGTATTGGTGACCGTCACTCCGGCCGTCAGCGGGTCGCCGGCGTCAATGGTTTCCTTGGGGACGGTCAGATCGCTGAAAGAAAACGTGGTGTAGCTGAGTCCGTAGCCGAAGGGATAGAGGGGCTTGCCGGTGAAATAGCGGTAGGTGCGCCCCTTCATGCTGTAGTCGCCAAAGGGCGGGACCTGATCGATGCTTTGGTAGAAGGTGACGGGCAGGCGGCCGGCGGGATCGTTGGTTCCTGAGAGGGTATCCGCAACCGCTGTGCCGCCTTCCTCGCCCGGATACCAGGCTTCGAGAATGGCGCTGGCATGGGCCTGGGACCAATTGACAGCCAGGGCGCTGCCGTTGGTGAGCACGACCACGAGGGGCTTGCCGGCGGCGGCCACGGCGCGAAGCAGGTTCTCCTCCGGCTGCGGCATTTGCAGGTTGGTTTTGTCGCCGCCGATGAAGCCCGGTTCCTGTTCGTTGCGCTGCTCCTCGCTTTCGAGGCGGCTGGTGAGGCCAACGACCGCGATCACCACATCGGCGTTGCTGGCCGCCGCAACGGCCGCCGGATCGGGCGTGAGATCGGCCTGCGACCATCCACTGGGGCGCGGCTTGGGATGCTCCTGCATGAGAAAGTCCGTTCCCGGCACGTAGGCGATAGTGTCGCCCGCTAACTCCTTGCGCAGCCCTTCGAGAATGGAGACGGTGTGCGTGGGCCGGCCGGCGTAGTTGCCGAGCAGCACCGTGGTCTCGTTAGCCAGCGGCCCCACGACGGCGATTCTGATTCCCGAGGTTTTCAGGGGCAGGACGCCGTTGTTTTTGAGCAGGACCATGGACTCGTCGGCCAGCTTCAGGGCCAGCGCGCGGTGGGCAGGGCTGTCGAGATCGCTCTCGGGATACTGGGTATAGGGCACCGTGGAGGGGGGATCGAACATGCCCAGCCGGATGCGCGCGGTAAAGAGGCGGATGAGCGCACGGTTGAGCTCGCTCTCCTGGAGGTAGCCCTGGTTCACGGCGTCGATATAGGGCTGGTAATCGGAGTCGGAGGTGACGTTGTTGCCGAAATCGGCGCAGTCGTTATCCATCCCCCGTTGAACGCTGACAGCCATTGCCTGGGGCATCGTAGGCGTGTAGTGATGGCCGCGGTAGATGTCGCGGACGGCGTCGCAATCGGAGACCACGTAGCCTTGGAAGTTCCAATCCACGCGCAGCATCTGCTGGAGGAGGAACTGGTTAGCGCAGGCGGGCTCGCCGTTGATGCTGTCATAGGCGCACATAACGGAATCGGCATGACCCTGGAGGACCGCGGCGCGGAAGGCGGGCAGATAGGTGTCTAGTTCGTCGTGCTTGCTCACCGTGTAATTGGTCGAATGCCGGTCCGGCTCCGGCCCGCTATACATATCGAAGTGCTTGGGGGTGGCGATGACGCGATAGTAGCGGGGATCGTTGCCCTGCATTCCGGTGACGTAGGCCACGGCCATGCGTCCGGTGAGGAAGGGGTCTTCGCCATAGGTTTCCTGGCCGCGGCCCCAGCGCGGATCGCGGAAGATGTTGATGTTGGGGGCCCAGAAGTCTAAGCCGGTGTGGAAGGTGCCCATCCCCGTGCGCACGGCTTGCTGGTGCTTAATGCGCGCTTCGATACCGATGTCCACGCCCATCTGGTGAATGGCCGCGGGGTCGAAGGTGGCGCCCAGGCCGATGGGTTCAGGAAACTCCGTGGTTCCGTTCAGCAGGACGCCGTGCAGCGCCTCGCTCCACCAGTCGTAAGCCGGGACGTCCAGGCGCGGAATCGCACGCGCATGATTCACCATCTGGCTGGCCTTCTCCTGGAGCGTCATGCGGTTCACCAGGTCGGCCGCGCGCTGCTGGGCGGGCAGGTTGGGGTTGAGGTAAGCCGGCTGCTGGGCCGGCTGCTGCGCGCCCGCCGCGCCCGCCGTCCCGCAGCAAGCCAGCACCGCCGCGGCCATCCGCAATCTGAAAGTTGTCATGATGCCCCCTGGAGGCAGCCCGGCCTCATCCGCGAACCTCGCGGGCGCGCAATGCCGAGGTCGACCTCCGCGGGCAACTGTAAATAGGCGCGGCGCACGCTGTCAAGAGAATGGCCTTTAAAAAAGCGTTTTATTCGGAGGGCATTTTGGCCCCATTTTTTGCGTTTTTCAGGCCACTTCCGCGGGCTAGCGAGCCTTGCCAGCGCAAACTCGGGCCGGAGTGCGAGGCGTATTGCCTGCGCGTCCGGCGGCGCCGGACACCTATAGCGGCTCCACTATTGCTGTACCCAGGAACCACTGCCGCTGAGCGGCTTTTTCCTTAAGAAAAGGCCACCTTGTACGGAGCAAGAGAGAGCACTTCTATTGTGGAGCCGCTCTATTGATTGCTGCATAAATAATGCAATGATTTAGCGCAAAGAAAAAGAAAAGGACAACTCTGATTGGGCGATGCAACCACGCAGTTTGTCGGTTGAGCTGCGGATGCCTTCGATGGAGCCGAGGATATCTTCCATGAGTTCATCTACATCGTTGGGGCAACTGTTGGCCAATTCTCGTTTGGCCAGAGACCAGACTCCTTCATCGGGGTTGAGCTGTGGAGCATATGCAGGAAAGTACTCGACGTGCAGGCGATGATGTTGGTCGAGAAGTTGTTCCAGAGGCGCCCCTTTGTGTGTGGAGGAGTTATCGAGCAGGACGATGATCGGGCCGCGCATATGGCGCAGCAGTTCACGCAAGAATAAACAGACCTCTTCCTGTCCAATGTTGTCGTAGAAAAGCAGGTAATAGAGGCCAAGACGGTGCCGCTTGGGGCTTACGGAGATTCCCGAGATGACGGAGATCTTGTCCCGCCGTCCCTGGCGATGACGATGGATGGGAGTTTCACCCTGGGGAGCCCAAGTTCTGACTACGTTGGGAATCAGCAGGAACCCCGATTCATCGGCAAAGACGATATGGGCGCCCAGCCTTCCAGCGTTTTTTTATGCGCGGCCACTCTTTTTGTTTCCACCGTTCGATTTTGTCTTCATCGCGTTCCAAAGCTCGCCTCTCTGGCTTTTGCGGAGTCCATCCTAAGCCATGCATCAAGCGCCCGATATGGTCAGGATGGTACCGCACGCCAAACTCGCGTTCGACCATCTCGGCAATGCGCGCCGTGGTCCACAGATTGGTGCGGTAACCCTGCGCCATCGGTCCCTTCAGCAAAAGACGAACCAGACGTTTTCTCTGCGATGCAACAAGCTTCAATGGGCGCCCGGGAGAAAACCGCACTTGCAACGCTTCGGCTCCGCCCTGTCGTCGTACATCACGCCAGCGCATCACTGAACTCGGATTGCATCCGATCTGTCGTCCTACTTCATTCAGAGATAACCCATCATCCAGCAAAGCCAAAGCGCGTCTACGCCGGTCTTCCAGAAGATCGGCGCTTCCCTTGAGTCTGGGCATAAGTCTTCTTTACCTCAATATCTATTATTGCATTATTTATGCAGTATTCAATAAGGCGCTGCGGAGAGCGCAGCGATGCGGGCGGTAACGTATTCGCGTATCAGGCGAACAGTTTCGATCAGGTCATTCTTGTCCGGCGCCGCGAATTGGAACAGCAGGTCGTAGCGGTAGACGACGGCAAAGTCGTTCAATTCGCTCAGAGGCAGGGGAGTAGCTGGCAAGGCTTCTCCGCTGGCTTCAAGAGCGGTCTGGAGTCTTTCCAGATTATGCGTCAACTCAAATGGAACCGATCGCGCTGAGAGAAGCGCCTTGATGAGTTTTTCAATCGCCTGTTGCGCATGGAAGCCGAGGATGGATTCCGGAATGCCGTCCGCATCAAGAAGCGCTTCGTCCTCAGCGGCCTTGATGAGAAGTATCTGTGTCTGCGTGTGCGAGCTGCCGTTCATAAGCAACCTGACCTTGGGTAAGAATGCGGTGGTAAATCGAGTTAATCGAGCCGCGAAACTGGCCCGCGCACCCCTCGGTGGTTACCACCAGATCAATCGTCATGGGGATTTCGTGTAGTCTGCGGCGCACACTACGGTGAATGTTGCCCAAGTCGGGCTCGGCGGAATCGGGCATCAACACGGCCATGTCAAGGTCGCTATCCCATCTCGCTTCGCCGCGCGGCCAGGAGCCGAAGAGTATCACACGGGATGGCTGTGCGACCTCTACAGCCGCCCTTACGGCCTGATCAACCTTCTCCTGGGTCGGAGCGAGAGCTTCGAGAGCGGCGCGAACTTTTTCGGCGGTCAGCATGGTTCCCTCAGAGACAGTTTAGCCCGGTTTTCGATCAAGCCGCCGGAGCGGCTTTCTTCGCGGTCTTGATCAAAAGCCGGAGCGCTTCGTTCACTGCGTCGGCGTCCGGAAAGGCAGCGGCCACGTCGGGGGCCAAGGTCACCATGACGACGTCCTGAGGGAAGCGCTTTACGTATTTGCCGCGAACGGCGTGCGTGAAGTCATACTCCTTGCGCGTGTCGTCGCCCTGCTCCGCGCGCTTAGGGTTGCTGCTCATATCGTCTCCTTTCTCTGGGCTCCGCCATGCGGGCGCTGACGATCCGGATTGTTCGCTCGTCCTCGGTGTGGGCAACCACAAGAAGCAATTGCCGGGTGGACCTTCCAAGCGCGATCCAGCGGTCCTCTTCCTGAGAATGCTCCAAGTCGGGCAGAACCATCAATAGCGGATCGCGAAAAACTGTGGCTGCCTCTTGAAAATCGACGCCGTGCTTTTCCTTGTTGCGGCGGGCCTTTTCAGGATCCCAGACGATCAATTGGGGCTGCATTTACACGCCCACGGGGAAGGGCTTGGGGCTGGCTTCTTCGTTAGTTGGGGCGGCGCCGGTGCGCCAGCGCTCGAAGCGGCCCTGGAAGAGGCTGAGGAAGGCGGTGTACCAGTAGCCGACGACAAAGAGTATGAGGAAGGGCGCGGTGAAGTAGTTCTGATTGGAGAAGGTGTAAAGGATGGCGAGCATGAAATAGGCGCCGAGGAGGAGCTCGATCCAGGGGGCCAGGATCAGGCGCTTGCGATACTTGGCGGCCTGGGATTTTTCGCCCTTTTTGGCCACACGGTACTTGGGCGTGCGGACGAAGGCGCTTTTGATGCCGAAGAGGGCCTCCATGACCGCCTTGGTGTTAGTGACCGTGAGGCCGATGCCCAGGGCCATGACGAAGGGCATATAGTAGTAGGTTCTTTTCCAGGTCTTGGGAAAGAGTTCCCGCTCGCTCATGACGTAAAAGAATCCGATGGAGAAGCTGGAGGCGGTGAAAAGGGGGAAGTCGATGAGCAGCATCTGGAACCAGCCCTGGTAGAAGCGGCAGATCATGGCCGGGATGAGCAGGGCGGACATGATGATCATGAGCGGGTAGCTGAGGTTGGCGGTGAGGTGGTAGACGCCCTCGAGTTTATTGCGCCACGTGGTCTTGCTGCGGAAGAGATCCGGGAGCACCTTGAGGCTGGTTTGGATGAGTCCCTTGGCCCAGCGCGCCTGCTGGGTTTTGAAGGCGGTCATCTCGATGGGCAGCTCGGCGGGGCACTCGACGTCAGGCAGGTACTTGAACTTCCAGCCGGCCATTTGGGAGCGGTAACTAAGGTCGGTGTCCTCGGTGAGGGTATCGTGCTGCCAGCCGCCGCCGTCGTAGATGGCCTGGCGACGCCACATGCCGGCGGTGCCGTTGAAGTTGAAGTACTCGCCGGTGCGGACGCGGGAGCCGTGCTCCATGACGAAGTGGCCGTCGAGGAGGATGGCCTCGATCTCAGTCAACATGCTGTAGTGGCGATTGAGGTGGCCCCAGCGGGTCTGGACCATGCCGATCCCCGGCTCGGCAAAGTGGTGGATGACCTTCATGAGCCAGTCAGGGGGCGGGACGAAGTCAGCGTCGAAGATGGCGATGAACTCGCCCTTGGCCACGCCGAGGGCTTCGCCGAGCGCCCCGGCCTTATATCCCAGGCGGTTGGTGCGGTGAATGTAGACGATTTGGTGGCCAAGCGCGGCGTAGCGCTCGACGATGGCGGCGGCGGTCTGCTGGGTTTCGTCCGTGGAGTCGTCGAGGACCTGGATTTCCAGCTTTTCGCGCGGATACTCCATGGCGCAGACGGCGTCGATAAGGCGGTCGATGACAAACTGCTCATTGAAGATGGGCAACTGGACGGTGACCAGGGGCAGCTCGTCGAAGTGGCGGGGCGGATGGGGATTGTAGTTTTTGCGGTATTTGAAGTAGTTGTAGCAGAGCGTATAGCGGTGCATGCCATAAATGGAGAGCAGAATCATGACCGCGAAGTAGGGCAGCAGCAGCGAGGCATCGAAGAGATTCCAGTGGTAGAGGCCTTTGAAGGTCTGGTCGGCGTACTGCATTTTGAGGTATTGGCGCAGGGTTTGCTGCGACAAAAAAGCCAGCAGCGTCTCTGCCCGCAGGGGCAACCAGCCGAGCGGGACGGCGACGGAATTCAGGCAGGTTATAAGCAAGGCGGGCAGGGCAATGCCTCCAGGAGCTGGATACGGAGATTGTACGCGAAACCGGCTAAGAACAACATTGCCGAGGGCGCGGGGAGCGGGCCGCCGGGGCGGGCGAAAAGCAAGGGGACGCGCGGTGGAAATCCGGAGCGGCCAGAGCATTTCTCCTTCACAACGTCTAGGAAAGGCTCTGACTGAGATTGTTCCCCGAAAGGCAGTGCAAAGAATTAGAACAGATGAGGGCGACTGCGGGAGTTTTGTGGTAAACGTATTCCAGAAGGACAATTCAAAGAAGCAGAACAGCTTGAAGGAATGGGAATCTATACCTACGGTCTTGGCTTTGGCAAGGCCTTTGCGCTTTAATTGACTCGCATTCCATCCCCCGGAGAACCGCGAAAATCCCAGATGCCGCAATCAATTGTTCTGCAATGCAGATAGGAAAACATGGAAACGAGAATCCATCTTGCGCTTATGCTCGCACTGACGTTCACGGTGATGGGCGCTGCGCCGGCGATGGCGCAGGCGGGCGGTGCGGGAAGCAATGTTGCTCCGCCCAGGCCGAAAGGCCCATGCGACATCTACGCGGCCGCCGGCGACCCCTGCGTAGCCGCCTACAGCACCACGCGCGCGCTGTACGCCGGGTACAACGGGCCGCTCTACCAGGTGATGCGGCAGCCGGACGGCAAGAGGTTGGACATTGGCGTGGTTGAGCCCGCCGCGTCGCCCTATCCGGATGCGGGGGGATACGCCGACGCGGCCGCGCAGGATGCGTTCTGCGCCAGCACGTACTGCTGGATCACGACCATCTACGACCAATCGTCCAAGCACAACAACCTGACGCAGGCGCCGCGCGGGGCATTCAGCGGCCCGGCCATGGGCGGGTTTAACAACGTGCCGCTGGCCGGCATGGCGCCAGTGACGATCGTGGGCCACAAGGTCTACGGCGTCTTCATTGAGCCGGGCATGGGGATGCGCGACGACGACCCGAGGGGCACCGCGGTGGGCGACCAGGCGGAGGGGGAGTACTGGGTGATTAACGGCAAGCACTACAACTCCGGCTGCTGCTTCGACTTCGGCAACGCGGAGATCGACAGCCGCGACGACAGCGCCGGCACCATGGAGACCGCGTACTTCGGCGACGCTCCGTATTGGTATCACGGGAACCTGTCCGGCCCGTGGATCATGACCGACCAGGAGAACAACCTGGTGGGTTGCGTCAATGCGGATGGATCCAAAGGCTGCCCGGAGCTGCCGGACATCGACTGGCGATTCGTAACCGCGATCGCCAAGGGCGAGCCGCACCACTGGACGTCGATGGGCGGCGACGCGCAGCGGGGCGGCCTGCGGGTGATGTTCAGCGGACCGCGCGTGAACTCCAGCTATGATCCTATGCGCAAGCAGGGGGCCATCCTGCTGGGCAACGGCGGCGACAACAGCAATGGATCGCAGGGCACGTTTTATGAAGGCGCGATGACGGCCGCAGGCACCTTTCCGGCGAACGCCACCGACCAACTGGTGCAGGCCAACATCGTGGCCGCCCGGTACGGCGCGCTGCCGCTGAGCATGACGCCGGCGCAGGCAATTGCCGCCCCGCCGGGACTACAGACGTTCTCGCCGGGGTCCTCGGAGGAGACCACCGTGACGTTCACCAATACGACGGGGGCGCCGGCGGCGGGCGTGAGGTTGAGCATCTCCGCGCCGGGCAAACAGTGGACCGCGTTGGTTACGGGCACGAGGGAGACCGGGAAGACGTTCGCGGGCCCGGTGGCGCCGGGGGCGAGCGAGAGCGCGACCTTCAAGGTCACCTCGGGGCCGGCGGCCTTCAACGGCAACCTGGTGGGCCGCGCCTGGTGGACAAACCAGACCAGCGGCAGGAAACAATCCGAGACCATAGCCGAGAAGGTGCGGAACGTGGAGCCGGTGAGGATCAACGAGTTCCGCATCAGCTCCGGCCCTCCCACCAACGCGACGGATTCGTTCATCGAGTTCTACAACGCGGGCGCGCGCAGCGTGAACATCTCCAACTGGACGCTGACCGAGCACCCGACCCAGCAGGCCAACTTCTCGACGGTGAAGATTCCGGCCGGGACGAGGCTCGCGGCCGGGGGCTTCTATCTGCTCGGGCTCTCCAACTCCGGGCTGGCAGCGCCCGCGCGGGCGGGCGATAGGACGATCTACGTGAGGAGCACGGCGGGGATGAAGGCCGGGGATACGATCCGCATCGGCAGTGGCTCCAACGCAGAGACGCGCATGATCGTGAGCGCTGGGACGGCGGCCAGCAACCATACGACGGTGTGGCAACCGCTGCCGGACGGCCCGATTATCACCATCCCCGCCGGCGCGACCAATGTGCCTGTCACGAGCGTGGACGGCATTGTAGTGGGGCAGAAGATCGCCCTGGGATACGGCGCCATCTACCCCGCGGTGGCGCGCAACGTGGAGAAGTACGAGGTGGCGACGGTGACGGCGGTGGGCAAGCCGGGCACGCAAGCCTACCTGGCGGCGGATGCGCACGCGGGCGCGACCAACATCAAGGTGACGTCGGCCGAGAACATCTCGGCCGGCGACAAGATCAGGCTGGACATCGACAGCGTGGGCCACGGGATCGAGACGGTTACGGTGACGCAGGTGGGCACGCAGGCGAGGCGGTCGGTTCTGGCGGCAGATGCGAGCGCGGGGGCGACGCAAATTGAGGTCCGGGGCGTAAACGGTTTCGCCGCAGGCGACGAAACCAACATCGGCACGCCGGCGAACCTGCAAACGGTCACCATTACGGCCGCCAGCGGCTCGGGACCGGCTAGGCGCATCGACTTTACGCCCGCCCTCGAACAGGCGCATATCCGCGGCGAGGAGGTGGTGGAGCCGGGCACGGGCCTGGACCTGGCCGCTCCGCTGAGGTTCAACCATGCGGCCAACCTCCCCTTCAGCGACCGGGGAACGGGGATCAGCTTCGAGCCGGCGACGGGCTTTACCCACTCGAGCAACGAGCCCGTGCAGGCGCTGGGGACGGGCATCGCGCTTTCGAGCGCCCTGGCCAAGAACCACGCGATCAACGGGGTGGTGCGGGACGCCGCGGTAACGACGGCGGGCTACCAAGGGACGCCAGCACCCAACCAGTGGTTCGGGGGACCGGAGCTCACCACCAGCGTTCCTGCTTTCGGCGGCTTTACCTGGCTCTCTCTCAAAGCGGGCAGCATGGTGCTGCGTGACGCCGCCGGCCTGGTTGTGGACAGCCTCAACTACGGAGGCCTTGTCGACCCATGGGCCGCCGAGGGTTACCAGGCCGCCTCCGGACTGGGGCAGAGCGGCTGCTTCGTGACTGCGCCCGGCCCGGCGGGCGGCTTGGGGCCGTTCGGTCCGGCCGCCGCATCCAATACCAGCGCGGGCCGCTACCCAGATGGCCGCGACACCGGCAGCAACTGCACCGATTTCGTGACGGCACCCGCCACCACTTTGTCCGCCGCTGCGGCCGCCGGCGCGACCAATATCAAAGTGGCCAGCGTAGAAGGGTTTAGCGCCGGCCAGACGATCGGGATTGGCGCGGGCGCAAACCTCGAAACCACCGGCATCGCGACGGTCGGCACGGCCGGCGCTACCACGGTGCGCACCGCCGCCGCTGCGGGCGCGACCGTGATCCCTGTGGCCAGCGCGCTTGGCTTCAGCGACGGCCAGACCATCACTATTGGCAGCGGCGCGGACCTTGAGACGGCAGTAGTCGAGCGCACCTCCAGGTTCCGCGAACCCTCCATCACCGTCTCCGAGCCGCTCACCATGGCGCACGCGGCCGGCGCACAGGTCTTGGGAACCGGAATCACCCTCACGGCTCCTTTGACCATGGAGCACGGGAGCGATGCGCAGGTGACGGGAAGCATTTCCACGCCAGGCGCGCCCAACCACTATTACAGGAGACCTGATTGAGGGCGTCTGTGGAACTGCATTGGACTGCATGAAGCACTATCCCGCGGGGGACGGACGGGAAGCCGGGCGCCGCAAGCCCGGCGAAATTTAGAGACATGCATTCGGCGGCATGAGCGGTCCTCCGCCATGCTGCCCAGTGGTTTCGAGGCGCGGCGAGCACTTTAGCTTTCCATCGAAGCAGGTGGCGACCTCGCCGCACTTCCCGGTTCCATCGGAGCTCCTGGACCGAACGCGAAGCACGGAGTCAATATTGGCCCCTCCGCCGTACCTCCAGAACAAATATTTCGCTACATTTGGCTGCATATCCACGGCTAGCTGGGGGCAACATTTTCCCAGGAAGATGTGTCATAAGAGCAGGCGCGGTTGCTTCGGGAGGCGCCCGCCAACAGCGGTTCCAGAGTTGCTGTACGCAGAAAGCACGCTGCCGAGTGGCATTCGCCCCGGCGAATGCCACATTTCACGAAACTCAAAATGGCACGTGAACTCTGGAACGGCTCTAAGACCGGCGGTCCGCAAAGTGGAGCTTCCGCTTGGTATTGGCTGTGGAAAACACGTTGCGTGCTGCACGGCCTATTGCCGGTTCTCCGGGCATCCTTGGGGAAAGGAGCGGGATCGTTACCAGGAAAATATGCTTGCAAAGCGGCGGAGAATCATTTGCGTATTTGCCCTTACGGCCCTGGCGATTTTGACCCTGGGCTGCGTGCCCTGCCGCGCGCAGTCGGCCCTTTTGCTGGAGCAGCCATACGGTCTCTTCGGCCTTCTCAATCCCACCGGCCACAATGCCATTTACCTGCAGAATGTTTGCGCCCAAACTCCGGTGAAACTGCGCCGGTGTCATGCCGGGGAACTGGGGGTTGTGATTGCGCGCTACAAGGGAATCGACGGATACGATTGGATCGCTATACCGCTCGTACCGTACCTTTATTCGGTCGAGAACCTGTCCGAAGTTCCGGCCCGCGTGAATCGTGAGAGCGTAAGGCGCATGCGGGAACGCTATCGCGAAGAGCATCTGGAAATGCTGGGGAAGGATCTGGCTCCGGGCAATATCATGCGCGACGGCTGGAGTGAATTGCTGGGCGTGGCATACGAAAGGGCCATCTACGCATTCCGCTTCGAAACCACTCCCGAGCAGGACGACGCGCTGATTGCAAAGATGAACGCCAGCCCGAATCATTCGCACTTCAATCTGCTCTTCAACAACTGCGCGGACTTTGCGCGGCGCGTTCTGAACAATTATTTTCCCCACGCCTTCGGGCGCAGCATCTTCCCGGACGCGGGCATAACCACTCCCAAGCAGGTGGCGCACAGGCTTGTGGGGTATGCGCGCAAGCATCCACAGCTCGATCTGGCGGCGTTTGAGATTGCCCAGGTGCGCGGCTACCGGCGTCATAGCGACTCGAACAAGAGCATCGACGAATCCTTCGTCACCACCCCTTATGTGATTCCTATTTTGTTGCTTAATCCTTATGTTGCCGGGGGATTGGCCGTGGACTATCTGGCCCGCGGACGGTATCGTCTGTTTACCGGGCGCGCGGAGGTGCTGGCGCCGGACGACCTGTCGGTGTTGACAGCTCTGCCGGCGCCCAGGCAGAATCCCGTCAGCGCCGGTGAGCAGGCGGAGGCCGTCAGCGCCGGAGAGCAGGCCGCCAGCGCCGCAACGGGCGTGCTCTCGCCATTGCAGACCACGGCCGCAGACAATTCCGGCTCGGGAGAAAGCAGGACCACGAGTGAGTAAGCCAGCCCCGCAGAATTTCAAGAACCATGCACGGCGCGATCCGGCGTTCCACGTTGTTCTGTTCTTGGTTCTCCTTGCCAACCTGATCGTCGTCATCGTCCACCTGATCCAACATCCGCACTTCTATTCGGCATGGCTGGTGGTGCTGTCGGTGGCCGTGTTTGTCTTCTTCTTCAAACTGCGCCTTTATCCCCTGAAGGTGCAGGACCGGGTCATCCGGCTGGAGGAACGGCTGCGCCTGCAGGCGCTGGCGCCGGCGGAGTGGCGCGCCCAAATCTATCGCCTGAGCGAGGATCAGTTAATCGGCCTGCGTTTTGCCTCCGACGATGAGGTTGTAGAACTGGCCAAGCAGGCACTGGAAGAAGACCTGAACCGCAAACAGATCAAGGAGCGCATCAAGAACTGGCGCGCAGACAACTGGCGGGTGTGAACGGCACCCGTCATCGCTCAGCTTGCAGGGAACCTGAAGCGGCGGCTCCCGGAGACGGGTGGGCTCTGGCGATGGTCTCAGGCCGATCAGCAATCGCAGGGCGCGAGGCTGATCGACGCTGCCGGCAGCGGTTGCAACGGCCCGGAGGGGTAGTTGATCTTTTGGGAGGGTTTCCCACAGGAAGATAAGGTTTTCCACAAGTTGTCCATGCTTCCTCTCAGGCCGTTGAGTACTGTTCTCTGGGGGTTGCCGGACCGGCAGCCGATTCGATGGCCAGGCGCTTGCGCGGATAGCTGTCCTGTGCTACTCTAAGTGAGATTGAGACGAGCAGTGGAGTCTCCGACGGGTAGTGTGCCTACCAAAGAAGGATAATCGGAGGCTGGTTCGCTGGGACAGGTGAGGTAGCCGAGGCGCCGCCTGAGCCCCTGTAGGGAATCCCACAGAGGACAAACCATTGCAGGACCCGGGAGTTCAACTCCTGCGTGCCCTAGCGGCACGGGCGATTTCTGCTGGCCGCTCTTTGATATTTTGCGCAGCGCGCGGCCTCCGGGCTTTTGCCCTTTGGACGAGCGAGTCTGGAATCACGCAGCGAGGAAAATCCGCCAACAGAGAGAGGGAGCGGCCTCGTGCAGAGAAAGATTCGGCTTGACCGTGAAGGGGAAGTTCGATAGGCTTAAAAGGTTCGCGCCAAAACGCCGTCGCCCGCTGTGCTAGCGGAGAAATTCGGCGATGCGCATCAAGTTCGAGGACAATCCGGGCGCGAGTCCGGCCTCGATCCAAGGGGTACCGCTTAGGCGGACAACCCGCAAGGATCTTTGACAAATTGGTTGAACGTGCCAGTCGTGAGAAGCGATCGGGTTTAGCTTGATCGGTCTCACAAGGTAAGGTGCCCTGCGCCCCTTTCGAGAGAAAGCGAGCGCGGGCACGGTCGAGTCACTTAGACCTCCGTCGAGGTGACACGACATCAGGCTTCAAACGAGAGTTTGATCCTGGCTCAGAATCAACGCTGGCGGCGTGCCTAACACATGCAAGTCGCACGAGAAAGTGGTAGCAATACCATGAGTAAAGTGGCGCACGGGTGAGTAACACGTGACTAACCTACCCTGGAGTGGGGAATAACTGAGGGAAACCTCAGCTAATACCGCATAACACCCACGGGTCAAAGGAGCAATCCGCTCTGGGAGGGGGTCGCGGCCGATTAGTTAGTTGGCGGGGTAACGGCCCACCAAGACGATGATCGGTATCCGGCCTGAGAGGGCGCACGGACACACTGGAACTGAAACACGGTCCAGACTCCTACGGGAGGCAGCAGTGGGGAATTTTGCGCAATGGGGGAAACCCTGACGCAGCAACGCCGCGTGGAGGATGAAGTCCCTCGGGACGTAAACTCCTTTCGATCGGGACGATAATGACGGTACCGGATGAAGAAGCCCCGGCTAACTTCGTGCCAGCAGCCGCGGTAATACGAGGGGGGCGAGCGTTGTTCGGAATTATTGGGCGTAAAGGGTGCGTAGGCGGTTTTGTAAGTCTTATGTGAAATCTATGGGCTCAACTCATAGACTGCATGAGAAACTGCAGGGCTGGAGTATGGGAGAGGTGAGTGGAATTCCTGGTGTAGCGGTGAAATGCGTAGATATCAGGAGGAACACCTGTGGCGAAAGCGGCTCACTGGACCATAACTGACGCTGATGCACGAAAGCTAGGGGAGCAAACAGGATTAGATACCC
This sequence comes from uncultured Acidobacteriota bacterium, assembly GCA_963808795.1. Lineage (GTDB taxonomy): Bacteria > Acidobacteriota > Terriglobia > Terriglobales > Acidobacteriaceae > Telmatobacter. The sequence goes on from CAWEGL010000020.1 coordinate 543,038, forward strand.
TGGTAGTCCTAGCCCTAAACCATGACTGCTTGGTGTGACGGGTACCCAATCCCGCCGTGCCGTAGCTAACGCGTTAAGCAGTCCGCCTGGGGAGTACGGTCGCAAGGCTGAAACTCAAAGGAATTGACGGGGGCCCGCACAAGCGGTGGAGCATGTGGTTCAATTCGACGCAACGCGAAGAACCTTACCTGGGCTCGAAATGTTATGGACCGGGGTAGAAATATCCCTTCCCAGCAATGGGCCGTAATATAGGTGCTGCATGGCTGTCGTCAGCTCGTGTCGTGAGATGTTGGGTTAAGTCCCGCAACGAGCGCAACCCTTATCCCCAGTTGCCATCGGGTCAAGCCGGGCACTCTGGTGAAACCGCCTCGGATAACGGGGAGGAAGGTGGGGATGACGTCAAGTCCTCATGGCCTTTATGTCCAGGGCTACACACGTGCTACAATGGCCGGTACAAACCGTCGCAAACCCGCGAGGGGGAGCTAATCGGAAAAAGCCGGCCTCAGTTCGGATCGCAGTCTGCAACTCGACTGCGTGAAGCTGGAATCGCTAGTAATCGCGGATCAGAACGCCGCGGTGAATACGTTCCCGGGCCTTGTACACACCGCCCGTCACATCACGAAAGTGGGTTGTACTAGAAGCCGGTGAGCCAACCGTAAGGAGGCAGCCGTCCAAGGTGTAATTCATGATTGGGGTGAAGTCGTAACAAGGTAGCCGTAGGAGAACCTGCGGCTGGATCACCTCCTTTCTAAAAGAGAACCGGATGGCACCAGCATTCTTTTCGCGAGCGCGGACTATACCCCCGATGCGAATCGGGCCGTAGCGAATGCCGATGTCCATCTACCCCGCAACAGCCGTTCCTGACGGCTCAAGCGGGAGCACGATCGAGCCTTCTTTGCTCGATTCGCCATCGCACGATGGTCGCGGGCGGCGTAGCCGTCCAGCACGTTCAACCTTGTCCTCGAAATTCTTTTTCAACAACGAACGAGGTTTTACGGGAGCGGCTGGGCATCGAGAACCAGCGAACGCAGCCGGCCAGCTTTGAGCATCGAGCCTTGGGCCTGTAGCTCAGTTGGTTAGAGCGCACCCCTGATAAGGGTGAGGTCGGTAGTTCGACTCTACCCAGGCCCACCACGAAGACAGCTTCTAGCCGCTAGCTTTTAGCTTTTAGCTAAAGAGCAGCAAGGCTGAGGCTGGCGGCTGGTGGCTCGCAGCCAACAGCTAGTAGCTAGAGGCTAGAAGCTAGCAGCTAACGTGGGGCTGTAGCTCAGCTGGGAGAGCACCTGCTTTGCAAGCAGGGGGTCACCGGTTCGATCCCGGTCAGCTCCACCAAGCCTCGTGCGCTGTTTCCGGATCGCCGCCACGCGTAAAGCGGTGACGCCGATCCGGAAACAGGCCGGGAAACTTCCGGCAGGTTTTTTACCGCCCCAGGGCGGGCCGTCGCGAATAAAAGCGGGACGGTGTGGATGTTTGACAACGAAATAGATTGGGTAACGCGTTTGGAGTACAGGCAGGCCCGCCGCGAGGCGTGCGTGCCGCAAGTTAGACTCCGGACACGTTAAATACAAGGCCGAGCACATGCGAGTGAGTGCAAGTTGCTCGCTCAGGCAAGTGTTCAAGTAAGAAGAGTGTCTTTAGGAGTTGTGGCGGCTGTGCGCGTGAGCGCGCGAGGCCACACTCAGAGGCGGAGAATAGGTTAGCTCCCCACAGGACCGAAGCGATTCGGCTCCCTGCTGCCCGGAGTTAATTCTATGGTCAAGCTACTAAGGGCGCACGGTGGATGCCTTGGCAGAGACAGGCGATGAAGGACGTGGCAAGCTGCGATAAGCTTCGGTAAGCCGCACACAGGCGTTATAACCGGAGATCTCCGAATGGGGAAACCCTCCCGGGCAAACCCCGGGAACATCGCGCTGAATTCATAGGCGTGATGGGCGAACTCAGGGAAGTGAACCATCTCAGTACCTGAAGGAAAAGAAAGAAACCTCGATTCCGATAGTAGTGGCGAGCGAACTCGGAAGAGCCCAAACCCGCGGCATTTCGGTGCCCCGGGGGTTGTAGGGTCCGCAACAGTAGAGTTACCAATCTGGCCGCTAGCCGAACCCTCTGGAAAGGGGGTCCATAGAGCGTGACAGGCGCGTAGGCGAAAGCGATCCAGACTCGAAGCGGATACCTGAGTAAGGCGGGGCACGTGAAACCCTGCTTGAATCAACGGGGACCATCCCGTAAGGCTAAATACTCGTCTCTGACCGATAGTGAACAAGTACCGTGAGGGAAAGGCGAAAAGAACCCCGTCGAGGGGAGTGCAAAGTACCTGAAACCGTGTGCCTACAAGCAGTGGGAGGGCTATGCCCGCAAGGGAATGCCTGACCGCGTGCCTATTGCATAATGAGCCGGCTAGTTATTCTTGTCAGCAAGGTTAAGCGTAAGCGAGCCGCAGCGAAAGCGAGTCTGAACAGGGCGTTCAGTTGGCAGGAATAGACGCGAAGCGGGATGATCTACCCATGGCCAGGATGAAGGTGGGGTAACACCCACTGGAGGTCCGAACCGGTGTTTGTTGAAAAAAGCTCGGATGAGCTGTGGGTAGGGGTGAAAGGCTAATCAAATTCCGTGATAGCTCGTTCTCTCCGAAATAGCTTTAGGGCTAGCCTCGGATGATTTGCGCTGGTGGTAGAGAAATGGATGGACTAGGGGGCTTTCCGGCTTACTGAATCCAACCAAACTGCGAATGCCAGCGACAACCAGTCCGGGAGTCAGACGGTGGGGGCTAAGCCTCATCGTCGAGAGGGAAACAGCCCAGACCGCCTGCTAAGGTCCCCAAGTTACGGTTAAGTGGGAAAGGAAGTCGGAACGCTCAGACAGCCAGGAGGTTGGCTTAGAAGCAGCCATCCTTTAAAGAAAGCGTAATAGCTCACTGGTCAAGCGGTCCGGTGCCGACAATACAACGGGGCTCAAACCGTACACCGAAGCAGCGGATGCGTATCTTTGGATACGCGTGGTAGGAGAGCATTCTCAACAGCAGTGAAGCCAGACTGAGAAGACTGGTGGAGCGTTGCGAAGAGACCCTGCCGGCATAAGTAGCGATAACGGAGGTGAGAACCCTCCGCGCCGAAAGTCTAAGGTTTCCTGAGGAAGGTTAATCCGCTCAGGGTTAGGCGGTCCCTAAGGTGAGGCCGAAAGGCGTAGCCGATGGACATCCGGTTAATATTCCGGACCTCCCAATGTTCGTTTGACGATGGGGTGACGCAGAAGGATAGGCAGGCCGTCCTATGGCTATGACGGTCGATGCGCGCAAGCTGGTTCTGGCAGGCAAATCCACCAGGGCGTTAACAGTGAGGCGCAAAGCAGGCCCGTATGGGATTCAGCTGCCGATTTCACACTGCCGGGAAAAACCTCTAAGGAGAACAAAGGGAACCGTACCCCAAACCGACACAGGTAGACGAGGAGAATATCCAAAGGCGCTCGAGTGAAAGCTCGTTAAGGAACTCGGCAAATTGGCTCCGTAACTTCGGGAGAAGGAGCGCCCGCGTGAGCGGGCCGCAGTGAAGCGCGTACGGCGACTGTTTAACAAAAACACAGGTCTCTGCTAAGTCGAAAACGACGTATAGGGGCTGACGCCTGCCCGGTGCCGGAAGGTTAAAAGGAGAGGTTAGCGCAAGCGAAGCTTTGAATTGAAGCCCCGGTGAACGGCGGCCGTAACTATAACGGTCCTAAGGTAGCGAAATTCCTTGTCGGGTAAGTTCCGACCTGCACGAATGGCGTAACGATCGTACGACTGTCTTAACGAGTTGCTCGGCGAACTTGTAGTACCGGTGAAGATGCCGGTTACCCGCAGCTAGACGGAAAGACCCCGTGCACCTTTACTACACCTTAACTGTGAGTTACGGTTCTCGCTGCGCAGGATAGATGGGAGGCTTAGAGGCCTGGTTTTTGGGCTGGGCGGAGCCAACGGTGAGATACCATCCTGCGAGTGCTGTGATTCTAACCTCCTCCCGTGATCCGGGAGAGGGACATAGTTAGGCGGGTAGTTTGACTGGGGCGGTCGCCTCCTAAAGAGTAACGGAGGCGCGCGAAGCTACTCTCAGGCTGTTTGGAAATCAGCCGTCGAGTGTAAAGGCATAAGAGTGGTTGACTGTGAGACCAACAAGTCGAGCAGGTGCGAAAGCAGGCCTTAGTGATCCGGTGGTTCTGTATGGAAGGGCCATCGCTCAACGGATAAAAGGTACGCCGGGGATAACAGGCTGATCAATGCCAAGAGTTCATATCGACGCATTGGTTTGGCACCTCGATGTCGGCTCATCGCATCCTGGAGCTGTAGAAGGTTCCAAGGGTTAGGCTGTTCGCCTATTAAAGCGGTACGTGAGCTGGGTTCAGAACGTCGCGAGACAGTTCGGTCCCTATCTGCTGTGGGCGTAGGAGATTTGCGGGGGGCTGTCCTTAGTACGAGAGGACCGGGATGGACGAACCTCTTGTGTTCCAGTTGTCCTGCCAAGGGCACGGCTGGGTAGCGAAGTTCGGTTGTGATAACCGCTGAATGCATATAAGCGGGAAGCACGCCCCAAGATGAGATCTCCCTGAAGGGCCCAGGAAGACGACCTGGTTGATAGGCTGGGTGTGGAAGCGCAGCAATGCGTGGAGCTTACCAGTACTAATCGCCCGTTCGGCTTGTCCATAGAATTAACTCCGCGCAGTTTTAGCGGATACTCTTCAACAAGCCTTGTACCCCAATCCATTTCGTTCAGTTTGCTGGCGCCAGATTGCTCGGTCGTGTTCCTGAGCGGCCCGGGAGAAACCATCCGGGACAAATCAGATGTCGCGGCCCGCTGCGGGGAACCACCCGCCAAGCGCCATCCAGCATCAAAGGCGAACCGCAGATTCTTCGTCCGCCGCGGCGGACTCAGGATTTCGGCTGAAAGCTCACGGCGCGATGCGCCTCACGCTTTCAAAGCGCCTCAATTTGCCGGTGACCATACTGCGAGGGATCACCCGTTCCCATCCCGAACACGGAAGTTAAGCCTCGCTGGGCCGATGGTACTGCACGGGCGACCGTGTGGGAGATTAGGTGATCGCCGGCATTAGTACAGCAAAAGCCCATCCCGAAAGGGGTGGGCTTTTTGCGTTCCTGGCTGAAACTCGCCTTGCTGCTCTGTGGCCGTCGCGGAGCATCGCCAAAACCCGGATTGGTTCTATCCCCGATCACCCTGGCGGCAAAGCGCCAGCTATGGTCAACCAAATATGCGGAAGAAGCCCTCAGCAGTCCACGAAAATCGGAGAACGGCCGTAAATCGCACCGTACGCCGCTCCGGTGCGGTATAACAAAGTTGCCATGTGTCTAGCGATTCCAGGAAAAGTGGAAGAGATCACCGCCGATGGCATGGTCCGCATGGGCCGGGTCAACTTTGGCGGGGTGGTCAAGAACGTCTGCCTGGACTACGTACCGGAGATCGAGGTGGGCGACTATACCATTGTCCACGTGGGATTTGCGATCTCGAAGATCGACGAGGAGACTGCCGAGCAGACCCTGGCCGACTTCCGCGCCATGGGCATGCTGGACGAAGAGCTGGCTAGCGAGGAAGAGGCTTTTGCGCGCGCGGCCCAACGGCCACAATCGAACTGTCCAGACGGGAGCTGCCCGGTGGATTCCGGTGCGCGCGGTAAGAACGAGAGCTGAGATTTGCGGTTTCCCATCCTTGCCGCAAGAAGCCGCGGAAAGGATGGGGCGCCCCGCATCTATGGAAGGGAAGCTGCTCTGCCGATGAAGTACCTCACCGAGTTTCGCAACGGGGAGATCGCTCGAGCGCTGGCGCGGGAGATCCATGCGATCGCCACGCGGCCGTGGGAGATCATGGAGGTCTGCGGCGGGCAGACCCACTCCATCATCAAAAATGGGATCGATCAGATGCTCCCGCCGGGAATCGAGATGATTCACGGTCCCGGCTGCCCGGTGTGCGTGACGCCGCTGGAGCTGATTGACAAGGCGCTGGTGATTGCCGCGCGGCCGGGGGTGATCTTCTGCTCCTTCGGCGACATGCTGCGGGTTCCGGGCACGGAGGGCGATCTGTTCCAGGTAAAAGGCCGCGGCGGCGACGTGCGCGTGGTCTATTCGCCGCTGGACGCGGTGGAACTGGCGGCGAAGAACCCGGACAAGCAGGTGGTCTTCTTCGGCGTGGGCTTTGAGACCACGGGGCCGGCCAATGCCATGAGCGTGCACCTGGCAAAGCGCCGCGGCTTAAAGAACTTCTCGCTGCTCGTCTCCCATGTTCTGGTCCCGCCCGCGATCGAGGCCATCTTGCAATCGCCCGGAAACCACGTGCAGGCATTTCTGGCCGCCGGCCACGTGTGCAGCGTGATGGGCTACTGGGAGTATCCGCCGCTGGCCGAAAAGTTTGGCGTGCCCATCGTGGTTACGGGCTTTGAGCCGCTCGATCTGCTCGATGGCATTCGCCGCGCGGTGGTGCAGCTCGAGGCCGGCCGTCACGAAGTGGAGAACGCGTATAGCCGCGTCGTCACCTTGGAGGGCAACCAGGCCGCGCAAAAACTGCTGAAAGAGGTCTTCGAGGTCACGGACCGCGCCTGGCGCGGGATCGGCGTGATCCCGAAAAGCGGCTGGCGCCTGAACGCGGACTACCGCGAGTTCGACGCCGAGCAGCGCTTCCAGATTACCGGCATTCACACCCAGGAATCGCCGCTGTGCCACTCCGGGGACGTGCTTCGCGGGGCCATCAAACCGGCCGAGTGCCCGGCATTCGGAAAAGAGTGCACGCCGCGGCATCCGCTGGGGGCGACCATGGTGTCGAGCGAGGGCGCCTGCGCGGCGTACTACAACTACGGCCGGTACTTGTCGGCCGAAGAGCTGGCGAGCGCGGGGAAAGAAAGTTCTTAGCTGGTAGCCTGTAGCCCGTAGCTCACGGCTCGTAGCTATTAGCTACCGGCTACTGGCTACCGGCTGGAAAGGCTCGGTCATTGACGGACACTTCAAAGGCACCGGACTTCTCCAAATGGAGCTGCCCGCTGCCGCTAGCCGACTATCCCACCATCGTGATGGCCCACGGCGGCGGCGGCAAGCTGGGCAGCGAGCTGGTCGAGCATCTCTTTCTGCCGGCTTTTCGCAACCCCGCTCTCGAAAATCTGGGCGACGCTGCGGTGCTGGAGGCGGCGGGCGCGCGCCTCGCCCTGAGCACCGATTCCTTCGTCGTACAGCCGCTGTTTTTTCCCGGCGGATCGATCGGCGAGCTGGCGGTGAACGGAACCGTGAACGATCTGGCTGTCTGCGGCGCCGAGCCCAGATTTCTGAGCGCGGGCTTCCTCCTCGAAGAGGGATTTCCGCTGGCTCAACTGGCGGCCATTGTGGACGCGATGGCCAGGGCCGCGGCTGCGGCGGGCGTCGAGATCGTCACCGGCGACACCAAGGTCGTGGAGCGCGGCCACGGCGACGGCTGCTACATCAACACCGCGGGCGTGGGCGTAATGCGGTCCGGCATCACGGCAGGCCCGCATTGCGCGCAGCCCGGAGACGCGGTGCTCGTTTCCGGAACCATCGGCGACCACGGCATGGCCATCATGAGCGTGCGCGAGGGACTGGAGTTCGAAAGCCAGATCCGCTCGGATTGCGCCGCGCTGAATGGGATGATTGCCGCAGTGCTTGACGCAGCCGGCAATGCGGTACACGCGATGCGCGATCCCACGCGCGGCGGGCTGGCCTCCACGCTGAATGAGATCGCGCTAGCCTCCGATGTGGGGATTGCGATTGACGAAATGAGCCTGCCGGTGCGGCCTGAGGTGCAGTCGGCCTGCGAACTGCTCGGCCTGGACCCGGTCTATGTGGCTAACGAAGGCAAAGCGGTTTTTTTCGTCGCGCGCCAGGCTGCGGAACGCGTGCTTGCTGTGCTGCGCGCGCATCCGCTGGGCAAAGACGCCGCACGCATCGGCCACGTGACCGCGGAACACAAGCGCATCCTGGTCGCCCGCACGGCCATGGGCGCCAACCGCGTCATCCCCACCATGATCGGCGAGCAATTACCCCGGATCTGCTAAGTCGGCGCTATGCGGCGCTCGCAATCAAAGCCCTGCCCGCCGCCACATACTCACTTCACCCGCGGACGGCAGTTACTTCCAGAACTTCTACCGGTTCGCCGCCGGGAAAATGGAGCGGCACCCCTCGCGTCCAGGCGGAGCGATCAATAACCCCCAATTCCTTCCCGGTAATAACTGAGCGCAACTTGTACTTTCCCTCCGGCAGCATGGGTAACTTCACCATAGCTTCTGCAGAGGGCGAATGATTCCGGAACAGCGCAATCACGCCGTCGCCGCTGCGCGCGAAGCGCGCAAACCCGTCCCAAGCCGCGGGCGTGATTTGCAGCCAACTGCCGAGCGGGAAGAAGCTCTCGCTGATCTTGGTGCTTCGCCTCAGTTTCTTGAACCAGCCGATCTTCTCGTGATACCAGCGCAGGTCTTCAGCGCTCAGCTTGCGCAGGTCGCCCAGCAGTACCGGCGCCGCTCCGATGGCGGTGGCGAAGCGCTCCTGGATGGGCTGCATGTCGGCGTGCAGATTGCCAATCAGCATGGCTTCCACCGGCATCGACGCCGCGCGCTGGTAGAGCAACTGTCGGGCCTGCGATGGCCCCGCAGAATCCGTTTGTCCGTCGCTCACGTTGCTCATCCAGTCCAGATCGCCGGCCGCCAGCAAGCCCGCGTCGATGATGTGTTTCTGTCCCCAAAGCTCGAAGGTCAGATCGAGCAGCACGTCCGGATGTTTCTGGTAAATCTTGTGGGTCACATACGAGATGCCCTCGTAAATGCGGTTCAGGGATTCCGCCCAGTCGCTGTGGTAGTGATTTGTGGCCCAGCAGCCCGGGGCCTCTCCATACGCATTGAAGATCGTAGTCAGATCGAGCTTGACGTACGCCAGGCGGAAGCGCTCGATGGCGTCGTTGACGCGATCGGCCACCGTATCCCGGTACGCCGAGGCCATGCACATGACCGCCTTGGGCCCAGCCGCCGTACCCGTGATCTTCGGCTCTCCAGTCTGGTCGAGCGCCGCCCACTCCGGGTGCTGGAGATAAACCGCCGTCGAGGTTCCGATCGCCGCCATGGGAATCCACAGGCCCAGCCGCATCCCGCGCGCTTCCACGGCATCCAGAATGGGCTGCAACCCGCCGGGGAACGCCGCCGTGTTCACGGCGTTCTCACCGTACTCCTTCTGCCAGCCGTCGTCGATGGTGAAGATATCCATGCCCATCGCGCCCGCCGCATCGATCAATTCCAATGCCGCCGTGCGGTTGATCCCGCGCATGAACGGCTCCCAAGTGTTGTAGATCCACGGCGGTCCCTGCGCATCCACGCGGCGCTCCAGTACCTGCGCGGTATACGAGGGCAGCAGCCAATGCGGATCGTTGAAGCCGTCGCCGTTACGAAAAGCCACGAGCGACGCGCCGGCCGTCGGGAACGCTTCGCCGCTCGCCACTGTACGCTCAAACGGCATCAGATCGGTGTCATACATGACCCCGATCTGCACATGCTCCGCATCATAGAAACCGTTGATCTCCGCGCGCTTCATGTAGCCGGGCACTTCGCTGAGGATGGCCATGCCGTTGCCCGTCAAGCCGTTGGCCACCAGCAACCCCGAGTCCTCCGAGCGCCCGGTATAAAAGGTCTCGCGGGGAATCGTCCCATACTGCGTCAGAAGCGTGATCTCGTCCGCCGGCCCGAGGGCGAGCCCGATGGCCTCGATATTCAGGTGCGAGATATGCAGCACGGATGCGCCTGTGTTCCGCAGCACCAGATGCTTGCGCGTCGCCGGGTGGCCGTCGTAGACGCTGTACACCACCGACACTTCCAGCGGCAGCTCCCTGTGCCGCAGCCGCACGGTGAGCGACTTCCCGCGGGCAAGAGCAGCCTCGCCGGCGGCCACCAGCTCGAACGACCCATCCGCTCCCGCGCAGCGGCGCCCGTTGCACACAAAGGAGAACTCCTGCGCCATGTCACTGCGGATGTAATCCGGAAGTATGAAGTCCACGTGCGTCGCAAGATCGGAGAACCGCTCCGTCGTCAATCCTGTTTCCGGCCGGAAGGTGATGGTGCGCGCGATCCGGCCGTTGCCGATCGTCCACGTTTTGTACGCGCTCCCGGCGCCGGGATTCTGCTGCGCCCCCGTCCCTTCGCCAAAGGCCCACGGCGCCCACGCGCGGCTTGACGCCATCAGCAATCCATTCCGGATCAGCCTTCTTCTGCTGACCGAAGCTCCACGTTCTCCGTCGCGCATCGCTTGTCCCTCAATCCGGCCCGGATTCCAATGCGACCACATGCTATCACGGCGGCAATCGCGTTTGGTTCGCCACGAAGACCGGCAATTGGCCGAACGCCGCTTCGAGAGCCGTTTGCCGACCTTGGTTCCTTCCATCCGCTCCACTGAGACTTGCTCTTGACCCGCGGCGGAAGCTCGCGTTCACTAGAACTGGTTGCACAAATGCGGCAGCGCGGGCGAGGAACATCCCTCAGGGGCTAAAGCCCGCGTTTTATGCGGCCTGTGCGGCACGGATAAATCCGTGCCCTTTCAAAACCCCGTTTATGCAACAAGTTCTAGAGAGTTGCAGGCTGTTCCGGCCCCGCGGGGCGGGCGTCTTGGTCCTCGGTAAGGAGTTCGAGATTCGATGACGGGCGCGGGAGTGCAATCCGGAAAGGATACCGCGGACACGGCGCAAGTTCCGCTGCGCGAGCGCGCGCTGGAATGGGTGCGACGTGGGTGGCGTCCCGCGGGAACGCTGATCGCCATCGCGCTGACGCTCCTCGTGACCTGGCATGTGATCTACGGCAAAGATGGTTTGTCATTCTGGCAGCAGAAACGCGCCCAGGACCACCAATTGCAGCAGGAGATCAAAGACTTGCAGCAGGAGAACGCGCAGATGCGGCAGCAGATCGACCAGCTCAAAACGGACCCCGAAGCGATTGAGAGTGAAGCGCGCGAAAAGCTCCACTACGCCAGGCCCGGCGAGGTGATCTACGTGCTGCCCGCGCAGCCGCAAAGCCAGCCGCCGCCGGGCGGCGCGGGCAGGTAAGCCGATGGCTGGGCTGGATTTCGAATGCGGCCCACAGTTAAGGCCCCTCAAGAAGACTCCCCACAACCGCACGGTACACACGTAGCACAAAGGCAGTGGGAAGAAAACCAAGGCGGCAGTCAGCTCGCCTACTCTTCGAGCGCTGGATGGTAATGACTCTCCCAGCCCAGGTAGCGCGCGGCCTCGTGAACGGACTTGGAGACGCTGCTGAAGTTGGCGGCCACGTGGTGCTCGAAGCCCTCCCGGCAGATGTAGTGGAGCAGCTTTTGCAACTGGGGGATTTCGGCCACGCCGGCCCCGCCGAAGGTCTCCAGCGGATCGTCGGTGAAGCGGCCGGCGCCGGTGTAGCCGCGGATGACGCCGCGCCGGTCGTCGGTGGAGTAGCGCGCGAAGGTCATGACCCCAGACTTGACGCGGCCTACGCAGGTGCCGAAGGTGTTCTCCTTGCCCACCGTGCCGGCGATAATCTCCTGGTAGTCCATGCGGGCTTCCTTAAAGAAGTGCTTGGGCAGGTTGGAGCAGTGGAAGCAGACGCACTTGTTGGGATCGCTGCCGTAGTTGTTGTTCCAGTCCAACAGGGCCGACGGCGTGCCCGAGGCCATTGCCATCATGTACATGCTAAGCACGCCAGGCACGTCCACCTCGCAGGCCGAGGGGATCAGGTTGTTCGACATCATGCTCATAATCGTGCAAGGCACCACGCCGAAGAACTCTTCCATCGAGGTCCAGCACTGCACGGCGCTGATGGTGCAGTGGGTCTGCTTCATCCACCCGTCCACGACCGCGCCCAGCTTGGCCATCTTCACGAGCGCCGCGTCGGGAATGCCCGCGGTGGTGACGTACTGCTTAATGGCCGTGAGCTTTTCCTGCGCCGCGTCGTCGGAGTCCTTCATGCGGTTAATGCGCCCGAAGATCTCCGACAGGTCGATGGGCTCGATGGAGATGCCGGCGGTCTCCAAGATGCGTTCGGAGAAGCGCACTGTGTTGAAGGCGGCAGGACGCGCGCCGATGGCGCCGATGCGCAGATTTTTGAGCCCCTTCACGATGCGGCAGACCTGGCCGAACCACTCCAGATCGGCCTTGAACTCGGCCGAGGCCGGGCTCTCGGTGTGCAGCGTGGTCAGCGAATAGGCGATGCCGTACTGCATCATGTTGTTGCAGCAGCTCATCTTGCCGCAGAAGCTGTCGCGGCGCGTGGCGATGGTCATGGCGTCGGAGCGGTCGGGCGTGGCCTGCACCAGCACCGGAACCCGGAGCCCGGATAGCCGGATGGCGTCCACGATGCCTCGCTCCTCGCCGAAGTTAGGCAGAGTCACGATGATGCCGTCAATCTCTTCGGCGTGTTTCTTAAACAGCTCCGCGCAGCGTTCGGATTCCGCATAAGTCTCCACGGCGCCGTGCTTCGATTCCCCAGGGCCTAGAACTACGGCCCGCGCTCCCGCCGCTTCCAGCGCGGCGATGATCTCTTCGCGTCCGCTCTTGGCCAGGTGATCGGGGAAAAAGCCGCGATTACCGACGATGATTCCGTATGTCATGGTGCGTTGCGCTGTCATGTCTTTTGCTCCTTCCATTCTTTCCGCTGCGGCGGTTTGATGGCGCCTGCCGCTGCCGGACCGCCGTCCTGTTTCCGGGACTTGCCTGGCAGACGCCGTTTCCCCATGGCGTTGCGCTTGCCGCCGCACTTGAGCGCCATCGAACTTCTTCACACGCTTGCATTCGCGGCGGCGTGCGCGGCGAGCTCTACTTACCGGTGCGGCCGGGGCGGAACTTGACCAGGTAAAACGCCCCCAAAGCCGCCAGCAAACCGCCCCACCAGACAGACATGTGCAGATTGGTCAACTGCACCCCGCGGGGATAGATGCCGCTCGTCCATTCATACAGTCCGTTACCCAGGATCATGGCTCCGTAGACGGCCAGCAGCACGCCGATAAAAAACCAGATGGAAATCCTCGATCTATGCGCATCCATAAGCTCCACTGCCTTCCTTTCTACGCCCGCCCCGGCTGCTTCCGCGGGTCTTGCGGGTTACGGCGCCTTCCGAATCCTGTTCCAACCACCCGGCCTCCGCCGGCTACCAGAAGATAATATTCAAGGCCACGAAGATGATGGTGGCCACCGCGGCCCACAGCCATTCCTGCTTGTAAAGCGGCGCCGGCTCCTCCTTGGGCAGCGTGGTGGCGCCGTAGACGAGGCCGTCCAGTTCCGCGAGCGGCCGCGGCTTGGTCAGCAAGCTCACCACGATCACAATGATGGAGGTGAGCAGAAAGGCCCACAGCGCGCGGTAGACGTTCTCGGCCATGGGCTTGGCGGCCGGCGAAAGCGCCACCAGCGCCAGGTCCGCGGGGTTGAGCTTGACCCACACATACAGGCTAGCCGAAAAGACGATGCCGCAGAGCAGGCCCAGGAAACCGGCCAGCCCGGTGGCCCGCTTCCAAAACATGCCGAACAGAATCACCCCCAGCAGCGGCGCCACGAAGATCGAGAACAGGGCCTGCACGTAATCCATGATGCCCAGCGCGTGCATGACCAGATAGGCGGTGCCGATCGACACCGCGACGCCGATGATAATCGACCATCGGCCCACAAGCACATAGTGGCTGTCGGAAGCGTGTTTGCGGATAAGCGGCCTGTAGAGGTCGTAGGTCCACACCGTCGAGAAAGCGCTCACGTTGCCGGCCATGCCGCTCATAAAGCCGGCAATGAGGGCGGTGATGCCCAGGCCCAGAAGACCGGACCCCAGATAGCGCACCATCATCAGCGGCAGCGCCTCGTTGTAACTGTGCAGCGAAACTCCCGGAGCATCGCTCAGGATCTTTTGCTGGTAGGCGGGAGAGAGCTTGGTGGTGGCCATCGCCGCGGCGCAGGCGGAGGGATTTTGAAGCTGGTTCTGGGAGGTGTTCACGGCGCAGGCGGCCACCACGTCCTGGCCCACCAGGACCCGGCGCGAGCCGTCGGGATTCTGCAGCAAAACCAGGCCCAGCAGGCCGGGCAGGATGACGATGAAGGGAACCGCCATCTTGAAAAACGAGCCGATGATGGGCGCCATGCGCGCCGCGTGCAGGTTGTGCGCGGCCAGCACCCGCTGCACCACCAGAAAGTCTGTAGTCCAGTAGCCGAAGCTGATCACGAAGCCCAGCCCGAAGAGAATCCCGGTCCACTGCACGCCCATGGGATTGGAGGCGAAGTGGCCGGTGTAGCGCCACAGGTGAAGGTAGCTGGCGGAGTGCAGACGGGCGATGATCCTGGCTTCCAGGCCCGTCCATCCCCCCGCCTGCACCAGCCCCAGGATGGGCACCAGGAGCGCCCCGCCCCAGATGAGCATGAATTGCAGAACCTCGTTGAAGATGGCCGAGCGCAGCCCTCCCAGGCCCACGTAAACAGCCACGGCGATGGAGGAGACGAGAATGCTGAAATGGATGCTCCAGCCCAGCACCACCTGCATCACCACGGCCATGGCGAACATGTTCACGCCGCTCATCAGGATCATCTCGGCGGCGAAGGAGATGGCGGCCACCACGCGGGCGTGCTCGCCGTAACGCAGCTTGAGATAGCCGGGGACCGAGTGCGTCTTCGAGACGTAATAGAAGGGCATCATCATCAGCCCCAGGAAGATCATGGCGGGAATGGCGCCCACCCAGTACCAGTGGGTGGCCAGCACGCCGTATTGATAAGCCGCGCCCGCCCAGCCCATCAGCTCCAGGGAGCCCAGGTTGGCCGACACGAAGCTCAAACCGGCGATCCAGGCGCTCATCTCCCGGCCGGCCATGAAGAAATCCTCGCCGGTGTTGGACTGTCCCTTGAGGTAGAAGCCGATCCAGATCACCATCCCGAAGTAGATGGCGATCACGGCAACGTCCAGCGCGCGCAGATGCACCAAGGGCTGCGCCGCCAAGGCCAGAAAGGCCGGTAACGCGCTTAAGGAGCGGGCGGCGATGGGGGCTGTCAGCAAGGCGAACATACATCACCTGAGGTGGTCACTTTATCCGTGGAAGGCAAGGACGCTCGCCCTTAAGTGAATGGCTTTACTCCGGCGCTTGTCAAATAGTAAAGCGCGCCGCCCCGGGAAAACCCTCATTCCCCGGCGCCGTGCCGCTCGCGTAGAGCCGGCGATCCCGGCAACCTTGGAATGAGTAAACGTTACCCGAAAAAGTGTAACACGGCGCCGCGAGTTTTCAAGCTGTTCGATCCTTGCGGGTTTTTTGGCCAGATTCTTGGCCGGATTATTGGCCGGTCGAGAGCGGGCCGGTTGAGGATCGTGCTTTCCTAGGTCTTCCGCGGCGGCGGGCGGAGCGTGACCGACGATGGTTGGTTTATGGTGGGAAGCGAGATGAAGCAGACCCTCACGCGCCTGGTCCTCACGCTGCCCGTGGTATGGGTGGTGGTTTCGCTGGTGTTTCTGCTCATCCACATCGTGCCGGGCGATCCGATTTTGCAGATGCTGGGCCAAGGGGCGACTCCGGCCGACATTACCCAACTGCGGCACCAGTACGGGCTGGACCAGCCGCTGTGGAGGCAGTACATCCACTACTGGGCGGGGGTGGTGCACGGGAACCTGGGCACGTCGATCCGGCTGCACGATACGGTGACGCACCTGATCGCGCAGCGCTACCCGTACACGCTGGCGCTGACGCTGGCGGCGCTCACGATCGCGATCGCGCTGGCGGTTCCGGCGGGGATGTTGGCGGCGCTCGAGCGCGGGCGGTGGGTGGACCAGACGCTCTCAGTGGTTTCGCTGTTCGGGCTGAGCGTGCCGGTGATCGCGCTGGGGCCGGTGCTGATCCTGGTGTTCTCGATCATGCTGGGATGGACGCCGGTGTCGGGGGCGAACGCGGGAGGGACGAACACCATCGACTGGCGGTACCTGATTCTGCCGTCGGTGGCCATGGGGTCGTCGCTGGCGGCGATCCTGACGCGCATGGTGCGCACGACCATGCTGGAGGAGCTGGGGCAGGACTACATCCGCACGGCGCGGGCCAAGGGGCTGAGCGAGGCGGCCGTGGTGTGGCGGCACGCGCTGCCCAACGCGCTGGTGCCGATTGTGACCGTGATCGGCTTGCAATTCGGCGCGCTGCTGGCGGGGGCCATCGTGACGGAGACGATCTTCAGTTGGCCGGGGCTGGGACGGCTGACGGTGAGCGCCATCGACAACCGCGATTACGCGCTGGTGCAGGGGTGTTTGCTGGCCATCGGGCTGACTTATGTGCTGGTGAACTTTGTGACGGACGTAACGTACCAATGGATCAATCCGAGGATGAGGGGGTAGGCTGCGGCCGTGGCTGGTGTGTGGGTGGGCTGGGTTATGTCTGAGTTGGTGACAAATCGACCGGGACCCTCAGCATTTGCCCGCGTAAGAGTTGGAAACGCGCTTCGGGCTGTTCTCGCCATTTGAGCTGTCGCTGCCCAGAAGTTAGTAAACACAATGTGACTTATCGGGACGACTTCGCACCTGTGATTGGATGAGTGGTGGGCCGGACCCTCGTTGGGCCTCCGCGACGTGCCTGGAAAAGGTAAAACCGCCCGCCGAACGTGTTCTTCATATCGACCACATGTTTGCGCGCATGCAGCGTCTTAATACATACGAAGTAAAGACGAACCCCGTGACGAGAATCGGATCAAATTTATCCCAGGTACTGCCACTGCTATTCAGTTGTGAATAGAAATCGAGTAAAAGAGTGATCGCGAAACCAGCATAGACCCACTCAGTCAATCGAGGCACATTGGGAATCAGAAGGCCCACGCCACCAAGGATGTGGGTCACGCCAAGCAGAGGGATGATATAGAGCGGGTATCCGAGCTGCTGATTGACGATCCTCCATTCGCCGGGATCGTGAATTAGATATAGCCTTCCGAAGTACAACCACATGAAGGCGACAATGCCGGTTGTTACCATTGCGGCTATTTGGGTTGCTCGACCTGCCCGCGCGGGTTTATCTACTGTGTGTTCAGATTTCATATTAAAAGCCATCCTTTTCTGGCGGTTAAAATGGTTTAAATCGTTCTGCAATAAGCCGGCGCTTGTACGCGACTGAAATCAACGCGCCGCATGGGCGGGGCGGCCTCCGGGTCGTGCATTCAACGAGGGCTTTCTGCACCCTTCACCATAAGAGAAGGTGCAGCCCAGACGGCGCACAGGGCGTCGCGGACAATCAGCCGTCCGGTTCCGCCCGTTGCACCCCAAACAAGAACTTTCATGTTTGACCTCGATCTTTCTTGACGTTAGCGCCGCGGTTCCCCAAGGAACCGGGCTGATTCAGCTTGCCCCGGATTTACGCCTTGACGGCGTTCTTTGCAGCCGCAAACACATCGCGTGCGGACGTCGTACCTTCTACGTGCTCCGTACCCGCGATTCCGAGGCCCATCCATCCCGCGTTAATGCCCTCATACATTTCTTCGGCAGGTCCAGTGTGGCCCTTGGGGATGCCGAACTGCTCGAACGCTTCAGCCCACCCTGCACGCGGGATTGCAAAGGCTTTTACGTCGAGTTTCAGCACTTCACCCAACTGTGCGGCCACTTCATCCGCGCTTACCATCGAACCGAGTTCGATGACACGATGGCCTGACCACGCCGGCCCGGTCAGAAGCGTTGCCACCTCAGCGCCGATGTCGTCTGACGCGACCATCATCGATTTCCGGTTTGTCGGATTGTAGAAGACCGGTAGTGTTCCGCCCTGGGCGGCCTGTAAGCCGAAAAGAAAATTTTCGAAAAAGCCGCCTGCGCGCACAAATGCAACCGGAGATTGCAGGCTGCGAAAACCTTGCTCCAGGAGTGACAAGGCCGTGATGATCCCAGCCCCGCTGGTTCTATGCGCGCCCGTAGACGAGAGCGCTACCACGCGCGGGGGCACTACCTTTGTCAGCGCCTCGACATAGTTCGCAATCACGCCCTTTGCTTCTCTGAAATCAGGCGAGGGTGCCCATACAGCCGGCAACATAACAAACGCGCCCTCAACACCTTTGAGCGCCGCCGCTATGGCTGTCGCATCGTTCCAGTCTCCATCGACCAACTCGACGCCTTGGTCTGCCCACTTCGCCGCTTTCTCGCGATCGCGCACAAGTGCTCGCACCTGTTTGCCTTGCCTCAGCAGATGCCGCGCGGCGGCGGCGCCAACTTTTCCAGTAATGCCCATGACTAAATACATGATGTTGTCTCCTTGTTAGAACGAAAGTGATGCTCCGATGCGAACGCCAGAGCTTGTGAGTTGCGCAGCTAGCACTCCGCTAGTCCCGTGAGTTTCCACAGTTATCTGTCGCATGAATCGTTACAGCCCTTTACACAGCCGATCGAATCGCCTCGATAAGAGAAGTGGTTGCTCCTCGCGGAGGCCTTGCTATGTGGTCGTCACTGTCACGGCCTGATACGCTCTAGCTCTGGTTAAGCTCCTGGCGGTAGAAGGGTCAGACCGAATGGTCCGGCCAGTTCAACCAGTTGTGGGGGGGTGGGGGCTGGCGAACATTTTGCCACCGCCAAGAAGTACTCCTCCAGTCCGCCGGGAGTGATAACGAATACCAAACGGCTGGGCGTGGACGCCACGTTGCGAAAGCCGTGCGGAATGTTGCGGGGCAAGATTGCGGAGGCACCAGCGGAAACGGTCCGGCGCTCATCTCCGACGTGCAACTCGTAGCTGCCGTCAAGAATATAAAATATCTCGTCTTCACATGAATGGATGTGACGAGGTGGACCCCAACCAGGCGGCGTTACCTGCTCGATCACTGTATACCGTCCTCCAGTGCCGGCGGCGGTGGCGAGCAGACGCATCGTGGTCCCGAGCATCGTGAAGGTGGGCCCACCACCGGCATCAGTCAAAATCGGATGAAAAGGCGGTGCAGCGACACCGACCATAGCGTCTAACCTCCTCTTGGCTTCACTCATCGGTTTAAGCTCCTTCCTTGGTAAGGTCTGTTATCGACATTTGAGGCCACAGAACGTGATCAGGCCCCTTTTCCGGCCGTCGTGTGGTGGGCAAGACGCAGGAAGCTCAGAGCCAATGTCACCGCGCAGATGAGCATGGTGATATGGAAGGCAATTTCAATAAAGAGCAACCCATGCATGTTCATTCCGTTGTGCATGTGCAGGT